>QULU01000067.1 GCA_003481775.1 Clostridiaceae bacterium OM02-2AC
CTGATAATTTAGAGGGCTAACTTATCCCTACGATAATTTAGATATCCGTTATATGGGAAGCCTGTGCTTTTTCTGTGCGCTGCAGAAAGTACATACATGGTACGTAGCTGACAGCAGCTGTGTTGAATTGAAATGCGATGATATCACTGTGCTGCGGCCTGCACAGGATTGGCGGTAGGAAACAGACGCTGTAAATAGGTGCGATTCAGAATGGTGATGCGCCCATAGGAAACAGCGACGACCTGCAGCTTTTTCCACTCCTGTAAGACCCTGTTTACAGTCACGCGGTTCAGATTCAGAATCAACGCCAGATCCTCCTGTGTATAGGGGATACTGGAGGCAGTGACACCGCGGTCAAAATCTGGATGCTGCGTTTCTGATAATAACAGACTTGCGATTCGCTGATAGCGGTCATACAGGGTGATGCGGCGCAGTTGTGCTGTCAGATGATTACAGGTATTGGATAGCAGCTGTAGCATGAGCTGCATAAGCTTCGCTGACTTTTCCATATAGGCATACAGCTGATTCAGATCGCAGGCCATCAGCTCCACCGGTGTGACAGCAGCTACACAAACCGGTCTTGCACATTGTGTGAGGAAGGAGGATTCTCCAAAAATTCTCCCTTTTTCGATGATTTCAAATGTAAGCTCTCGTCCTCCTGTGGTGATATAATAGGCCCGCACACGTCCTTTTTTGATAAAATAAATGCGGCTGGCATCCTCTCCCTGCAAATAGATATCCTCATTCGGTTCATAGCTTTGCAGATAGCCTGCCGCTTCAAAGCAGTGATACAGCTCCTCCGGTATTTTTATTTGACTCATGTACGCTCTCCCTTCCATCATATGATTTTTCTGTATGAATTGTAGCATAGGCTACAGAAATTTGGAAGTACAGCCTTTACAATAGGTACAGAAATAAAAGGGAGAGATGTTATGAAACACGCAGTATCACTTACACAGGGCTCCATCGTTCAGGTACTCCTGCGCTTTTCCATACCGTTTTTGCTTGCCAATCTGCTGCAGGCACTGTATGGCGCTGCCGATCTGATGATTATCGGAGCCTATTGTTCCCCGCAAAGCATTGCGGCCGTTTCTACAGGTACGCAGGTAACACAGATCATAACCAGTATCATCTGTGGTCTGACCCTTGGTGCCACGATACTTGTCGCTCGCTATATGGGCAGCCGAAAACTGGACTATATGGAAAAAACAGTCGGTACGACGATTACGTTCTTTGCACTGTTTTCCGTCCTGCTTACTCTGGTGCTTGCCATTTGCACAGGGCCACTTCTACAGCTGCTGCAGGTGCCGCAGGATGCTATGGCAGAGGCATATCAATATGTGCTTATCTGTACACTGGGCATATTCTTTATCTGTGAATACAATGCATTGAGCGCATTGCTAAGAGGATATGGGGATTCTGTGAGTCCGCTGTTGTTTGTGGCAGCTGCCTGTGTTTGCAATATCGCAGGGGATTTGTTCACGGTAGGCGTTCTTCACATGGGAGTAGCAGGTACCGCAATATCCACGGTGGCTTCACAGGGAATCAGCATGCTGATCGCGGTATGGTATATGCGTCGGCAAGGCTCTGTCTTTCGTTTTTCAAGAGCATCCCTGCAGCTGGATAAAGCGGTATTGCGGGAGCTGATCGGTATCGGTATCCCGGTATCCTTTCAGGAATGTATGGTGCGCTTTTCCTTTCTGTATCTGACTGCCATCACCAACGGCTTTGGCATATATGCAGCATCCGCTGTGGGAATTGCCAGTAAGTTTGATATCTTTGCCATGCTGCCGGCAACCTCGATTTCAAATGCGCTGACGGCCTTAACAGCACAAAATCTGGCAGCGGATAAAAAGGAGCGTGCGGTAAGCTTTGTCCGCTATGGAATCGGCATCTCTTTTGCTTGTTCCCTGTTGTTCTTCCTATGGGCACAATGCTCCCCGCAATCGATGATTTCTCTGTTCTCGAAAGATGCTGAAGTCATTTCCGCCGGCATCCCCTTTTTGAAAAGCTGCAGTCTGGACTATCTTGCCGTTTCCGTATTGTTTTGTATGAACGGCTACTTGAACGGAAGTGAGAAAACGATCGTCACAATGCTGAACAGCTGTGCGGGCGCTTTGCTGATCCGTGTACCACTGCTTTTTGCACTGCTGCATTATGAGGTGGATGTGCTTGCCGTTTACGGACTTGTTTCTCCGCTTTCCTCCATTGCGATGATCGCTGTAATCTGCTTCTATATGAAAAAGCGTACACGATCTGACTATAAAAGGCTACAGCTGAATGCATAAAGCAAAAAGGGATTGACACCAACCTGTAAAAGGAATAGGATAGAGATGTAAGTTATATCTATCTAACTTAGAAGGGGTGAAGGAATATGATAACGCTGTTCGGGTATGTTGGGATTGCGGGTGGACTGCTATGTGCCTGTGGTGATCTGCTGCTGGACATAAAGGGAAAGCATAATCAAGAGCTGGGAGCGCACGGTTATATCAACAGTGCATGGGATACGATGGACAGCAGACGGTTTCGCTGCTCCATCCTTCTGGCAATGCTGGGGGTGCCGATGTATTTTCTGGGATTGTGTGCACTATCCATGTTGATGGCGAAAAGCAATCCTGTTTTTGCTTTGGTATTCTGGATGGTATCACTTGTCGGAAGCATTGGCGGCTTCTTCATCCATACCTTTGTCTGTCTGATGCCGCTTCTGTACAAGACCAGCAGGAGGAATCAGGATATTTCCTTTGCTGACGAGCTGATTAATACGCAGTTTGATGCAGTTAAGCTTCCGTTCGTTTTGCTGTATGCATTGCTGGTTGGTGTTACCTCGATATTGTGTGCCATCGCAATAGGACTGGGGTATTTGGATGTACCCTTTTTTATGATATTCTGCACGCCGCTATCGCTGACGCTGATCGGAGTAACCCTGAGAAGACTGTACCCGCATGTGTTTTATGATCTTCCGGGTATTATCATGCCCAGTATGGGACTGGCCATGCTGGGGTTGGTAGCTGTCTGGGCGGCATCCTGCGGCTAAGCACACCGGCGGTTTCACATACATGCTGGGTACTCCTCCCTATCCTGCAGGACTGCTTCACAAACGAGCATGTTTCCTTTTGATGATTCCCACAGCATTGTATTTAAAGAAGTCTAAATCGCAGGATATTATCGGAATACATGGGAACATGGGAAACTTCATTGAGGTTTTGTCTGGAAAATAGTACAATATAAGAAAGTATAATGATCAAGCCTTCCCTCATAAAGGAGTACGCCTATGGATAAAGAGCAGAGCTTTGTAGAAATTGAAAAGGGTGTTTTTGTAATCAATCGGAAATATGAAATTGTTTATATGGATGAAACTGCAAAACAGACCTTTCCCAACTGCGGACAGCGTGCAATCTGTCATCGAAAGCTACGCAACAGCAGGACTCCCTGCTTTGACTGTCCCCTGAAAAAAGCGGACTTTGAGAAGGGTGAAAGCAAGCTGATCTATAATCGAGCGCTGGATACCTGGATGGAGCACATTGCGATTCCTGTGGAATGGCCGCAGGAAGGCTTATGCACGCTGATATCAATGCGTACTGCATCCCCTGAGAAAATCAGCAGAGAGATGCGGGAGGAGGAGACGGCGCTGCGCGATGCATTGCTGGAATTTCATATTGAAACGGACTCCTTTGCCTTTTTATATGCGAATACCAAGCGGCTTCCCAAGCTTTCACAAAACGGTTCTCTGCAAAAGCTGCTACAGGAGCTTTTACCGTATGTATACAAGGAAGACCGGCTGTATTTTGAAAATTTCTGGAATCTGACTACTTTGAAGAAACGGATCACTCTATACACTCATGTCACTGGTAGCTTCCGCCTCCTTCTGGATGGGACGTATCGCTGGATGAAATTTCAAATCACCGCCTCTACCAATGAACAGCTTTCAGATACCTATCTCTGCCTGATAGACAATATGGCGAAAAAGCTTCAAAAGCCCGCAGCCCCAAAGGATCATAAGCTGCATTACGATGAGCTTACCAATCTGTATGAGAAATCAACCTTTGAACGGCTTGTTCAGGAGCGACTGCAAACTGACAATACGACAGAATACGGTCTTGTAGACCTTGATATTGAGCACTTTAAGCTCTTCAATGACTGGTATGGGATACAGGAGGGAGATAATCTGCTGGTATATATCTCCTATCAGATACGTAAAAAGGTACAGGAGCTTGATGGAATTGCGACCCGCATTGGTGGGGATGAGTTCGTCATGCTGCTTCCGCAGGCTTCCTGTGATGTAAAAAAACTGGAGCCGGAAATCATCGGCTGGATACAGAATTATGACGCTACCATTAAATTTCTTCCGACGGTAGGTATTTATATGATTCAGGATCGAACGCTTCCAATCGCTCAAATGTGTGATCGCTCAGCGATTGCCGCAGCCAGCAGAAAAGGAAATTATGCAAGCCGCGTTGCCGTTTATCAGGAATCGATGAAGAAGCTGATCGAGAATCGTCAGGAGGTATTGTTCGGTGTGAAAAACGGGCTGGATAACCGGGAATTCGTTGTCTATTATCAGCCGCAGGTCAGCGCTAGAACATCCCGTATTCTCGCTGCCGAGGCACTGGTGCGATGGCAGCATCCCCAGCGTGGACTTCTTCCGCCCGGTGAATTTATCCCGATTCTGGAAACGAGCGGATTTATCTATAAGCTGGACTCCTATGTATGGGAGGAGGTCTGTCGGTTTCTGCATGACAGGCTGATGAAAAGGCTGCCGGTTGTGCCTGTCAGTGTGAATGTTTCGCGGGTGGATATGTTTCAGTTTCGGCTGTGTGAGGTTTTCACTGCACTCATAAAGAAATATGCAATACCGCCGCAGCTATTGGAGATTGAGATAACGGAAAGTGCCTATGTGGAGAATTTTGACCAGCTGATTGAAACGGTCAGTGAGCTGCGTGCTTGCGGATTTACCGTCCTGATGGATGATTTTGGCAGTGGGTATTCCTCCTTGAATATGCTGTCAAATATCGAGCTTGATATCCTGAAAATCGATATGAAGTTTCTGGAGACCTCCGATCATCAGAATACGAAAAATTCCAGTATTCTGGAGTCCATCACATCCATGGGACGCTGGCTGGGCTTGCGAATGATTGCAGAGGGTGTGGAAACGCATGCGCAGGTGGACCGTCTGTTAAATCTGGATTGCGAATATATGCAGGGGTATTATTTTTATAAGCCGATGGATTCGGAGCGCTTCTGTGAGCTGTTGTCGGATGCCCAGCGCATCGATGTTCGCGGTATGCTGGCAAAGCGATTACCAAGTATTGATCTGGAGGACTTGTTTCACAAGAATATCACCAGTGAAGCAATGCTTTCCAACATCCTGGGGGGAATCGCATTATATGAAATAGAAGATGATACGCATTTACAGATTCTGATGGTAAATGATCGCTATTATCGTATTACAGGCTGTAATGCTGTGGATTTGCAGGAGCGAAGCAGCTTCATCGCTCGTCAGATCTATCCAAAGGATATGCCGCTTGTATGGGATATTTTCCGCAAGGCACAGGAAGCGGGCTCTATGGGAGCAAGTGGAACCTTTCGGCGTTACCGCCTGAATGGAGAGCTTATGTGGATGCGCCTGCAGGCCTTTTTCCTGCATAAGCAGGGAAATCGCAAGCTGTTCTATGGCTCTGTCAGTGATGTGAGTGCCACAATGAGCCTGCAAAAGGAGCTGCTGGCAATTCTGCAGACGATGCCGGGAGATATCTTTGAATATCAGGTGTTTCCTGATCAGCGGCTTTCCTGCAGAGTGATCAGTGCAGGCCTTACCTTTTTACATGGCTATACCCTGCAGGAGCTGCATGATATTTTGGAAAACGAGATGCTGGAGTATATCGATCCCCGTGATCATGAGGAAGTAATGCGTGTCTGGTCGAATCCAAAGCTGTGGGGAACGGATTGCAGTGTGGAATTTCGGCTGTTTACGAAAACAAGGGAAACCGTATGGGTGGAGCAGCATATCCGCTATATCCGTGAAGAAGCGGGTGTGCGTATCTATAACAGTCTGTTGACAGATATAACAAAAATAAAAAATCAGGAAGAGGAATTGATGGAATCCCAGCGGCTGCTGCATCATTTGCTGGGAATTGTCGATCACAAGGATACACCACGGCAGCTGACAAAGAGGAACCGGGAGTATGCCGCTTTGCTGTATGCGAGCTCCTTTCCTGGAGGTATGATTGGCGGATATTGTGAGGAGGGCTTTCCTCTGTACTTCGCCAATGAGGAAATGATTCGTTTTCTGGGCTATGACAGCTATCAGGACCTGTATCAGGGAATCAACGGTCTGGTGGAAAATACGATTTATCAGGGAGACCGGGCGCAGGTAGCGCTTGATATCGGCACGTCTTTTGAGGAAGGCATGGAATATACGACACGCTATCGTATGGTGCGCAGGGACGGCAGTCTGCGGTGGGTATATGACAGAGGTCGTGTGGTTTGTGAGGAGCAGGGGCGTCTAGCAATCATCAGCTCCTGTATGGATATCGATGAAAGCATTGCTGCCCGGCAGAAGCTTCAGGCTGCGCAGGAGGACCAGTGGTTTTTGAATGAGCATGCCATAGGCGGCTATCATCAGTTCTACGATTGCGAGGGCTATTTGTTTCGGCATATAAGTACACGTTTTACATCCATTCTTGGTATTGATGATAAACAGATTCGGGAACAGTTTCACAGCAGTATGCTGGAGCTGATTCCAAGAGAGGATCATACGGTGTTTACGAATATGCTCGCATCGATGAAGGAAACGGGCAGCTGTCATGGGGAAATCCGTATGATTTCCGCATCCGGAATATTACGGGTGGCCTTTCAGGGCTGCTATGTCAGAAAGCAGAACAAAAGCTATATTGCGGCCAGTATTCTGAATCTTGAGACAATAAGGAAGGGCACACAGTGCATATCATGCATACCGCTGTAAGAATACCAACCGCTAAAAAACGACAGAAGAAGAATATTTCTGTCGTTTTTTTTATGCCTGTATCAAAGTCTGGAAAGACGCTGTTCATCGAGTATGGTGATACAGCCTCTGGCTTGCTGAAGCAGACCATCCTTTTGAAACTGTTTCAGAAGTCGGGAAACAACCTCCCGTGCAGTTCCCAGCTCATGGGCCAGTATATCATGTGTCAGGCGAAGCGTGTCTGATTCCTGAAGCTGCATCTGTGTTAGAAGAGCCTGAGCAAGCCGATGCTCGTTGCTGGAAAACATGACGTCGTGCATGGTGTTCATAACAGAGGAAAAGCGGTCCGCAACCAGCTCCATTGTAAAGTCCTTTACCTTACAGTTTTGGGATGAAACCTTCTGCAGGATTTGTTTTGGAATGAGCAGAATCACGGCATCTGTTTCAAATTCCATGCTGACCGTGAAGGTCAAAGAGTGAATCATACAGGCTGCCGATAATACACAGATATCCTGTTCCAATAGGCGATACAGTGTGATTTCACTGCCCTGCGGCGACATCATGAAAATGCGCGCCTGCCCCTTTACGATCATTTCCAGACCGGTACATTCCTGATTTCCGTGATCGAGGATATCGCCCTTTTGAAAGCTTCGCTCTATCGTATGGGTCGTCAACAGATGTCTTTGCTCCTCTGTAAGCTCCTTCCAGAAGGGAAGGGTTTCCAAGTAAGTGTGCATATATTCATCCTTTCCTTAATATTATAGCAGAAATGAAAGCTTTGCGGATTCCTTTTGCCTGCTTCCTGTATAGTATACATGGAAGGTATAAGCTGTTATGCAAAAACAAGTATATTGGGGATTATTTGTATGTCAACTTATGTAGAAGCTGTTGTGCTATACTGAACGTAACGATGAAATGGTGGTGAATTTATGATATCGAAAGGAACGAAGGTGAAGCTTTCTCTTATGCTGATTGTTGCACTGACAGTGAGCATCGGATCGGGAACAATTTTCTCACAGGGGACATTCTCAGAGACGTTTCATGATTCACAGAAGACTACACAGCAGGAGGGCGCTTTGACAGATGTACAGGAGCAGGAGAATAGCAGGGCTGTACAGCAGGTGGATGCGGTTAAGAATCAGCAGGAGCCGGTTACAGAAAGGGAAGAACAGCAGCCGCTTCAAAGGGAAGCAGTAGCTGCGGCTGCTGAGGATAACGCTGTTACTCCTGCAAGGGAAGATTACGAAATCAATGGGACAACGTTACAGCATTTGAAGGTTTCCTATATAGAAAACCTGACCGCAGAGCAGAAACAGAATATCCATGTAGTGATTCCTTCCGGGATAAACTGTATTGATGCGCATGCGTTTGATACGTCCTATTTGGGATTTTCAAACAATATATTTCGAGAATGCCGATTTATCAGTCTGGATTTATCGCAGGCAACAGAGCTGAAAGAGATTGGCTCTTATGCCTTTAACGGCTGTTCATCGATGGTTGGAGATTTGATTTTACCACAGCGTGTTGAGACAATTTCCAGCTATGCGTTTCACAATGCTGGTTTTAACGGGACGCTTGTTATGCCAAATACACTTACCACGATCGGAGCGAATGCTTTTCGGCAAGGAGAACTATATCAGGGATTGCAGGGAGATATCGTATTACCGGAAAAGCTGACAACCTTGGGAGCAGCTGCATTTTCCGGACAAAAGGCAATCACTGGAGTGGTCCTACCAATAAACCTGACGGCATTACCGGATTCCGTATTTCGTAATACAGGATTATGCGGTGTGCTTACCATTCCCGAAAATATCAGAAGTATCGGAAAAAACACGTTCAGCGGTACAGCGCTGCAATCGGTATATCTGCCTGCGGGAATAACGATTGTCGATGGGGCATTTGATACATCCCAATCGCCCTATGTAATATGTAAGGATAAGGCTGAATACGAACGGCTAACATCAGTGCATACAAAATTTAAAATAACATATGAAACAATGGTGAGGTTTGAGGATGGAAAGAGCGGTGTGTACGACACGATTAAACGTTTATATAATCAACCGTACAATGTGATGAAACAGGATAACGGATGCTGGGAAACAAATGCTGCTTATACTTTTCCAAGTGTCCAATATGATGAGCGAATGAAATGGGCGGCAGCGGCTGATGGTGTTGCGGAAATAAAGGTTACAGACACGGTGGAAACGGATACATTGTATGCTGCTTTGATCTATGAAGATCCGAAGGCAACCTATAGTAATGATATTGATAAGGTATATGATGGAAACGATATCGCGCTTTCTGTAAAGGCGGAGCATCCCTATGCATCGACACTGGATAAGGCAAAAGAAGGAGACGTTGTTTTCTATTACTGGTGGAATTGGGAAACGATATCACAGGTTGAATATATCCTCAAGGGATGGGGGGAGGATACGTATAAATTTCATGATATCAGGGCTCCGTTTGCCATTTCCTGTCGAGTGACTGTACAGGCATATCGAATAAAAAACAACAAAACCACCCTTTTTTATACAACACGCCATAGTTTTAAAGTAGATGTGAGACCGTCACAATCGAGTGTGCATCCACAATTTGATAAAGACTGTGATTTGGATACCGGATTGCCGGATATTCGCTTACAGGATGGCGATACACCGGGTACTCTGCGTTGGGATGAAGGGCAGAATCCGCAGCTTGGAACACATTCCTATACATGGACATTCACACCGGAAAAGAATGCCGAGGGACAATATAATTACAAGGAAGCGAAGGGGACAGCGGATATCACATTTAATCGCTATCAGGCAATGCATATTCAAAAGACTGCACACGGGCAGATTCAGGCGGATACAAAAAAGCCGGTACAGGGACGAAATGTAGTGCTGACCTTCGTGCCGGAGAAAGGCTACCATCTGACAAGCGTACAAATCAACAAGGCAGAGTACGTGGAAGAGGTGAAAAACAACAGGCTGTCACTTCTTGTTCAGGAGGACTTGGACATACAGGCAGTATTTGAAAAAATAAAGGCAGCGGATATTCAGGAGGATGTCGCCAAGCTGCCGCAGACGACAGAGCCATTGAATAAAGAACAACAGCAGACGGTGTTGGAAATATTATCCGAATATACCCAAATGGACGATGAATCCGCACAGCTCGATGATAAGGTAAAGGAAGAGCTGCTGGAGGCGATGCAAAGACATCCGCAAATTATATTTGAAATGGATCAGCAGCAGATACATGCATCCTCTTTGACATCACTGCTGGATGAAGTGAAGCATGACGATATTTTCTGCCTACAGGAAGAGGCACGGGCTAAGCTTCGCATTCATATGGATGTGCGTGAGACTGCGAATTCAGATGATCGCAGCTTCCTGGAGAAGCAGGTGAAAAGAGATGGACTCACGTTAGCATCCTGCTATGATGTAAAGCTGTTAAAGACGCTGACAGCGGATGCAGAGGAGCGTACAGCAGAAGTAAGACAGCTGTCGAAGCCAATCCTTCTGACCTTTGCCCTTCCGCAAAAGCTGACTGCCCCCGATGGTGTAAACCGTGAATTTTATATTTTACGCATCCATGAAAATGCTGACGGGACACAGCGTATTGATCTGCTGGAGCCCGTGCAAAGGGCAGAGGATGAAATCAGTGTGTATAGTGACCGCTTTTCAGCCTATGCCATCGCCTATCGAGATTCACTGATACAAACAAATGAGGACCCGGACAATGCACTGGAAGCACAAAAGGAAGCATACGTGATAACGGCTGAAAAGAATGGACAAGGGACAATCACCCCGCAGGGAGCTATACAGATAAAAGCAGGAGCACAAGCTGTATTTACCTTTGTGCCTGCACAGGGCTATCATGTACAGGACGTTCTTGTGGATGGCAAATCACAGGGACGGCTGAACAGCTATACGTTTCCTGCAGTAGATAAAAATCATACGATTCAGGTCACTTTTGAGAAGGACGCAGCAAAAGCAGAGAATATAAAGCATGAGCAGACAACGGCTTCCACAGAACAGACAAGCCCGCATGAAAAATCGCAGACAGCTGCGGATACCTTTGACTCCGCAAGAAATGAACACTGGATACTGGCAGGACTTGTATCTGTATTGGCACTGCTTTGTATCGGAATCCGTCGTTTTAATAGAAAATAAATGCAGCGGTCTGTCAATTTCACAGACCGTTGTATTTGTCTGATGTGTTATATATGGTATAATGAACAAAGAGCAAAGAGGATGTGAAGGCTATGAAAACAATCGGAATGATTGGTGGAATGAGCTGGGAGAGCACTGTGACCTACTACCAGCTGATCAATGAAGCAGTGAAGGAAAGACTGGGAGGATTGCACAGTGCCCGTTGTATCCTGTACAGTATGGAATTTGATGAAATAGAAAAGCTGCAAAGCAGTGGAAACTGGAAACAGGCTGCGGCTGTGCTTGGGGCTGCTGCTATGAAACTGGAGGCTGCCGGGGCAGATTTTATTATCATTTGTACCAATACGATGCATAAGGTTGCAGGGCAGATACAGAGCCAGCTGCGTATTCCGATTCTTCATATTGCAGAGGTATGCGTACAGAAAATGAAGCAGGACGGTATTCAAAAGGCGCTGCTGCTGGGAACGCGCTATACGATGGAACAGGATTTCTACACATCGTTTATGAGAGCGGAAGGAATTCAGCCAATCATCCCAGATGAGGATGACAGAGAAGCAATCAATCATGTGATTTTCAAAGAGCTGTGCCGTGGGGAAATTCACAGCAAAAGCCGTCAGCTGTTTCTTTCTATCATACAGAAGTATCAAAAAGCAGAGGACGTGGAGGCAGTGATTCTAGGCTGTACAGAGATTCCATTGCTGATACAGCAGGAGGCTGTGGCAATTCCTGTACTGGATACGACCTGCCTGCATGCACTTGCAGCGGTGGAGCTGGCATTGAACCAGGATATGTAATTCTGGTTTTTTTTGCCCTGTGATATTGTCTGTATATAAATGCTGAAGTGAAAAGTTAAATTCCACTTTCAAAAGGCGAATAAA
>QULU01000068.1 GCA_003481775.1 Clostridiaceae bacterium OM02-2AC
AATCACGATGTGACCTGGAACATCACCATCGTCTTCAGCGTCTATGCTGACACAGAAAAGGAGGTGAACAAACGATGTCAGGATCTCAATCTCCGCTTACGGGCAGAGGGCTTCAAGCTGACCAGTGCTCCCGTCATGCAGGAGAATCTGATGCGGGTCGCTTCCCCATTGTTCGTCGACAGTCTCCTCCCTGCTGAAGTGGAAAAGAATATCGGTATCCCGCTCCCTTCACTAGGTCTGGCCGGTCTCTATCCGTTCGTATTCGAAACACTGAAGGATCGTGACGGCTTCCTGCTGGGACATGAGCTGATGAATAAAGGAGCGATCCTATTCGATCAATTCCAATGGCTCGATGACCCGATGAGTGCCCGGGCACTGAATCGCCTGAGTGGGAATCTCGTCATCGTCGGAGGTACCGGATTCGGTAAGTCTACACTGATGAAGCTGTTGATCCGTTTCTACATCCGTACACACAAAAAGATCATCTGGATAGACCCGGAGAACAAGAACAACTCCCTGACGAAGCGTTATGGAGGTACGTTCATCAACTGGGGGCGGCGAGGCCATATCATCAATGTCTTCGATCTGAAGCCGATCTCCGTGGAAGAGGATGAGGACGCCAGCGTCAAATGGGATACAGAGCTTGCCATATACAACTGTATCGATGATGTCAAGATCATCCTGCGCTATCTCGTACCCTCTATCAGTGATGACACCCTATCCATCGTAGGAGATCAGATGGTCATGCTGTATGCCGATCATGGATTGACGCCGGAAACGGATTTCCGTGGACTTCCGGCTTCTGCATATCCGACCTTCTCCGATCTCGACGTACGTCTGCAGAAGAGCATAGAGGAGTGTCAGAAGCAGCCGCATGCCGATACGAAGGAGCTGGAGCTGCTGCGGGATCTGCGGTTGAAGATAAAGCCACTGCTCAAAGAATGGTCGATCTACTTCAATGGACATACATCGCTGGGTCAGGAGGACTTATCGAAGGATATCATCGCGTTCGGTACGAAGACGCTGCTGGAGAAGCCGCTGACATTGATCAATGCGCTGAATCACATCATGTACCAATTTGCCTGGTCGTTGTGTCTGGATGAGTCCGTAGAGTCTGCTTTCGTTCTGGATGAGGCGCATACGCAGATACTGACGCCGATGAGTGCGGAAAGAGTAGCACAGTACACGCGAAGATCCAGAAAGTATCACAATGTCTGTACGATCGCGACGCAGGAGCCGAAGGACTTTGCGGGGAAAGACATCCTCGTACATGGAAAAGCGATCTTCAACAACAGCGTCTATAAGATGATCATGCATCTGGAGCGCGACGGGACCAACGATCTGAGCAAGTTCATCACCGTCAATGAGAATGAGAAAGGACTGATCGAGCAGCTGCGTATGGGTGATGCATTGTTCGTCTGTGGAGACCGTCATATCCCATTGCATGTCCTTGCGACAGAGAACGAGTTGAAGGAGATGGCATGACCAAGGAATTGAAGACCAGGCACATGGATCTATTCCCTATCATTCAAACATCAGTTTTCATGACAGGTAGTCCACGAGCGTGATAGATCCATCAGGAAAAGACAGTACCTGGCAACTTGCCAGGTAGCTTTTCACAAAAGATAGGACAATGATGGGAGGTAAGGTCATGGACTTATTCAAACATATCTTCCATGTGATCCGCATAGTTACTGTGAAAGAATATCCTCTTTCAGAAATAAAGCAACAGATCAGAAATAAGGTCATAGGACCAGGTGATCGGATCAGAGTCAAAGGATATCTGAGCTGTTTTGCGCCCATATGTGAACCTGATACATTCGTTCCTAAAATGATAACATATGATCGTAAACATGATGAAGTACATGTGGTATCCTGTTCGCCGGTCGTAAGGAACCTTCAATCGGAAGAATATGGAGTTGCATTTCTCTATCCGCAACAGGAAGGGCGTTTTGAATATGAGCTAGAAAACAGTGCGGAGAGATTGCAGATCACAGATAAGAACAGGTTCATCCCAGTAGTAATGAGAAAACAGGAATATAGAAAATTTTCAGAAAAACAGGTCGAGATGATCTGTTCCATCGAAGATATATGTGTATGTGATCCAAAAGATGAATTCATATTCAAAACACGTGAGTTCAGAAAAGTGAATGATTGGTTCACAGACCTCTATATTCCCCAATATTCAGCATATTGTCTAAAGGCGCAATCCATACTTCCGGATAACAACGGAGATAGAAAAGATCCTGTCATCGTACCGTATGCCATCGAATATCAGGTATCTTGTAAGGATGAAGAAATAGATCTATTCGAAGAGCTCCACACAGCGCTTGTAAAAGCCTTCGTAAACGAAAATAGCCGATACAAGATATGGCACATGGGAGAAGAAAGTCATGACTTCATACTGGCAGAAGATCCGGGTCTAAAAATCGTTTATAAGTTCGACGGGAAAGTCGGCTTTTATCAAAATATAGATATAACAGATACTTTGATCTATGAGCAGCAAATGATGCTATTGGAAGAACGATTATTACAGTTCAAAGACCATTTACATGCTTCGATACATTTGGATCTAGTGTATCTATCCGATATCGGCATGTCAAGGGTCCTAGATATCGGTCGTTATAAGCCAAAGGCAAATTTAGCCTGAAGTCGATAAGGCCAATCTATTTCATAGTCATTCTATTGAAAGGATGCAGATGGCAGGTGATCTACGAACGAGGTATCCCTATCTTAGAAAGCATTACCTGGCAAGTTGCCAGGTAACTTATAAAATTGGAATGAAGAAAGGCTATACCTTGATCGATGATATATGACATTTTCAAAATATGCGGGAGATTTCCCGTTTTTTTGCTCGTCGATCGAAGGCTTTCGATATGGAAAGGAGAATCTGATATGGAAAAGCATACAGAACATAAGCTGCTTCATAAAGCAATCGAAAGAATAAGCTATCGATATCGTCATGAAAAGGCGTTATCGAGCTTCAAAGAAAAGAAACTGCGATACCTCTCCATGAATGAGGATGAATTCCTACTGAGCTATATAGAGATCAGTGCGAGATGTATATGTAAGAAATGGATACTCTTCTTTTCTTCGATGATCTGGCTGATGATGACGATATCTTTGTCTTTCTATGTGAAGAAGCTGCTTGCTGTCCTTCCCACGATAGCTGATCAGGAATATCGAAGCACGATCCTGCTCATATCTGTCAGTGTACCTGCGATGATCCTCCTGCCGTGGCTCATCTGCCTGATACATGCGTTCATCAAGCAATATCGACGGACGAAAGAAAAAATGATCATGGATGAGGTAAGAAGATATCTGCAATAGCTCATGCGAAAAGAAAGGAAGAAACATACATGGCAAGATGGCTGAAAGGTATCGCTCATTTATCTGCATTCGATGCGATCGAACAGATCAAACATGCCGCAGATGAAGAAGAAAAAAAGTGTTTGATCCAGATGGAAAGGGAAAGAAGAAAGAAAAATCGGTATAGGACAAATGTGATAATAGTTGCTGGCTTGATCATAAACCTAGTTACTATTCCAATGCTGTTTCTTAGGATCAAACAACGAATCTTTGATATCTTAATACTGGACTATGCAGTAAGCGTCACCGTATCCGGCTGTACGATATGCATGACAGCGCTGACAGTATTTTATTTAAAGGGTCTTATAAAATCAAATCGTTGACCTTTTTATCCCCCCCAAAAAAAGGAGCTGATACGAACGAAACGAATAGGTAGCATAGCGTTGACCATTCTATTGGTTTTGGTATCCTTATGTTTATGCGGTCATTTCCGGATCTATTGTATCCTGAGTGGTTCGATGGAGCCCACGATATCCACCGGCAGTCTCATACTGGTCGATACCGATGTTGTACTGTATACGGAGGATATCGTTACCTTTCAAAAGCAGGATTCCATCATCACACATAGGATCGTGAGACAGATTGATGATCAGAGATTCATCACAAAGGGAGACGCCAATGACAGCGATGATCCTACACCGCTCTATAAGACGCAGATCATCGGTAAGGTCATCCTGGTCATCCCTTACATCGGCTATATCGTCCTATTCATCAGACGATATCTCTGGCTGCTGTGCGCGGCCTTTTTGGCATGGCAGATCATACGAAAAAGGAAAAGGAGATAAGAAATTTATGGAAATCAGAAACAAGAAAAAAGTAGGCATCCTCTCAATAGCTGTATTGGCAGGGATCACAATCATTGGATCCTCTGTCGCATATTTCACTTCGACGGATACGAAGGACAATCTCTTTACCGTAGGCTCTGTGAGGACCATCCTGCATGAGGACAGATGGGACGATCTCGCAGATACCGACCATAACGGTATCCCCGATATGGCAGAAGATATCATACCGAATAAAACGATCCCAAAAGATCCGACGATCGAGAATACCGGCAAGAACCCTGCCTGGGTCTATCTGGAGGTCAGAGTACCGATCGTAAATATCATCACCGCGCAAGAGGATGGCTCACGGAATCCGAAAGCTGATACAGAGCTCTTCCTCTTCACGCCGGACCTGGATCACTGGCGACAGCTGAGTAAGATCGTTGAAGAGGATACCGATGGCAGGAAGACAGCGGTCTATGTCTTTGGTTATGAATCTGTATTGGATCCGGGGCAGACGACAGCAGAGTTGTTCTCCTCTGTAACCTTCTGCAATGCGATCGAAGAACAGGGGCTGGAGGACAGCGAACAGACGATCACCGTCAAGAGTATGGCCATCCAGCAGGAGGAGACCGGAACGATGGAGGAAGCCTATGGAAGCTTCATCAACCAGGAACATGTTACGAAGGAACCTGCACCGCAGATGCCAGAAGATGGAGAAGCAGCTGTGGATGATGGAGGTCACGATGAATGAAGCACAGGAAGAAATGGTTCCTCGTCTTCCTGTTGGCAGGGATCATCCTTATAATGGTCCCCTTCAGTATCGCCTATCTGACGCATGTGGAAACGAGAGAGAACAGGATAACGATTGGACAGAACGATGTCATGATAGAAGAGGATTTCACACCTCCCAAGCAGTGGCAGCCGGAGACGACGTACGAAAAGGACGTGAAGGTCCGCAATACCGGCAGCGTCCCCTGTTATATCCGCGTCTACGCAGCGCTTTCCGATACGGCCATCCCTGCGCATACGGTCTTCGATACGAAGGACTGGACACAGGCCGATGACGGCTACTGGTATCATAACAGCATCGTGGAGCCGGGAGCCGTCACCTCCAGTCTGTTCACGAAGGTGACGATTGGAGACATCGAAACAGAGAGTCAAAAGACATTCAACATCATCATCTATGCGGAATCCGTACAGGCGGAAGGCCATCACAATATCCGGGATGCCTTCGCCGGTATACGGTAAAGGGAGGCAGAAGCATGAAGAAAAGAAGATCACTCATCATAGCTCTTATCGTATTCCTGCTCATCTGCGGACTGATTATGGGGGATTCTCTCTCTTCCCTGTTACGTTCCTTCCGGCAGCGTTTTATCACACAGACGGATACAGTGGAGGTGACATTGGTCGATGACCTGCAGCGCAGTGTGCCGATCGTACCGGGAAGCAGGATCCCCCTGGATATGGATGTGCAGAACCTGGGAGTTGCCTGTCAGGTACGCTTCAAGGTCTGCGTCTATACCGGTGGTGAGTTGCTCCGTGAGCTTACAGAGGCGGAGCTGGAGCTGGCGGATGGCTGGGAACGGAAGAAGGACGGATATCTCTACCATACAGGCATTCTGGAAGAGGATGGCATACTGGAGCTGTATGACGCTGTCATCGCGAGCAGTGACATCATCACGAAAGAAGATCAGACGCTGGTACTGGAGACGACGATCCAGGCCGTACAGAGTGAGCATCTTGAGGTCTCTTCGGATGGCTGGGGAGATACCGAGATCCGACAAACGCTCCGTTCAAGGAATGAGGTGAGATCCGATGCGTAGAAAACTGCTGTTACTGACGATACTGCTGTTGCCCTTCCTCCCTGTAAGGATACAGGCAGAAGGATCAGACAGGTACGACATCCACATCCGGATCACGGAAGCAGGGATACAGAAGACATCGGCAGATGATATCGTGCTGTCACGGATGCTTCCGGGAGATGAACAGACCTATACCCTAAGGGTGGATAACCGAAGCAAGGAGGAACAGGAGCTCTATCTCAAGCTTTGCGCAGGAGAAGGACAGCTTACCGAGATACTGGAGCTGCAGGTGACGCAGGATGGCCACCGCCTCTATGAAGGAACTATGCAGGATGCGCAAAGAGGTATAGCGATGGGGCGCTATACATCACAGGAGATGACGACGATCCGGATCACACTGCGTCTTCCGAAAGAAACAGACAATGCATATTCGATCAGGGAAGCTGCTGTCGATGTCGAGCTCACTGCACTGACGATACAGGAAAGCGTAGCTACAGGAGATCAGACACAGCGGACACTGCTCATATCCAGCATCCTGGCAGTCATCTCCTTCCTGATCATCATCGTAAGAAGGAGGCGAAAAGATCATGAAGAAGCACGGTAGACTACTCATATCGTTCCTGTTGCTGTTCCTGCTGCTCATCCTTCCCCAGGATGGCCATATCACAGCAGCGACCATCCATGAGGTATCCGGAAGCAGCACCATCATCGATTCCTATTACAGCTTCGCACCGAAGTTCACGCCCGGGGTATCCTGGGCGGAATTCTATGGCTGCAGGAGCTATGATGATAGTGCGCTGTTCCGCAATGAAGGAGCTGCCAGTGGACGACTGCCAACGAACAGTCACCTCGCCCTGTTATCGAGCAATGCGCTCGTGAGAAGTGGCACGATCGGCGTGCGATACAATAACATCGGCCACTATAACGGATCGGCAGTAGATCTAAAGATCATGCTGGTGGACGGAGAGATCCGCACGGCGACTACAACGACGCATCCGGATATTAACATGCCGAGCGTCGCCTTCATGGATAACAGTATCGACATCTACCAGCAATCCTATCAGAGCAGGAATTTCATTTGGCAGTTCACCTTCTATAGGAGAGGAACGAACACACCGATATCAGTACCCTTCCATGCGAATTTCAAAGATATCGATAATACGGAGATCTTAGGTCATGGCTATAGCGGGATCGACGGCGTCTATGTGATGAGCAGAGGCAGTGGCGGTAATCTGAGCTATAACAGTTCTCAAGTGTATGCACCGTCTGAATTGAGTGGAGATGATGACCGACAGAACTGGGCTACATTGATAGGAGCGGCCTCGAGCTTCCGGCTGGGGTATACGAGAAGACTGGATATCGATGTCGAGACATGGGACAAAGGAAGTGATTATCGAACGTTCTATCACTGGAAATGGTCCAACGATTCCCTCGTGAAGTTCGATACACCGGTCCCGACGAAACGCATCAATGGCAGCACTTCGGCATCTATTTACAATGATACTGCTTTTAACTATACGATAGACTTTGAGGTACCGCCGGAGGATGCGACAACGTATTACACGAGCTTCAAGCTCAATGATACCCTGGCAAGCTGTCTGCAGCTGGCCAATGGAACAAGCAGCATCACCATCCGAGATTCAGCCGGTAACGATGTGACATCGAAATTCGATCGTACCATCAGCGCTCAGTCCATACAGCTGAGCCTTCGTAATGTCGGTGACACTTCGTTCTATGGAAAAAGCTATACCGTCACGCTGAAGTGTAAAAAGAAAAGCGGTCATGACCTGTCCGCCTGGTTCAGCACATCCGGTTCCGGATCTGTCCGCAATACAGCGTCGATAACGACAGATCGAGGGACGAAGACATCGAATGCAGTAACTGTGGGCTTCTATTTCAAGATAACGACATCTGTGACGAACGGGACGATCACGGCAAGCACAGCCTCCCCGCTGCCGAATACGAGCAGGACGATCAGCTACAGCCCTGTGGACAGTGACCACGTATTGGAGAGCGTCACCATCGATGGGAAGGAAGTCGATATCAAGAAATATCCGAAGAGCTATACCTTCAGCGGGATAAAGGAGGACCATACGGTAAGTGTGAAATATAAACGTGTCTACAAGATCGAGACCGGTGCGAGCGGTGGGACGATCACACCCAAGGTGACCGGCATCGACAAGGGAGAAGATAGAACGATCACGTATACAGCGGATAAGGGGTACTATCTGCGCAGACTGCGTGTAGACGGAAAGGAAGTAGACGTGAAGCGATACCCTACCTCGTATACCTTCTGTGATATCTCTTCAGACCATGTCATAAAGGCAGAATTCCTGCCGATACCGGAACTGCGGATCACGAAGCGGATCTATGGGGAAGAAATGTATCCGGCGTCGGGAGATCCGACCTTCCTCTTCCATATCGAAGGCACAGACTTCACCGGAGAGAGACAGGAATATACGGAGGTCATCCGATTCACAGCGTCTGACAAGAAAGCGTCCGGAGGCATAGAGAAAACGATCGTCCGGAAGGATATCCCTGCCGGTGAATATGAGATCAGCGAGATCCCGGTATCGAGATATCGTCTGGATAGTATCACGGATGTCATATCCGGCAAAGTAAGTGGCAGTAAGGTGACGCTGGATACCGATGGACAGGATGCGAAGGCGACCTTCGTGAATCGCAGGAAGAGCTATCAGGATTACAGCGATAACGATCTGGTGGTCAATACGTTCCATAGATGAGGAAGCTTACCTGGCAAGCTGCCAGGCAGCTACGCCTACCGTCGATACATTGGAAGAGAGCGAAGATGTATAGATATCATCACGTGAGATATCGCAAATTCCTCGATGAGATAGGGATGGATATACCGGAACAGTGAGACAGCCCCTCACTGTTCCATCCCCTTCATATATTCAAGACGATGCCCGTACCATATCTATTGAATGCGACGGGACTTTTGGTGTAAGATATATGTAGCGGATATGAAAAAGCCCAAGCTATCCTTGTGATGTAAAAGAGGTGGTATGAGTGAAAACGGAAGGATTATCGAAGGCATTGGAGAAGGCCAGGGATAATTGCACACAGCTCGCTGATATGGGAGTAGAAAAAGAAATGCTGGAACCGTTTTGGCAGTTGATGAAAGAGTGTGAAGCGATCATCCGACATGAGGCCGATCATAAGAAAAAAATGATGAAGGGGATAAAAGAGGCACAAAAGAACGGCGTCCGCATAGGGCGTCCTGGGATCCCCTGCAGTGATAAGTTTCTGAAGCTGGCTGTCCTGCAATCCCAACATGCGATCACGGCAGTGGATGCGGCAGCGCAGCTCAACATAGGGAGATCGACCTTCTATAAACTGAAGAAGCTCTATCATAAAGAGATCAAGCGGAAGAAACAGGAAGGATGAGCGGTGACCCCGCGAAAGGAGAAAGAATGGAAGCTGATATCGTATTGAAAGAAGATGAGATCGAGAAGTCATTCGAAGCCGCAAGCAGTGATTTTCTATCGTATCTGGACAAGAGCATCGAGCGGCTGGAGGATGAGCAGGAGCTCACAGGGCAGTATAAAGAGGACATGATCGCAGGAAGAGAGGGCATGGTCATCCTGTTACCGATATTCCTCGATATGTTCCGGGCAGCACTGCATGAGCACGTAAAGACGAGAACGCCATTATTAGCTGTCGAACTCTATGAAGAAATGGACGGCGTGGATACGACCTGGGGGATCGGCCTCATGATAGCCGAAGAGCTGTGCAGGAGAGCCGGCGTCGAACATAAGAAGGTCTCACAGGACATGGAAGCGACAATCTTAGAATTTGAAAAGGTACTTACAGAATATTACAGTATGATGGGAAACGATCCCCAGGCGGACGCTGTGGCTTCTGACATCCCCGATGGTAGATATCAGGCTTGATGGGGATATCACTTCAACTGTATACATAAGAACGGACGCGATGTAACGAAGAGGTATGGCCGGATACACACGAGGTACGACATACGAAGACAGGCTGCTGGAATGGCAGCTTTTTCTCTTTCCTCTCCGGCTGCGCCCCTACATGGCAAGTTGCCATGTGAGCGATCTTCTATAAAAAGTGCAGCGGCACATGTGACGGCTTTCTACATGGCAAGTTGCCAGGCAGCTATGGAATACCGCTTCCGGCTCCTCCGTCAAGGACCGGGTCGTATCTTCCTGACGGAAGATCTCCACCCTGCCTGCAGCTCCTTGACTGCTCCACCTATAGCGGTGTGAAGAAAGTGTAAGGTAGCTACACTTACAGTCGATAGCGGCAGAACCGCACAGGAGGAACCTATGAAGCAGGAAATTATCTTAACAGAGGAAGGCATCAAAGAAGTATGCAAGGAAGCACGAACTCGGTTTTTAGGAAATATCGAGCATATCGTCGATCTCATGCCGGAAGAGGATGCGCATCAAAAGCGATTGAAAGAGACGGTCTGTCTTGCCGTAACAGGGATAAAGGAGCTGATGCCACGATATGAGGATGCATTCAAAAGCGCATTGATAGACTATGAAAATAAGATATATCCACTCATCTCGATCGCATTGGAAGAACGAGGAGAGGTCTGGCACCCATCCCTTGGGATATCAAAAGAATTTCTCGATAAGATGGGGACAGACATGACGGGATTTCTAGAATACATGAACGATGTATTAGTAGCGTTCGGCAATGCATTATATGGTATCCACAAAAGATTAGGCGATGCTTCAAAGCTGCAAGCACCCTTCGTAGACGCAGATAAGAAAAGATTCCAGGCATGATTCGATGAAACAGTGAGGAGAGACCCTCACTGTTTTGCACTTCGTACGCCGAAAGCTACAGGAGATATCCCCCTACCTGGCAGATTGCCAGGTAGCTATGGAATACCGTTTCCGGCTCCACGATCAAGGACCGGGTCGTATTTTCCTAACGGAAAATCTCCACCCTGCCTCCAGCTCCTTGACCGCTCTGCCTTCCACGGTATGAAGGAAGTGTAAGGTCAGTCGCCTTACATGTGATGAGCGGTGACCCCGCAAAGGAGAAAACAATGGAAGCTAGTATCATTTTAACGAAAGAGACATCAAAAAGGCATTTGTCAGAGCACACGATGAATTTCTATCCTATCTAGACGAACGTATCAAGCTTTTGCATGAGGACAAGACATCCGCCCCCTCTTATGAGGAAGCTCTGCTTTTAGGACATCCTGTTGCCACTCTTTATCGAGGTATTCGATAAAACGCTGTGTGAGATCGGAAGGATGACCGCACCACTATTGGCCGTCGCACTCGATGCAGAAACGAGTGGTTCAAGGAAGGTCTGGCAAGGGAATATCCTGATAACCGAAGAATTCTGTAAAGAAATAGGTATCGACTATGAAAAGGTCGTACAAGATTTGAAGCCGACCGTCGCACAATTCGGAAAGCTGCTTGCTGAGTATCATCGAATGATGGGAGACAGTTCAAAAATGAGTTTTTTTCTTGATAATTAGGGAGGCTGTCAGCCTCCTCAGTCATTCCATCAGGATATGTCCTCTTTCAGATGATGAAGAGGACATGTCTCGATAGAATATGGCGCCCCCTACCTGGCAAGTTGCCAGGTAGCTATGGAATACCTCCTACGGTTCCATCCGTCAAGGACCGGGTCGTATTTTCCTAACGGAAAATCTCCACCCTGCCTACAGCTCCTTGACTGCTCCACCTACGGCGGTATGAAGAAAGTGTAAGGTAACTGACTTACATAGTAAGAGC
>QULU01000069.1 GCA_003481775.1 Clostridiaceae bacterium OM02-2AC
TCCCTTGCGCAGGCACGAAAGATCGCAACGGATCTGGTCAACATTCTCCAGCATAAGGAGATGCCGAAAAAGGTACAGGAAGGACTATTGAAAGCGTACGTACGTACACATAAAGGCTATGCGCTAACAGAAGAGATCCGGGAAGATGGCTCCCATCTTCAGGTCCTCTTATATGATGACCTTCCGATAGCAAGAGGAAGCGGCACTGAGCTCCTAAAAACGATAGGGATCGAAGGTGTCACAGTTTCTGATCTGAACGTATACACGAAGGAAGATATGGAGCCTATCCTATCCCGCTATCACGAATATGTCCAAAAAGAACAGATCGGCGAGATACTGAAGGATCGTTGGGATGAGCGATTAGCTGCGCAAGACCTGGATGAAGACAACTTGGAGGAAATCATCGATAAAGATGATCTGACGCTGGAGCTATGGAACAAACGAGCAGCACTGGACCCTACATTCCCTTCCCGTCCTGCTTTGAACAGGGAGGACATGCGATGGATGCAGGAGGAAGCGGACATACAGCTGGAGCGGATACTCGTTACAGAACTGGAGAAAGAGAAGGTGTTGTCCTATGGATCCTGATAGACTGGAGAAATTCATGAGGAAGGACCATGCACGAATCTCCGGCTTTCACGGAGTATCGTATACAAAAAGAGTATTACGGCATCTCTTATGGATAACCGTGGGCGTCATCGTACTCATCCTTCTCACGATCATCACACTGCAGTTCCTGTATGATAGTGTACGCCTTGCGACTCTGGTCCTCCTACTGATCATCATTCTTTCCATAGCGTTTCTACTATATCGAAGGATGAGAAAAGCAAAACAAAGAAAAAAGATGAAGAAAATCGTAGATAGGCAGAACAGGTAAACACTTGTCATTGAACTTCTACTATAGTAGAATTTAGTTGGCCAAGAGTGTCTGAACCTGACCTGGCAACTTGCCAGGTACAGGAGAGTACAGCGATAGATAGAAAGAGGAAAGGAAGATGCAATGAGTAGAAGAGACGTGCAGCTGCAACAGATGCGAGAGCAGCGACTGGTAGAAACGACCAGCAGAATCTACGCATCGACTGTAGCAGAGGTATTATTTGAGACAGGCTTACCAAAGGAAGATATCGAATATGTGCTTTCTCAAGTCATGAGTAAAGCGGAGGATCTTTCAAAAGGTTATATCGACGTAGATACGTATGTGGAATCAGTAGAAGAAAAAACAGGAATCACTTTGAAGTGACCCGATATAAAGTAGAAAAAATCAGTTACCTGGCAAGTTGCCATGTAGGAGAAGATAGAGGTATTTTATTAAAATGAATACACTCAATGAGACATCGATCGAGCATGGTTTGGAGGTGTAGATATGTCAATATATAGATCGAAACAGTTCTGTAAGGAAGATGGGGACGACATCCGGAAGGAAAGAAGCGTCATATTCTTAGATATCGACGGTGTACTGCAGCCGACTCGTAATGAGCGAAGATTCCGTCACCACATGGAAGAAACAGCACAGTTCCTACGTGAAAAATATGATGATGAGATCTATCTAAGCCTGGATCGTTATGATGTAGCTGCCGTTTACTACGATTGGGACCTTGCCGCTGTCGGTATCCTAAAGAAGCTCATCGAGGAGACTTGCAGCGAAGTGATCGTACACTCTTCCTGGATATATGGTAAATCGATCGAACAGTTGAAGGCGTTATTCCGGATCCATGATCTGGATGTCTTCATAACGGGGATCGCGGAGTCTCCGGATAGAAACAAAGAGAAAGCGATACAAAAATATCTGGAAGAGAATCCGGATGTGAGCAATCATATCGTGATCGACGACGACTTTTTCGTTTTCATCAAATTTGGAGAACATGGCTGTTGGACGCGCGAATTCATGAATACGAAGGATTATGATTACTGCAAAAAGTTACTTTCTAGTAATCATCATTTTGAATATGAACAGGAAGACAAGATATCAAAGATCACTGTATCGCAGATCCATCGAAGCGATCCGGACGATCTGGTGGGAAATGTGAAATACAAGATCACAGAATATGAGAAGGACGGAAAAGTTCAGAAAATAGCTCTCTTCTGTATCAATTTGAAGCGTTACTATGACACCATAAATGACTACAGCCTTATCCTGAATCATATCGTAAGCTATCTCTATGAGCAGGATATCGATGCGCTGATAACCAGTTACCAGGAAGAAATGGATGGACGATGCAGATTATTACGGAGCTATAGTATCCCTAGACATCCTCAATGTGAGGGAAAAAGAGAATATGAATCTGTGTTTTTGGTATCTTTAGGCTATAACAAGGGATACGATTATTTAAAGAACGCCTCAGAAGATTTACCAGACATACTAAAATCGTTGAAAGAAGAAACTAGATGGATGTAATAACCTGGCAAGTTGCCAGGTAAGCAGAGGATAGCGGCAGAACCGTATGGAGGAAAATATGACTGTAAATGAAATTGTATTGTTATGTGGAATCCACATGCGCCCCTTTCTAAAAAGTGATGAATACATCATCGAACGAAGTGAAATCGAAGATTTCGATAAGGCACTGGAACATCTTTTAAGGGAAGATCTAGTGAGATATGAAGATATCGACTATGGAGCAGTCACAAGCACGATCAGTAGTATCCTTGAAGGATTAGATGTAAAAGATGCTGTAGATGATACAAAGCATATCATAAATAGTCTTGGAGGTATAATGCTATTCAACTATATCCCTACTGAAAAAGGATTGGCAGTTGTGAGAGAATTCGAACATTTGAAACAATATGTGATGTATCCAAAGCTGCCTAAAGGAATGACGCTGGAAAAATACCAGGAAGCATATGAAAAAGAAGAAGAAAAATTCAAACGTGAATTCATAAAAAAATATTTCAAAAGACTGAATAAAAAAACAGAACAGTAAAAATTCTAAATGGGTGATAAGGAGGATTTAGAGCATGAAGAAACTATTAAGCATGATAGCAGTGGCAGCATTGATATTGACGGGCTGTGCCAAAGAGCTGCAGGTCAAAACGACCGAGAGTCTGACTGTAGAGTATGGTGATAAGCTGGATAACGATAAACTATATGACGCAAAGGAGTCAGATGAGAATGTCAAAGTCGACAAGGTTTCCGGATATGACGCAAAGAAAGTCGGAGGACAGACGCTGAAAGTCACATTCAGTGATGGAGATAAGAGCATAGAAAAAGAAATCAAGATCACGGTCCATGATACGAAGAAACCGGAAATCGTACTGAAAAAGGATAAAATCACGATTACAGCTGGAGACAAGCTGAATCTTAAGGATAATGTGAAATCCGTAAAGGATCCAGTTGACGGTGACCTGAAGTACAGTGACAAGGAAATTAAAAAATCCGGATATACGATTGACAAAGGAAAGCTTAACGTGAAGAAGACTGGAACATACAAGGTAAAAGTGAAAGCTTATGATGCGAATGGGAATACAACAGATAAGACATTTGATGTTGTTGTGAAGAAAAAGGCTGAAAAGAAAACGACTACTGAACAGAGCTCCGAGGCCATAGCTTCTCAGAACAATAACACTGGTCAGCAGACACAGTCAGCTTCCCCTTCCTCACCTGCACAGTCCAATCAAAATTCAGGATCCAATGGACAGAGTGGTACGGCATCAGGAGGGTCATCTTCTGGAAATTCCGGAATCTCCAAACCAGCAGAAATACAGAAACCTCAAAGTTGTACAATTCCAAGTACAGAATATGGGTATGGAGGTATAATATTTAAGACAGAAGCGGAAGCAAAAGCATTTGGTGAAAAAATGGAATCTGATCCTGCTAATAAAATAATGGGTTTTTTCTATGGACCAATGTATGATACTTGTAATAATATCGTTGGCTATGCCGTTGATTTCGAGTATTGAAAATGAAAAAGATAGGAGGCGGGATTTCCTGCCTTTTTAGATGCTCTTAAATATGAGGTGAAAAGATGAATTATTATAAGTGTGCACCACCATAAAGGAGTCACGCCCAAAATAAATGAAAGGTTGTATCTGTACAGTCGTACATAACATCCTATATTTAAACAAGATCGGTAAGAGCCGGTCTTTTTCTATTTTAGACTGTACAAGGAAAGGAGATTTTATGAAACGATACAAAGAAATCAAAAAGAAGATTCTTACTTATCTAGCGGTTTTCTTTATGATTATATCAAATCTATCAATGCCGCAAACCATAAAGGCCGCAAAACCAGAAGTGAAATTGGCAAAAAAAATAGCCTACAGCTTTCAGGTAACCGATAAGGACGGGCACATGGTATGGGCAAATGATACTGAACACATCTACGCAGATGGTGAAGTTGCCTTTTGTGTTCAACCGGGACAGTTGGTGAATGAAAATGCCAACTATTCAGTATCTGAATTTGCACGATCAGAAAGAAACAAAATTGAAAGAATAGCATATGTCGGCTGGCAACTATCTGATAAGACAGATGAGGACTATCTAGCTACACAGTTTTTAATTTGGGAAGCACTTGGTGCTACGATCAATAGCACTTCCTATTCCGGATATGAAGCTAAAAAAACTAATATTCAAAAGCAAATCGATACTTTGTTTAGTAAAAAGCCGTCATTTAATGGCACGGATGAAACTATCAAAGTTGGACAATCAATCACATTGACTGATACAAATGGCGTATTTTCCTATTATTTTCTAACTTCTAAAAGTGAAGGAATCACCGTATCAAAAAGTGGAAATAAGCTGACTATCACTGCTTCCAGTAATGCTCCAGAAAATGCTACAGTGAAATATCAGTTAATAAAAGAAGAATGTGTAGGTACTACAATGCTTTACACTTCTACTGCTTCACAAGATGTTGTAACTGCAAAACAAACTGACCCTAGAAGCATTGCTATCAATCTTGATATTGAAAAATACGGCTCTTTGAAGATCACAAAACAGGATGAAGATGGGACTATAGTTCCGAACACTTCCTTCAAAGTATCCAAGAATGCAGATATGTCCTCCCCTGTTGGAACCTATACGACTGGTTCCGATGGTACTGTAACCGTCAATGACCTATTACCACAGAAATATTATGTGCGAGAGACTGCAGTCCCTAGTCATCTGGTACTCGACAGTACCATCCATGAAGTGACTGTCGAAGCTAATCAGACGACGAACTATACCGCTCGTAATAACTGGGTAAAGGGTAAGGTACAGCTGCGTAAAATCGACCCTGTTTCCGGAAAGCAGGTCGCAGGTGCTACCTATGCCATCTACAACGACAAAGGACAAGAGCTGGAACGTCTTGTTACAAAGGCAACCGGCTATGTAGAATCTGGTTATTTGAGATTTGGTGAGTACACAGTCCGAGAGGTCATCGCTCCATCAGGATATATCTTAAACAAGACCTCCTACCCTGTTACGATTGCTACTAATGAGCAAAAAATCACGGTCACCGGCGAAGATGAAAGACAGTCAGGTCGTTTAGAAATCACAAAAGAAGATAGTGTCACCGGCTCGGCCGCACAGGGCGAAGCTACTTTAAAAGGCGCTGTATATGAACTGAAGGCAAAAGAAAATATTCTGGATCCTGCAGATCAATCAGTCAAATATGCGAAAGGTGCGCTGGTTGCCACCCTGACGACGGATGCCAATGCAAAAGCGTCTGTAAGTAATCTTTACTTAGGTAAATATACTCTTCAGGAAAAGACGCCAAGTACCGGTTATACATTAGATCCTACTGCTTATGATGTATCCATTGATTATGCAGGTCAAAGTGTTGAAGTCGTGACGAAAAAGCAAACAGTCAAGGAACGTGTCAAGGCGCAAGCATTCCAGATCATCAAGGCTTCCGATAACGGTGGTGGTGAGATGGATAATCTTGCCGGTGTCGAGTTCACGATCAAAGCAAAGAAAGATATCGATGCATATGGAAGCTGGGAGAAAGCTCCGGTTGCGAAGAATGCGCAGGGCAAGACCGCAGCCATCATGGTCACGGACAAGAATGGCTATGCGTTATCGGATGAATTGCCGTATGGTACTTATGTGGTTCGTGAAACCAAAGTGCCGGCAGACCATTATCGGGTCCCGGATTTTACTGTTGTGATTTCCGAAGACAGCCGTGATCCGCAGCCGTGGAGGATCTTCAACGATGAAAAGTTCCGTGCTGTCATCAAGATGGTGAAGGAGGATGCGGAGACCGGTAAGACCGTTGCTCTTGCGGGAGCGACCTTCAAGATCAGAAACTTGAAAACGAACGAATATGTAGGTTACTGGGATTGGAATCCTACTCCGGAATATATTACGGAATGGACGACAGATGGATCCGGTACGGTCATGACAGGCAAAGAGCTGGATCCGGGAGAATACCAAGTGGAGGAGATCACGGCACCGAATGGCTATGTCCTGAACATCGCACCTGTCAAATTCAAGGTGTCGAGCAACACTGCCTATGAGACATTACCGGATGGAACCACGCCGGTCATTACGGTAGTGAAACAGGATACCTCCGTCAAAGGCAAGGTGAATGTCCAAAAGCTCGGAGAGGTCCTGACCTCTGTGAAGACCGACAGACTGGGAAACAAGCATTTCGCCTATACGGAAGCCGGTATAGCCGATGCAGTATATGAGATCACTGCCGCTGAAGACATCCTGGATCCGGCGGCTGATGGAACGATCTTATACGAAAAAGGCGCTCTCGTAGATACTGTTACAACGGCAAAGGATGGCCTAGGAACGTCGAAACTACTTCCGTTAGGCAAATATAAGGTGACAGAGAAAACAGCTCCGGACGGCTTCGTTCTGCACGGTGCATCACAGGAAGTAGAACTGACATATAAAGATCAGAACACCTCGATCGTATTCGATGATTCCAGCTTCACGAATGAGCGTCAGAAGGTAGAATTGTCTGTCCTGAAGGAAGACGCAGATACTTCGACTCCACTCTCCGGTGCACTCTTTGGTCTATATGCAAAAACGGATATCCTAGACGCTGCAGGGAATGTCGTGGTAAAAGCAGATGAGCTCATCTATCAGACTGATTCCGGTGAAGATGGTATCGCTGCATTCGATGTAGATTTACCGTTATCTGAATATTATGCCAAAGAGCTGAAAGCACCGATCGGATATGCATCATCTGATGAGATCGTAGAGTTCGATGCGACATATCAGGGCCAGGATAAAGCAGTCATCAAGCTGGAGTCTGCCTTCCGGAATGATATCACACAAGTAGAATTCTCTAAGGTGGATGCTTCCAGTAATGAGGAATTGGAAGGGGCAACACAGATCGTATATCCTAAAGATGATCGTGGCGAAGTATTTGAAACATGGGTATCCACAAAAGATCCTCACATCATCAAGGGATTGGAAGTCGGAAAGACATACGTTTGGGAAGAAACATCAGCTCCATATGGATTCGCCCTTGCAGAAAAGATTGAATTCACCGTACGAGATACCGGGGAAGTACAAGTCGCAGGTATCATGAAAGATGAACTCGTATATGGCCAGTTAAAATGGAACAAAGCCGGTGAGATTTTCATGAATACCGACCTAGGACAGACAGAATTCGGTACAGTTCATTCTCCAATCTGGGAAAAATCCAACCTATTAGGCGCAGAGATCACGATCTATGCCGCGGAAGATATCACCATAGGAAATCACACCTATTACAAGGCTGATGAAAAGGTTCAGACATTAGAAAGTGATTGGGACAGCGTACTGAGTAAGAAGCTGCCTGTAGGACGATATTACTATACAGAGTCAAAGGTTCCGCATGGCTATATCGGTGATACGACAAAACACTATTTCGAGGTCAAAGATAATCAGATAAATGAGATCCAGACCATCACCTCTACTCTTGAAAATGAGCGGCCTACTGTCGATATCGATATGACAAAGGTATTGGAAGAACAGAAAATCTTCAAAAACCCGGATGCTTATAAAGATGTGATATTTGGAATCTATGCAAGAGAAGATATCTACAACTACAAAGGTGATGTTGCGATCCCATACGATACGTTAGTATATACAAGCGGTATCGATAAGGACGGACATCTGACATTGGCAGATACGTTCGATCTTCCGAATGGTGTATATTTCCTGAAGGAGCTGTCTACAAATGGACAGTATGTCCTCAATGATAAGGAATATGATTTTGAAATCTCATATCATGGGCCAGATGTTTCTAATTATGTGGTACATATCGGTAAGGATGGAACAGTCGAAAATAAATTAGCCCGTGGAAGCATCCGGGTACAGAAGGTGGATACGAAGGATGCTGAAAAGAAACTGCAAGGCGTCAGATTCGATATCTCTGCCAACGAAGATATGAAGGATGTTATAAAGACAGTGGAGACCGATGAGAACGGAGTCGCAGCCTTCTCTGAATTGGAGCTTGGTGTGTACTATATTCGCGAAACGGAACAGATCGCCGGCTATACTTTGAATGATCATATCTACAAAGCCGAAGTGAAAGCAGACGGTGACTTATTAACAATCACTTGTGAAAATACTCCTACGGAAATGGAATTCTCAAAAGTCGGAGAAACCGGCTCAGAAGAACTGGAAGGAGCAAAGCTGCAGGTCATCGATAAGGAGACCGGAAGCATCATCGATGAATGGATATCAGGCAAGGAGCCTCACATGATTCACTATCTAATCGAAGGAAAAGAATATATCATGAAAGAAATCTCTGCACCATATGGATATGAGATCGCAGAAGAGATCACCTTTACCGCAGGAGACGGCCAGAAGGTCACGATGAAAGATAAAATGATCCGCTCCTATATCAAAGTCAATAAGGTCGATTATTATGATCATAAGGACATCCTGAAGGCCGCAGAGTTTACGCTGTATAGTGACGCAGCATGCACGAAGAAAATCCGCAGTGTAAAGACGGATACGAAGAACGGAATCGCACTGTTCGATGATCTGATCTACGGTACGTATTTCATCAAAGAAACGAAAGCACCGGCCGGTTATCAGTTATCCGATGAAGTCGTGAAGGTCACGATCGATGACGAATGGGTCAATGGTGATGACAAGCTGCGCACAATCATCTATGCGGATAAACCGTTATCCGGTGGGGTCGTTACAGGGGATACGACAGCGACTGGGATCCTGCTCAGTGTCGTAACACTGTCAGGTGCAGCACTCATCTTCGTGTCTCATAAACGCAGAAAAACGAAGAAATCAGAACAGTAGTCTGCCTTTTCTCAAGGGAGATGCAGATACCTGCATTTCCCTCTTTCATTTGAAGAAGAGGTGCATCATCATGGAGCGATCCTTATCGATATGAAGGTCAGAAGGAGTATTGAAATGGTCGAAGACATACTTGACGGCTTTTACAAAAAAGCTCCGGGAATCCTTCCTACTAGCTATTTCCTATCAGAATGCTTATGAAGATCCCCGAATATTGGATTCTAACAGATAGTAATTTCACCACAAAATAAGATTTACATGAAGGATGTGATACATACTTCTTATCCCCTGTCTAAGGTATATGGAAAGGAAGAGAAATATGCAGATTTTAGGTATCATCATAGTCAAATTGATAATATTTTACATTTTGATATTTCTGTTATGTGATATAATATTGATATTCAGAAAACATCTGAGAGAAACAAAGATATATTGGAACTGCGTTGTAATCAATGGAGAAGTCATTATCAAAAATAAAGAGTATCTTGAAATTTACAAAAAGAACTTTTCTGATGATTCTGGCTATGATAAAGATTTTTTAGAAAACTATATAGGACAACAGGATCTTGTAATCAAAATATATGATGAACGTGGTAATGGGTATCATAGTTGTTATATGATAAGTGAATTGATATCTGTGGAATATTACTAATTTCCACTTAATAGGAGAATTGTATGGGAAGTGCAAAACAACAGTACTTCCCTTTTTCTATTATCAAGTCAACCGAACTATTGACATCCAACACACGATTCCGCTTACCAGTCTATAAAACCTATATAGCGTGATTTACCCCTTGTTTACCTCATAAAGAAAGTGAGTAAAAAATGATAAATATGAATAGAGATAAGAAAGCACAGAATCTAAGTTTGATAAAAGTTATAGGTATCCCCGCTTCATTAGTATATGGAATGCTTGTTTTTGGTAATCTATATATAGCAATTACTTCCTCTAAATTAGCAAATAAAGCTATAATAAGTGGCATATCTTATTTGGGATCATTAGTATTTATTCTTGGATTCACATATATTGTTGAATATATAAAACGAAATATCCCAAATTGGCTGCTGTGGCTAAGGGAAAAGCTGAAAAAACATCAACGCATTCCCTTATGTCTTGAGAAGATAGATTATTTGTATGAAGTGTATTTTGATGAAGTCCTCTTTTTTGGTGATCTATTTAATATTGTGCTTTGCGGTGTATTAAGTTGGAAATTCTCTAATTGTTTAAGAACTATTTTAGCTGTTTTATTGTAGTTTCCAAGCAAAAAAAAGTGTGAGTCCAAAAGAATAAACAAATATTGCAGGAATCAAAGCATATTGACTATCTGTGATAGCATTATAAATGCCTAAATCATAAAACAAATATATTATGTATAGTAAAGCGATAAGAGACATTGTTAAAAATAACAAAAAGCATATACGATACAATGTAACGATTATCATTTCTCTTAATAAAGGAAATCTATACCCCATTCTTTTTTGATATTTAACATATAGTTTTTGGATTCTATAAAATAGTGTTGTAGCTCTTTTCTCTGCTTCAGAGGGGTTCTTAGAATCTTTCAAAGCTTGTAAGAGTTTAAGAGTTATATTATCAAAATAATTTACTAAATGGTAATTATTTTCTATTGTTTCATTTTAACTTTAAAAATATTTCTAAACAATTCTTATTTTTCACCTTGGAAATTGGATTTTCAATAACTGCATAGTATATTTCACTATATATCATAAACATCTTCTTATCTATTTCTGAAACCATCGGTCTTCTGTCCAATAGATATTTAATGAAAGTATTTAAAATCTGACCTACTGAGAAAACAGAGAGGACAGCAATAATAAAACTTGAATCTATAAATTTAAAAAAATCTTCCATAAATAACTCCTCATTTCTTTATAAGAGAGATTTTATCACGGGAAAGGAGGCGATACATATAAAATAGAAGATTTTTTTATCCTACGAACTGTTACTCTCAAGTAACAGTCAAGATGTAGTATAAGCTTTTTGCACTGTATGAGTGTTTATACAGCGGCTCTATATCCGAAAGAAGACACATCATGTGTCTTTTTTAGTATTAAGAAAGAAAGGAAACGATATACCCTATGTTCAAGAAAAGATTAAA
>QULU01000007.1:0-43670 GCA_003481775.1 Clostridiaceae bacterium OM02-2AC
CTTTACTCCTTTTTACATAGAAGGCACCAGTCCCAGGAAATGGATGACGTGTTTTTTCACCTCCTCTCCCTGTTCTTACTGTCTATCTGCGCCGCTTTCTGTGCTTCGAAATGATCTCAGCCAGATACCCTGCTTCATGCAGAATACGTGGGCATATCATAATGATTGTCAAACAGATGACGACCCATTCGGACATTGGACTCCTTTCCTCCCTGGTGCGTATAAATATGTATTGTCTACGCATCGCAGAACCTCCTATATATTTCTATACGTTTCCAACCTGCAAAAATCCTAAATTATTTTTTTATTTTTTACAGATAAAGGCATGCATTGGAATTTCTGTGATGAAGCTGTGGTAACGATTTACGATCATGAATGGCAGACTTTTATCGTTTTACGCATATACAGATACAAAGCATTTAAAGAATCCTGCACTTATAAAATACGTACACCATTCTAAAAAAACCTCGAAGTTTTCAGCAAAATACTGAACATCATCCGAGGTTCTTATATTGGTATGTGGTTTTGATTCTATTATATTGAAATCCATCACGCCTGCAATGCTTCACAGCAACCATATCGTTCTCAAGGCATATCAAGCGAACTGGATTCCTTCCTTTATCATCCAGTAAGCGCAAGCGCCAGCCATTCCGGCACGATTTCCCAGCTGTGCAAAAGCAAGCTGTGTATGTGCATAGATTTCTTCATTCATATACTGTTTTAGATATGCTTCCATCAACGGTGCAAACAATTCCTTCTGTGTCATGATACCGCCTCCCAGAATAATGATTTGCGGATTCATCAGACAGGCGCAGCTGCTGACACCAATAGCGATATGGCTGCACAGCTCCTTGATTGCCTGCATACAAACAGCATCTCCGCGTTTTGCCCGTGCACATATGATTTTTCCATTCAAATCAGCTTCCTGTGTCTTCGCTTCCACATGCTGAATCAGTGCCGTGGTGCTTGCAATATCCTGAAAGTGACGGTCCTTTACCCACATGTATCCGATTTCTCCGGCACTTCCGCTGTAGCCATGGTAGATGGTATGATCGATTACCACAGCTCCTCCGATTCCTGTTCCGATTGTCAGCATCAGCGCATGTGCAGCGCCCCTTCCAGCTCCAAACACCGTTTCCCCCAAAGCTGCGGCATTTACATCATTCTCCACCCAGCAGGGCATATGAAAGCGAGCTTCCAGCAGCTGCTTAAACGCCAGGCCGGTATACTCTGGAATATTATCGTTGGCATACTGAATACACCCCTTCTCTGCGTCTACCATACCTGCTGTTGAAATAGCAATACCTTCAATATCCTGCTGCTGCATAGCCTTTGCAATCAGCGTTTCAACGCGCTGCAGGATGCCTGGTCCCTTCAATACTCTGGCATCACTGCTGATCTCATTCTGCATCACAAACACCGGCTGCCCCTTCCTTAGTGTGAAGATACCATACTTGATGGAGGTTCCTCCAATATCAAATGTTATTAGCATCCAATTCCTCCTTCATCCTCCGCAGCAGTTCAACAAATTCCCGCTCGGTTGCACAGCTCACCAGACGCTCGACATGCGCTTCCTCCATCAGGATATCCGCAAGTTCACTGATCAGCTCCAGATGACTGTCGGCATCGACCGCAGCCAGCGTGATAATCAGTGATACCGGATCAAATTTCTCACTTCCAAACGGTATCGGCGGCTCTAAGGTTGTGAAATGTACCGATAGCTCGTTGACACCGCATTCCGGTCTGGCATGAGCCAAAGCAACATGCTTTCCCAATACGATATAAGGACCTACACGATGCACCGCATCAATCATTGCACGGATATAGCGTTCCTCAATTTTTCCGGTTTCCAGCAAATGCTTTGCTGATTTGCGGATTGCATCCTCCCAATCTGCGGCATGAACCCCTACCTCGACATTTTCTTCTTTTATATGTTCTAACATGATGTTTCTCCTTTGCTATGAGGATTGAAAATCCGCAATGAGTTCCTCTAGTTTCAGCTCCTTCAAAGAGGAAAGCTTTCGATAGCAGCCTGTAAAATCACTGGATTCCGTTATCTTGTTTGGCACAATCAGGCACGGCATACCTGCTCTAGCGGCTGCAATCAGGCCGTTACGGGAATCCTCTATCGCCAGACATTCTGTACAGGAGCAGCCAAGAAGCTCTGCAGCCTTTACAAATATATCCGGCGCAGGCTTGATGTGTCTGCTTAATTCCGCTGTGGAAAATGCATCGAAATATTCCAGCAGCTGCAGCCGCTCCAAATGCACCTGCGGCTTTTTTCTGGTCGCAGATGTCGCAATCGCCAGACGCAGTCCTTTTTCCTTTGCAGCAGTGACCAGTTCCGCAACGCCCTCCATCGCCGGAAGATTGCGGGTACGCTCAATAAATTCTGACATTGCCTGTTTCTCAAATTTGCGGATATCCTCATCCGTACCAAGCTTTTGCTTCAGGAAGGCGAACAGTCGCTCACTGCTGGAGCCGACGCACACCAGATAATCCTGTATGCGCAAATCATAATGATAGGCCTTTTTCAACCAATCTCTGTATATATAGTACCATTGTGTTTCTGTATCGACGATGACACCGTCGAAATCAAATACGAGTGCCTTTAACATAGAACCCTCCTTTTAAAAAAGGAATCCTAAAATACGCTCAGATTCCTTTTATCGGTATTATGACCTCGCTGCCTTGATGCTGTTTACAAGCGCATCATATTCCGGTGCATTCAAATAATCCTCAATGGATATGATTTCGATATCCGGCTGTTTCTCATGTGCGACCTGCCGCAAAGACACGTGCGTCACAATGATATCGGCCTTTGGATCCGGCAGCTCCATTACACGGGCATGCTCCACTGTGATATCTGTGATTCCTGCCTTTCGCAGCCGCTTGGCAATCACACTCGCGCCCATGGCAGAAGAGCCCATCCCGGCATCACATACATACACAATACGCTTTACTGTACGAAAATCCGTCACAGTCTCCTTTTCCTCAAACACAGAAGATATCCGGGATTTTTTTCCCTTTAAAGACTCCATCTGCTTTGCGGCTTCCTTCAGATTCTTATTTACATCCTCATCATTCTGTTTGGAATGCTTCACAATCACTGCGGCAACCAGAAAGCTGACGGCGGTGGAAGCAAGCACGGCCAGCAGAATCAGCAGCTGATCTCCGGCCGAGGCCATCATCATGATGGTGACGATACTTCCGGGAGAGCTGACCCCCACAAGACCGACATTGAACAGTGTAAACAGGAAGGTCCCGGTAATCCCTCCGGCAATCGCTGCCAGAACGGTCAGCGGATTCATCAGGATAAACGGGAAGTAAATTTCATGGATACCACCGAAGAAGTGAATAATGCTGGCACCATAAGCGTTTGCTTTTGCATTTCCCTTGCCAAAGAAGCAATATGCCAGCAATATGCCAAGACCCGGTCCGGGATTGGATTCCAGCAGGAACAATACCGATTTTCCAAATTCATTCAGCTGTGTCGTACCAAGCGGCGTCAGGATTCCCTGTCCGATGGCATTGTTCAGAAACAACACCTTGGCCGGCTCGATGAAGATTGCTGTCAATGGTAACAGATTATTGTTTTCCAAGGTGGAAACACCTGCGGAGAACACAGCAGATAGTGACGTAATGGCCGGAGCGATCCAGACACAGCCGATGACCGCGATAACAGCACCAAGCAAAGCAACGGTCAAATTTCCAATCAGCAGCTCAAAGCCGACAGGAATCAACGGTTCCACAACCGCATCCAGCTTTTTCAACAGCCATGCGGACAGCGGTGCGATAATCATGGCGCCCAGCAGCATGGAAATATCCGCACCGATGATAACCCCCATCGTGGTAAAGGCACCGATGACAGCACCTTTTTCTCCATAGATCATTTTCCCCCCGGAAATTGCGATTAAAAGCGGAAGCAGGTACGTGAGTACCGGTGAAATAAAGGCCTTCAGCATATCGTTGGACAGCCAGATTCCCAAAGCGGTAAGAATGCCCCAGCCCATAAATGCTCCCAGATTCGGAAGCACCATGGCACTGAGCTTTCCGCCAAAGCGCTGAGCCTTCACACGCAAAGATACATCTTTTGACATGTTCTTATTCTCCTCTTCATATAATATAAGCTTACGTTCGCTAAACGATAGCGCATGATACATTGCGCATGCTTCCATAAACGATTGCGTAGTTCAATACAGGTAGTCTATTTATAAGAAACATGCTACAGCAGCTTAAAGCGCTACCTCTTTTCCTTCCCTGATGGAACGCTCGATGGCATCAACAACACGCAGCGCATCATAGGACTGCTTCGGTGTGATGACCGATTTTGTATTTGTCGCTACATTGTTCACAAAGGCCATAACCTCTTCTGCCAAATCTCCGCATACCTCACCATTTACATAGTACCAGTGACGGCTGTCCGGATACTGAATTCCCTTTTCGGTAACGAAACGAATACCATGATCACAGGAATCCACATAGGCAACCCCCTTTGTACCAACAAGCTCTACCTTATCATCAATTATCGTTGGAGAGTTTTCCGGAAGTGTCCAGCACGCCTCCATACAGGCTACAGCTCCGTTTTCATAGGTAACCAGTGCATAGATCACATCATTCATGCCGTTTTCCTTCAACAGCACACTGCGATTCTTGGCAAATACCTTCACCGGCTGACAATCCATCCACCAGTTGATATAATCAATATCATGAATCATGACATGCATACTCAAATCACTTGCGCCGATGTAACGCCGCGGTCCGATGATCGGACTATTCCTTCTCACGTAGCAGTGAATGATATCTCCCAGTTCATCGCTGTCCAGCCGCTCCTTGATCATGGCAAAGCGCGGATCGAAGCGAAGCAGGAAGCCTGTTGTAAATACTTTATCATAATCCTTTGTAATTTCATATAAGGCTTTTCCATCCTCCAGCTCCTTTGCCAGCGGTTTTTCCAGAAGAATATGCTTACCTGCCTGCACTGCCAGCTCTACAGCCTCCCGATGCAGATTATCCGGAAGTACGATACTCACCGCTTCGATTGCGGCATCCTTTAACAGCTCCTTATAATCCTTATACAATGTGATTCCCGGAAATTCTGTTGCCAGCTCGCTTCTGCGGTCATCGTTGAACTCACACAATGCACACAGCTCCACCTGCGGTAGCTTCTGATAAATCTGGGCATGATAGGTTCCCATCTGTCCCACACCGATAACACCAACTTTGATTTTACTCATAAAAATCCTCCTCTCATACAGCATGATTCGCTGCCTTGAAATCTCTTTCAATTTCTGACTTCATTGTAAATCCGGACCTAAAAAAAGAGAAGACAACCGTTTTCCATATGAAACGGCAGCCTCAAACCATTGAGCTTCAGCAGCTGTTTCCGTTTTAAACGGCAGCCTCTTCAAATATTCTTCCTGCCGCTTTGCCAGAGGAAACGGCGAAGCCTTATGTTGCTTCCGGATAGTAAAATCTATATAATAAGGGTACCAGGGGGATATATCATAAAGGATGAGGAGGTGGATGCGCTTGTTTCAGTACACGCGATTACAGGACTTACTTGACTACTTTCTGTCGCATCAAGGCTACATTTCTCCGTCTGTGTTAACCAGACACTTTCAAATATCCCAGCGAACACTGCGCAGCGATATCCACAATCTGAATGAGGAGCTATCCGGCTTTGGTGCACAAATCATCATGAAGCGCTCTCAGGGCTATGCCTTGGAAATCAAAGAGGAACAGACACGGACACTGTTGGAGAATATGCTGGTAAATGAGGAGGAAAAGCAGCTGGATTCTGCCGACAAACGAATCAACCACATCATTATCAAGATGCTGTATGCCAACACCTATCTTACACAGGATGAGCTGGCGGATGAGGTATTCGTATCAATCAATACGATAATCAATTATCTGAAAACAATTCGTCTGATTCTTTCCAAGTATCAGCTCACGCTTCAGACGAAGGCAAACCTCGGCTATATCGTTACCGGTGAAGAGGCAGACAAGCGCCGCTGTATCATCGATCTGATCACGACCAATTACCAGCATTACGAATTCCGTTTTTCGCAGGAGCAGACGGCTTTGCTGAATCATGTCAATCTGGAACAGATCAAGGATATCGTCATGGAGTTCAATCGAAAGAACGATCTGCACTTCTCGGACTATAATCTGAAAAATCTGATTCTGCATATCGCATTGTCCATATCCAGACTGCTTGTAGCCAAACCAATCGAGGAGTATGCAATACCGGAGCATGAAGCGCTTCGTACGTTGCTGGATCCCCTCATTACAGAGATAGAGCTTGATTTTCAGGTTGTCTTTACTGCAAATGAAAAAAATTACATCTACTCTCATTATGTATCCAACACAAATGAGCTTCTGGATGCGCAAAAAAACACGGAGTACATCCATAATCTGGTCGCAAATATTCTGGATTCCATCTTTGAATCCTATCACTTTGACCTACGTTCCGATTTAATTCTGGAGCATGATCTGACGCATCATCTGCAATCCATTCTGAATGCCAGATATTATCATCTAAACAAAAAGAATCCGCTGCTGAATACCATTCGCAACAACTATATCCTTGCCTATGAAATCAGCGGAACGGCAATCAAGCAGGCATTCGCGAACGAGCCGTTTGAGCTGAATGATGATGAAATCGGCTATATCTCTTTGCACATCGGAGCAGCCATTGAGCGCTATTTTGATTCCCGTTACCTCAAGCATAAAAAAGCTGTGATTGTATATGACAGCGGGTATGCCGCTGGCAGCTTTCTTGCTTCCAAGCTGAATACACTATTTAAGGAAACACTGGAAATCATCGGCAGATATCCATCACATGAAATTGAGGAACAAAAGCTGCAGGCTGCGGATATTGTGATTTCCACCGTTGCCCTCAAGCAGACAGCACTGCCGGTTGTGGTTGTGGAGATCCCGCTGTCCAGAAGAGATATTGAAAATGTGGCAAGAGCCATTACAATGGATGAGCAGCATCCGATTGATAAAATCACACAGTTTTTCGATGAGAAGCTGTTTATCAATACAGCTGCAGACAGCAAGGAGGAGATCATTCATACCCTATGCGGCTTACTGCATCAGGAGAACTGCATCAACGATGATTTTGAGGCCAGTGTTCTGGAACGGGAGCAGCGCATTTCGACAGCGATGGATGGTGTGGTAGCCATACCGCATCCCCTTAAAATCTGTTCACGGAAAAGCAAAATCGCAGTCGGGGTGCTTCAGCGTCCGATTTCGTGGTCTGAAAAGGACAGCGCGCAGATTATTCTGCTGCTGGGACTTGCCGACGATGCAAAGAAGGATATTGAAAAGCTGTACGACACCTTTGTCGCAATGACGCACAACGCTCCCTTGCAGGAGCTGCTGTTTCATGCCAGAAGTCTTTCGGAATTTCTGAATATCCTCAAACAGAATTTAGACGAAGATGCATACGGATAAAGCAATGACAGAATGAATCCGGATTATAAAAAGCACGCAGACGCTCCATAGATGAGACGAAGAGAAGGCGTGCTTTTCTATTTTATTTCAGCTATATTACCAGAACAGTAATAACAATGACTCCTGCAACGGACTCACTATGGATAACGGATTTGCAGATAGGTTTTAGCGTATTCACACAGCAGTGCCATCCATTCCCTTTTGTATACACAGCTTATTTCCATATGATTTCAGCATATACTTGCCCGTTTACCGCAGCAATACTACGCTCTTTCTGTAAATAGGATGAAGGCAGCATCCTATTTAACCGCGAATTCTGTTATGTCGATACAATATAAAAATTGATGATCCCAAACAGCGATACGAAAAAGCTATTTCAGCTTGGCCTAACCATATGCAGATGGAGTATTTAAAAAGCTGAATACTACCACAGTAGAATCAGCTTCAACACCTGCGTCAATATTATTTTGTTTCTTTATTTTTCAGCTTCTCCTTCAAAGCATCCTATGTATCACATTCCAAATTTATAGATAACAGCAGCATCCATCTGATGATCCGACAGTGTATCTATCCAATCATCTCAATACCATATTTGTGCTCTTCTGCCTTTTCTATAATCCATCCTGCACATATACTACAGACGAAACCCTCATCCGCATTCAAAGCACAGCTTCACTCAGTGTAAATGGACACCCGACGCGTGTGAATCATAAACCGATATCACGGCAAGCTTACCTCATGAGGAACTGTTCGTGAGCTGCTCAGCCCGCTGTTTTCTCATTCGCCCATGCTCTTAAATTGGCTAAGCGCGGTTTGGGGTCAAAGCCCATTTCCTTTCCCATGCTGGAACACATTTCACAAGGAAACTCTGTACACTCCCCGCAGTGCAGCAAATGCTTTTCCTCACAGCAGGCTTTTACCTGACAGGGACTTCCCCAGAACGGCTGCTTCATGGCATTGCAGCCAAGACAATGCACCGCTTCCTTTCTCTCACACGTTGTACAATCCACACCACATCTTGATGAACACATACTACTCTCCCTTCTCCGCCTTAAGGCAGCTCCTTCATTTTCTCTAAGCCATCGCTGTTTTCCAGCTCCTCGCGCAGACTGTCGCACCAGGTACACAGGGTTTCACAAACGCTCAGCTGCTGCTCCAGAATCGTCCTGCCCACATAAGGGATATCCTTTTTCGCTTCCCTTTGTATGCTCAAATATGCTTGTGTATTCTTCAGGCTTTCTGCTATTCGTTGAACACAATCCAGCCCCTCTTCCTTTCCGACCTTGTTCAGACTGACAACGACCGCGTTGAAGTCAAACAGTATTTCAAATGGCTGCGCACTGATTTCCTGCATCAGCTCATGAAAATACCGCCGTCCCTGCTTTGTCAGTGAATAGATGCTTTTCTCGGGCATGTTTCCCTCCCGCTGCCGCGTTGTCATCAGATAGCCCTTCTGCTCCAGCACTCTCAGCTTTTTGTAAACAGAAGGTGAACTGATTTTCACCCAGTGGGAAAGCTTACGATATTCCACATGCTTTTGTATATCATAGGCACTGCGGGGCTGATCATATACCATACCCAGAAGAATTAAATCAATGGAGGATGCCACACTATCACCTCTTTACTATATACTACTATACTATATACTATCTGTCAATAAAAAAAGCCGCCTACTCCTTTGACAGGATCAAGACAGCCTCTTTGAAATTATCCTCATTGAAATACTTATCCCGAACGTGTACAAAATGGTTTCGGAAGCTGCGCTCCATATTCAGATCATCGATTACCACATAGCGTTTAATTTCCGGATATCCCCATAAATACATCTGAATTTCCTCCGCTTTATCTCCGGTATCTACAGTTACATCAACCAAATACCTATCCAGCCCATGCAGGGAAAACAGCAGCCTTAAGGTTTCAAGAGAGCGATGCATCCGCCATGAGGATGTTAATACGATCGACGCCTCACAGACCTCGGCAAGCTGCTGAATATACCGGCTGGCACGCGGATACCAGTCCAAATCCACAGCCGCAATATCATAGGCATTCACCGGCGCAAAGCGTTTATCCTGCGAAACGTAATAGGCCTTCAGTGCAGCTGCGTCACTGCGCAGATACTCATGAGACCCCAGCGGCATCAATACGCCGTCAATATCAAGGAAGATGATGTTCATGCCCCAGCTCCTTCGTCCTGTGGTTCAGTATATGAAGCGCCTGTCGATAACTTTCTTCATCAAAGATATCCGGTGTGGCAACCGCATGCTTTGGAAAGGTCTTCTGCATTGGAATATCATCCAGAATTACATAGTCCTCCACCTCCGGATGTGCATCCAGATATCGCTGAATTGCCCCTTCCTTGAAAAACATCTCCTTATTATCGGTCATGTCGAGGATATAGCTATCCAGTCTCCACAGGGAAAACAGCCGTTTCATTTCTTCCAGACTTCGCATGCACTTCCATGAGGTTTCCAAAACGATAAGCGCACCGCTTTGATCACATAGCATACGCAGCCGCTCTACGGCAGCCTCCTGAAATCCGCAAGCCACACTGCACAGGTCCCAGTCTGTTATGCCTTTTGTGGAGATACCCTCTTTTTGTAATCTGCTTCGCACAGCTTCCGCATGAAAACAGCTTGTCCTTCGGGAATAGCAGGGGTAGAGTACACCGTCGATATCAAGAAATACAATCTTCATGGCGATTCCCCCTTTCTTACTCTCAGTATATCATGAAAACCCTTTCCTGTTTCTGAAAAAGTCGTTTTCTTTTCGGACCTGCAGGTTTATGTGCTTTCTCACAAGGCATACTAAGTATGACAGGAGGTTGTTGTTTATGAATTTAGAGCTAGATGGCAGAGTTGCACTGGTCAGCGGCTGCTCACAGGGTCTTGGCTATGCCTGTGTACGTACACTGGCCAGACATGGTGCAGATATATTCGGTGTCAGTATCGGTGATGACTCCGCATTGAAAAAAGAGGTGGAGGCGATGGGAAGATCGTATCATTCCCTCACCGTATCGCTTACGACACCCGGCAGCATTCATGATGTAATGAAGGAAGTGCTTGCCGCCTATGGACATGTGGACATTCTGTTGAACTTCGCAGGTATACTGAAAAAAGAGGATACCCTGGAAATCAGCAGGCAGGCGTTTCAAAGTGCCCTGGATATCAATGTAACTGCGGCATTTACACTTTCTCAGGAGGTCATACGCCAGTTTATCAAGCAGGGACACGGAGGTAAAATCATCAATGCGTCCGGAATCCTGCCCTACGGCACCAGCGAATACTGTGCCTATTTCACCAGCAAGGGTGCTGTAGAAGCAATGACGAAATATATGGCGCATGAATTTGCGGGCAGAGATATACAGATCAACGCGATCACACTGGGCTTCATGAATGAAGGGAACCGGCTGCAATGCGGCGATGGTCAGCAGGACGATCTCGCTATCCTAAAGGAAATTCCCGCTGGACGCTGGGGTACCTGGCAGGATCTCGACGGTCTGCTTCTGGTATTGTGCAGTGCAGCGGGCAATTACATCAATGGAGCCTGTATTCCGCTGGATGGCGGCTACAGTATCTGATGCTATGTAGGAATGGATGCTTTCCATTCCTTTTTTCATATCTCATTCCAAAAACATCGCTGTGATCCATACCAGAAACAAGCCGATCAGCAGTACAAGCAGCAAAGTCAGGTAAGCCAGTATGATGTCTTCTCTTTTGGGTTCCATCCGTTCCACCTCATGCTGTACTATGCAGAAGTTCTCCATAAATCTAGGCCTTTATCCTATAGATTATAAAGTAATGTTAAAAACATGCATTTTTAGACAGGTAAAATTCCGTATTTGATTACTTTTTCTAAAGAAAATAATTTTTTCAGATATAATAATGCCGGGCATAGGCAAGGGGAAACAGCCTATAGGAGGAAACCATGAAAAGAAACCACATTGATACAGATTTAGGTGCCGCAATCAAAGAGGGCATCATACTGAACAATATGACACAAAAGCAGCTCGCAAAGGCTCTCCATATTTCACAGCAGACACTCAGCTGCTATATACACAACCAAAGAACACCGAATATACATGATCTCGTGGCGATATCGCAGATTCTGAATCTGGATATTTACGTTTTGCTTGGCTTAAAGAAGGATATTCCGGATCAGCTGGACCATATCATTTTTAAAAATGTGATGAAGCTGGATCATAAAGGAAAAAAGATGGTTTACGATTACGTAGAGCGTTTATTAAAATACAGCTGCCCGCATTAAAAAAGCGCCGAACATTTGCTCAGGCGCACTTCTGCTTCCCTCCTGTTTCAGAAGATACAGGCTGCCAGATATGCCGTAACACAGGACGCTACCGCAACACTCAGCAGGCCTTTTCCCTTATATGCCAGTACCAGCCCCACGAAGCAGCCGGCACAGCTCGCCAGCGTATGACCGGTAGCTGTGAAGATGGCGGGAAACGTCATGGCTCCCAACACGGCATAGGGCACATAAAATAAAAAGGATTTTATAAAAGGACTTTTTATTTCCTTCTGAAAGAAGGTTAGCGGAAGCATACGGATCAGATACGTAACAACCGCCATTACCAGAATGTAAGGAAGATATTCACTCATGCTGCACCTCCTCAACCGGAAAGAACCATGCTCCGAATGCAGATGCGGCAATCGTGCAGATAATGATCACGAACCCGGAGCTGACAGGCATGACTGCCTGCATTGCTGCGAACAGACAGCTCAGAAGCACCGATAAAAGCAATACGATCCGCACGGAGCGCAGCTTTCTGGCCGGAGGTATGATAATAGCAAGAAACATTCCGTAAATGGCGATGCCCAGTGCAGAACGAATTGCCTCCGGAAGCAGGGTACTCGCCGCTCCGCCCAAAAAGGTGCCCAGTGTCCAGCAGAACACCGGAAAAGCGATAAGCCCTGCCATATACCATTTACCGACACGCTCATAGGTACTGCTGGCAAGAGCGAAAATCTCATCGGTGACACCATAGGCAATCATAGCGCGCTCATGCGTTTTCATATGCCGGTCAACCTTCTGCGTCAGGGACAGGGACATAAGAGCATAGCGCAGATTGATGATAAACTGTGACAGCGCCAGCTCCACATAGGAGCCATGTGCCAGCATCAGTGTCAGACCGGAAAACTGCCCGGCGCTGGTCACATTCGTTAAGGATATCACAACGGCAGCCTCCACCGGAATCCCGTTGGAAACCGCCATCATCCCAAAGGTAAAGGATACAGACAAGTAGCCCAGTCCAATCGGAACACCATCCTGAATTCCCTTTTGAAATCTATTTTCCACAACTTCCAAATTCATACACCCCGCAATACTTAGGTAACATTATACAAGAAATTTCTATGTTTTTAAAGGGTGAATCCCGAAACTGGGAAAAGAATACATACCGAAAGCTAAATCATATCCTACTGATACAAGTTGCAACATCATGCAGTGAAACAGCATAAATGTACATATCGGCCAGATTAACGGCGCAGCGACTGCTTTGCCTTGTTGATTCAACAGCTATCCAATATGAAGCTCTGAAAACAAATCTCTTAAAGCTGTCGCTTCGCTGTGCCTACAGGTATCCGCTTGTCCGACATTCGATTTCACTCGCTGAAATGCTTTCTTTTATTCCACGACAGAAATCAAAAAAATCCTTTCCTCAGTAATGGAAAAGGATTCACGGTTTTAGATACTTTCCAATCAGACAAAGATGAAACGCTCAATAACTTCTGCGACAGCTCCTTCATTGTGATCGGCTGTACAGACATAATCACACATAGCCTTGATCTCAGGTACCGCATTCGCCACAGCTGCGGAAAGTCCTGCCTCCCTTAGCATTCCCACATCGTTGAAATTATCTCCGATTGCGATGGTTTCCGACAGGTCAATCTGCAGATGCTCACACAAATCACGCAAGCCGAGCCCTTTATCCACACCATATGGATTCAGCTCAAGATAGCGGTTGCTGGAGAAGGAAACGGCAACCCTGCCCTGTGTAAACTCGTGCAGCTTTTTTTCCAGCGTTTGAAGATAGGGGATATCCGTATTCTGAAACAGAATTTTTGTAATCGGTGTTCCCTTTAAAAAGGCAATAGAGGCTTCCTCACATACGATAGAATCCGGTTTGAAGGAAAACAGCCACGAACGCTCATCCTCATTCAGGTGAAATGCATACACATCCTCCGCTGTAAACACCTGTATGCAGACATCCTGTTCAATGCCGAAGGCAAACAGCCTTTCAGCGATTTCATAAGGCAGCTCATGAAAGGAAAGCTTTCGGTAATTCTTATTCTCCGTAACGACACCGCCGTTATTGGAAATCGTATATTCCTGCTCAGCATCATAGACCCCCAGCGTATGCAGCACATTATCAATACAGGTGTAGCCGCGTCCGGTAGCCGGTACAAACCGCACACCATACTCCCGCTCTGCGCGTTTGATAGCCGCAATATTTCTGGCACAGATTTCCTTATCCGTATTCAAAAGTGTTTCATCCAGATCACATGCAATCAGCTTATACATCCGCGCTCCCTCCTTCCTTCTTTTGATAATTCTCCTTCAGCCACAAAGCCACAGCATCCGCATCATGATTCCCGATCACCGCTGTTGCCGCGTTTTTCAGCTCCTCGATGGCATTTTCTACCGCATAGCACTCATCGCTGATTTGAAACATCGGCAGATCATTGATGGCATCCCCAAAGGATATCACCCGCTCATATCCGCCTTTTTCCTTCAGCTCCAGAATTGCCTGCGCCTTGGAAACTCCTCGGGGCATGACCTCCAGCCAGTATTCCTCTCGGTACAGCTCCTGTTGAAAAACAATCACATAGTCGGTTGTTTCCTCCAGATATTCATACATCGGCTTTAAAAAGGAACCGTCGTGAATGCAGGTGAAGTAGAAGACATCCCCCTCCAGCAGCTGCTCCGTGGCAGTCACCTTGCGAAAACGCTTGTCATAGGGACGGGATTCCATGTAGTATTTCCCACCTTCATGCATCCCCTCCTCCATATAGCTGACCCTCTCCTTCCCATCAATATAGGAATAAACAAAGGGAATCATATGATGCCTTAACAGATAGTTCAGAATATCCTGTGCATCCTGTTTGGTAAAGGAATGCGAATACAATATTTCATGAGAATCCGGATCCAGCAGATAGACCCCGTTGTATACGATCAGAGGCGTACGCAGGTGGAGCCCCTTGGACACCAGAGAAGCAGAGGTTATGGAACGGGCTGTCGCAAAGGTGAATTCCATCCCCTCCTCCACCAGAGCATTGATTGTCTTTACCGTTGTATCGGATAATGCGGTGTTGCTGTTGAGCAGTGTACCATCCAGGTCACTGACGTAAAGTGTCTTCATGACGCGTACCTCCTATTTTTTTATGAAAGCAGAAATAATACAGACCATAGGTTATAAACAGAAACAGAAAGAATACCAGGGTAAACTGCAGACTGAAGGTATCACTGCCCTGTACGATTTTATCCATCAATGAGGATGGATGCATAATATCCCAGGAATTCAGACGCAGAAACCGCCCCAGATACACACCATAGCTGCTCAGCAGACAAATCAGGGCGGCTAGCAGCCAGGTGCGCAGCTGTCCCAGCCTTTCTGCCGTGAATTCATGCAGCAGATAGAGCGAACGATAGCCGCTCATGATGCCAAAGAAGATTCCGACAGCCAGATGCAGCAGCTCCAGCCAGGGGAGAAGCGCCCGGACATAGACACTCCCGGTTTCCTGAAAGATATAGAAGGTCAGTGGTGAGATATGTATAAAATCCGTAATCAGATACGGTACATTGGGAAACAGCAGCAGCCAGCATAGAAAGGCAGCCAGCATGCCAAGGTGATGCTTTCGCTGCTGTGCCGCAAAAAACAGCGTCATAAACAGATACGGCAACAGGGCGAGAAACACATTCCACACGATTGCTCTGTGAATAAATATACCGCTTCGCTCATAGACATAAAGACTAACCAGTGCATAGGCACCAAGTGCAGCCAGAAGCCAGAAATTCTGCTTCCATAGCTTTTTCATCATGGACAGCCCTCCCTCGTTCATCAGTATAGCATATAATTTACAGCCACGGTTTATCATTTCCATGACATTCTTCATCTTTTCTTTCTTACCGATTCGTGATACATTATACTATATCACACGCAAGAGAGGTATCTTTATATGAAGAAAAGTGAAAACAGTAAAATTCTACCCTATACAAAAAAGCAGATTGCTTCTGTTATTCTGCATCCGGAAACCTGCAATATACGTGGTTATCAGGTATATAAAAAACTGGATGAGGATAACTGGATCGAGGATTACGGCGATCATTTTCTAATGAAATTCTATTTTACGGAGGTTGGTGAGGATCGTATTGTTATGGAGCGTTATCCGTTTGCACAAAGCAGTGTACATGTAACCAAAACAATATTTGAAATGAAGGATGCAGAGAATGGTCAGGTGGAACTGAGTATCAAGGAAAAGGTCACCAAAGGGGATTTCGTACGAAAAATCACAAAGGTCATAGAGAATCATGATCAAAACGACACCTATTACATGGATTTGATCACCAGAATTCAAAAATACTGCGCAAAGGGGAAATAACTGGACGTTTCCTCTTTTTGTTTATTGATTTTATAAACAAACAGTGATAATATCATATTACAGTTTATTATTTTGATAAACAGAAAGGAGATATGTTTATGAAAAGTGCAAACTTGGACGTATTCTATCAGGCAGAGCCGTTTACCATTCATCAAATGCCGAAAAAACAGGAGCCGCGAAAAGCGGTACTTGCACTGGCGGCTGCACAGCTGCCTGATCGAGATCTCAGTGAGCAGGAATTGAATGCATTACTCAAGCCTATGTACGAGGATTTTGTAGAGCTTCGCCGGTATCTGGTAGATTATAAGCTATTAAATCGCAGCAGGGACGGGAGCCGATATCACATCAGTAAATAATATGGTGATATGATAACGAATGAAAAAGAAGCTGCAAAATCTATCTTCATAGATTTTACAGCTCTTTTTTATGTTCTTAAAATGGTAGGAAGCAGATGCTTTGATGAAGCAGCTTCCTGCTTTCTTCCAAGCCTAATCCCTATGTCCTTTATTTCGTATGAAATAGATGATTTCCTGTAGCAGGAATAAAATCAAAAGGACAGCACATATAGAAACGCCTGTAAACCAATCTACGCTTCCACCGAAATTCATCGAAAGAACATATGCAATCAAACAGCCCAGCCACACGCCAATAAAGGTTATTATGAGACGCAGTATCCTTTTCTTCATCCTAACCCCTTTCTTTCTCTATGATAAGAACAGTCATCCATCATCCCTATTCCATACATTTTTAGGCATATCTATCATTTCACTTCTACGCTGTATACCAGTCAACTGCTTTGTACATTTCGCAGCTTCGTACACAGTATAAGAATCCTATGAGCATTGCTTACGGCTATGTTTAGGCGATATCTTCTATTATTTCGCAATACGATAGATAGCTTCCATATCCGCTTTCTTCAAAACCTTGAAGCACCCGATCGTGCGTTCATCCTCAAAGCTGCATTTCCATGCCAGCGTTCGGATATCCTCCTCACATAACGTGATTCCCATTTCATGGATGGACGTCGGCATACCGATTTCCTTAAAGAATTGCTCCGTTGCTTCAATTCCAGCCAGTGCACATGCGACATCGTTTTCTTCCCGGATTCCCATTACGTTTCTGGCATACTGTGCAAATCTGGACGGCTCTTCCTGATAGACATAGCGTGCCCAGCTGCCCCATACAGCAGCCAGTCCAGCACCGTGGGCAACCTTGTACATACCGCTCAGCTCATGCTCCAGCTGATGACAGGCCCAGTCACCAAAGCTGCGGCTTCCTGTAATATCGTTATGAGAAAGACTGCCTGCCCACATCACCTCCGCACGGGATTCATAGTTATCCGGCTCCTTCATCAGTTTACGGGTATGCTTCATAACCGTACGCATCAGACTTTCTGCAAAGCCGTCGGTGATATCCATATTATTTTCCTTTATAAAATAACGTTCCATGGTGTGTAAAATAATATCCGTACAGCCACTTGCAGTCTGATAAGCCGGAAGTGTCATAGTCAGCTCCGGGTTCATAATGGCAAACCGGCACCGTCCGTAATCAGAGCTTAATCCCCGCTTCAGCCATCCGTCTTCATTGGTGATTACACTGGAATTACTCATTTCACTGCCGGCAGCCGCAATCGTCAGGATTGCACCGATTGGAAGACAGCCGGTTACCTTTTTCTTTCTTGCATAATACTCCCATACATCGCCTTCATTCACAACGCCATAACCGATGCCTTTCGCAGAATCGATCACACTGCCGCCTCCAACTGCCAAAATGAAATCCACCTGTTCCTGTTTAGCAAGAGCGATTCCCTCGCGCACCTTGGAAAGCTGCGGATTCGGCACAACACCACCCAGTGTGACTGCGGGAATGCCGGCTTTTTTCAAAGATTGCAAAACACGCTCAAGCAGACCGCTTTTTACCGCACTCTGTCCTCCGTAATGCACCAGTACCCTGCGGCACCCCTCCTGTTTCAATATAGAACCGATTCGCTCTTCTTCTTTTCGACCGAAATACACGCGTGTCGGAGCGTAAAATGTAAAATTGCCCATAAGCTACCTCCTGTATATGTCATTAGTTTACAACGAATCATACGAAGGTGCAAGCCATGCGGCAATCTCACAAAAAAAGCAGTGTGCAATACACTGCTTACCCGTTGAATTTTTCCCACAGCCCAAATAGAAAAATGAACATTACAATCAGCGGCAGAACATAAGATACATAGCCCCTTGCCTTTTCCGGGAAGCGAAGGCCTTTTCCGGCATTAGCCTCTGCCACGAAATTTTTCCAGCCCCAGCCAAGCCTTCTCGTACAGAAGAACAGGAAAACCAGTGAACCAAGCGGCATAATAACGTTGGAAACAAGGAAATCCAGCAAATCCAGCACGGCACTTCCTTCACCGAAGGGCTGAAAACCGGACAAAACACTGAAGCCAATCGCGCAGGGAATGCTCCCCACAGCGATAATAATAAAATTCAAGAGAACACTCTTTCGCCTTGTCCAGTTACATAAATCAATCGTAAAGGAAACGATATTTTCAAATACAGCAATGATGGTGGACAACGCAGCAAAATTCATAAATACGAAGAACAGAGTCCCCCACAGCTGTCCGTTTGCCATTTCATTAAAGATATTGGGAAGCGTCACAAACACCAGCCCGGGGCCGCTGTCAGGTGCTACACCGAAGGACATGCAGGCTGGAAAGATAATCATTCCTGCCATAAATGCCACAAACGTATCCAGCGCCATGACACGCACACCCTCACCGCTCAGGGAATGCTTGCGGTCAATATAGCTTCCAAAGATCGCCATCCCCCCCATTCCAATGCTCAGTGTGAAAAAGGCCTGCCCCATTGCCGCATAAATGGCATTGAAAATACCATTTTTCATCAATTCATCAAAATCCGGTATCAGATAAAAGGAAACACCCTTCATCGCACCATCCAGACTCAATGATTTTACTACCAGCAATATCATAACTGCCAGCAGCAGTCCCATCATTCCTTTTGTGATTTTTTCCACACCGTTTTGCAGACCAAGCGCACATACACCGCAGCCAATGGCGACAATCAGCAGCATCCAGAACAAGGATGCCTGCGGATTTTGCTGCAAAGCGGTAAAGACATGCTTCACCTCCTGCGGATTCAAATTGTTAAACTCCCCGCTGATCATCTTTGCGAAATATGCGAGCATCCAGCCGGATATCGTTGTGTAAAACATGACAAGCAGATAGTTACCCGCCATGGCCACATAGGAGAATCGATGCCAGAGCTGCCCTGGCTTCTCTAACATATGAAAGCTTCTTGCTACACTTTTTCCGCTCCCTCTTCCCACGGAATATTCCATAACGATAATGGGAAGCCCAAGAAGAACAAGGAAAAACAGATACACGAGTACGAACGCCCCTCCCCCATATTTTCCGACCATATAGGGAAATCGCCATATATTGCCCAGACCGATGGCACATCCTGCCGACAGAAAGATAAAACCGAGTCGGGAGGATAATTTTTCTCTTTTATTTTCCATAACTACTCCTTTAATAAAGTATCCTTGCGGCGAACATGCTCCGCTGACACAGACGTTCTTCATTGTAAAAGAAATTTGTATGGAAGTCAACGAAAACGAAGGGAAAACACGTTTGTACCGCTATCGCAATGCCGCTGTACAGTATCACGCTATCCACACGCTAACAGCCGCTGCCCTATATAAAGCAAAACCCGATGCCTCCTATCCTTTTCTAATGTATACATCACCTGCTCCTTCCTCAATCAAAGCCCCCTTGTTCATAAAGCGCTTAGCAATTTCCAAAGCTGCCACCGAAGGGTATGGGATGCGCCATTCCCGATTCCATACAAGAAAAAAAGGCATAAAAAAATCCCAATACGGGATTTCATATTCTAAATTCTTAATTCAGATTCTCTGTCTCTATATTTTGTACAAATGCAGGAATCTGTTCTGGGGAAGAAAGACAGCCTTGCGATACCGGACCCTCTGCTCTCCACACTGCCTGCGCAAAGCTTACCCCAGCTCTAACAGCACATTCCCTATCCGTATCCATATCTCCGATATAGATACTGTCTTCTTTTGCTGCATTCATCTTTCGCAGATAGGCAAGAAGAGGTTCCGGATCCGGTTTGTGAAGCTTTGTATCCTCCTTACAAATTATACAGGCAAACAGAGCATCAAAGGAAGGGGACGAAAAATAAGCCCTGTATTCCTTCCAGTCACGAGAGGTAACGATTCCCAAGGTGTATCCCTGTTCCCGCAGGGTATTCAGTACCTCCTGCATACCGGTGAACATCGCAATATGCTCCACCTGTGTTTGATATTGCAGCTGCCAGTAATCATCGAACTGTGCTACATCACTCATATCCACCTGCAGCATGGATAATGCTTTTTCCGTGGTTACCCCCAGTATGGCTTTCAGCTCTGTATTTGAAAATGTACGCCCTGGCACATAATAGCGCAAGGTCTTTTTCCATGCATACAGATTCCCCTTCTCTGTATCCATAAGAGTTCCATCCAAATCAAAAATGATATGCCGTATTGCCATAAATACCTCCTGTCCTGTTCCTGTTGCTGAACAGGTACTTTTCTTCATTGTATAATGATGCAGCAGGAAACGCAATAGCATGACTTAAAAACAGAAAAAGAGGCAGCCCCTGCACAATTAGAAATTCTAAACAAAAAACCGATAGAATACAGAACATAGAGGCAAAGAGAAAAAGAAGCAATCCCTTCCATATCAAAGAAATTGCTCCTTTTTATTTCCTGCTTACCATGTGGCCCTAAGGCAGTGTACTTCAGCTTTCGCACACAGGCTTGGTTTCGCTATATAGCCATCGCTGCCAGCGTTGCATCCCGTACAGCCTCAAGTGCCTGCGCTACGGTTGCGGCATCCCCAACGACATATACATTGTCCTGCTTTGTCAACGCTGAAGCCAATGCTGTATTGCTGCGGGAGCCGGTCGCATACACAACATGTGTAAAATCGTGACGCTCCAGCGCTTCTCCATGAACCTTCAGCTTTACACCGCTTGCTTCCACAGCCTCCAGCTTGGTATTTGTCAGCAGCTGTACCTGTGCCTTATGCAGACGGTCCATGACCAGCACCTTTTCATTTACAACCATACCGGCCGCAATTTCATCCGTCATTTCAATCATCGTAAGCTGCAGCGGTCCCCGTTTGTTGTGGAGAAGGTGTTCACATACCTCACAGCCGACCATTCCCCCGCCGACTACCAGAACGTTTCCGCCCAAAATGAGCTGCTCGTTTTTCAGCACCTCCCAGGCACCGATGCCATGCTCTGCCAGCCCGGGAATCGGCGGTACTGCCTCCGTTGCACCGGTTGCCACGATCAAAGCATCGTATCCGTCCTTCATATTCTCATGAAATTCCGTACGCAAACGAATTTCGACGGATAAACGTGCCAGCTCATGCTCCAGATAAACAACCCATTTACTGATTGGCTGTTTAAACGGCGGCACACAGGCCAGAAGCAGCTGACCTCCCAGACGGTCTGTTTTCTCAAACAGTGTTACGGTATGTCCGCGAAGAGCCAGTACCCTAGCGGCAGCCATACCCGCAATACCACCCCCGGCCACAGCGACATGCTTCTTCTGCTCAGCCGGAAGCAGTCTCATTTCCAGCTCTTTTCCACAGGCCGGATTGATAACACAGCTCGCCGGGTGACGCTTCGTCTGTTCTCCCACACAACCAATCACACAGCCGGTGCATGGTGCGATTTCCTCCAGCTTATCTTCGGCAGCCTTATTGACCAGATACGGATCAGCCAGCAAGGCCCGACCGAACACGACACCATCCACCAGTTCTTTATCTACCAGATCCATAGCCATGGCAGGATCCAGCACCTTGCCAACAACGATGACAGGCACACTGCTGACCTCGCGGATTCTCGCTGCCTGCGCAACATTGACACCCTCATGCTCGCCGTGACTTGGAATGATTTTATTCGGACGCTCATACTGTGTACCACCACTGATTTCAAAGGCATCGACACCATGTGCAATCAGCTTCGGCACCAGATAACACATATCCTCCACCGTATTTCCCTGTGCATCCTTTTCATCTCCGCTCATACGCAGAATGATAGGAAAGTCCCTGCCGCAGGCTGCCTTGATCGCATCGATCACCTCAAACAGAAGACGTGCTCGATGATCCAGACTTCCTCCATACGCATCACAGCGCTTATTGCGCAGCGGTGACAGGAAGGAGCCCAGCAGCATGTATGCATGCGCACAGTGCAGCTCGATTCCATCAAAGCCTGCCAGCTTCGCCTGTAACGAGGTTTGTGCATACTGCTCGATAATTTTCGGCAGCTCTTCGATTGTCAGCGCTCTGGTCTTTTGCCCCATTGAGTTGACATAGGCACTGCTCGCAACCGGTGGTATTCCCATAAAGGCTGAGATACTTTCCGGACCCGGATGTGTGATCTGCGGTATGATGCAGGCACCGGCTTCGTGAATTTTATCCGTGAACGCCTTATAGGATGCTATGGCTTCCTCCCCACGAAAGCACAGTGTATTTCCCAGATAGGGAACGGATGGATCAACGCTTAACGCATCTAGAATAATACAGCCGACTCCACCGCGTGCACGCTCGAGCCAGTATGCCTGCATCCGCTCATTTACACAGCCGTCACTGCTTTCATATCCCAGAGACATCGGTGCCATGAACGTCGCATTGCGCAGCTTCATTGTAGAAATCGTCAGTGGCTGAAAAAGCTTTGAACTATTCATATTTCCTCCATTCTCTCGCTACACGCGAGCACAAGCATTGTATGAAAGTTGTTTCAAATCTGTAAAATTGCTATATTTTGAATTTCTTTCACACATTCTCCTGTTACAGGGAACGTGCAACAGCATGTGCTTCCGCAATCGCCTGCAGTGCCCTTCTTGCCTTTTTGGCATCTCCTATGATGTGATACGGAAGCTGTTTCTTTTCACAGGCGTCTGTCAGCGCTTCATGATTTCTTGCGCGTGCACCTACTGCCATAACGACGCTGTCACAAGGAATCACCTGCTCGACACCTTCCTTTTCCACCAAAACTCCGTTTTCCACAACGGCTTTTACGGACGTGCTGACAATCGTTTCAATATGATGCGTATACAGCGACTCCATGACACAGATTTTGCGCAATGCGCCAAGGTCCTTCGCAACACCGTCCAGCATTTCGATAACCGTGACGGCTGCCCCCTGCTCACTCAGATATTCTGCGGTTTCCACACCGACCAGACCACCGCCGATAACAGCGACATGGCCGGAAGCGGTTGCTTTTCCATTTAATATGTCATGGGAATTGTATACATTTTCCCGTTCTGCACCCGGAATGGACAAATGAATCGGCTCCGCCCCGATCGCAAGGATAACCTCATCCCAGTTGCCCTCTGTAAGCAGCGACGCATCAACCGGTGTGTTGAGATGAATAGGAATGCCAAGACGCTTTGCCTTTTCCCCATAGGACAGCGCAGCCTCCTTCATTTCCGTCTTACGCGGTGCCTTTCCCGCAGTCACAAACTGACCGCCCAGCTCACCGCCTGCCTCATATACAACCGGCTGATGACCGCGCTGCTTCAGGATGCAGGCTGCTTCCAGACCGGCGATACCGCCGCCTGCGATCAAAACCCTTTTCGGCTTCTGTGCAGGAACAAGGACATCCTGTGCTTCTTTTCCAAGATATGGATTTCGCATACAGGTGATGAATGGTACATTGGGATCGGTAAATCCGTCATAGCAGCCCTGATCACAGCCGATACAGTATACGATATCCTGCAATCTGCCTTCCTTTGCCTTTACACAGAAGTTGGCATCGGCAAGCTGCGCACGTCCCATGACAACCATATCCGCCTTATCCTGTTCCAGAATTTCCTCAGCCTGCTGCGGCGTGTTGATACGTCCGACCGCAATACAAAGCATACCGGTTTCCTTACGGATTCTGGCACAATTATCCACATTGAAGCCCTTTGGTATATCAATCGGCGGTACCTCGTATTTCAGCCCCGCTGTAATCATATTGCCACGTGAGATATCCAGTACATCGACTCCGGCCTCTTTTGCTAGCCTGCAATACGCAATGACATCCTCAATGGTCAATCCATTCTCCAGATAATCATCCTGTGCATCCAGACGCATCAGCAGCGGCATATCCTGCGGTATGCTCTCACGAATAGCACGGATACAGCCCAGCGGGAATTTACAGCGCTTTTCAAATGTTCCGCCATAGGCATCCTCACGGTGATTGAATGCCGGTGACAAAAAGGAATGCGGCAGATAATTATGTCCGCAATGAAATTCCACACAGTCATAGCCGGCCTTTACCGCACGCTTTGCAGCCGCACCGAAGCATGCGACAACCTCTTCAATCGTTTCCACATCCACAGCCGGTATGGTATTCCCGTGAACATGCAAATCACTGGCCACAAGAATTCTCGCCTTCGGATCCATGCTTGCGGCAAGACTTCCCTGCCACAGCTGCACACCGCACTTCCCGCCTGCCTCATGAATGGCATCGCAAAATGCCTTGTGTGATGGAATATAGGAATCGTTATGCAGTGCCAGAAATTTTCTAGGAGCACTTGGTGCATGCACAGCACATACCTCGGATAAATTCAGCCCGCAGCCGCCCTTTACACGTGCAACCTGATAATCGATGATCTGCTGTGTCACATTTCCATCCTCTGCCGCCATTTTCGTTCCCATCGCCGGCAGCACAATGCGGTTGTTCACTTCCATTCCGCGAATTCTGATTGGTTCAAATAGTTTTTCAAACATAAAAAAGACCTCCTGATACTTAAATTATAACGCAACCATAGAATACGTATATTTAAAATCATTGGTCTTTTTCTCATTTATGCAGATTGCTTTTTGCGATACTGCTCCGGTGTACATCCCATGCAGGCAGCAAAGTGCCGTTCAAAAACAGCCAGAGATGAAAATCCGCAGTCCATGGCAATCGAAGTGATGGTTTGCTTTGTCGCCGTCAATAAGGCGGCTGCCTGATGCACACGTATCCATGTCAGCTCCTGTGTCCAGCTGGTCTGATATTCATTTTTCAGCAGCTGGTCCAGCTCATAGCTTTTCCGGTGGCATTCCCTCGCCATATCCTCCAGCGTAATCTCCTGTGAAAAATGCAGATAGAGATACTGCATAATCTGTAAATACAGGTCCTTACGGCAATAGAAATGAGTGTTATCCAGAATCCGGTGCTTCTGATAATCCAGTGGTGACATACCTGTCCATGTCTGAAACTGACGGTAAAAGGCAGCCGTTGAGGAGAAGGAAAGTAAATCCACAATATAGGATATAGATAAGTCCTCAAAATGAAGCAGCGCACAGGCATTGATGATTTTGCCGAAGGAGCGCAGCTGAGCAAAGCTGTAGCCGCAGGCATCCTTGATTTTCTGATTGAGATAGCGTGGATGCAGCTGCAGCTGGTTCGCTGCATCCTGCAGTGTTGTGTACTCCTGTGAGGCTACAATCGTACGCTTGATCAGCTTCCAGACCGGTGACTGCTTCTCCTCCATTGATTCCTGTAATGCATAGCGGCAAAACAGCATATGAATTTGCAGAACGATATACATCAGCATGTTGCGGGAGCCGAAGGCATTACCGCTGAATTCCTGCCGTGCCTGCAGAAACAGCCGGAGCACCTCACGATCCGCACAGTGAAGGCACGCCGGTGTTTCATATACTAGGGAGGCATTTCTACCTCTGGGATGCTTTTCCCACATAGCATGCATAAACAAACCGATATAGAACTGAATGCGTAAAATCCGCAGCGGCTTTCGCACGCAGGAAATCTCATACAAATGATGGGCATACAAACAGAGAAAGGAATCCTGCTGAACAGAATGCGAAATCCCGTTCACCCGCATATCGCCATCCCCCTCCAGAACATACCAAAGCTCCACGCGTTCATGCCGTGTGAGCGGCATTGGTTGTGCAATGCTTTGTTCCTCTACCTGTATATCCTGTTCCTTATAGGATTGAAAATAGTCAATCCCCGTGTACCAGTCATTTTGTTGCTGCATGCATGATCACCTCGCTATGCTTTTTACACCTATTGCTTTTTCGCAGAAGCAATCGAGCCTGTCGTACGAACAACAGGCGTTTATCGTTTGTCGCGTGCTTCCTTCCCCATTCCTTATGCCTATCAGCTGCTGTATGCTTGCTCATAAGCAAAAGAAAAGGGGAAACTCCCCTTATTTGTTATTTGCTCCAGAGCGGTACCGGGTATTTGCCAGCTTCAATCAGCTTGCGAATTCCTTCCTTTACCATCGGCTTGTCTTCCTGATAGGTAACGCCGTACCATTTGTCATCACTGGATAATACGGTTACGGTAGCTTTTCCCTCACGAATCAGCGTATCCACTGTTACCGGAATGTAAAATTCACTCTTCAAAGGATTTTCCTTTACCGTTTCTTTCAGGAATAACGGGAAGCGTTCTTCCACTTCCTCCATGAATTTCGGTGTAAAGCCCCACATATTCATGGACACCAGAGAGTTTGCATCAACATCGTACCATGTATCATTTTCGTAATACTGCACCTTGCCCTCGCGTTTTTCAATTCTTGTGCGTTCATCAACACCAGCCAGCTTGCCGTCTTCTACCTTGCAGACACCGCGGGCAACACTGCCGTGATCTGTCAGGGTGTTTCCAAGAACAAAGCCTACCATGCTGTACGCCGTTTCATCCTCGTTGGAAACCAGATAGTCATGCAGCTTCTGGAAGGAAGCAATTCCATAGTAATCATCCGCATTGATCACTGCAAACGGTTCATGGATGACATGCTTACAGCACAGAATAGCATGTGCCGTCCCCCATGGCTTTACACGATCCGCCGGGATTTCATAGCCCTCCGGCAGACATGCGTCCATTTCCTGAAATACGTATTCCACCTTGATATGCTCCGCAATCTTATTTCCAATCGCGTTTTTGAAATCTTCCTCAATCGCTTTCTTTATAATAAAAACAATCTTGTTGAAGCCTGCGCGAATTGCATCGTATGCAGACATTTCCAGAATAATTTCTCCGTTTGGTCCAATCGGATCGATCTGCTTCAATCCTCCGTAACGGCTGCCCATACCGGCCGCCAATACAACTAATGTCACATCTTTCATTATCTCACCTCATTGTCCCTATTTTACCATAGTTGGTATTTGATGAAAAGGATTACAACACGATTTTGACAATTCTTCACAAGATACTGAAAACCAGAAATCCAATTCTTCTCAAAAAAAGTATCTATCGCTGAAGATAAAGCGTTATGTAAACCTGCTTGCTTACCTCTTGTTGGAACTATCTTTATCATCAGAGCGCTAATTCTTATGCCGGTCACTTTCCCCAAAGCAAAGTAAAGCAGAGCCTAAACACAATCAGATTACACCAGATGAAAAAGCCTGCATAAAAAAAATTAGTGACAGCCACTATATAAAACAGCATGAAAGCTAAATAATACAAAGTCGCAGATGTTTTATTGCGCACGATATTTTCTCCCCTACAATCTCTGTTTCACATATAATTTTGAATAATTTGTAAGTTTTCCTCTAATGGCATACTTCCATCTAATAAAATACACTTACAGCCTAATTTCATTTGCCATTCATCATGCTTTGCTTTACTTCTCATATCTATACCGCCATTATCATATGCCGCCGCCCAGTTTAAAAATTTCTGATGATTTTCATACATATCTCCGCCTATATCAATTCTGTTTCCAAAACGTAGTTGTTCTCGCCTCACCAATCTTTCAATCCTTATGTCCGTGTTAGTTTCTAATCGAATGGCTAATGAAAATAAGGGAATTAGCTCATCTCCCCAATCAACAAGGGAACCTGCTATAACAATTTTTTCATGTTCATTTATATCTTTTTTCATCATAGATAATCGTTCTGAAGCATCTCTTTTTTTCGTATAGGGTGGATTGGTTGCTTGCCAAAAGTAATCATCCGTATCCATAAAATAGTAATTCCATTTGACAGATATATATTTGCCAATCGTTGAGGTTCCAGAACCAGATGCTCCAAATATATGAATCACGTTCTTGCTCATCGTATCTCCTCCTCAAATTCTAATTTTCCTTTTTCATAAACTGAAATTTGACACACTCTAGAATATCCTCATTTTATATGCTACATCTGAAATGCCGTTATCCAAAAACAAAATCCGGCTATAAGCGAAAGCGGAGTCATAACATATTTTTCTTTCCTACTTTTTGAAATCATGTTCATAATAGTATTCAAGGATAGATAAACGGCAAAGAAGAAACAAATATACTTCGTAGCCTTAAAAGACAACCACAAGGAAATAAAACCTCCAGCCTGCAAAACAATTACCATTGCAAAAACTTGGACAGCAAACGAAATAACTGCCACAATTCTAAATTTCTTAGGTAGGGTTTTATGTTGTCCTCCCATTGTGAATTCGCCCAAAGGCAAACCACAAGCAACAAGAACTGTCATAATTGCTATAACTCCAAATAATACTGCACCTAATATGGAAAGCATAAAAATATTCTCCCTTCGCAAAATACAAAAAACTTCAATTACAAATTCTCATTTTCAGTTAAAATAAAGTGGAATTTAGTAGTATACCTTTCATAAGTTTTGATAATTGTTTAGGATTCTCAACCATAATCATATGACAAGAATCATGAATAAACAATATATTGAGATGATTTAAAACCTGTGCAGATAAATTTAAATCCTGAATCTTTGCTGGATATTCCGACATACCACGGTCACCATAAATCGCATAAATATCCTGTGTAACTTCATTGACTAAAGTGCTATAATCAAAATCAACTTGAATTGACTTCAATAATTCAGCAGTATAAAATTCCCTTTCTTTACTAAACATTTGAAGAATACTATTTCCATATTTATCCATGTTTTTTTGTGTCATTAAATTTCTATAAAATTCATTAGCAGGCTTCAAATTTGTATCCAAATAGATTATTTTATCGACTTTCATTTTATATTTTGCAGTTAATTGCAATGCAATGATTCCTCCAAGACTATGTCCTATAATTGCATCATAACTGTGATGACCATAGTTTTTATAAACCCATTCAGTAATATCATCAACTTTTTTTGCGTGTAGTGTTACTTCATGCGGGTACTCCACATAATCAATTTCAAATTCTTTTAGATAAGGGTCTATAACATTCCATATGTCTTTCGTGCAATTAACACCATACAGTATCAGTAATCTCATAATTCACCTCCAATAAATTCTAAGGTTTGTTAGTACCCCATCGCTTTTTTTACTTCAATGGCTTTTTCTTGTGATGTTAGCATTTTTAATAATTGGAAGGCAACATCAGGTGCTGTCTTTGGACATGAAGATGTTATGATAGTATCATCAATCACGATCCATTCATCTCCAAGTATGACGCCAAAATCCTTTAATTCTTCCCTCTTATATCCGCCACGTAAATGATATGTTGTTGCTTTTCTATTTTTTAATATGCCACTTTTAGCTAAAGGAAAAGCAGCTACACAAACGGATGCAATAGGCTTATGAAGTGAATGAAAAGAGCGAATCAAATTCAGAGTTTTTTCATGATACGCTTCCTTATAAAAGCCATATTCTTCAAATCCTCCAGGTATAGCCAAGGCAGCATATTGACCTGCATCAACATCATCTATTAAAATATCAGATGTTATCGATACTCCAAATGTACTTATAATCGTACGACTAAATCCACATATATCAATCTTTATATCACAATCAAAATCATCATGCGCCCATCCAAAAACATCCACAAAAGGGCTAAATTCCATTGTCTCAAAAGCATTTAAACACAATAACAATATTTTCATAACCTTCTCCTGTCACAAATTCTAATTTATACAATTACTTTGATTGGTGATTTTCTCTGATTTTTTTTAAAATTTCTAATTGTCGCTTATTCTTCCTATGACTCCTGATTTCCCTTTATGCTTCCTTTACTGCTTCCATATACCTAAAAATATTATTTGGGGTCTTATAGAATTTTTCATTATTTCCTCCTTAGTATCACCTGTTTTAATGTATTTATTACTGTGTAAACAGAACTATGAATCTATTGTTGTATCTTTATAAATTCCAAATTATCGAACCAAACAATACATCATAATTGCTTGCTGAACATATAATAGATATTTTTTGAATTCATATCCAACGAAAAATTCAGATTCTATTATATCGTCTGATATCTCTTCACCTCTATAGAATGGCGGGCATGGATTCAATACAGCTCCCTTGTTTGCCTTTTTCATTACTTGTGTTGTAACTTTACATTTCTTGAAATGCTCTAACATGGTAGCCGGAAGTGAATCCGTACAAATAATATCCTTACCTAAAATGGCTTTTTCAATATCATGATGCGTTACGATACCTTCCATTTCATATCCTTCACCACAGCATTGCTCTAAATCAAATCCCATAACCTCAGAAGCTTCCTTCCAAGCATATCCTATATTTTTATTTTCTCCACAAAAAAGAAATTTATCTTTTATGAAATTATCCCTTATTTTTGAAAGTGCATATAAATCAGAAATAATTTCACATGGATGGTTAACATCAGTCATTGCATTGATCACCGGAACCGAAGAATATCTTGCTATTTTTTCCAAGACATGAATATCTTTATGACGTATGACTAATACATCAGCCCAATTGCTTAAATACCCAAAAACATCTTGTAAATCTTCTTTTTTATCAAGTGTCTCCGTTGGAAACAAAACAGCTTGTCCTCCTAATAAATAGACACCCTTTTCAAATGTAACTCTTGTTCTGATACTGGTATTAGGAAAAAACATAACTACGGTTTTCCCTTTAAAAAAGTTTTTGTATTTCCCTTTTAATAGATCATCAGCAATTTCAAAAATTTCATATATATCGGATTTACTATAATCAGTCAATCTTATAAGTTCTCTCATGATAAAATCCTCCATAACCTCTATTGCATTTAGCTTTTCCCATAACATGCTTCCTCCTTTCGGGTTAAACCATTATCCTATCATCCTGATATAATTTTAAAACCTCTTTAATTACCAATATATAAAATTCTATTTCCGAAAAAACCAGTCAGTCCATACACCCTGTAATCAAAAGGCGCTGCCATTTGACAAATTGAATTCTCGCAATAGCCTTTTCCACAATACTTTAAACATGTCTTTGAAGCCAGCGATCACGTAGTTCCTCTTTGTAATTTCTGCACACGATAAGAAAGATAATCCATAAGCTCCTCCAGCTGCTTCTCATGCCAGTCCGGTGCTATCTGCTCATCCTTTAAACAGCAGGCATGATAAATCAGACCCCGGGCAGTCGTCAGCAGTCCCCATGTCACATCCTTCACTGCAGTCTTTGAAACCAGCTTACCAACCTCTGCCGCCAACAGTTGAAAAATCGGACGCTGTTCATCAAAGAAATAGGTATCATGGTATTTAATATGGCAAATATAGATCTGACGCACGGCGTGCATGTCCTCCAGTGTGACCATCTTCAGATAACAGGTCATGATTTTACGAATGCTGTTCCATGCATCCTCCTCCAGCTGCAATGCAAGAAACTGTTCATCCGCCTGACGATAGCCATACAGCAAAGCGGCCTCCTTACAGGAAAAATATAAATAGAAGGTGCCGATGGATACACCGGCCTTATTACATACGCTACGGATGGTGATATCACTAAGATCTGCTTCCTTCATACTCGCATGAATCGCCTCAACAATTTTTCTTCTTGTTTTTTCCGTCTGATTCGGGCGCCGCCGTATTTCCTTTTCTTCCACGCTCATACACTCACCTGCTTTGTGTCTTCATTGTAACGTATCCGTTAAAAAAACACAACGCAAACCAGCCCTTGACTTTTTCTATGTAAGTGCTATCATTTAATTAAATGAACACGTTCACTTAAAGGAGGAACATCATGAAAAAGGAATATGAAGCTTTATTCACGCCGCTTCGTATCGGTAATGTGGAGATACGAAACCGTTTTGCTATGGCTCCGATGGCAATGGGACAGCTGGATGACCATTGGGCGTATAAGCAGGAATCCATTGATTACTTTACAGAACGGGCCCGTGGAGGTACCGGTCTAATCATCACAGGTGCCAATTTTATCGAAAACAGAATCGAAAAGCATCGCAAGGCAAGCTTTCCCTGTCCGCTGGAGGACCCGCAAAGCTACATGACGCAGCTAAAGAAAATGAGTGATAATATTCATGCCTACAATTCCAAGCTGTTTGTACAGCTAACCGCAGGATTGGGACGCTCCGCCATACCTGCAATGATTCTGGATAATACCTTTGTTGCACCGAGTGCAACCACGAATCGCTGGGATCCTTCCATTCAGCATCGTGCTTTAACTACTGAAGAAATCTACGAGCTGATCAAGGATTTCGCGACCTGCGCCATGCTGGCAAAGATGGGAGGAGCAGATGGTATCGAGGTGCATGCAGTTCATGAGGGCTATTTGCTGGATAATTTCACAATGGAATATTTCAATCAACGCGAGGATGAGTTCGGCGGTGACCTGATGGGCAGACTGCGGTTTCCGCTCGCCATATTACAGGCTGTTAAACAGGCATGCGGCAAGGATTTCCCTGTGATTTTAAGGTTCTCACTCAAGAGCTTTATCCGTGCGGAACGCCATGGCATCCTGCCTGGTGAATCCTATCCGGAGCTGGGAAGAGATATTGAGGAAGGCCTGCAATTTGCTAAAATTTTGACAGAAGCCGGTTATGATGCTTTGAATGTGGATGCCGGAAGCTACGATGCATGGTACTGGGCACATCCGCCATTCTTCCAGAATCGCGGCTTGTATCTGCCTTTTGCCGAAAAGGTAAAAGAGGTTGTAAAGGTACCGGTGCTGACAGCCGGGCGAATGGGCTATCCACAGCTTGCTTCCGAGGCATTGCAGGAAGGAAAGTGCGACATGGTGGTATTGGGAAGACCACTGCTTGCGGACCCGGAATTTGTCAACAAAATGCGAAATGGAGACGTGCAGGATATCCGCCCATGTCTGTCCTGTCATGACGGCTGCTTTAACCGGGCACACTCCATGCGTCTGATGTCCTGTGCTGTAAATCCGCAATGCAACCGTGAAAAAGAGGCTGCCTTCTCTAAGGCAGAGAATATGAAAAACTGCCTTGTCATCGGTGGAGGTCCTGCCGGTATGGAGGCCGCAAGAGTTTTGGCACTACGCGGACACACAGTAACACTTGTAGAAAAAGAAAACCAGCTGGGTGGCATGTATCGCTGGGCAAGTGTTCCGGAATTCAAGGATGATGGAAAGCTGCTGATTTCCTGGTATGAGCACCAGATGGAGAAGCTGCAGGTACAGGTTGAATTGAACAGTGATGTACAGGTAGAGGATCCACGCATCGAGGCCGCTGATGTTGTAATCTGTGCAACCGGAAGCCATGCGTTCCTGCCGCCAATCAAGGGAATCGAATACGGAGTAACTGCTGTCGATGTATTGAAGGGTACTGTCAGCGCAAAGAAAGAGACAACGATTATTGGTGGAGGACTAGTCGGCTGTGAGCTGGCTATCTGGCTATCACAACATGGATCAAGTGTACGCATCGTAGAAATGGCTGACAAGCTGATGTCTACCGGAGCCCCTGCCGATATGAACAAGCAGATGATTATGGAATTACTGGAGCACCATCAGGTTGATATCCGCTTACAGACAAAGCTGCAGGAAATCCGCGAGCATGAAATCGTGGTTGAGGCACAGGGGACTATACAGGAGCTGGCAAGTGACTGCACGATCCTTGCACTTGGCTATCGCAGCAATCGTTCCCTGTATGATCAGATTTTGTTGAAGGCAAAGGATATTTATAATATCGGTGACAGCTCTCATCCAAAGGATATCATGGAGGGTATCTGGGATGCCTATGAGCTGTGCTCCCACCTGTAAGATACAATCCCTTATCCTGAAGTAAAAAATACCTCCGGCAGTTTTAACATCCGAAGGCTTCTATTGGAATATTCTTATATGACTGCTGGCTGTACTCATATAATAACATAGAGTTTTCTTCTATCAATGTTCGAGAATACACACAGGGTATTCTTTCACAAGCAAAAAAGAACAGTCTACCGCTTTCGTTTATCAAAGATGGGTAGAGCCACCACCTATGAAAGTGAAAAGGAATCAAGTACATCGCTTTAATGTGATACGTTGATTCCTTTTTTTCTTGCTGCCAGATGATATTCAAAAGGAACTATTCTCTATATCTTTCTTGTTTTAGCGTATCGCTTCGACATATACAACGCTTTAGAAAAAGCCTCCATTCCATGAGGACTTACAAGGTAAAAAGGCAGATAAGGGGTAAGCGGTCTAAAATCAGCACATTACCAAAAAAGAGGCAGATATTCCTCAGTCAGGTATCTGCCCTTTTTGCTTTCCATTATGTATCGATATAATGCATTCAACCGATTTACGCTCATACTGTCAAGGAGCTGCTTCCTCATCCAAAATCATACTTTCATTATATAGCTTTTCTCAGCTGTTCAACCCCTTCGTCCCTTCCTTAACTCCTATGGATACACTCCCCTGGATACAGGCCCCCTGTTCCACACTGATCGTTCCGGTCATGATATCACCGATGATCTGGGCATCCGCACTCAGCCGGATATTGTTTGCCGCTCGCACATCCCCATGGATACTGCCCCCGTTTTCCAATGAGGAGGTGATGATATTCCCTTCCACCTTCGTCTCCTGCGAGATATTCAGGGAATTTTTGCATTCGATACTGCCCTGTATCGCCGCCTTGACAATCACGGCATCCTGACAGATGATGTCGCCTTCCACACTGCCGTACACCTGGATGCTCTTACTGCATTTGATATTGCCCTTGATACGGCCATGGATGATTAGATCATCATCTGTATTCACATCCCCTGTCAGTTCCGTATGTTCTCCAATCACGGATGCTTCCTCACGCGCTGTTTCATGCTCATCAAAAGTTCTGTTCGTTTCCATCGTTCTTCTGTTCTCCTTTTCCGCCTGTGCTCTGAGCTGGCGTTCCTGTTCCATCTGTATTCGTTTTTCTTCCTCCGCGCGTGCGGCCTGTTGTCGTTTGAATTCCTCTGCCCGTATGGCCTCCTGCCTGTCTTCCTGCTGGTATTCTTTTTCTTCCTGCTGCTTCACTTCTTCAGTCTTCTTTGTCTTCTGATTCCAGATCACGGGCATTCCTCCTTCACTTTCTCTTCTACAAATCGTATGTCGCTTCTCCATATGGGATCGCTTCGATCCTCATCCTTCCCTGAATGGATGCACCTTCCTCCACCTCGATCTCCATGGATGTCACATCTCCTACCAGATACGAGGATTTCTCCATCCTGACACTCTCTCTGACATATGCATTTCCCTTCATATAGCCCTTGTGCAACATCCGCCAGGCTACGATATCTCCAATCACGATACTCTTCGGTGACAGATAGATTGTTTCATTGCACTGGATATCGCCCTCCAGCTCTGCTTTATCGACAAACAGATTCTGACATCGCAGGTTTCCATTCACCCTGCCAAACAGGCGGATATCCCCCTTGCAATATACATTGCCCTCGACGATGCCATAGATAGAAAGATCCCGCTGTACCTCGACATCGCCATGGATGTGCATATCCTCCGGGATCAGCGTAGCGCTCTCTTTGACCGGTTGGACAGGTAAAGACTCCACCAATACCGGCTTGACAACTGTCTGTGTGATTGGCTTCTGCTGCTTTGCTTTCTGTTCCTTCTCCTGTACGGGCTTCTTGTTTGGAAAATAACGCTGATACAGCTTTTGGATACCACGACCAAGCAGTACCATGAGCAGACCCCATTTTAGAAGCATCGCCATGAGGCTTCCCTGCTTCGTATCAGCCCACACCTGCATAATCTGCAGGATGAGAATCAAAAGGGGGATACCGATGAAGATCAGCTGATCCACATACTCCTTAAGCACGAGGAAGATGACCTCAGTGGTTGATTTCTTCCGCTTCCTGCGGGGTGATAAGATCGTATCCTCCTTTTCCTTCATCGTCTACCCTCATTTCCTTATATCACGAATCTTTCTACTGCAAGACCTTCTTCGCATATTTATAAAAGGTTGCCTTTTTTAGACCGGTCGCCTTGCGATATGTCTCCAGCGGCTGTTCATTGCGGACACATTTTCTGACCTGTTCTTCAAAATCCTGCGGCAGTTCCACCTGTGGTCTACCATAGGTTCCTTGTCCGCTTCGCTGCTTAGCCAACGCACGATCAATCCCAACGCGCTGTGCCTTCTTCAGCTCCTGCTTCTTATGCTCCTCTTCATGTGTGATCAGGTCGATGATATCCTGTGCCAGCTCCTCATCGATGACCACATCCCGCAGTTTGAGCCGTATTGCCATGGAGGAACAGTAGTGCAGTTTCTCAACGACACTACCATCTTCTCTGCACAAATCCTGTAACGTATCCATCTGCAGGACATCATGCCTATTTAGCTTTCCCTTCAGTTCCTTCCAGTTCGATTCATATGTCCATAAGCACATCGTCATCACCTCATCATTGCTTTTTGAACCATGCGATCAGCTCATCCTCACTGACATTGTCCTTCAACACATCGACCTCTTTCCCGTCTTTTATGCGAAATAAGGATGGTGCGATCTCAATCGTCATCGCCTTGTTGATGGTCTCGATTGCTGCATTCATCTCTTCGTTTTCCTTCTCGCTCGTCGGCTGTTCCATTTTGGAATTGTTCAGCTGGATGATCTCTACCTTATGCTTTTCCGCATAGGTCTTCAGCTTTTTGGAAAAGGCCGAATTATAGCGATCTTCTGCTGCAAAGTAGAAATAGAAGTCCTTCTTCTCCTTCAACAGCTTCGCGATGTCTGTGATCGAGCTGTCCTTGAGCTGTTTGCTTTCCGCCAGCGTATAGCTCTCTGTTTTTTCTTCCTGCTTCTTTCCCTTGACCAGGCCGCACTCGATCATGAAATTGTTCCACGCGATCTCACTCATCTCCCCACTCTGCTGCTTCTGCAGGGTACCGTCCTTGAAATACAGATATTCCGGTGTAGATCCGCTGAAGCTTGGCACCAGCGACTGCAACTTGGTGAAGCTCGCCTCCGTATCCGAAACCTTATCACCTAGCATATCCATCTCGATTTCAAAGAATGGGACATCCCCGTGCTCTCGGAAATACGGGATGAGGGTACGCTTCATCGTATTGCAGTAGGAACAGGTGCTCTGAGTGATCATCACCATGAACCCATCCTTGTCTTTGATCTTCTTTTCCAGCTCCTTCAGATCCATCTGCTTCAGGGTAGCGCTGTCGGATCCTGTGGCTGCAGTCTTCTTCTCCTGTGTGCTTGTACAGCCCATCAGGCATGCGCCGCACACTAGCAGCACGGCCATCGTTTTCCATAATCTTCTCATATTCTCTCCTCATTCTTATTCATAGGTACTACCTTCATTATGCTTCACTACCGCATACAGGATGATAGCCAGGATACATACTACCCATTTCCCGATCCTTGCACTCTGCCATGCCACCTCACGCAGCTCCAGTGGAAGCAGTTTATAAGCGAACAGCTGCGTCATGAACATGACAGCATATACAGCGAACAGGATCCAGATGCACATCGTCAGCCTGCGGTTGTTCTGCTCATATCTGTCCTCCATCACCTGCTTCTTCTGCTTCAGCGCTTCACAGCGCTCTTCCTGTTTGCGGTGTTCCTGTCTGATCTCCTCGATCCGTTTCTGTTCGATATTCATCATCTTCTCCTATTCCAGTACCATCCGCGCATATTTGTAAAACGTCGATTTCTTAAGGTTCGTCTTCCTGCGGTATGCCTCCAGTGATAAATGGTTTTTTTTCAGATAGCGGATCTGCTCGTCAAAATCCTCCGGGATCTCCGCTCTCGGCCTCCCATAGTTCCCCATTCCCAATCGACTCCTTTCCAGCGCTTTTCGGATTCCCCTTTGCTGAGCGGTTTTCACACGGTCTCTTCGCAAATTTTCCTCTCGTTCCATCACACTGAGAAAATCCATATAGATGTCTTCCTGCAGACAGATGCCCTTTAGACAGATACGTACACCGCTTTCCTTACAGTACTGCAGCTTCTCTCGGATACCGCTGTGCATGTCGCTCAGCTCCTTCAGTGTAGAGATCACTAGGATATCATCACGCTTTAGCTGTCCCTTCAGCTGTCCCCAGTTGTTTTCCATCGTCCAGATACACATATTCTCACTCTCCTCAGATTCTTATTCTGTATCTTGATCCTCATAGGATGGCGGATCATACGATACACCATCCTATCAGGACCCCTGATATCACACAGATATCAGGGAGCTGATACGATCATTTCTTACTTTCCAGAGCCACCAGCACGGTCTGAACCTCTCCGCTGTTGAGCTCCTGTTTATAGTCCGTCACATCAAAGGTCTTCACTCGGATGGTGATAGGATACTCCCCCTTCGCGAAGCTGCGATTGAAGGTGATGTTGCGAATCGCCATACCCGGCGGTACCAGTCGGCTCTCATAAATTACAGAGTGATTGCTCCGTAGTTCTATGACGAATTTGAAATACACCTGATTCTTTTCCGGATTCCACAGGGCAGCACCTGCCTGATCCGTATCGGCCTGCATGTTAATCTTATTGTAGGCAGGAATGATGAAGGAGGTCTTGCCATAATCATCCGGCAGGCCTTTTGCCGCCTGAAACTGCTGCAAGCCGGGCTCCAGATCCGGACCGCTCTCTCTGTTCAGGAAATAGAACAAGGAGCCACAGACAAGAAGTAAGAGAAGCAACAGCAACAGCAGCAGCTTGATCCAGCTGCGCTTCAATACGACGAGGTAGGTTTCATCTTCGCATTGGATATACCCCGCAGGCTTGTACAGATGCCTGTTATATTCCAGGTCCTGAAAGTCCATTTCCATTCCGTCGATCGATACCGTGCCTAGCGTATGTTTCCCTTTGCCATGCACACTGCCGACGATGATGGCTCCCTTTCTCTGCAGATGTTCAAAGGCTTCGACGCTGAAACAGCGGATCTGTATTCCCTTTTGTACCGTACAGCTTTGATCATATGATTCGATCAGCTCATATCGTTTCATTTTTGATCACCTGTATCCTTAACGACGTTTAGTGAAGTTTCAACTTCTCCGCCATTCATCTGCTGTTCATATTCTTCAATATCATATGTCGACACCCGCACGATCAGCGGATAGACACCCGCATCAAAGCTGCGTTTTAAAGATAACTCATAGATTGCCTGTCCCGGCGGCACTAATCGGCTTTCATAGATGACTTCCTGTGTATTTTTCAAAACGAGCTGAAACTGAAAATACACCTGATTCTTTTCCGGGTTCCACAGCACCGTCTTGACACCCGTATCCCCTGCGCGGACATTCAGTGGCTGGAAGGCGGGTATGATGATCCTCGTCTCTCCGTAATCATCCGATAGCTTCTGTGCCGCCTTGAAATCCCGTGTACCCGGCTCCAGATCTGGACCGCTTCGTCCCATGCCCCGATAAAGGAATAGACCGAAAAGGATGAGCAATGCCAGAAGCAGGAACAGCAGCAGGAATTTTCGTATGCGAAGCTGCAGGATGACCAGATACGTATCATCCTCACATAGTACATAGCCATACGGCTCATAGAGGTGCTTGTTGTAGGTACAGCGGTAGATTGGCAGGACGTCGTCCTCCAGATGCAGCTTCCCGCATTCCTCTTTTGCACCCTTACCGATGATACCAGACAACAGATAGCCTCCGTTTTCATGACGCCGCTCGAATTCCTTCCGGCTGTAACATGCAATCTGGATATCTTCATCCAGATTCCTTACGGCATCATAGTCCGAACAGTCCCGAAACACCTGCATGCGCTCATCCACTTCGCTTCACTCCTGTCAGCTTCACTTCCACCTTCGCACCGTTCAATGGGACATCCTCATCCTCCAGATCGAAGGTATCGACTGCAATCGAGATATCTCGTGTCCCTGCCTCGATCACCTCGGAAAGCTCTACATCTTTAACAGCCTTACCCGGTGCGACCAGCTTGCTTGCATATAATACATTCCCACTCTTCACATCTGTGATCGTGAATTTGAAGTAGCAGGTATTCTTCTTCGGATTCCATAACGCCACATGTAGAACATTTGTCCCTGCTTCGATTTTCATATCATGATAGGCAGGAAATGCGATATGATTCGGGTCAGGATCGATGGATTCCCCGTTTACTGGACTGAAGTCCACCGCGTTTTCATCCAGTGCCGTATTCCTTCCAAGCATGTACATTCCACCCATCAGAGCACCAATCAGTGCCAGTAATAAAAATAGCAGCAAGAGATGACGGGGAACATGATTTCTAATCACCGCATAATAGCCTTCTCCATCATCACATGCTGCATATCCGTCGACCCCATACCGCCATTTTGCATAATGCAGTGCATAGCATGGATAACACTCTGAATCGATCCTCACTTCTCCTGTCTGATCCTTCAGTCCCTCACCGATGCCACCAAGCAGAAGGTAGCCCCCTTCGGGGTACCTTCTCTTCATGGCTCTGCGACTGTAATAGTTCAGACAGCTTCCATCATGCTTCCAGTGTTTGTCAGGTGCCTGTCTGTCGCTCAATACGCTCACTCACTTTCTTATAGTGTTGTTTCTTAAGGTGTTACCGTAGTTGTAGAGATTGTATAGATCAGCTTGTCGGTATGATTACCGGTCATCAATGCGTTGGACAGCTTCACTGCCATACCTTTGATTTTTAGATTATCCTCAGACAGTTTTCCAATCTCAAAATCTGTGTTCTTCGCGATCGGTGCATTCGTCATCGCTCCGGATTTCTCATATCCCAGTGTATACTTCAGGGAATCCGGTTCATCCGGATCATTTAGTTTCATCTCATAGCCGTTTTCTGATTTTACCTTAACTGTAACAGCATTGGCAGCATCCGGATATCCGGGGTTCTTATCTGCGGACAGATCCACCAGCTTCACATCAGCACGGATAGATGAAATCTTATCTGTAAAGGTAATTGCCTTCGGTACTTCCACACCCCAAGTCGCAGGCGCTCCATCCGGATTCTCGATGATCGTAGCGTTGTTGTAGCTTACCGTCGTACTGTCCGGATTCGTTCCCTGTCCGTCATTACTTCCGTCTGTTGCGAATATTGGCATTGCGAACATACCGGCTGCCATCGTCAATGCCATCGTTGCGGTAAAAACTCGTGTCTTTTTCATTTTCATTTCCTCCTGTTTGTTATATTCTTCCTCAGACAATCTACGCTTTCGCTCTGCCATGATCAGCATGGCGGCCAGCATCAGGATCAGATATGGTACGGTATCCGTATGGTCTGCGGTATCAACGACATCATTTCCACTGTTTCCGTCGTCCCCCACAGCACCAGCCAGATTTCCATCCTTACCTGGTACCTCTTCATATACCACGATAAGCTTCGTATCCACACTTTCCGTCTGTATCTCTATCTTGTTGTCGACCAGCTGATCCGTAACATCGATGATGTTCTCAGGCAGTGGACCGGCATATCGCGCCAGCAACACATCCTCATCCTCTGCTAGCGCCATTGCCATTGCCGGTGTTGCCGCATCATCCATAGACGGACTGTCTGTTGAAAGTTCATGCATGTCAGCCTGTAATCTCTCATAGCTGACCTGTTTTACCCGGTAGCCTTCTTCCGGCTCCAATATAAATTCCTTGACGACCCCGGGCGCCGTCTCATAGGTCAGGCTTGTTCGGATATACTGTCTTCCGTCCCGAACGACACCTCTTCCGATCACCTGTACATTCAAGCGATAGACACTGTCTTCGTTCACATCGAAGCCGACCTCTGCTTCACTGCTTGCCTCACCCGCATGGATCGTTCCCAAAGACATCATGACCATGAGATACATCAGAGGCAGCACCCATAATCTCCTTCTCATGGCTGCTTACCTTCATCTTTCTTTCCATATTTCACGGTATAGGTCATCAGTCCGTCATATTCACCTCTATACTTCTCCTTTTCAGGATTCGTAACTATCGGTGTCTTCAATGTGAAACCTGCTTCTGTCTTCGCATCATAGATAAGTGATGCCAGAAGGTTTTTGTCACTTGTCAGTTTCTTACCAGCTTCGTCAAATACCGATACGACATAGGTCTCTCCAGTCTTTGATTCTGCATTGTTCAATGTGATCTCATGTGGTGTATACACATTGAAATACTGCGTGATATCCTGACCTGCAGGCTTATCTTCCTCTTTCACGGTGATCAGTTCCAACTTGTCACTACCTACAGCTTCTTTCCCGTCTACTGTATTTTTTAACTGTATCCGTTTCGGTGTGATGATATAGGAAGCAGCATCATTCAGCAGCAGATCAACAGGCAGTTCAAATTCCTGGGTCACCTTATTTCCAGCATTACTTTCAACTTCCATCTTGATTCTGATCGTACCGACTTCTACCTTGTTATCTACCATTTCATCGATATATGCCTGAATTGGGAAATAGGTATCATAATTTACAGCATCCTTATCCAGAGTATAGATTGGTGTTTTTTCTGTAGTACCCTTGATGACCGCCTGATTGTCGATGCTTTCAACCCCCAACGGTGTTGTGATATCGCCCGTGTTTTTTAACAATGTTGTCACGGTCTCCTCACAATCATCTACCTGCATGGTATATGTAATCTGTTTAATACCGGATACCGGTGCTTCAATCTTCATAGGATAGATATACGTCTTATCGTAATTCTCACGTGTAATCTTTTCCGGCACTTTCTCTGTCTCCGTTTCATCTTTTACTACTGTTATTTTTGGCTTATCACTTGGTTCATTGATGAGCTGCATCGTTTCCAGTGTCGTTGTCTTACCAGCATTATTCACTGCCACAATGCGAATACTTCCCTTGAATTCATCATTTATCAGGAATGTAGCTGTTTTCTTCTTAACTGCAAAGGTACCTTCCTCAACACCCGGTACAGTACTATTTTCATCACTTAGCGTAGCATCTGTTATTTCTGTAGTATTTCCATCCTTATCAACTTTATATATGGTTAAGGAACGGATTCCACTCTCCTCATCAACGACACTCGTTGTGATATTCAGTCCATCCTTAGAGAAGCGTTTCCCCTGTACTGATCCAGCATCCGGAATTGAAGCTGGTATATTGCTATCATTTACACTGATAAACGGCTTTACAGGTGCACTCTCATCCACACGCACGGATCTCTTGGCATTTGCTGAACCTGTAAAGGCTCCGGTCACTGGATCACGGAAGCGCAATTCATACTTCTTCGGACTTGTTCCGGCATCCTTATCATGTGTGAAGTCATCCGTCCAGTCCCATGTTTCTGGTTTATCCGCATTTCCCTTTTTCTCTACATCAGTATTGATAATTTTGCTATAGGTTCTCACATTATTTGCTTCAGCACTCCCTGTTGTAGCTTTATCTGTGGGTTTCATAGTGACTGTACTGCCATTCCATGCTTCACTATCTTTTTTCACCAGATTTTCCAAATCCGGTGTTATCGTATACCAGTCTTCTGTGAAGCTGTCCTGAGTGACCTTCAGTATCTTATCAGCACCTTTATCTGCTGTTTTGGAATCTATGAAATTGATAT
>QULU01000007.1:43680-121432 GCA_003481775.1 Clostridiaceae bacterium OM02-2AC
GCCTTGTTCGCAAAACGGATACCGTCCGCATTTCCTCCAACTGCTTCCACGATATCTGCCATAAGACTTATAGCAGGTGAAGCATCATCAACTACCTTTGTTTTGAAATTGATATCGGATGGAGCATCCTCATCCACACGTACGGTACGTTTCGCATCCGCAGTATCTGTAAAGGCTCCGGTCACTGGATCACGGAAGCGCAGTGCATATTTCTTCGCACTTGTATCTTCATCTTTATCATGCGTGAACTCTGTTGTCCAGCCCCAGCTCGTAGAATCAGTGGCAGTTCCCTTCGCCTCTTCTACATCATTGGTGATCGTACTATAGGTTCTCACATTGTCTGTTCCAGTTTTTGCGTCATTCGTCGGTTTGACTGTCACAGTGCTTTTATTCCATGCGTCCGTATCCGTCTTCACTTTGTTTTCCGGATCCGGTGTTATCGTATACCAGTCTTCTGTGAAGCTGTCCTGAGTAACCTTCAATGTCTTATCAGCACCTTTATCTGCTGTTTTGGAATCTATGAAATTGATATCGTATTTCCTGTTGAATACTGCTTCTGCACTATCTCCATCTACGACTGTCTTGTCATACTTGAATTCCAGCTTCCATTCTCCTGTTTTATTGATACGATCGCTATCCTGTGTATAGGACGTCAGATCATCGATACCACAGGTTGCACCTGTTGCGCAGGTCGTCGCCTTTAATAGATAATCGACTTCCTTGTCATCGATTGCCGCATCTGTATCTTTCACAAGACCGGCTGTTTCCTGATCTCTGTCTGTGATCTTCCAGGTCAGCTTCGGATGTTTTTCACCAGTCTTTACATCATAGGTGGTTACCGGATCGGCCGTGATATCGATCTTCTTACTCTTCAGCTTCACCTTTAATGTGATTTCATTAGATTCCACGTAAGTGTCATTTGAAGCTTTCTTCACTTTAAGAGTTACTTCTTTATCGTTACCTGTAAGTGGTGTCAGCGTGATTTTACCTTTTCCATTCGCAGTCGTTGTAGGGTTTCCTGTAGTTGAAAGCCCACTATGTGTTACACTTGAGAGATGTGCGTAAGCATCGTCACCATCTGCTAGTTTGAATACAAAATCACTGTCAGAAGCCCAGCCCTTGGAGTCCTGAATCATTTCTGCACTGATATCGATCGGTGTACCATATGTAGCTTCCAATGTTAGTACATCATCTATTATTGTACCCTTATTCTTTACATCATCACTCCAATCGATCTGCTGATTATCGATGTGGATAGAGAAAACCTCTTCCAAGATATTTCCTGCATTGCTTTCCAGCTTTGCATGCACTTGAATGACTGCATTAGCTTTCCCTTTCATCTTCTGAACTGCCTCTTTTAATGATACGACGCCCTTTTCCTTTACCTCTGTCACAAGAGATGCATCATCAGCCTTTTCCCAATCTACTGTATTTGGCAGCTCTGTTATACCAAACGTACCTTCACCTGTGCCTGTAACATTTAACTGAGCATCAGCCTTTCCACTCAATTCATTTCCCTCTGTATCGGTAATGTAATAGGTGATCTTTTTTATACCACTATGCTCAGCCTGTACCTTTAATGGCCATAATGTCTCCGTATTCCCATTCACATAGGAATTGCCTACGATAAATTCATTTGCATCATCTTTCGGAGCTCCTGCTCCTGCTTCAAGCAACATTCCTTTTTCAGAACTCTTTTCCAATACGATTCTATTCGTGGTCTTCTTTGCCTTATTACCAGCATTATCCATCGCAACGATTAAAATCTTACTATTGAAGGAATCGTCCAATTCAGCTGTATATACCTTATTGGAATACGTTTCGGTTCCATCTGTTGGAGCATCTACAGCTGTATTCTTTGTACTCTCACTATCCTGATAATTCAGCACAATCTCAGTCCCCTGAGAACCGTCTGCATTTACCTTATAAGCCTTTACTTCACGAATACCAGATCTCGTATCCTCTGCATCGATCGTCAGCTTTATTTTCTGATTCGCAAAACGGATACCTGTTGCATCTCCACCTAAAGCATCTACTATATCAGCCATAAGTGAAACTGCAGGAGATACATTCTGTACTGCTTCAGTTTTGAAATTGATCGTTGAAGGATCGTCCTCATCCACACGCACTGTACGTTTTGCTTTTATGACATTCGTAAATGCACCTGTTTTAGAATCACGGAATCGCATTTCATATTCCTTAGCATCCGCTCCGTCATTTTTCGTTCGTGTAAAGGATGAATCCCATCCCCAATCTTCCGGCTTATCAGACTTACTTGCCTTGATTTTGACATCATTGGTTACTGTGTCGTATGTTCTTAAATCCTTGGTATCAGCTGAACCAGTAATCGCATTGCTTGTTGGTTCAATTTTTACTTCGCTTTTATTCCACGCATCTTTATCACTGGCGACATCAGTTTCTGGGTCAGGTGTAATCGTATACCAGCTTTCTAAAACACTGTCTTGCGTAACAATCAGTTTCTTATCAGAACCATTAACAGAATCTTTTGCATCGATAAACTTGATATCATATTTCCTATTGAATTCTGCTTCCTTTGAAGTTCCGCTCGTATTGTCCTTATTATACGTAAATACCAGCTTCCATTCCCCAGTCTCATTGATACGCTGTGAATCCTGTGTATAGGATGTCAAATCATCGATACCACAGGTAGCACCATCGACACAGGTTGTTGCCTTTAATAAGAAATCGACTTTTTTCGCATCTGTTGTATCATCGATTCCAGCTGTAGGATCTTTTACAAGACCGTCGCTTGTTGAATCTCTGTCTGTAATTTCCCATGTAAGTGTTGGATGTTTTTCACCCGTCCTTACGTCATAAGTAGTAGCAGAATCTGCGGTGATATCGATCTTCTTACTCTTTAATTTGATTTTCAATGTCAGCTCGTTCGATTCCATATATTCGGCATCGCCCGCTTTTTTCACTTTCAAAGTGACCTCCTGATCATTTCCTGTCAGGGGTGTCAGTGTCAGCGTAGCTTTCCCTTTATCTGTGCCTGTCGTATTCTTGCTTGTTTGAAATGCTTCCTGCGTTGTATCAGACAACTTCACGAATTTCTTATCAGCATCGCTCATTTCAAAGGTGAAATCACCTGTTGCGGCCCAGTTCTCAGAAGCATCCACCATTTGTGCTGTGATATCGATTGGCGTACCATAAATAGCCTCTACCATGATAGTTTCATCTGGTCCGGCAACATTTGCATCCTGTATATCCTGATTGAATTCAATTCCCTGGCTCATGACTTTAATAGAGTATACTTCTTCTTTTATATTTCCTGCATTACTTTCCAGTTTTGCATGAACATGAAGGATCGTTTTTCCGGCTTTTTGTGCCTCAGCAATCGCCTCTTTTAAAGGGACTACTGCTTCATCATGCTCCTCAGTATCTAAAAGATTATCGTTCACATTATCCCAATTCAGGTTCTCACTAAGCGTTTTGATTTTATACTCACTCGTTACATCAATTGGACTTATACTTGAACCTTTCCAATTTACTAAATTGCTCTCATCTGTGATATAGTATTTGATTGATTTAATACCACTTTTTGGCGCCTGTATCTTTAACGGCCATTTTACATTGGTTCTATCGGCACCATCCGATAACCCCGGTTGATAGGTACCATCAGCATTTTTAACTGCCGATGCTCCAGCTTCAACGACCATATCAGCTTCATCTGCTGTTTCATGAACAATAAAATTAGTTGTTTTGTAAGATTCCAAACCTGCATTGTTTGTAGCCACGATTTTGACTTTTCCCTTATATGAAGTCGGCAGTAAAGCCGTATATACTTTCTTCTTATAGGTTTTCTTACTATCGATACTGTTATCAGATCCTGGTACAGCTTCATTTTCCAAATTCTCTGCCGTTTTCTCAGTAAGTGCTATTTCTGAACCTACTGCCCCCGTACCATCCTCCTGATATGCTTTTACAAAGCGGATACCGGATTGTTCATCCTCTGCACTGATCGTAAGCTGTATTGGTGAGGAATCGAATCGGATACCGCCTGCATCTCCTCCTGCAGCTTCCACAGACTCTTTAATAGCAGCTTCTGCCAAGGATAATAAAGCGGTCACACTTGGTGTCTCTACCTTTTCACCCTTCGCATTGATTTTTGCAGGTTCTGTTTCATCGATACGAATCGATCTATCTATCGTGTCCTGATTGGTAAGTGAATTCTTGGTGGAATTTTTTAAATTATATTTAATATCTTCGATTGCTGTCCTTGCAGGGCCTGTGATTGTAAATTCTGAAGCAAAATTATCTTCATTGGTTTCTATCTGATCCTCTGCTTTTGTTGTATTCTTAATCAGGTCATAGCCTTCCGCCTTCGCTTTCTCACTTGGCTTGACAGTTACGGTACCGCTGTTCCAGCAATCCTTATCATCATCCTTATATTTACACACAGGGCTTATATCAATATACGTATCATCTGGAGTAAATGCATCCTTTACCTCATAATCATTTTCTGCGCCGGTAAATACATACTTTTCGTCCAGTGTTTTATTTTTGTTATATTCCTCAAAATCAACACTCTGTGTCCATATTCCTATCGTAGTGAAACGTTTATTACCTGACAGCGTCCTTGATGGTATATCCTCTACAGTGCTCGTAGCACTATTCGTTGTTTTTACCGTGATACTCTCTGGTAATGCATCATCATTTACCAGACCTGGTTTCGCTGCATCCCCTGGATAATGACTTTCGATCACAGGGTCTACAAACAACTCATTTTTTACCTGTGTTTGCTTTTTAGGCTGTAAGGTTACATTACGTTTTCCGATGTCTATTTCCGCAGTTTTGACATCTCCACTGGAAACGATAAAACCCTTGTCCCAGTTTTCATCTTTGTGCAGATTCAATTTTACCTTACCGCTTTTTAATGGATGTATTACAATCGTTGTTTCTCCAGTTGTTGCATTCCAAGTAGAAGACTTTACAGTTGCGAATTCTTCATACCCTTCCGCAATCGTTGCGACCATTTCTTTTTCAGCATCAAATTTTCTATTTTCTTTATCTTCATTAACTATGGCAGTTACAGTAAAATCAGTACCATATTCATAGCCATTCATTACTGTATCTTTCTTTAAAGCCAATTCCTGCTCACCGTCAACAACAAATACTTCGATATCATACGGTGCAGATATATAGTCTGTGTTCTGAGGTCCATTTTGTTGTTCAGCATATAAACTTATTGTCTTTTTTGATCCTCCAGTTTCAACATCCATCAGATTCTCTAAATCAATGGTAACTTCATTGTTTCCTGCACCACTTATAGATGCAAGTGTACCAAACATTTCTTCTCCAGTTTTGCTTGTAGAAAGTGCAGATACACCATTCGGTGCCGCTGCCCCTGAACCGGTAGCCCCTACGTTCAGTGTTAAGGATTTCGTGCCTTTTTTTATTGCAATCTTGTTGCCTATCTGTTTATAGACTGAGGTATCGCCTTCTTTTGTTTGAACATCTGAAACCTTCATCGCTGAATTTTCCACGATGAATTTATAACCACCCGACTCACTAGATTGTAAATTTGTCGTAAACCGTCCATTCATTGGTTCCAGTGTGCTAGATGCGGTCCGCACACCAGTACTACTTGACGATGCAAAGATTATTGATCCTCGATTTATGGTCACTATTGGGCGGATGGTGGCTGTATCAGCTGAAAAAGTGGTCTCGCACTTTTTCGTCACTGGGGTGACAAGTGGATCCCCGGATACATCCTTCACGTATTTATAGCCGTCTAGCCGATTTGTAACGACTGTGTGAGACGCCCATGCGCGATCTACGTCTCCGATTTGATATCCGCCGGCCGGCGCGCGGCATTGCATAGTAATCTGTAGGCCCTTACACTGGGTGTAGTCGACTCCCCCGCGGCACTTAAGTCCCTTCCCCTCAAAGAAAGACGTGATCTGGTTGGCTGAGACTCCGTTACCGCAGTCGTACCTTGAATCCCATTTTGGAATAGTCTGCTGTACTATGCGGGGGTTTGGATATCCCGTAATTACGCTGAATGTTTTGCTGTTGGTTACCGTGCGCTTCGCTACCTCCCACCCTGCGTTCTCGGTTTTGGCTGCGTTTTCACAAGTGTTTTGGTCCTTCGGTCTGCTTTCCGTCCTGCTCGGTGGACTTACTTTTCCCCCTCCTTTCCATTGTTCACGTTGGTTGGCCGTTATCGGTGTACCCCAGACATTCTCAACACTTGCGAAACCTGCCTTCCCCAGTATTGCGAACTCCTGAGCTGTAGGTGTTCGTATTTCCATTTTCTCCACTAACCCGTTCGGCAGTTTTTCCTTGAGGGCCTGCATTCCGTTGTCGCATTGTGCAAAGGTACCCGTTGGTAGTACGTTCGATGTTCTCATAACAGTAGCGCCAGTCCCGGATTGTAGCCACAGCACACTAATCTCCGGCGTCAGGTATGCGATAGTACCTTCTTCCACTGTCAAGTCTGAAATCCTTCCGCGGGTCGTAGCTTGGTTACTGCTGTACCTTGTCGATTGTGCTTCTATCGTACTTCTATCAATCGCTATCTCTTGGAAAGAGCTTGTCGGGAACGCAAGTAGTCCTATCATCAGGAGCATTAGTCCCCTCGTTAGTCTTTGTGGTTTCATTTTTTTCATATCATCTACCTCCGCTTCACTGTTCCTTGTCGCTGTCCGTTCTACTCATTTTACTCTCGTGCTTTTTGTAGAGCCAAATGTGATTCAAGTCCTTTGGTGCCGAGTATCCAATCACGCTGGCTTATGATTCCATGCTGTACTTTCCAAGTTAAGTCTTTCAATTTGCGCTTCATTTTAATCTTACTTGCTTTTCGCATTCGTCTGATAACTCTGCCATTCTCATTCAAATAAAAATGCCATCCAACGTAATCCACTCCATTTTTCATTGGGATGATCATCGTTTTCTTTTCATTGAATTCAAGATTCAGCCTTTGTAGGATTGGCTGCATCAGCATCAGTAAATTATGTAGTTCCTGCTTTGTCTCTGCAATGCAGATGAAGTCATCGACATAGCGGGTGTAATATTTTAGACGGTATTCTTCCTTGATGAATCGATCGATTGGATCAAGGTAAAAGACGGCAAAGATTGTGGATAACTGATTCCCCATGGCTACGCCTTTTGGATGACTGTCCAGGAGCTGCTGAATCAGTTTTGCCAGGTTCTCATCTTCGATCTGTGGAAGCCAGGTGTCTTTGACATTCTGTACCGTGATGCTTGGATAAAAGTTTTTGATATCGGCTTTCAGGAAATACCCTTTGTTTCCGTGTTCTTTATAATAGTTTCTTAAGTGTTTTGTCAGTCGCGAAATTGCAAAGGTGACACCTTTGCCTTTCTGACATGCGGCTGAATCATAAATACTGTGTGTTTCCAGGTAGGGTTGAAAGATATTCGCACTCAACAGCTTCTGTACGATCTTGTCTTGGAATGGTAATACGGTGATCCAACGGGGTTTTGGTTCCTTGATGAGGAATTTTCTGACATTGCTCATGCGATAGGTATGATCCTTCAGGCTGTTCTGCAGTTTGACCAGCTCACTGGACAGATTCATTTCAAAGCGGATCTGTCCATACGTCGGCCGTTTCTTTTTTCTGCATTTCTCATAAGTTTCATAGATTGTCTGAAAATCTGTGATCTCCTCATATGCAGTCGTTATCATCCGTATCCTACCTCCCTCTTTCAAGAAAATATGTACTGAAATAGCTGTAAGTCCAGTCCATGATAGGACTTTATTCGCCCGCTTGTATGGGCCGGACCAGAAAATCTGCTATCGTGCTCTGGCATACCGTACCTACGATATACATCTGGCTATGTGATATGCAGCGTTGGTGACGTTGGGCGGATGGTGGCGCGGCTTTGCCTCTGTCTAACGCCGAGCTACCGTACCCCCTTATTTTTCTGACGATGGCACGTAAGCGACTGACATCTGATTGTATCCAGCCTCCCAGTATATTGCCGCATACATAAATCATCTGTGAGAGCTTTTCAAACTGTTTTGGTAGGATGGCATTCTGCCGTAATGCAATATGTGCCACATAACCGACCAGCTTCAAGCTCGTGCCTGCTTTCCTCTGATAATACATCCGTTCCTCGATCCGTTCCCTATCTCTGTCATGCCGTATGAACACTTCATTTGCGGTGTAGATATGTGATATGACATCCAGAGCAAGGTTTTGTAAACGCACGGTCAATGTGAATCTTGTTTTTTTCGGCATCCGTTCGGATATCAAGAACACATAATCACACAGTTCCTTGGCTTTCTGTGTTACCAGCAGATCCTTCTTCCCGTTTTCTCCCATGAATTTCCTCCAATAAATCCTACTGAAATAGTAGACAAATATAGAAGCTTTGTGCTATCATTCTTTCACCTACAGTAGGTAACTGTAGGATAAACCGGTGTTCATGCGTAGTTTTCTTTTAATCTATGTATGTTCATTTTTTTCATTTCTCTAGCCATCTGCGGTGGTGTGACATGTGTATAGATATCCGTTGTAATCTGGGTAGAGGCATGTCCCAGAATCGTACTACATACCTTGATGTTCATATCTGCTTCCAGCGCTCTGGTCGCAAAGGTATGCCGCAGACAATGGAAATGCACATCCTCGATATCCAATTTCTTCATAAGTTTATGGAAATGATAGCTGATGAGCCTTGGTTCCATCGCTTTTTCTGACTTATTCGTGAACAATGGCGCTTCTGTTTTCTTATATATAGATGGCATGCTCTCCATATAAACAGATAATACAGCATGTAAGTCATCGTTCATTGGGACACAGCGGCCGCATCCGCTTTTCGGCGTACCATAACGCAGACTGTATTTACCATCATCATCCTTAAAGCGGTTCAAAGAGCGCTTCACATAGATCAGTCTGCGCTTCAGATCGATATCCCTGATTTGTAGACCGGCAACCTCTCCGATACGCATACCGCTGTGCATTGCGACCAGGATAGCGACATCTGAGGCTGTTTTCCATTTGAAAATAACGTTTTCCTGTATTAGTTCCTGTTCCTCTATGCTTAAGGTACGGACTTCCTCTGCACGTTCTCTGGAAACCTGTACAAACTGGCATGGATTTGAGGACATGTATCCATCCTCCACAGCTTTATTCAATGCCAGATTCAGCATATTGCGGTATTCCTCTACTGTTTTCGCTGATAAACCGCCCTTTCCGTTGATTCTTCCGTTATCCAGCTGATCCTTGATAAAATACTGAATCATGACTGGTTCCAGCTCCGTCAAAAGATACCCTCCAAGTATAGGAATAATATGTTTATGGATATATGAAGAGTAATTGGTATAGGTGGAAGGCTTACAGTGTGGCTTGATACAGTGCTTTAACCAGTCATTGAGCCAGTTTGACAGTGTCGGTGTCTTCTTATATGTTTTCTTATGTTCTTTGAAGGCTTCCAGCTTCTCCGGATCAATCGTATATTTTCTCATTGGAATTTACTCCTTTCATCATCGTATATTTTAAGACCTTCTTTTTTGTTAAATATTTCCAATTTTACATTCAAATAACCTTTCATAATTAAGGATTGTAGCATTTCCTGTCACAAAATCGTCATATTATGAACAAATGACAGAAATATGACTGGAAAATGTTTACAAAAGACAATTTAAGTGGTATAAATAAATTGAATCAAATATCCTACAGTTACCTACTGTAGGAAACAAATCCGGTAGCGTACATGCTACTTTTTTTATGCCCTTTTTGACAAAAAAACATATGAACGTTAACACTGCAGTGTTTGTTTGTTCATATGTATCTTATCAGAAATTTTATTTTCTCGCGTCCCCAGAAAATGGTGATTTTTTACGCAGGTTATCAACTTTTTCTTTAAATCTTATCATTTACATAGAGGTCCAGCAGATCGCTTTTACTATGTATTTTCAGTTTACTGAAGGTCCTTTTCGCATGTGTATTGATGGTTTCCTCACTCACATGTAGCATACAGGCAATATCCTTTCTCGCATAGCCCTTTGCCAGCAGTCTTGCGACCTCCAGCTCCTTTTGTGTCAGAATCTGCTTATACGTAGTCAAGCCATGGTCGGTTTTCTTGTAGCGCTGAAGAATGGTTTGTATATGCTCATCCTTCTGTATTGCAATCATCAGCGGCTCGATTCCCCCATACAGTTCCAGAAAAGGTAAGACTATAACATCCGGTCTACTCATATCGACAGCTTTTTGAAATTTCTGCTTTGCGATTTCTATTTTATTTTGCTTATAATAACAGATAGCCTCAAAGATATGTGCATAGATTTCTCCAAACACATGTGGTTCGTGCTGATAGAAGCTCATCATGATCGCCGCAATGGATTTCAGCTTTTCATATTCATTCTGATACAATAACACGATTCCCTTTACGATATAGGTGATGTAATTGGTGTCGACAATCGTACAATCTTCCATTCGCCGCAGATGGAATTCTGCTTCCTCTGTATTTCTATTTATTGCATCGTGATACCCGAGTGCACTGTGGATGGCGGATTTCTGGTAGATGTTTTCGTTGTGCTCCAGCATCTGAAGAAGCTGCTTCTTCACCATCTGTACGGTTTCCGCATCATGTGTCATGGAGGCTGCTCTTAGAATCGTGAACAGGGAACAGATCATAATGGATTCCTGTTGATGGGTCTGGGCAACATAGTATGCCTCCCATGCCTTCTGTATGGCCTGACCAAAGCTTCCTGTCTCCAGATACTGTTCTGCCTTTGCCTGTTCGATAAATCCGGCATTCAGATTCCCTGTGATGTCCAGATAATACTGCAGCTCCTCTTTGATATAGGAGACTAGATGGTCCAGATCTCCAGGTGCTCTGTGATAGATATGCATCGTGTGCGGAGAGCCCAGCGTCACATTCATACCGTAATTGGATATTCTGGAGATTTCTCCATGGAAATACGCATGTGCCTTTTTGAAGCAGGCATTCATTTTGTAAATATTATTGATGTGTGTATAGCCGTAGATCAGCTGCAGCTCCCCGTTCAGCCTGTCCTGTGGAACCGTATAGGATGGGATACGCTGTTCATAGTCCTCCAGCATTTCCAGCCCCAGACGGACATTCAGGGACGTCAGAGTGTCATTGATAACACGCAGATAGGCGTATGGCGATTCCCGTAGGGCATCCTTTGGGATATGTGCATAAATTTTGGAAAGCAGCCTGCTGGATACATCGACATAGGTAACGCTTCGTCTGTCTTCCAGAATCCGCAGTACCTCCTCATATTCCATTGCCTGATCATAATGGTATAATGCCGCAATAATCTGATGGTGTTGTTCAAACCACTTTGCAAATGTGATGTGCAGCTGTCGGATATCCGCTTGTTGATCCTGCAGCTTTTGTTTTAGAAAATACCGTAAAGCGTCCGCCACTTCATACTGCTGATTGATTGTTTTACGAATCAGCCAGCCGTGTTCCGCCAGCTTATCCAGCTCCTTTATTATAGAAGCGGATGCCACCATATCCAGGCACAGCTCTCTGGTGAACGAATTGCACAGGGATAATACCGGCAACAGCTTTTTCAGGCGCTTTGATATATGCTGATAAATATTCTTCACGACTGCATACAGATGCTCTGTTTCCATGATTTCCTGATGATGCTGATAGTAATTCAGATAAGCCTCAACAGCCGGTATCCAACCAAATGTTGCATTGTAAATCAGCTCAAGATCGCTTTGTGTTAGTTTGATTTCATTTTCTTCACAAACCGCTGATAGCTCTTGTTTGGATAAGGAGATGTCATGCAAATCGATATAATTCCAGTTTTTATGAAAGCTGTCCTGCATTTCATCACTGATCAACAATACAAGCTGCCTTTTTTCTGTGACCAATTCCTGGACAATCGCTTTATACGCTTGTGTATAATGCTCCAGGATCAGGATTACATTTGGATCGAGCTGCCTGCATAACTCCTTTAGCTCAGCTACCTTTTCTTCATCATAAAGGGGATACTGTAATAGATCGATCCATTTTCTCCGCACTCGATTGGCTTTTAGATAGCCTTTGATTTGCTTCGTCTTCCCACTCCCCCTTGGAGCATAGAAACAGGTTACTGGACAATGCCGTATCTGTCTCAATTTCTCCTGTAAAATCACCTTTCTCATGTATTTCATTTTATCACCGTTTTTTATTATACAGAAGGACGTAATTGATTTCAGCATGTAATATTTGACTTTTACTGATAACTGCTGTATATCCTTTTTAACACATAATATACTTAGTATAAGAAAGAAGTGTGAACATAAGCAAAAGGGATGAATATTTGCGTAGGCAGATAGAAAAAAGGCGGTGCAAACTGCAAGCAGGATCTATCTCTCCACAATCACAGAGGTACTGTATGATGAACAGATCAGGCAGGAGGATATCGAATATCTGCTGGCTGAAATATGTGCAAAGATAGCGGAATTGAATGCTGGCTCCATCGACCTGGATACCTACATGCGCTGGTTGAGGAAAAGACTGGAATATCCACGCATATGGATCAGCTATTGTTTAAAAGCTTATGATTCGATTATTCTTATCGTATGCAGAAACAAAAAGCCCTGTTTCGCGAGAAACATATAGCTCCCGTGCTGATCAGGGCACAGATTAAAGAAACAAGCGTGATAAGGCATTTCTGGCATTGTATCCGCAAGCTGATTGACATTCAAACATGTGTAACTAAAAAATGTATTCTGAATGGAGAGCTCGTTTGTTCAAAAGCTGCATTCATGACTTCCACAGAATACAAAAGTGCTTGTTATGAAGGATTCATTTAAAATCCGTATCACTGCCAGACAGGCGCCTGTCAGCTTCGTTGCCTTAAGTATACTCCCTGTTGGTGATGAGATGGTCATACAGTTGCCTTTGATGAAAAGAAAAGAGCTGCTTCAGCAGTATGATGGTGAAGGCTGCATATCAGCTGCTTTATCGAAGTATTTAGCGTTCCGATCAACGCAGTAGTGCATGCATCTAAATCAAGAATACAAACGATGATGACTTTATCGTCTGTAGTTATTTTTGTCAGGCAAACGATGGATTGATTTTGATCCTTGGTCAGTATGAAAAGAATATCCCGGGTGTAACCAATTGGCGGTTTCTACAAGAGTATGATGTACAGAAGATCGATGATAAGATACTGTAAGCAGAAAAACAAAAAAAGACCACGAGATATAGCCTATGGCGCAATTACTGTCTAGGCATCTTTCTTTTTCAAGGGTAACAACGTAATTCATTTGATTATAAACTGTCACACGATATGTCGTTTTCTGTCGATTTTAGCAATAGACATAAGATTTCATACACATCAAGACCATTTGTAATTCTGATATTCCTATAAGCTTGCTGCAGGGAATGATTCTTATGCAATCATTTCCTCCACAGTAGAAGTGCTCTGTATCAGATATAAGTAATTGGAAGAGAGATAAGATTTTCACTGAGATAAAGCTTACTGTCATATTGACAAAGGATACACCCGATACCTATTTTTTTATCCGGAATATTGTGAAGAACCGAGAAATTTTTAGCCATTCCCTTTGTTGGATTTGCACTCATCTTTATTTCAATCGGATATAAAACGCCATCTTTTTCAATAATAAGATCAATTTCTTTTTTGTCCTTATCTCTATAATAATATATAGATGATATCGTTTTACCAGCATTCAAATGCGTTTTCATAATTTCAGAAACAACAAAGTTCTCGAATATATTTCCGGCTTTTGCACCATTTTTCAATACTTCAGGAGTTGTCCACCTTGTCAAATAACATATTAAACCGGTATCATGAAAATAAATTTTAGGTGATTTCACCACTCTCTTTAATATATTATTAGAATAAGGCTCCAGCAAAAAAATAATACCGGATGTCTGTAATATTGAAATCCACCGTTTCACCGTATCAATACTGATTTCAACTTCATTTGCAATCGCATTAAAATTAAGCAATTCACCGCATCTTGCAGCTAAAGCTGTAAGAAACTTCATGAATTTCAGTTCATCAGCTATATTTACTAACTGTCTCACATCTTTTTCAATATATGTTTTCACATAAGATGAATAATATCTTTCCCAGCTGATAGCTTTATCAATCAATGCAGGCATCGTTCCACGATGCATGATATCCCATATATGATCATAAGCTTTGATAAATTCCTTTCGCTCTTGGATATACTCCGTTGTTGGAATAAACTCCTTATGAAAATAAACACCAAATATTTCTCTTAGTGACAGTCCCTGCATTTCAATAACCGCCATTCTGCCTGCTAACGTCTCACTGACTCCTTTCATTAGCTGAAAAGCCTGAGAACCAGTCAACACAAATGCGCCCTTTCTTTTATTTTTATCCACATTCATTTTTATATATCGGAATATTTCAGGTGCATACTGTACTTCATCTATTAGCAAAGGCGGCTCATTATTCATCAAAAACAGATTCGTTTCTTCTACTGCTTCTCTTAAAAGCAGGGGATCATCTAACGTACAATAGGTGTAATTATCACATATTTTTGTTAACATTGTAGTTTTACCGACCTGTCTCGGTCCAGTTACTAGTAATACCGGAAACTGCTCTATACACTCTTTCACAATTTCTTCCATATGACGTTTTATGTACATCGCCATCACTCCTTCGTCTATTTTACGATACAATCTTATATTAGCCGAATTCAAAGGGGAAGTCAATGATTTTAATAAGTCTGAATAATAAATAATAGATCAACAGGTGACGTACTCTCACCATTTATGCTATGACTAGCATAGAAGTGGGAGCTTCTTGTTCGATAAAACAACGTCCTAAGCATAAGCAAGCTATCCCCGCTCGTCCAGCGGTTCTTTGTAATTCTTATTTCCTCCTCCATAATTTGTAATGTCACATATAAGAGATAGTATAAATACAAGGTGATGTAAACACTTTGTCGCCTGTTAAGAGGTATAGTTTCGTTCATTCTGCATAAAAATATGAGCATGCCCTATACTAAACATGAAGTCAGTAAGACTTCACCTCCCTTCTCCTCTTCCTTAAAGAAGCCGGTACAAATTACGTGCCGGCCTTGTTTATTTTCTTGCTCTATACGATTAACGCAATCTTCAGGATGCTTTCATTTTCTAATTCAATACAATAGCTGAATATGTTATCTTATGTATGTGAGATAGAAAACATAATAAGTGATTTATCCGGTACTAAACAATCCATATTAAATTGTATCAACACACTCTATATCAGCTACTACTGAGACCTCTACATTCTTTTTAAGCTCTTTATTTCTATAATTCACACTCTTATCCGTAAATACAAAATGATTCAAAAAGTACCTAAAATAAAGGATTTTCACGTATTTCGACGAATCGAACCCCGCCTCTACGTGTATGGGCTAATGAATTATACTTTTTGGCCATGCTTATCACCTTTCCTTTTCTAAACGTAGCTTGAACACCACCATTATAATTGGAAAGGTGATTCAACTGTAAAACTTTTTTTGCTCAGCCGCATAGCGGGTGGCTTTTATTTCGTATGCTTTGTATACTTCAACTTACTTAAGTCCTTCTGGACTCTGCGGAACTTTGCGTAGTTCGCTGTATCATTAAAAAAATCACAGAACGCAACCTGTGATTTTGTTATTTACATGGTGCCGACAACTGGATTTGAACCAGCAGCCTATCCATTACGAGTGGATTGCTCTACCGTTGGAGCTATGTCGGCATTTTCAAAGAGGACTATGTCCTCTCACTTTATATTTTGTCATTAGAATTTATTCGCATCCGTGTACATCACTTAATGTATCAACCTACGCGTTACGAGTGCGTTGCTCTACCATTGAGCCACTCCGGCAGAATAAGGAAATAGCTTTCACATGAAATTGTTTCCCTGAGACCGCGATTATTATATCATCTTTTCTTCCCTATGTACAGAATCAAAAAGAAATTTTTATAAGATTATTTGCTTAATTCCTGCATTTCTTCCCGGCATAGCCATATGCAGCAGCTCTGCGTGGCTGTAATTATTGAACTATGCAGTCACATTCATGTACTGCTTACCTGCCAAGCTGTGCTACCCTATGCTCATAATCACGTCGTATTTCCTGATACATTGCGATTACCGGTGTACAATCGCGCTTCACCGTCTGCAGGATGTGAGGAAGATTGTCACAGGCAATCTGTACTATTCTATCATCCAGATACTGCCCCTCAGCCATTTCCTGTAAAATTTCTTTGATTTTCTCCCAATCATATGCTTCCTTATAGCTGCGCTTTCCTATGAGAGCACTGATGATATCCGCTATTGCTACAATGCGTTCGGATGTCGTTAAAGCTTCCGCCTTCAATCCCAGAGGATATCCTTTACCGTTCAGCTTTTCATGATGACGGACAGCGATATGCTCAATTTCCTCATCGACTACACCATGCAGAATTTTCATGGAATATGTTACATGCGACTGCATAACTGCCATGTCATGCGGACTGAGTCTGCCGGGAAAGTCAAGGATCGTTACCGGTATAGCGACCTTACCGATATCATGCAGCAAGGCTCCGTAATACACCTTTTCCATTTCTTCTTGATGAAAATCACATAGCGCCGCAAGCGTTGTGGAGACACTTGTCGTTGTGATGGTATGTGCTACCATATATTCACTGCGGAAATCTATCGCATAGCTGAGCATATGCAAATATGCTTTTCCTTCTGATTCCGTAAACGGTATTTCATCAAAGACCGCTACCTTCACCTCCTGATGCCGCACATAAAGCTGATCCAGCATGTGACACTGTGCGTCTGCGGAAAGAAACAGGTCAATCGCTTCCTTACTGAAATAATCCTCCTCAAACTGGCGAAGAAAGGCCTCCACATCCCGAAGCGGCAACTCGAGCTGATAGACATCCAAACGATCACAAAGACTGAGAAGCTGTGACACCAGAAGATAGGGTATATTGTGATTTTTGAGCTTTCTGTAATATATATGGTGATATAAAATAATATCCGCATACGGGCGCAGCGGGGACAGATTTCTCAAAAAAAGATAGCCGTATACAGAATGCTGGTAGATATCCCAGGTTTCAAATTGAATCAGCTGCTCGATTTCCTCCGTCTTATAAGCTCCGATATCATGAAGAAAACAGGTCATGACAATATCGCGCAATTCTTTTCCTTTAAAGAGGCCTGCATGGCGTAGTGTCTGTTCCATCAAAAAAGCAACACGATAGCCGTGATCCACCAGCCGCGCATCCAATGCATTTAATGTATTTCGTATAATCGGTATCACGTGTTTGTGTTCTATGACCTTCATGTGTCCTCCTGTGCATGCAACTGTTACCATTATACTGTACACGTCTGGTTTCTACAATAAGTTTCCGTGTGAAAAAAAGAGGCAGCGTTTCTCTGCCCCTCTGCAATTAAAACATCTTTGAGAAGAAATTTGAAATCTTATCAAAGAAATCATCCTCTGCTTCTTCTTTTGTTTTCTTTGTTTCCTGTGTATCTGTCTTTTTTTCCTTCTGCAGCTCTTCCGTTTTATAAATATATTTGACCTTGCTTTCACTGTTTTTCGGTGCACCGCTGAAGGTGTGCTCCTGCTCAGCTTCCTTTACAATTTCATCCTTAATAGCAAGAAGCTGTGTAACATCATCCAGTGACAGGGTAACCTGCTTCTGCATTTCATCAATACCGGTTGTTTTGAATTTGCTCATACCAGCATGTAATTCCCCTGTTTTATCCTTTAACAGGGTTGATGCAGCATAGAGCTGCTGCGCACCGTTACCGATTGTCGCAGAACCGCTTTGCAGCGTGCCTGCTCCCTGATCAACACGCTGTAGACCGGATACCAGAGCCTGACTTCCCTTATAAAGCTCGCTGCTGCCACCAACTGCCGTTGTCATGCTGGAGTCCAGTGTGGAGATTCCTTTTTTCAATTCTAAGAGTGTGGATGATTTTTCGCTGAGCTGCTGCGTACCCTGCGCCAGCTGCTGTGCTCCCTGAGATGCAGTATTCAGACTTGACTGCAATTTGCTTAAAGCATTAAGAGAGGATGACATATCAGCAAGTGTTGCTTTCATACTGCTTGCCATTTCTTTATATGCAGGCAGTTGTTTCACTAAGTCGTTTACTTCTTTTGTCAGTGCAGCTGCTACATTAGAAGCATTATGTCCCTCTCCATCTAAATCTCCATACAATGCATTATTGACGCTAGCGGTCTCTGCACTTAATTTCTTTGCCAGTGTACAGCTTTCTGTTGTATCACCACCTGCGCATAATTTCGATTGTAATGCATCTGCATCGCTGGACATAGCACTACTTGCCGCTTGTATATTTGAATTATTCAAAATATTATCTAAAGACTGCATTGCTGAATTTAATGCGGTTGCCTTATCAGATAAGGCGATGATTTCATCGGGCAAACTGCTAACAGACGTCAGCAGCTGACTTAACTGCTTGATATCCAGTGAAGCATTCAGCTCATTGCTTCCATCCTGCAAGCCCTTTGCCAATGCCTGCATATTCGTATTGATTTCATCAACACCGCTTACCAGTGTACCCAAACCATCTGTTGCTTTATTCAGCTTGGCAGTTCCCTCCTTCGCCTGATTCATACCGGTATTCAAATCCTTCAATCCGCTGTACAGCTTGGAAGATCCGCTCACCAGCTCCTGCGTACCATTCTTTAATGCAGATACACCGTTCGTCAGTGTCGGCACACCATTTACCAGCTCCTGCATCTTGCCATTGAAGGTCGCTGTTCCCTGTGAAAGCTGTGATGTACCATCCAAAAGCTGTGCACTTGCATTGGTCAGCTCATCCAGCCCGTTTGTCAGATCATCCATGGAATTGATATTCTTCAGCTTATCCACAGGCACCTCCGGTGTCATTGCAAACATGATCGGTCCAAGCTCAAACTCCTTCGCATCACAGGTAATTGTGAATTCATCCTGTATATGCAAATCCCTTGCGACCTCCATGCCGGAGCTTTCCAGTGTATCCTGCAAGCCCGGAACACTGACGAAGGCAACCATGGTGTTATTCCCTTCAGAAAGTATCTTGCCGTTTTCACACTTCACATTTGAGAAATGATCGGTAGAAAGATCAAGAACACCTGCTCCCATATAAAATGGATGAATGCGTGTCTGTCTGCCATTCACATTCACTGTTTTACTCTGCGTATTTTTTAGTGAAATATGAATTTCCAGCTTACCGCTTTTTCCAATCAAATCCTTTCCGCTGATGTCCTTTCCATCCAGCTTATAGCTCACCTTTACCTGTACTGGCAGGGTCTTGGTGCTTGTTCCTTCATAATAAACATCATTGGAAGCTGAATTCCAGGTATAGGTCTTTCCGGAAACCTCCGGCTTTTCATCACTTTTCACATTCTTAACATTGTTAAGATCCAGCACTTCCTTTATATCGCGAATACCGTTATCATTGTGCAGCCAGCTGCTGACAATTTCCTGATCTACACTGCCATCACTGTTCAGCATCGCATATACCGTTTCATCCTTTACGGTTTCATCATCCTTTGCATACAGCACCATACCGGAATTTACCAGCATCATACTCAATGCTGCACAGGTTACTGCTTTCACATTTTTCTTCATATAATACCCTCCTTATTTCAGGTCAGCCTTCGGCCAGCCCTTTGTTGTTTTCTCAATCAGCTTATGGAATATAATCAGCATGGCAGGCAGTACCAGCAGAATAGAAAGCATGGAAATCACTGCTCCGCGGGAAATCAGTGTACACAGACTCTTGATCAAATCCATTTTGGAAATAAAGGATACACCGATACATGCTGCGAAAAAGGACAATCCAGATGTGATGATGCTTGGCGCAGACTTTGCTGCTGCTTCCTTTGCGGCTTCTATGACACTGCTTCCGTTGCTGAGCTCTTCCTTATAGCGTGTGGTCATCAGGATTGCATAGTCCACCGTTGCTCCCAGCTGAATCGTACCAATGACAATGCTGGCGATAAATGGAAGCGTTGACCCGGTGAAAAACGGAATCCCCATATTGATACAGATTGCAAATTCAATGGAGGCAACCAGGATAACAGGAAGTGCCAGTGAGCGAAAGGTGATTGCAATAATCAGAAAAATCGCGGCAACGGATAATATATTCACCATCTTAAAATCTATATCCGTCGTAGTAATCAAATCGCGGGTCAGGGAGCCTTCCCCGGCAATCACTGCCTGCTTATCATATTTATGCAGTATCGCATCAATCTTATTCAGCTGTTCATCCTCTTCATCCGTCGCAGAACGATAGGTGCTGTTGACAAGAATCATCTTCCTGCCACCATTTTGCAGGATGCTTTTTACTGCTGTTGGCTCCAGCTCACCCGGAATTCCTCCACCAATCAGACTCTCATAGGAAACCACAGAATAAACTCCCGGAAGCTTTTCCACAGAATCACAGATATCCTTAATTTCATAGTTCTCCAGCTGATCATCCACCAGCAGGAAATGTGTGGTTGTCATATGAAACTGGTCCTTCAGCTTATTTGTGCCGATGACACTTGGAAAGTCCTCAGGCATTGTCGCATTTAAATCGTAATAGACATTGGTATGTGCCTGTGCATAGATCATCGGAATAAAGATAATAACAAAGACAATCAATATGGTTTTATAATGCTTTGTAAGAAAGCCCGGAAGCTTTTTCGGTTCCTTCAGGATGATAGCATGCTTCCACTTCTCAATATATTTATCAAACAGCATCAGCAGGGCAGGCAGGATGATAATGGTGGACAATACCCCGAAGATAACACCCTTTGCCATTACGATACCGATATCCTTTCCCAGGGTCAGCTGCATCGCACACAATGCCAGAAAACCTGCGACCGTTGTTATCGAGGAGCTTGTAATGGAGGTGAAGGTTGCCTGAATTGCATTGGACATCGCCTCATCACGATCACTGCTTTTCTTTTTTTCCTCCTGATAGCGGTGCAGCAGGAAGATAGAATAATCCATGGTGACACCCAGCTGCAGTACAAGTGCCAGTGCCTTCGTAATATAGGATATCTGTCCTAGAAAGACATTGGTTCCAAAGTTGTAAACAATCGGGAAAACGATTCCCAGAACGAAGACGAACGGTGCCACGGTGGACTCCAGCCCCATAAACAATACGATCATACACAGGATGATTGCAGTTACGGCATACAGCGGAGTTTCCTCATTCATCAAATCCTTGGTATCCTCTGTGATGGCAGAAAAGCCGCCCAGATAGCATTCACGATCGGCATAGCCCTTAATGGTTTTAATGGCATCCATTGTACGCTGGGATGAGGTTTCCTCCTGAAATGTGATAACCATCAGTGTTCCCTTATTCGAATACAGCATCTCACGTACATCCTTTGGCAGAATCTCCTTGGGAATGCTGATATCCAAAACATCATCCCGCCACAGGACATCCTTAACGCCGTCAATGGCCTTGATTTCCTTTTTTAATTCCGATACGTTCTTATCCGGCATATTCTCAACAACCAGCATACCGGTGCTTGCCAAATTGAAGTCATCACTCAGTGACTTCTGTCCGATCATGGACTCGGCATCCTGCGGCAGATAGCTCAACAGGTCATAATTTACTTTCGTACGTGCATACCCGATGACACTGGGTATCAGCAGCAGTACGGCAACGAGCAGAATCAGATTTCTTTTCTTTACAATAAAATCAGAAAGCTTCTTCATACATTTCATCTCCAATCTTGTTTATGATCGTTCGATCATTTTGCGAATCGTGGTAAACAGCATCGGCTTCAGCTGTTCAATATCATCCGGCTGATGCAGAACGATTGCGGTATAGCACAGGGTAGAAACAAGCTCTAGAATCATAAACAGCAGCTGATAGGCCTCACTACGGGTATAACCGAGTGTTACCAGAAAGTCACAGTAGCTGTTCATATGCGAAGCCACCTCATAATTTTCATCCTCTTTCAGCTTTCCGCCAACCAGACTCCAGGACAGATTTTTCTGGATAAGCTTGATAACCTCCGGATGCTTGCAGAAGTAGGCGATGACATGGTCAATCAGGAAAATCAGTTCATCGATTTTATCATCAATTTTCTGCTGTTTGGCTTCATTCAGCGCCTCATTGATAATCGAGGAGCTTTCCTTGACAATCAGATGATTGATCAGCTGTACCTTGTCGTGAAAATAAAGATAGAATGTCCCCTTTGCGACTCTCGCTTTCTGGGCAATCTGATCGATGGATATCTGATGCACCTCATTGCAGGAAAACAATTCAAGTGCTGCTTCTTCAATCCGCTTCTTTTTCTCACTCTTGTTTATTAGTACCTTGTTCTTCATAGGCTTCTCTCCCGTTTCCACTGAATGACGATTCGTCATTTTTCTAACCGATGAAAAGGATATTGCAAAAATGACGATTCGTCAATAATTTATATGCTGCTAATAAACAGGTTCTCTATACAATTTCCAGCATTTGTCTAAATGGCATCGATTTTACATATTTATAAGTCCCTTTCCTTCCTGTACTTACTGCTTTATAAAATAGTACAGACACGATGCTGCTTCAGCATCAACTGAGCAATATCAAAAGACTGAAAGGAAATTCAGCAGGGATGTATAATAGATTCAAAATCAGTAATTGACCATGTTAATTGAAAAATAGAAGAAATCTTACAGTATGTGTAGATTATTTAGGAATTTCACCCCTTTCATACGTATAGAAAGGGTAAGCAGCCCTTATAGAATGGAGGACATGAAGATGTCAAGTACAACGAATCAGCTCAACTACAGCAACGACTCTTTTCATCATGCTGCAATCGTATAAAGGGAAGTCAGACTATAGCAAATCAATAGCCATGATATTTCCTATATCTTATGCAGCCTACAGGATTTACGTGGAGAATCTGAATCAAACATGTTACGATACACAGCCCTTTGAAACATAGAGAAGTATCAGCATATAAGAGAAAATGAAAATATAGAACCTGTTACATGAGCTCCATATTCTAATAGTTCATAGGTAAATCACATAGTTTAGCTGTGAATCGTAATCAAACATAGTATAAATTGGTGATTTTACAAAAAAGTAATTGCATTTTAAAAATATCTATGGTATCATAAATAACGTTGATGGAGGCTTAGCTCAGTTGGGAGAGCGTCTGCCTTACAAGCAGAGGGTCGGGGGTTCGAGTCCCTCAGCCTCCACCATGAATAAACGTGAAACGGACTCTAACCTTATAAACAAGGCAGAGCCGTTTTTTTATAATATCAGCCTGCGTGCGACTCGCGCATACCCTTTCCGATGGCGCATCCTTTTCTTCATTCACGATACGAATGACGCACACATAGATAGGATGACTGCAATGGTTGCATACATGCAGAAATTGTACCGGCAGACACACAAGCTGTTCTCTGAGATTATGCAGGCTATCTGAAGCAAACGAAAGCAAGCTGCATGTTTTTCCAACACATCAGTCATGAAAAAGGGAATCCGAATTCCTATTGTTGAACACAATAGCTTTGGATTCCCTGTTTTTCTAATGCTCTTCATCGCTTACAAATCTCTGTTTTGTCCCTTGGTTTTTTTCTTCAGGAAAGGGCAGAAACAAAACGATTCATCCTGCGATGCTGTGCATGCTTTTGCGATACTCATCTATTTTTTCCATCCGGCATAAAAGGTTTTATTTCCCGTAGTTCCCTTTTTGATAGCTGTTACCTTCTTTTTACAAGCAGCATCCGTATACCAGCCTGTGAATCGATAGCCTTTTCTGCTTGGGTTTTTTAGCTTCACAGAGGATGTGATCGAGTATTTGGCAGGATTGGATTTCGTATTCTTCCCGCCATTCAGCTTATACGTGATGCGGTAGCTGTTTTTGCTCCATTTCGCATACAGTGTTTTGTTTCCGGTTGTTCCTTTTTTAATTGTCTTGACCCGAGTCCGATAGCGGCTGTCGCTGTACCAGCCCTTAAAGGAATAGCCCTTACGGCTTGGGTTCTTCAAGGAAATGGAGGAAGTTACAGAATAGGTGGATGGATTGGACTTTGTATTTTTACCACCGTTCAGCTTATAGGTGATCCGGTAGGAAGTGGCACTCCACTTCGCATACAGTGTCAGATTTCCGGTTCTTTTCCTGATGCTGGTTACCTTGTTCTTATATTTACTGTCACTGTACCAGCCCTTGAAGGAATACCCCTTACGGCTTGGATTTTTCAAGGAAATGGAGGAAGTCACAGAATAGGTGGATGGATTGGCCTTCGTATTTTTCCCACCGTTCAGCTTATACGTAATGCGATAGGTGTTCTTGCTCCACTTCGCATACAGCTTCTTGTTTCCCTTGGTTCCTTTTTTATAGGACGTTACTCTCGTCTTATATTTGCTGTCGGAATACCAGCCCTTAAAGCTGTATCCGCTGCGGGTAGGATTGTACAGCTTGACTGCCTGATTGTAATACACGCTGACATTGGATTTATGATTGCTTCCGCCATTGAGCACATAGCTGATACCATAGCCGCTGAAAATTCTGCTTGCTGCTTTTACCTTGCTGCCATCCTTTGCCTGTGCAGTGATCGTTGCTGTCCCAAAGCCCTTCGCATAAACCTTTCCGCTGCTGCTGACCGTAAGGATATTCTTGTTGCTGGATGTCCAGGTAAGACCTTTGTTCGATGCATCCGATGGGGATACAGATGCAGACAGCTGCAGATAGCTGCCCTTGGTCATATTCGCGGATGTCTTATTCATTTTCAATGCGCTGACCGGGTTGGTGACCGTCACAAGAACCATATCACCGCCGTTATAATACGATGAGTTCAGCGTGATGGATATTACGCCTTCCCTAAGTGCTGTTATGACTCCCTTTTGATTCACAGAAGCGATCTTCGGATCGACGCTTTCCCACTTGAAAGCGACATCTACGCCTGTAGGACTGTAGGCTGTATAGTTAAGCTGATAGGACTGCCCTCTTTTCAAATTCAACGATGATTCCTGAATATTCACCTCCACCGGAGGAACATTTACATTGATTTCACAAAAGCGCTCAATATGCTCATTGTCTTCCGATGTAGCATAAATATAGGCAAATCCTGATTTCAAAGCCTTATAATGACCAGTTTGATCCACGCTCACCACACTGGTATTCGTACTGCGCCACTTCACCTTCTTGTTGGTCGCATCTTCCGGATACACCGTTGCATTTAACTGACCTGTTTGAGTAACATATACATCCTTATATGTGCTATCTAATTGTACATAGTCCACAGCAATTTTCACCGTAATTTTACACTCTGCACGCAAGCCGTTCTTCATAACAGCTGAAATCACTGCAGTTCCATTCTTCAAAGCGGTAACCCTGCCTTTTTCATCCACAGAGGCGACTGCAGGATTGTCTGATTTCCATGACACGGATTTGTCTGTTGCATTGGTAGGTTGTATATTCTCCTGTAATTGAACGGATTCCTTCGGACGCAGAACCACATTGTTCTGATCCAGTTTCAAAGAGGAAACCGGAATATCCTTCACGGTCACTACAAAGGAGGTCTTTGCGCCATGATAGGTCACCGCAATCGTATGCTTTCCAGCTGTCAGGGCGATAACCTCCACCTTGTATGCCGTGGTTTCCCTCTTATAGCCATCCGCATATACAGCCTCTATGCGCATTCCCTTCAACGATAGTTTCTCCCCGGTTATATACTCCAGCTTATCGGGGGGCGTAAGCATATGCAGTGATACAGGAGTTTCCCGTTCTACTGCAATCTTATTTTCAGCCGGCATCCCAAACGGGAGCTTCCATGTGATATTTACGGTATCCATTTCTCCAATGTTCACAATACCAGCATCAAAACGCCCTCGATAATCGGTTTGCACATCTTTTCCTTCCACCGCAATCGTGATATTCGGCAGGGATACCCCCTTAAACGCCACATCCCCGTTACGGGAAGCAGTGAGCGTCTGATCAATGCGAACCGGAACCATCGCTACCGGCCGGTTGGTTGCCTGTACACTGTGAATACTATTTGTTCCTGACCACATAAATGTACCCTGTGTGTTGTTATATCCTGTCGTACTCATTCTGCAGAACACCGTTCCATCAACCTTGATATTTGTGGAACGCAATACGCCCAGTACATAGATATTCCCTGTCACATGCACATTTTTCATTGTAAGGAAAGCATTTTCTCCGATATACAAATCCCCATCGTAAACATGATCATTTACAGTTTTCGAATCCGTCATATAAAATACATTACTCAGCCCCTGGGCAGCATCCGGATCAGGCACTACCTGAAATCCCTGTGCAGACATATCCAAATAGCGTATATTCTCATAGGAAGATGAACCGGAGAGCCGATTGATATAGTTCACAAAATTCATTTTGAAATCCCATAGAGCTACTGAATAAATGGTCCAGTTTCCTTCCTCCAGATCGCTGTCTGTAGGAATCGTCAATTCATATACCTTTTGATCCTGCGAATATTTCGCGTCTTTCTTCAACTCCTTACCGCTGGGAGAAAGCAGGGTGATTGAAATACTTTCGATTCCACTCATATCATCACTTGCATCAACCTGATATTTAATTGCTGAACCCGGATAGACTTCTTTTGTCAAAGCGGAAATTCCGTGCAGCTCCGGTCTTGTAACATCGGCGCCTGTTGAATCCGTAACTGTTACATCCAGAGGGGAAAAGTCATATGCATATACCGCATAGCTTGGCAGGTCAACGGTATTATATACCAAAATTCTGTCTCCATTTTCCAGACCCGCATCGATACGATCAACCCTCCATATGCCGTCTTCTTCATCCTCAGACGTTTGAAATATGCCTGTGTATCGTCCGTTTCCGTCATATTTCATAGTTACCCCTTTTTCCTTTTTTGTAATCGGGGCGCTCAGATGTATTGTTATTCTGGAGCTCATCGGCTTTTCACTTTGTACATCTATTGTGTACGTAACAGCCTCTTTGGCTTTCACCGTGTTGGACGATACGCCGATATTCGTTATCTCAAAAGGCAGGGCTTCTGTTTGCGCAGCATCCTCCTGTGCCTTCATGCTCTGCGGCATACAGGACACTGCCAAAGCCAGGGCTAGTGCCAGCTTTCGCCATTTCATTTTCTTTTTCATATAATCCCTCGTTTCACCATCTACCATCAGTATACTCTAACCTTGGATAAATAGAAACATCTTCTGATGAACTTTTTCTTCTTAAAAGCAAATGCGGTTTTGTTCACTGAGGAAGCGCAGATCAATAGATGGGGTAATAGCGGGCACTCCTTATTTATGAGATCATTGTCATACAATAAATTTGACTTCTTTACTGTTTTCTTTGCTGTTTTTATGCAAGACAGATTGGTGCATAGAAATTGAATGTGTACCGGTATGTATCGGAAGAATACAAAAGAATCCCCTGTCTGTACAAGAGGATTCCTTCATTGTTTTATGGAATGCATTCCTTTGATCGAAAGCCATATGACGCATAGGTTTCCTACAGGAGCTTTGCCAGCTCTCCGATATCTTCAATTACGATATCCGGCTTTACCTCGCTCTTTTCGATATCCGCTTCCTTCGTTTCTCCGCTCATTACCAGAATGCTGGTAACCGCACTGTGATCCGCAACGGCGATATCCGTATACAGACGATCCCCGATAATCGCAATCTGCTCAGCCGCAAGAGTGGTTTCCCCGATGATGTACTCCAGTGTTTTCGGACTCGGCTTTCCGAAGAATTCCGGATAGCGGCCGGTACTTGCTTCAATCAGTCTTGCCATGCTTCCGCAGTCTGGTATAAAGGTATCGTTTTCCATGGGACAGTTGAGATCGGGATTGACGCCGTAATAGGCGGCTCCCTCCCGGATGAAGTGACAGGCCTTTGACAGCTTATCGTAGGTCAGCGTCGTATCAAAGCCCAGAACCACGATATCCGGATGCTCCTCATCCAGCTGCCAGCCATGACGCTGAAACTCCGCTTGCAGAGCCGGTGTCCCTACCACATACACACGTTTTCCTGCATGATGCTCCTTCAGCCAGCGCAGGATGACATGTGTGGAGATCATCATTTGCTGCTGCTCGATATCAATGCCCATGGTGTGCAGCTTATCGATATACGTCTTAACATCCTTAGAGGAGTTGTTTGTAAAGAAATAATATGCTCTCCCGCTTTGTTTTACCATATCCAGAAAGCTGCGGGTATAGGGGAACAATGCATTCCCTAAATAAATCGTTCCATCCATATCCAGAATGAATGCCCGTATGGGCTTCATCGCTTCCCGAATTTGTTCCTTATTTCGTATCATAATATCCATCCTTACAATCTTTCAAAGCCTATTGCCCATAATAGGCGTTCGGTCCGTGCTTTCGTTTGAAATGCTTATCCAGCAATACCTGCTGCATCGGCTGTACCGCATTGTCCTGCAGCAGAATACTGACGAATGCCATTGCAGCACATTCCTCCATCACAACTGCATTATGCACTGCTTCAAAGGGGTCTTCTCCCCATGCGAAAGGTCCATGGCTGTGTACGAGCACGCCCGGCATTGTATCTGGATTCAAATTTCCCTTTGTGAAGGTTTCTACAATCACATGTCCTGTTTCCAGTTCATATTCTCCTTGAATTTCCGCTTCACGCATAAGCCTGGTGCATGGAATATCTCCATAGAAGTAATCCGCCTGCGTAGTCCCTAATGCAGGGATTGCTCGTCCTGCCTGCGCAAAGGCGGTTGCCCAGCGAGAGTGTGTATGCACCGCTCCGCCGATCTTGGGAAAGCTCTTATAAAATGCAAGATGTGTCATCAGATCACTGCTTGGCTTCAGCTTTCCTTCCACCACGTTTCCATCCAGATCACACAGCACGATATCCTGTGCTGTCATATGATCGTATTCCACACCGCTCGGCTTGATAGCGATGATGCCCTGTTCCCGGTCAATGCCGGATACATTACCCCAGGTAAAGGTGATCAGTCCGTGTTTGGGAAGCAAGAGATTTGCCTCCAAAACACGCTGCTTTAATTCTTCCAGCATGATGATCCCTACCCTTCTGTGATTTCATCATAGAAATCGTAGAATTTTAATAATCGCATGAAGGTCAGCCGCTGACGGACATACGGACTCAGACGCTGTGTTGTTGTTTTCAATGCCTCAGCAAGCGTCAGCTCCTGCATCGTCGTCAGACCGTGTACCTTTTTCATCCAGCCGATCATGGTTTCCGCATCCGGCAGCTCCGCCAGAATCGCCAGAATGTCAGCTTCCTTCTCCTTCAGCATGTCCCCTGTGATATTCGCCAGCAGATTGGGTGTGTTTTCCTTCAGAATCTCCTCCTGCAGGACAGGATTGGTGATATTGGCTTTGATGAATTCCGTTTCCAGCTCCATGTGAGCCTTCACCTGATAGTCTTTTGCACGCAGCTTCTGTTCTGCTTTCTTGTAAACTGCCGTGGCCAGACAGAGTCCCACGCCGACCTTTTCTCCGTGATAGAAATCAATCGGTTCATTGATTGCGGACATCTCCCACAAGTGTGACATATGATGCTCCGCTCCGGATGCCGGACGGGAGTTTCCTATCATCTGCATGGCAATTCCACTCAATAACAGACCATACATCAGGTTTTCATAGGCGCTCACATCCTGATTGCGGATACCGTCTAGATTCTCACAAAGCTCCTTCAATACCTTATATTCCATATCAACAACCGTATCGCAGATGTATTCACCGGTTAGTGCATGCGCGATTCTCCAGTCACACAGTGCCGTGAATTTTCCCAGCAGATCAGCGACGCCACTCGCCGTCAGACGAAGTGGTGCCTTTGAAAAGATTACACTGTCCGCCAGCACAAAGCACGGGGATACCGCCGTAAAGCTTTTCTTAAAGCCGTGCCATGTCATGGCGGCAACGGTGGATACATAGCCGTCTACACTGGCAGCGGTAGGTATACTCAGAAATGGAAGCTTTTTCTCATAAGCATGATAACGGGTAATGTCATGAATCGTTCCCGAGCCTGCCGCAATCAGGAAGTCAATTCCCGCATAGTTGTCCAGCTGCTTCTGTGCAGCCTCCACGCCATGTTCATCCGCATGCAGATTTTCAGGATTTAGCCGGATGGTAATGATACCGGGAAGAAGCTCCTCCACAAGCTTTCCGGCTGCCGCATACGTATTGTCATCGCACAGCATGGCAATTGTTTTGTATTCGCTGTAATATTCCTTCATGATGTGAGGAAGGCGCTGTATGGCACCCTTCTCAATAATCATATCATCCACAACAATTTCATGTGTTCTCCCGCAGGCACACGGCTTACGGAATTCCTGTACATCAATCTTCATAGCCTAAGCCTCCGCCTCTGCATTTTTCATTGCCTGTGTTTCCAGATATTCCTCTACGGTTTTCTGTTTCATGCGATATCCTGCATAGCAGACCACATATGCCACGACGGCGACGCCGATCCACAGCGGGCTTCCACTCAGGAAGGCGAGGAAGATCAGCCCCATCAGCGGTTTTCCCAGAATATTGAAGCTGGTAATCATGGCAGCACCTGCCGGAATCGCATAGCCTGCGCCCTTAGCAACCTCGGTGAACAGCGGTGCTGTATACGTACACATCAGTAAGCCGACACTGAACCAGATGGCACCCGTTACGATGACCTTTGCCATGTTTCCGTTGAATACGGCAACAAGTCCCTCTACCATATAAGGAATTGCGACCAGATCGACAACCGGCAGTGTCTGATTGCCAGGCAGGAAGAATGCGATCAGCACCATAACCGGCATCAGCAGCAATCCACATGTCAGCGTTGCAGGCTCTCCATAGCCGACAGCATCATTGACAGCGATATACCACTCCCGATCTCCGGTATTTCCCATGAACTTACGGGCACCCTCGGTGATCGGCGCAAATGCCTGTGCAAAGAAGCCTGTGATTTTCGGGAAAATAGCCATAACCGCAGCCGTAGCAACAGCTGCTGTCAGCACAGAGCCCCAGCCTGCCATAGAGCCAAGATTGGAAAGATTTCCAAGGATACCGATAATACCGCCCAATACAAATCCAATGGTCATCGGTTCCCCCATGAATCCGATTTTCTGCTGGATTGTCTGCGGATTCAGCTTCAGCTTGTTGAAGCCGATTGCATTCAGAATCGGGTCAAAGACGATGGCGAAAATACCCGGTTCAATGTTATGCATAGCGATGATGGTACAGTTTGGATACTGATAATACGTTGACCAGCGTTTGGCCAGCATATCGGAAATCAACAGAGAATACAGGTTCAGCAGCACCATGCAGGCGATGCCCAGTGCAAAGTTGTCTGTCGCAAAGATAACCATGGCTCCCCATACCATATAGGAATAGTTATTCCATAAATCAGAGGGCTGAAAGCACTTTGTCCATTTGATCAGAAACAGCACTGTCTGTAATACGATACCGAGTCCCAGATAGATCATACCGGCACTTGTCGAGAACGCTACCAGACTGGTTGCCTGCCAGCCGACATCGAATACATTCAGATTAACACCGGTGATGTTGACCATGGCATCCGCCATATTCTTTACCAGCGGGGTGATAATCGGTGTAAATGCGCCTACCATCAAAGAAATCCCCTCCAGAGATACTCCGGCATATAAGGCGGAAAGGAAGGCCTTCTGCGGCTTGACACGGAAGAACAATGCGATGATTCCGATGATGATTGGTACGATAATCGCAGCCCCAAAGTTGTCAATCATCGATTTCAAGAATTCTAATATAACCATACGTTTATCTCTCCTTTATAATTTATGCTGCGTACTGTGAAGTCGAATGCCTATTTCCCTATTGACTGCAGTGCCTTGAGGAAGTCCTCGAAGAACTTGTCTTCTCCCATTCCTGTGATGCAGGCAAAGGCATTGACACAGGGAATCCCATAATCGCCCTTAGGAAGCGGGGATGTGTGTGCGATAATATCGAAGCGTTTTGACTGCGCCAGATTTAAAGCCTCGGTCGGTTTTGCCTCGGTGGCACTTACCTGATAGCCGTGCTCGGACAAGCGGTCCTTCAGCTTTGCGGCCACCATGCTGCTGGTGACAGTTCCCGAACCACAGATTGATAGAATGTTTACTGATTTCATAAGTTTTCTCCTCCTATTTCTATTTCCTTCTGTTTTACTATATCTATGACCTCGTCGGCACTGGATGCCTGATAAATCTTCTCCAGCACGGCGCTGTCCTGTATGATACGCAGAATCTGCTGCAGCTTCTTGATGTGGTATTTGGGATCCTCAATCGCCAGCATGAAGACAACCTTCACCTCTACCTGTGTATCATCACTGCCCATTTGAATGAACGTTACCGGATGCTTCAGTGTCATGATTCCTTCGGTTTCATGCAGTACATAGCCGGCATCCGTATGCGGTATAGCGACACCGAATCCGTTGATATCCAATCCGGTTGGAAACTGTGCCTCTCTTTGTTTCAGAGCCTCAACATAATCGCTTCGGCTGTAGCCCTCGTTTATGAAGCAGGTGCCCAGCTGATCAAAGATATCATTGGCATGCTCTGCTTCCGCCTGTAGGTGAATCAGTTTTTTATCTAAGTCTTCCCAAATCATTTCCATACTCCTTTTTGTCGGTCATGAGGGATGCTTCCCCTTCATGTATCCCGTTGTTTCTATCCACCTACAGTGTAATGCAAAAAGCGCTTTCATAAAAGAGTAAAAGACTGCGCAAAGGATTGCAGAGTTTTGAACAGTGGAATTCTTTGCAAAACAGACATACGCATATTGTACTATAAGAAAAAGACCCTATATGGTCGTACAGAGTCTTCTATGAAAATAAGTGACAGCCAGGTATCACATGACACGGTTATAATATTTCTGGTATTTTTCTTTGAATTTCTTCCGCTTCAGCAGACTGACACGAATCGATTCCTCCTTCAGCTGCAGCGTATGCCCCGCTTCATAGTAATAGCCGCAGGATGGATTGATGAGCAGACCGTTTTTCGGGCAGACAAAATAATCATCGTATATGCGCTGAAAATCCTGAAATCGCATGGAACAGGTATAGCGTGTATTCCCCATATCCAGACAGAGCTGCTTTTTTACAATGCTCACTCTGTGGATTTTATGAATCGGTACAGCGATGCTTTTTTCCCCTTCTTTGACATGGATGCGTATATTGATGTAGTTCAGGCGACGTTCCAGACGCTGAAGCAGTGGGAAAAGCTCCTGATCCAGTTTGGATTTTGGAAGAAAGGCAAAGGCGGAAAATTGCTGGGTGCGTTCGATTGCGAAATTATCTAGTGAGGACATCAGAATGATAATGGCATCCGGATTTTCCTTATAGATCATATTTCCGATTTCAATACCAGAGTGAACCGGCATCATCAGATCGCTGAGATAGGCATCATAGGTGCCCTTTAGTGCATAGCTTGCGTCATTGGCGATGTCTGCGTGAAAGGCGGGATTTAGGGCTTCAATTTTCTTTTTGATTTCCTTTGCCTGTTCTCTTTTGTCATCAATAATCAGTATTGTATAGTGCTGCATAAGTACCTCCCTGTAGTATGGCGTGTTGCCTTGTTTCCTGCTTCCATGTATATGGTGAAGCACACAGGATAGTGGAGAGCTTCCTTTATGGATTCATTCAGGTGCCGGTTTTTATCCTTCGTGCGTTATATATACAATAGCATAATTTGAAAAGATGAAAAGGCTTTTGGGACAAGCGGTATGCCACAGGTATCATTCGGTCATTTTAAGGTGTAAAAAGCTATCTGAATCATTGTTTCCATATCGTACAGGAAAAGAAAAAACAGGAGAACTTATTCCCATTCTTCCTGCTTTTGAGGCTTGTCCTACTAATATCCGTAGTTCTCCATTTTCCAGCTGCTTTCTTGCTTACTGCGTGTCAGATGAAATGTCCAGTAATAGGTTTCCTGTATGCCCATATCCCGGAATTTAGTTTCAAATTCCACATATACATCAGCTGAAGTCTTTTCTTCTTTCAATAGCTCAACATCCTTAATTGTTAAGGAGGTCATTGGAGAATGTACCTCGCATAGCATTTTTGATTGATCACTTGTCATGTCACATACTCTTTCATAATTTTCCTCATGCCATGTGTTAAGATAATCCAGAACAAAGGATACAGGCTTATCAGGATAAGGCAGTTCTTTTCTATTTTCAATGTATATAGCAATATGCTTTCCTAAGGTCATAGCCATAGGGTATAAAAGAAAGCCTATAGCTATGCACAGAATATATTTCATGATTTGTTTCTTTACAAGTGGTCTTGATTTACCCATATCCTAATGTACCTATTTATTGGGTGATCGTCATAATTGCTCAATACCCTTTATCGTTTACCAACTATACTTGTATTGAAATTTTACTGTTATCTTTACGCAAATGGATTCATTCCTTTACCGAATTTGGGATAAAACATTGTCTAAGGATTCAAATTCCTGTGTTTCATAATTCTTTAACATAATTTCGTCCTTTTTGAAGCTGCGCTGACGAATCGTTCTTGTTTGTGGTATCTGCGCTTCTCTTGTACAATTATTCAAACCTAGAATTTCATAACGATCTTCCTCTTCAACATAATTCAGTAGGAGCAGATACGTTTTTCCTTCTTCCAGCATAACATCATTCTCTAAATTCGTATTAACATAAACATCAGCAGGATTCTCTCCGCCATTTTTCTTTCTCAGATAATCGTGTTTTTTTACAGCTTCAGGATCACTTGCCTGCTCGATTTGTGCCTGTGTAAGAATACCTCCCTGCTTCAATGTTTTTAAGGTTTTCCCATTCATATCCTGACCTTTAAAAGTTTGCTGAACGAGAATTGTACTGAAGGTAAAGCCAAGCTCATCCTTTATTCCGCTTGCTAATACGGTTTTAGCTTCATCAATTGAGATTACAGTAGCTAAGACAACTAAATCAGCATCTTCTGACCATTCACCTATTGTTTTATTTATGGTTTCTGCAGTAATGGATGAGGCATCTCCAGCCTTTTTTTTCATATCCTCCGTGATATAGGTAGAGGCTGTATATATTTTTTCTGAAACATTCTGACCCATTTTAGAATCGCTTTCTTTTTCTGTTACTGTACTGCATCCTGTAAGAATCAGGACAGCCAGTATAAAGCAAACCGTTTTTTTCATTCGTTTAGACCTCCATCATTTATATAAGTAATTTATGATATCATTTTCTTGCTTGGCAGGTTTTATTCTGGTTCTGCCGGTATCAGGCCACATCAGCCTCGCCTTTGAGGTTTCTGTATGAGCAAGTCCGAAAGCATGACCCATTTCATGTGCAATTGTTCCCTTATTATCATTTGTAGGTACTGAGGTTTTTAAAATGATCTCAGTATAAAAATAATTTTTTGAAGGTCCCTTTCCTAATGGACTTATCCTGCTTCCAGTACCGCCATAGTAAGCTGTATAACCAAGTACCTTGCCTTTTATAACACTATCCGATGATTTTGCATAGAAATCCATATGTGTCGCATAATTACTTGATACCTCCGTCATATATATTTTATTATCGTATCCAGTGTACATCCAGTTCTGTGCACGTGTACGAATGGATGTTTTATATTTCGATGCTGAACTGGAAACCCAGAAGCATGTGTTTCCTACGCCTCGTGAAAATTTAGCATTGTTTGGAAATCTATTTTCAACAGCTTTGATTCCTACTCCAAACAAGCAAAACAAGACCATAGCTATTATAAAATGATTTAATTTTTTCATCACTATTCCTCCATGAATTACTATCCTAATTAACAAACGTTTGCATAACCATATCATACTTAATTTACCATGAAAGTAAACAGCTATATATGCAAGCGGTCGTTTTAGGTATTGAACGGTCAAAAAAAGTGAATTATCATCCACTTTTCTCAACTTATTCGCATTTTTTCTTAGGAATACTGATTTCTAAAAGAAATGAACCTTGCACTATGACCTTCATATATCCATGGTAGCTTTCCGCTATTGTCTTTATTCTTCCCATTCCGATACCGTGCTGCCCTTTATTTTGTTTTATTGTTAGATAAGTATCTTCTGATTTTTGAAGTCTAACTGTATCACATGCATTTTCAATTAAAATTTTCGTTGCTGTTTTTCCATCCAGGATTTTACAGCTTATAAATTTGTTGTCCACATAATCCTGTGCTTCGATTGCATTATCCAAAGCATTGGATAATAATGAAATCAGATCAAAATCCTGCATTTGCTTTAAGTCGTCCTGTACCTCATAAGTAAACGCTATGCCCTTCGTTCTGCAAACTACCATTTTGGAATTTATGATATAATCCAGGACCTGATTTTTTGTTGTGAGAACCTTGACGGCTTCCACATGTTCACTTAGTTCATGCAGATAGCTTTTGGCTTTCTCAGGATCTGTATCCATCATATATTCCAGTGAATGAAAATGATGCTTTAAATCATGACGCAGCTTTCTATTTTCCTGATTTGCTTTTTTCAATTCCTCCAGCAGTTGTTTCTGCTGTCTTTGATTATCCAGCCGATATTCTGCTTCATCAAGGCTTTGGTTGCGGTTTCCTAGAACCGTAAGATATTTATAAAAAACCATATATATAGTTATCAAAAACAACATCATGTATATACTCAAATAATCAATGGATACTCCGTCCGCAAAATCCATTTCTGGAAGAATTTCTAATATAAAATATACATAAAAGCATGCAATGATCGCAAGTAACGAAAAGATATACCAATCCTTTTTCTTATAATTGGCAGGTTTATGAAGCAGATATCTAAAACCAATATCGGATATGATTAATAATAGTATTTTCAATATTAAGTATGTAGATTCATGATTAAACCAATTTATCCATATTCTGCTTACAGACATACATAAATTTATTCCCAAAACGATTGTATATCCAAAAACACAATAATACAGCATTTTTGCCAATTCTTTTCCTGCTACTGCGATAAGAAATATAATCACTGTTATATATTCAAAAACACCTGGAAGATGTTGAGAAATACCATACTCTGTTTCCATCGGGAACCACGTAAACAAAACAACATCGATAACTAAAATAAAAGCACATAATATTAAAAACATGATTTTTTTTATATTAGATAGCGTAATTTGACATTTCGTAATTCTGTAGATAAACAAATATGTAAAAAATGCGTATATAATCTCATTATAGCCTGTTAAATCATTCATTTTCTATCACCATTTTAATAATAACATATAACTTGGTATTTTAAATGGAGATTGTATGTTTTGTGGTCGCAGTAACCTTTGAATTTGCTATCATTATATGTTTTATAGAATACGTAATCGTCTTCCCATTTTTAGAAATTGCCTTTCCTATGTAGGATATATTATAGCTGAGATTCTTTCGATCTACTATTTTCGGCACAGCCTTTCCATTTGTTATCTTTCCACCGGATACACTATATGTCCCAGTAACACTATAGATGCAGTATCTGTTCTTTTGATAATAGACCTTAAGATTACTCCAAGTCTTGCTTTTAGAAGCAGCTCTTGTCAATACAGGAAGTGGTTCTTCCTGTACACTCTTAACAGTATCCATCAGCATATCCGTTGTATGATAGGAATCCCTGTAAAAGCTTTCCTTATGTTCCAATACAAACGCTGTTACATCATTTCCTTCCACATCCTGAAATATATATGTATCCGGATGCTCATAAAAATCCTGAAACATTTTGATTTCCTCGTTGTAATCCAATGCGGATTCTTCTGCATATACATTTCCTGTCATGCATGTTAGCATTAAAAAGCCTGCAAATAAAACTGTTAATAATTTTTTCATACCCTTTCCATCCTCCTGTTTTTTTCACTTGTGTGAAATTCATAAATACTTACAAATATTTGCAGATACATCATAAACAAAAAAAGTAGTAAATGAAAGAATTCTGGGATGAACGGTATGTCTCAGGTAGGAAACGGTAAAAAAGTGATTACAAATATTAAGTTATCTGTAATCACTAAATTCCTCTGGCATATTGATTGAAGAATTCCTTTCTTTTTCTTCTGCTTACAGGGATATTGCCACATCCTTTTTTTAAATAAATAACTGCCCTGTCATAATCAATATGATCGATGTAAGACAGATTCACCAGCATACCCTTGGAGGGGCATGCAAAGGGAAACGCTCCATATGCTGCTTCAAATTCAACCAATGTCGTTCTGACCTGAAACATTCCGCGTTCTGTTTTAAGAATCACATAATTCTTTTCTGTATAGGCACATATGATATCGTTCACTAAAATACGCACCGGAACAAATGCTTCATTCTTCACCTCTATATAAGTAGTGCGTTTTCGCAATTCTTCAAGTACAGCATCCATTGTTCTCTTTAGAAAGTTCTGATAGTTTTCTTTCACAAGAAATCGGAATGCGCGATATTCGTAACCATCTATACATAGCTCCTGATGTGTTGTTAGAAAAACAATAAGTGCTTCTTCCTGACGATTATGCAGGATCTTTGCGACATCAAATCCACTGATAGCAGGCATTTCTATGTCCAAAATATAAAGATCATACTGCACGGTGAGGATATCCTTCTTAATTTGTTCATCATTCATGATCGTTATGGCAAACAGATCCGGATACAGATTTTGGATATCCTCCTTAACCAGCTGTGCAGAATCAAGATGATCATCCACAATCAAAATGGAATACGGCTTCATTATATCACCTCTTATAGTTACTATAACTATATCAGATTTTCAGGTGATTCTGTACCTTTTCCTCAATATCCTTCGGAATATCTCTGATAGAATTCCATTCGCTTCCTTCTGCTTATTTTTACACAGCCGCCCTGCTTCATATATATCATATTATTTTCATAATCCAAATAACCAATCCACTCCAGATTTACTATATAACCTTTCTGCGGAATTGCAAAGGGAATCATAGGGTATGCAGACATAAGCTCATGTATGCCGCAACGAGCAGTGAACGTACCACCTTCTGTAACCAGTGTCAGCATTCCATGCTCCATGTACGCACAGTGGATTGCATGCACTGCAAGCTGTACCGCTTTCTTTTCGCTGTTATATGCTTCCATATATACATTTCTGCGAGCAAGCTCTTCTTTTAATGCCTGAATTGCGCCGGGAAGCATCTGCATCAATTTATACTTGCTGATAAATCGAAACACTGCATAATCATATCCCCATACGGAATAATCCTCATGGGTTGTCTGAAAGATGATCAGTGCATCTTTATCTCGCTCCTTAATTCTGCTTGCAAGCTGAAATCCGCTGCAGCTGGGCATTTCAATATCAAGGAAATAGGCATCATAGCTTTCCTCATAAATCTGTTGTATCGCCTGTACATCATTCATCACCGCTATATCAAATACACCGGGACTTATACCTTCGATACCACTTCGCAGTTGCTCTGCCGCATTCGCCTGATCATCCACAATCAATAAGGTATATGTTCTCATTTGTCTCTTCCTCCACCTATCATCGTCTTCATCATAAACATAATGATTATAAAAGTAAACAGATTTGGGACAAGCGGTCGCTTTAGGGATGAAACGGTAAAATTTTAAGAAAACAGAATAGATTTCCCCCTATTCTGGAAACAAATTGACCGTTCCATCCCAGATAGATACCGCTTATCCCTATATGTATTTACATTCTTCATATTCCATGTAAAATAAACATAGGGAAGTATATGATAAGGCAGTGGTTTTCCCCTTCTGCAAATCAAATCATTTTCCTATTTGCAGCTATCTGCGTACCTGATGATGTTCAATGCTGAATCCAATTAGTTGCGTAGCAGGCATGCGAAAGCTTAGAAAGCTTATATAAATAGAAACGGAGGATCTTTATGTCAAGTTTTAAAAAATTAGTATTGCCTTTACTGCTTCTCTGCTCACTTGGAACACTGGCTATTTCTATGGTATTTCTTTGGACCGGTGGAATCGCTTTGGATGAGATGATCAGTGTCACAGAATATTTTGATTCCTATGGGATGCTGTACTGGCTTCTGCTCCTTATCTCATTTCTTGCTTCACTTTCATGCATTTTGCTGATTCTGACTAGAAAAAAATGAAATAGATTATAAGATAAGTTCTACCAATTATATAAACTATAATAGCAATAGAACATAAATATATAGTTCATCCAATTAAAAAAAGGGATTTCATTCTGAATAATAGAATCAAATCCTTTTTTGATATAACTTGTTAAGCGAATTTTTTTATATATCCTTTTTCCGATAACATATATAAGATATTAGCGCAAAGATAATCAGACATATAGGTGCAAGCAGTTGTATCTCTTGGTACCCTCTATGCTGAATATCCAGATAGACTAACGTGAATATACTGAAACAAAGAAATATAACAGAACATATGAGATAAAACTCTTTATGATTTGGCTTCATCTATGGTCCCCTTTCTTAAACCCAAAATCTATTATATTAGCTATTCTTACTCAGTAATTGCTTTTTTCTATCGTTTTGATTATTAAAACAATTAATTTATAGAGAACTCAGGATTTCTATTCACCACTCAATCTACTGAAACATAATGAATTTTTACACATCTTTCTAATAGATATAATAGTTACTATTCACAGCCAACACAAGATAGTGTGAAATTCAATCAACATCATAGTAAGAAAACGGAAAATAACTGATCGAACTATTATCCTTTTGCTATATTATTGATTAACTGTAAAGTAACGTAAAATAGTTTTATTTATGCGGGAACAACTGTTGTTTTCCAATATACATTTGGATACATGTTGCATTGCTGGGAATGCATTGGTTGGCAATTCGGATTTTTATATAAGTAAGCTGTTGCTTTATATTTTTTTCCTACTGCCAAACTAGCAAGAATTTGCTTGCTTATAGCACCACAAATATCGCTACCTTGAATATTCTTCACAACTGTACATACAAGTTTTCCACCACGATACACCGCGCTAATGATCCCTATAATCGTTCGAATAACACCTTTTGTCTGAGGATTAAAATCCCCGTTTAGTTCTTCATCGTTCGTGGGGGTTTCATAAAGAATAAAGCCATCTTTCCCATCATCTATAACCACTGTTTTTATACCATTTTCATCACTTGCTTCAATTATATTTTTTCTATCAAATACAGGATCTGTTTCATCCAATACATTGATAAACATTTCTAATTCTGTATTGCTTACCTCTACAGTATTTTGATTTTCCTGCGCATATGCTGTTAAAAAGGGATTAAAACCAGTAACACATATTGCAATCATAGATAAAATCAATAATATTTTTTTCATATATATTCCTCCTAATTGTTTATAGAATATAAGACATATTCCTTTTTAATAGCTATTTCTTTTTTCATCAATTATAGCCTTAATTGATAGAACCAATAAAATCGGTGTCAATATATCGAAAAAATCTAAGCCTTTTGCTGTTATGATTTTATACAATAATTCTATGCTCAATGCTATCGAAAAGATGAGCCATATCAAATTTACCTTTTTCATATTCACCTCTGTCATAATCAATTAAGATTTCTTTATGCAGCTGCAATGCTGTAACAAATATTTGCACATTCATCATACTATAAATTTGAAATTTGTACATAGAATATCATGCAAGCGGTCATATTAGGTATTGAACGGTCATTTTTCCTCTTTATCCCTATGTTATACAACAAAAAGAAACCTCTGTTTTATTTATCAGAGGCTTCTAAATTTGTAATTATTTTTTGTATAAATAACGCTCATCCAGTGTTACATGGAACGCTTCCTGCAAATCACGAAAGCCCTCCACAGGAATTGTCTGCAGCTTTTCCTGCCGACAGGAATGTACCTTGATCCACATTTCGGCACTCTTTTCAATCGTATGCATTAACCCAAAGGTGGAATCAAAATCCACGCCACTGCAGAACATGCCGTGATGCGCCCATATGACCGCATTATAGGTTTCCATCAGTTTGCTTGTGACAACCGCAATCTCGCGGCCCCCCGGTACCATCCATTCTACAACACCAATCCCCTCGGGAAAGATAATCGGGCACTCCGTCATCATTTCCCAAATCTCTCTTGTGATGATTTCCGACTTCAGCGGAAGCAGAAAGGTGAGTGCAATCACATTGGGACAGTGACAGTGATAAATCACACGGTTTTCATTGTTGGTAAGCTTTGCCTTGACTGCCATATTCATAAGATGAGTAGGCAACTCACTGGTAGGACGGCCTCCATGTTCAAGACCCCAGCATATCCGATACTTCGTACCGGTAGAATCAACCTGTATGATTCCAATCGTATTATGCGGATCCTTTTTCATATTGTGAAAATACTTTCCCGTGCCGCTGATTAGAAAATATTCATTTGCAAGATTATCCACAGTGGTACCAATTAGAAGCCATTTACCATCTTCGTGCAATTCATCTTTTACATCTGCAACATCCTTCGGCTTCATCCAATACGTGAAATTCCCGCCATTGCGTTCATGCCAGCCCAGTTTGTCTCCGTAATCTGCCATCGCAATGTAATCATTTAAAAATGTTGTTTCTTCTACTTTCATATAGTTTCTCCTCGTCTCCCTCAGGATATCAATCAATATTCATCCCCACACTACAAGCCCTTATACAAAATGTTCTCGCCCCATAAATCTTTATATCATGTACTTTGTATAACCAGTATCTACGGCTTCTTTAAGCTGTTTTAACAATAGTTCTGGACTGCGTTCATAAGAATCCAGCGTATCCCCCCCACGATGATTGGTAAGCGTGCAGTTATCCAGCTGAATGATTGCATCCTCTTTCGTTAACGGCTCCTTTGGGAATACATCAATCGCTGCCCCCATGATGATGCCGTTTTGCAGAGCCTCTTCTAGTGCCTGCATATCCACCAGTACCGCTCTTGCCGTATTGATCAGATAGCTGACTGGTTTCATAAGCCTTAATTCCTCACGCCCGATAATCGGTGGATCGTTGGGTCCGATACGCCCGTGAAGGGAAACGATATCACTTTCCTCTAACAGGGTTTTCTTATCAACCGCGATACAGCCCAGCTGCTCAATCACAGAAGCATCCAGATAAGGATCATGTACCATGATGCTGCATCCAAACGGCTGCAGGCGCTGTGCGACCAGCTGACCGATTGCACCAAAGCCAATTAAACCAACCGTCATACTTCTAAGCTCCCGTATTGATCCGGTATTCGGATAGGATTCTCTCCAGACTCCCTCGCGTAAGGACCTGTCTGCTCTTGTCACATTCCGTGTTTCACAAATCATTAACCCAACCGTCAGCTCAGCAACGGCAAAGGCGTTGTGCATGGGACAGTGAATAACTCTGATTCCTTTTTTCTTCGCACTTTCCACCGCGATGTTTTCCACACCTCCCCTTGCCGTAACGATATACTTCAAGTGCGATGCCTGTTCAATGATTTCTTTTCCCACCGGACACATATGAACGAAGATCACATCCGCATCCAGCATAGCATCCTTCAATTTCCCTTCTATTTTGTATGCTTCACTTCCCTTTGTTTCAATATTGCGAATCAGCGTACGGGTAGAAACCCGATCCAAATCCGCCTTCCATGAAAAGCCCTGATAGGAACAAAACAGTGCGTGATTCTTCAGTACCTTTGTGAATGCCTCCTCTGACAGAAACATATCTCCAACAGCAACACATTTCATATACATTCCTCCTTAATTGTTCGTTTCGCACATTCATCATAGTACAAAAGTGAAAAAACAGAAATACTATTCAAGCTCAATGTTTATTTTTCAATTATTTTTTATTTTTATTGTTTGAAACGAACATTTTATGATATAGTGAGAATAGGTGATAACAATGACAAAACAGGAACGGCAGAAAGCGATACTTGCACTTTTACAGGATAAGGGAGAGCTTCATGTACATACGATATGCCGAAGCTTCCACATCGTAGCCATGACTGCACGACGTGATCTCATGGAGCTGGAGCAGAAGGGAGCTTTGATTCGGACACATGGCGGTGCCATCGCAAAGGAGAAGAAAACCTTTGACGCACAGACACCGTTTGCAAAGCGCCGTAAGCTGCATACAAAGCAAAAGCAGGAGATTGCCCGTATTGCGAAAGGCTTTCTGAAGGAGCATGATCGTATTTTTCTTGCCAGCGGTTCTACAATGGATATATTCGCTTCTGCCCTTCTGCACAATCTGCCATTAACAATCGTAACTGATGCTGTGAATGTGGCATATGAATTGTATCAGGATTCCAGATTAACCATTTTTATGCTCGGTGGTGAGCTGCGCAGCAATTCCCTCACGCTGACCGGTCCGATAGCACAGGCAAATCTGAAGCAATTTCAGCTGTCAAAAGCTTTTTTAAGTGTGAATGCGATAGATGAAAAGGGAAACCTGTATACTGACAGTGTGGTGGAAAGCGGTCTGCTGGAAACACTGTTCTCTATTGTGGAGGAGGTCTATGTCCTCTGTGATTCCAGTAAGCTGAACAGCCGTGATTTCATTGCAATATCTCATGAACAGAGCTATACGCTTATCACAGATCAGGACGCGGATGAAAGTCTGCTGGAGGCTTATCGGCAAAATGGTATCCGCGTGGTGAAAGCTGCGCCACAAATTTAATTTTATAAACGCAGATTTTATTGTTATGCATAATTTTACAATTAGCCTGAAAAATGAGGAGAACCCGTTTTTTCATGATATAATACTAGATATAGTTCTAATCACTGAACAGAAAATAGGGAGGAAATGATGTTATGAAAAAAAAGCTTTTACCATGTGCTGCACTTATGACAGCCTGTCTTGCCGTATCCATGCCGATCGGTGCAAAAGAAAATCCGGAGCCATGGAGCAATACCATGTCACAATCGGAAGAACATGTAATTAAGGAAACCGGAATTGATAAGCGCTTTGATATCGGTAAAACCGTATCCGTAAAGCTGGATAGTGCATATGTGACAAAGGACACAAAGGTTCAACTGACAGAAAATTCACTTTACAAAAAGGTTGGGAAACTGATTCCTGCACCTTTCCACTTTCGCAGTGTTACCATAACCAAAAAATCGGGAGAGCTTATAGAATTTCCGGAAACACTGCAATTTCAGGAAAACAGCGGCTCCTTATCCCTGCATGGTCAGCTGCAATGTATCGAAATAAACCGTATGGATATAACGGGGGATACGATGGCTGCGACCTATACAGGAGTTCTGCTGGCAGAATAAAATAAATATCCACCAGCGAAAGCTGGTGTTTTTTTCGTTGAAGCCATACTGATATCCGTAGGGATTTCACTTTTTTTATGCTGTTTTTTAACAGCTCTATTATTCTTCTTTTACCAAACCATAAGCCCTGCAATTTATATAATGATTTTATTTTCATTATAGTTAAAAAAACTTTCAGATGCGTATACCAGCTCCTCTGAAAGCTTTTTATATTGTGTATGATACTTTATTCATGAGCCCTTTTACGCATGGCAGTACGTTCCTACCGTTTCCTGCAAAGAGCTGTTTATAAAATGGATTCATATTCATAAAATATCTGGTATACTTCCTCTGCGGTTTTCGCCTTTCTGATATTCTCACAGAAATCCGCTTTCGATAACAGATTCATTAAATGAAACATAGCCTTCAAATGCGAGTCCTTATCTATCGTAGACAGGCAGCATACAAAATCCACCGGATCATAGAACTGCGAGTGAAACGGTACCGGATGCTTCAGCCGAATCAGCTGCATCCCCAGCTTCTTTCCACCGACATCCGGCGATTCATGCGGTAAGGCAAAGCCCTGTGCCAGTACGATATACGGTCCCATTGTTTCAATATTGCGAATCATTTGCGTAATATACTGTTCACTCAGATAGTCCTGTTCCAGCAAGGGCTGCGCACTTCTTCTGACAGCCTCCTTCCAGTCTGCACATTCCACATCCACCTCGATATGTCCGGCAAGCAGCTCGCGAAGTGTTGCCTTGTCACTAGGGGCGATGGGAAAGAAATGCGACTGCAGATCCCGAATAATATTCTTATAGATTTCATCCTTATCCAGCGGACTGATGGCGATGGAATTCGCAATCAATGTCTGTAAACGCTGAAAGTTTGGGTTGGAATTCACGCGATGCATATCGCTTTTTAACGTTTCCAGCTTTTCTCCTAACAAAATACAATCCTCATCACTCAGATATGGATGCAGGATGATGGTTTCACAGCGCTCCTCCTTCAGCGGTACGGTCGAAATAATCAAGTCGATTCCTGTAACATCATAATTAGCAAGCGCATGTACCGGCAAAACATCTGCCACATAAAACTGAAAGTATTTTTTTAACCGACTTAACAGCAGCTGTGAGGTACCCACTCCGGAATTACATACAAGTAGAATCGTGAATTGCGAGCCCTGATAACGGTTGCGCTCCATTGCCGCACATACATGTATCGTAATATAGGCAATTTCCTCACTGGTGATTGCTCTTTGTACAAAAGCCTCCAGCGGCTGTAGATTTTTCTCGATTGCTGCGACAACCTCCGGATTCTTCTTCACGATTTCATACAAAAGCTCATTGTCACTGTCATAGCCCATATCCAGATCCTTAAATGTAGATTGCAGATGATTGGTCAGATTCTGATAAAACTGAAAATCATTGCGCAGGTCAATATTTAAATCGCTGGCAACAGCATCAATAAACTGCTTGGAAATGACCTGGATCTGCATAATCTTCTCATCTGCATCATTGCGTTTGAGATAATGCATATTATACAGAATATCCGCCAGTAAATATTCCTCCTGCAGTCGATGCTCCATACCGAAATAATCCTCCATCTTGTTCATTAGATGGTTTGCCATTTTCTGCGTGGATACATGCTGGGAGACGTAATCGATTTCCACAAACCGGTGTTTATGATAGCGCTCAATCGTAAGCATCAGATACTGGCGCAGGTCTTCAAAGGAACCGTCTGTTAAAAATCGGCTGCTTGATAATTCTGCATCCTTAATCATACGCTTCAGACTTTCCAAATCCTGCAAAGACATCATATTCTTATATTCTGTTGAGCGAAACTGCTGTACATATGGCATACGCAGCAGATGCATCAATAAAATTCTGCGGCTGCTCTCCCTGCCCTGAATACGCAAGCCCCTGCGCAGAGATACAATTTCCAGATCATGCTTCTGTAAGCTTTTACGAACCTCATCCACATCATGAATCACAGTGGAACGGGATACGAAAAGAATATCCGCAAGCTGCTGCAGCGTCACATGCTCACTCGTATTCGCAATCAGATACAGAATCATATGCATGCGCTCCTCCTTGCTCAGCTTGAAGGAATAAAAATCATTCTGTCCCAGCAGGGAGCGGATGGCATCGGTATCCTTTTGCAACTCGATGATTCCATGCTCACAAAGCTGAATCGGCTTCTGCTTGTTTTCCAGAAGAAAATCCGTGATTCCCTCCAGATCATAGCGAATCGTTCGTTCCGATACCTTGAATTTTTCAATCAGATCATTAATGGTACAGGTTTCCTGATAATCCCGCTTTTCCATGATCCAGAAAATGATTTCTCTTGCACGTTTGTTCATAAGCTATCTACCTCACCATATATCATATAGAAAATATTGTAAAAAGCAAAGGTTAATTTTCTGCAAAAGACTCCGCAAGAAGTTGATCCGCTGACAGCCCTTTCCTGTCGTATAATGGAAGCATAAAGTGAGGTCGATCATCATGCAATTTAAAACCTATGTTCAGAAGAACAAGCCGGTCTACATGTATATTCACGGAGAATGTCTGTCCGCCTTCAGCTTTCAGGAGGAAATACGGGAACTAAAAAAAGACTATACGCTGGTTATCCCGATACTGGATGGCCATGGCAGTGAAGCACATAAGCCTTTTATCAGCATACAGCAGTGTGCAACAGAGCTTCTTGCCTACATTCAGGATACCTACGACGGACATATTCAGGTTTTATCCGGATTTTCACTGGGCGCGCAGATTGCCGTTACCATGCTGTCCATGAAGCCGGATCTATGCGCATATGCCATGATTGAAAGCGCAATGATGCAGCCGGTGAAGCTGCAGAGCTGGAGTGCCTATGCCGGTATTTACGCCAATCCGCTTGCAAGAAAAAAATGGTTCAATAAATTCATGTACTACACGGTGTTCAATGATGATTATGCCTTTGATGATTATTATCGTAATTATCAGGCAATGACGAAGGAAAACCTGAAGCGTATACTGGACGCAGTCAGCTCCTTTCAGCTGCCTGAGAATCTGGATCAGGTCACCTGCAAAACAGCCATTCTTGTAGGTCAGCGGGAAAAGAAGAGTATGAAAAAAAGTGCCGATCTTCTGAAGGAGGCACTGAGCAACGCACAGATTTTCATGCTGATGAATTATACACACGGGGATTTCAGTATGGGCAATCCAAGAGAATACCTGCGTTTCGTCAAAAGCTGGATACAGAATAAGGATATCCAGCAAAAGCGTAAGGTTCGCAAACAGAAGGAACAGCAGGAAGGGGAATACATGCCGAACTGGAAGCATCTCGTGAATAAGATCAAGGATAAAAAAGCAAAGAAAAAGCTGCAAAAGGCAGGCTCTTAAAATAGAAAAAAAGCTTATCCATGTTTTCATAGGTTCTTTCTACTTTAGGGTAGATGTATAAAAAAGATTTCAGATCTATTGAAGAATACAGTAGATTTGAAATTTTTTATTCGCCCGAAATCGAGTAAGGACCGTTTTCATATAGGATAAGCTTTTCTTATGATTAAGCTTTATACATCCTGCAGTTGCACAAGAAGATGCCAGTCGATGTTCTCGCTATCACTATGAATACGATAGGCAAGCAGACTCTTTTTCAAAATGTCCGAATCACTGCTTACAGCACTCAAAAGAAGTGCTTCACTTTGAAAGACAATATCTCCATCTTTTTTCTGAAATGAAATCTTCACAGCTTGATCATACTGCGGCTCACCTGCTGCATTCAAAAGCTCTCCCATAACAATCAGGTCCTCAGGAACAGATGCAAGCTTTACAGTAATATCCGTATCCATTGATGAAACCTTCAATATTTTGTCATCCTTCAACAGCTTTGAAAATTCACTTTCCTCCAGAATTTGTTCCTGATCAGCAGCGATTGCTTTATTCTCGGCCTTCCTGCATCCGGTGAAGCTGCCCAGACAGAGAAACGCAAGACATAGAAGCAGTATTTTTTTCATACGGAACCCCTCCGTTCTTGTCTATGTGTATCGTAACATAGGGAACAGCGATTGTCCACTCTTCATGGGATTGTCTGTTTGTATAGAACTGATCAGCAGTTGAAGCAATGCCTGGTGCATGCATACATAATACTACAGACCTGCAAGATTCTATACTTTCTATTAACACTGTCGTTTTCCCTTGCTTTTCATGATGAATTCCTACATAATGAACATGCAAAGGGGTGGTAACATGCGATATAGAGATATATCCATACGTAAAAAAATACTGCTTTCCAATTTTCTGATGGTTCTCATTCCCATCATTTTTGTATGCTTCATCCTGTTTTCCCTGCTGCTGGGATTTTCCTTTGTGACGCACTCCCCGGCTGCACTGATTCGCAATGTCCTGTTAAACACCTCAAACTACGGACCTACACTGCTGATCAAAACAATGAATGACGAGCTGGCAGGCAGTGAGCATATCACGGAGGAAGCCGAGCGTATTCTCGCACAGCTCGAAAAGTCAGGTCTTCATATTTTTGTGGAAGAAATCGATGATAAAAAAGATGAAATCCTATACCACAGCGCCGGCAGTAACCGCGATACCATGCAGCGCGAATTTGAAAGCATAGCCGCTGTGAAGCAGTACGAGCTTCCTTATATTATATGGAATGCAAACGGCATGGCATATCAGGCAGAGCTGAAAAATGCTGCGGATAAAACCCTGCGTATTACATTTTCCGGCAAGGATTTGAGCTTTCCTGAGGATTCCTATGAATCCTGGGAGCATACCAAGCTGATGATTAAAATCATGATTGTCGCAACCGGTGTATTCATGGTATTATTCATTGTAGCGCTGGGTGCCGTTTTAACCAGAAAGCTGGCACAGCATATCCTGATTCCACTGTATGACCTGAATCAGGCAACCAGTGAAATACGAAGCGGCAATCTGCAGCAGGAGATAATGGTTGAAAAAGAGGATGAAATCGGTGAGCTGTGCTCTAATTTTGAAGCGATGCGCAAGCAGCTCATCGAATCGGAACAGCTGCGGTCCCAATATGATTTGAATCGCAAGGAGCTGATCGCCGGCATCTCCCACGACCTTTCCACACCGCTTACCTCCATGCAGGGGTACGTGAACGGTCTATTGGATGGAATTGCGGATACTCCGGAAAAACAACAGCACTATCTGCATATCATACAAGAGAAGACAAATGCGATGAATGCGCTGGTGGAAAGTCTCTTTCTCTTATCCAAGCTGGATCTGGGACAGGTGCCGTTTCATGATGAATGTGTAAATCTATCAGACTTTTTACAGGACTGGTATCAGGAATGTGCTTCCCGCTATGACCATGCAGTTGTGAACTTTCATAACAATGCCCCTCATATGGTACAGGTTTTAATGGATCGCACACATTTCATTAGAGTATTAGACAATCTGTGTCAGAATAGTATAAAATATAGAAGTGCGGATCCGGTGCACATTGATGTCACACTGGAATGCGATAAGCAGGAATGCATTCTCACATTTCAGGACAATGGAATCGGAATCGACCCATCTCAGGCACCAAGATTGTTTGACAGCTTCTATCGCAGCGATCCTGCAAGAAGCTCCAAGGTGAAGGGAAACGGACTGGGTCTTTCCATTACCAAACAAATCATAACCCAGATGAAGGGTGATATAAGCGCCAGCGGAGAATTGAACAAGGGTCTTTGTATCACGATTAGACTACCGCTTTTACAAGGAGGAACAACGCTATGAAACGAATATTGATTATAGAGGATGACAGAGCGATTGCAGAGCTGGAACGGGATTATCTGGAAGCGAATGACTATGAGGTTGAAATCTGCGAGGATGGAGAAAGCGGATTGAAACGCGCGTTGCAGGAGGATTTTGCTTTGATTCTGCTGGATGTCATGCTGCCGAAGGAGGACGGCTTTCAGGTATGCCGCAATCTGAGAGCATCAAAAAATGTACCGATCATTCTGGTATCAGCCAAGCGTGAGGATATGGATAAAATCCGAGGTTTGGGTCTTGGTGCCAATGATTACATCGTAAAGCCGTTCAATCCAAGCGAATTGATTGCAAGAGTGAAATCACAAATCGCCAACTATGAACGGCTGACACAGGGAGCACAGAAGAAAGAGAATCTGCTGCAAATCGAAAATCTGATGATTGATTTAAACTCCCATGAGGTTTTTTTGGACGGTGAGTCTCTCGTTCTTCCAAACAAAGAATTTGAGCTGCTTGTATTCCTGGCGAAGAATCCGAATATCGTTTTCAGCAAGGATCAGCTGTTTGAGAAAATATGGGGTCTGGATGCTATCGGTGAAATCTCTACCGTTACCGTACACATCAATCGGATCCGTGAGAAAATTGAAAAGGACAGCGCCAATCCAAAGTTTATCGAAACCGTATGGGGAAGCGGCTATCGGTTCCGCAAATATTAAACGCACACGAAAGAATTATCAAAGCGAAGCTAGTTATGAAGATAAAAAAATAGGGATTTCCAAAGCGATCGTACTCATCAATCGCCGGATTCCCTTTTTTATTACAAGCAAGCATAGCCATATTCCCTATAGATACCGCCCTATTACAATATAACCATGCTTTACCTACCTTCCTCCTGCTGTTTAGCAAAGAGGCTTATGTTCCTTGATGAACCATTCTTAAAAAAGTCCGACGCAGCTTATATAGCGTAAAAATGGATTACCGACAGCGAGTGCTTGAGATGCCTATACAACAGGATATAAACACCGATTTGAAAAAATCCTGCATACCGATACGTCATCCAGTGAACCTACACGCACAGCTTACGATGCCTTAAACCCGAAGGTCAAAGATGATGCAGGAATCATTCACATAGACAGAGGTATTGTACAATCTTTTTCAACAAGATCGCCAAGGTATATGTGTCTCATAAGCCATAAAAATGAGTATCAAAGCTATAAAACACTTCAACACTCGTTTGTTTTAAGGCCCTAACCTCTATCCTAGCCTTTATTTTTTCAGAATCAGATCAATCTTTGTCTGCAGGGTATTGATGCTTGTCTTGATATCCTCATCTGTCCCCAGCAGTCTTCGTATCTCACTATCCGCAACGGAGATCACCTGATCATAATCGGTAAACTTGGTATTCGGAATTGCATGCTCCATCGTATCATTAAAGAAATCCATATTGAAGGTGGAATCTCCCGGGGCATCCTTTAATAAATACTCCATTACCTGTTTTGAGCCCGTGATATCCTTTAAAACAGAAACGCCCTGTGAATATTTAAAAATATCCTTCTGTGCCGTCGTATCATAACACAGTGATTTCAGGAATTCCCATGCCAGCTTCTTATGCGAGCTGCTTGCACTGATCCCCATACTCAGCGTATCCAGCTGTGACACGTTATCCCCCTTTGGTCCCGCAGGCATCGGTATGCAGTCCCATTCAAAATTTGTATATTTCTTCACACGCCATGGATACGGCTTGTAGGTTCTGTATTCGCTGAATTTCATTGGACAAAAGGCAACCATCCCCTTATCAAACATGGCACTGTTCACACTCTGCCCCTTATTCAGCTCCTCCAGCTTTCTCGTAAACTCCACAGCCTCATACACCTTGTTGTTGGCAAGGGTTGCACTTGTTCCACTGGCATTGAAAATTGTCGCATCATTGGAGGCAAGCGCATTCTGCCATCCATAGCCGTAAACACCAAAGGTATCCAGAGAACCGTCATGGTCCGAATCCAGCGTTACCTTTTCACAGATTGCATAGAAATCATCCCATGTCCAGTTATTATCCGGCAAAGCAATACCGAACTTATCCAGCAGCGTCTTATTCACATACATCATGGTTGGAACACTTTCATATGGCAGGGCATACTGCTTTCCATCCATCTGTCCGCTTTTCAATGCCGGTGTAAAATAGTTTTTCACTGTAAGCTCTTCATCGCGCTGTATGTAGGAGTCCAGCTCCTCCAGCATTCCGATATCCGCAAAGGTATACAGATCGTCAGACAGTACCATGTATACATCCGGCAAATCACCTTCCAATGCCTGCTGAGAAAGCCATTCGGAGTAGTCCGCCTTTTGCAGACCGCTCACATATTCCACCCGCACATTCGGATGTGCCTTTTCAAAGCGTTCAATGGCCTGATCGATAATTTTATAGCTGTCGCCGTTGGGAACATCCCAGTTGCTTCCGGCAAACATGCCGAATTTCAGGACTACTGTTTTCTGCTGCATATAGGAGAACCATCCGATACCGCCGATACACAGCAACAGCAACACCAGGGTAATCAACAGCCGCCGCTTCATCCGTTCTCATCCTGTTCCGCTTTTTCCCGGTGTATATACCAGATGGCCAGCTGCGTACGGTCGCGCAGCTCCAGCTTATCCAGAATGACACTCAGATAATTTCGTATCGTTCCCTCTGTAAACTTCAGAATCTCCGCGATTTCCTTGTTGGACAGCCCCTGTGCCACCTGCTGAATGATTTTCCACTCCGTATTGCTCAGCGTTGGGAGGTCATCCTGACTTTGAAATTTCTCAGTAACCACATTATTCTTCGCCATCTGTGAAAAAATACGAATCGCCTTGCTTGCGACATTGGGATTGAAGATTGCCCCTCCCTGCAGCACGGTTTTTATCGCATTGGAAAGCTCATCGAGGGATACCCCCTTTAACAGATAGCCACTGGCTCCATATTTCAATGCGGAATATACATATTCATCATCATCAAAGGTTGTAAGAACAATAACCTTCACATCCGGATATACTTCCTTCACAAACTTGGTACAGTGTACCCCATCCATATCCGGCATCCGCATATCCATTAAAATGACATCCGGCTGCTCCCTGCGTATTGCCTCAATGACCTCCTTGCCGCTTCCTACGGTGGCGATCACCTTAAATTCTTCTTTTGTACTCAATATAATTTTCAGACTTTCGCGGATCAGCTCCTGATCATCCGCAATCATAATCTTAATCATCAGATTCCCTCCCTGATTGGAATTTCTGCAAGGATCACAAACCCGTTGGATCCATAAAACCGGATATCTCCCTGTAAAAGGGCGATACGCTCCTGCATGTGGTGAAGCCCGAAGTCCGGCTTGATATTTTCACAGCCGATTCCATCATCCTCGATAATCAGAATCAGCGTATCATTTTCCTTTGCGATGGATATAAATATCTCCTTCGCCTTGCCGTGGCGAACCGCATTCGTCATCCCCTCCTGAATAATGCGGTATATGACCTCTTCCTCGTCCTTATCAAAGGTTAAATGCGGAAGATGACATACGAAATGAATAACGACATCGGTAACCCCCTGGAATTCCTGAATCATTTTATCCAGTGCTTCCTTCAGTGTATAATGCTCCAATGCATCCGGACGCAGCTTATCGACGGAACGCCGCACATCCTTTAAGCCGTTTCTGGCAGTTTCCGCCAATGTACTCAGCTGATTCTTCGTTGCGCTTGGATCGATCTCACTCATCAGTACACAGGCATCGATTCCAACGGATAAACCGGTCAGTGTATGCCCCAGCGTATCATGAATTTCTCTTGCCAGACGGTTCCGTTCTCTGGTAGCTCCCATCTTTTCACGGATGTTGGCATATTCCTTGAGCTGTTCATTCAAATCCTGCAGCTCCTGATTCATCTGCAGGAATTTCTTGCTTTCATTGATTTTCTCCTGCACAAGAAAGATCATATACAGGATAAACATGATGATGTTCAGGGAAGCCAGTGTATTATGGATACTGGACAGCACGGACTGCGTCATGGAATTATAGCAGGCGAGATAGTCATTGAAGGAAACAATGGCAAAGCGCCCGGATAGAAAATCATAATTCGCACAGAGATAGATCACAATCATCACTGCCAGACAGAGTGCACGCTCCCGGTTGGTGCTGATATATGTCAATAAATCGGCCATCACAAGAAGCAATATGCTGTTGGTGGAAAAGCTGAGAGACTGCATGATAATCAGACAGAGACAGGTTTCCAGCAGAAAGCTTCCCGCCAGCTTCCAGGTGGTCAGCTGAATCTGATGCCGCAGCCGCATCACAAACAGAAGAATCGGAAAGCAGGCAACCGCTGTAATCATAATGCGCAGAGGATTGGAAGGCAGACAGGGTAAGGTCGAAAGAAAGGTCCTTGCCTCATACATATCACAAATGCGCAGCGTTGTGATATACATAATCACACTGATAAACAAAATAATCGTTAAGTTGAGAAAGCACATCATCCAGTGAATCGCCTTCAGCTTCTCATCATTGCTCCATTTCATAAACCACATGATCACTGCCACCCTTCCAGAGAGAACTGATCGATATTATTCTCATTAATCAGTGTTACCGGTATTCTGGCCTTGCTGCTGTATGGCTTGTTTTCCAGTATTTTATAGACGATTTCCGCCGCATCCTTCCCCATCGTTTTCGGTGACTGGGAAACGGAGGCCGTCATGATATGATCCTTGATCAGTGCCTTTGTTTCCGGTGATCCATCCACGCCATAGACAAGTACCGATTGCAGACGATCCTTATCCTGCATGGCGGCAAGGGCACCCAGCGCACTGGGATCATTTAACGCCATGACCACATCGAAGGAAATATCCTTATTCAAAAAGGCATCCATTTTCGGCATGGCGATTTCAAGCTGTCCCTCACATTCGATTCGCTCCACAACACGGTACTGCGGCTTATCCTTAATGGTATCGACAAAGCCCTGAATACGCTGGACAGCAGAATAGGCGGTACTATGCTGAAGCAACACGATATCAGCCGATTTTTTCCGCTTCATCATATCCTTGGCACACTGCACACCGGCATCGTAATTATCCGACATCAGAGAATATGCGACAAGATCCTCATCAAATACATCCGTATCCACGGTAATAACCGGAATGTTTGCTTCCCTTGCCTCCTTCAGCTCCTCACTCAGTCCCGTAAAGTCCACCGGATTGATAATCAGCGCACTGACATCCTGCTCAATCAGATAGTGAATCTGTTCCTTTTGCTTCTGCAAATCAAGTGCAGGGTCCAGGGATATGAGAACATCCCCGTTTGCCTCGACGACATTGCGTACCTCATCATCGATTACATTGAAAAAGGGATTGTTCAGCGTCATATAGGTCGCCCCGATTTTCAGAGGCTTTTTGCTGCGATAAATGAACTGTTCACTGGTATAGCGGCTCAGAAGTGATAAGCCGGCCACAACAAACATCAAGGCGAACAGAAACATGACAATGGAACGTATACTCACTTTCATTTTTGACATAAAGACCCTCACTTTTTATCAACAAATATTATATCATAAAAAAACAAGCCACTCTCTCTTTTGGCTTGTTCTTTTCTATTTTATCGTATGTTTTGATAAAATAGGTTGCATATTGACTGAAGATTTGCATCGGTATGAGAAAATTTTCCGCGCCTGTATTGGTGTTGAAGGGTTTCATGTCTATTCCAGATTCAGGATTTCAGCAACGGATCAGATTATGAATGGGTTTTCTGCAGGTGCATGTTACCAGCAAAGCATCTGCAGAAGTCATACCGTGCGATTCAAGCAATGTTGTAGTTTTGGAATTTAAGAAAGACCAATTTCTAAATTCACCACAATACCATAACTGCTTCTGCACTACCACCATGCAGAACCAATATCTTATTGCACGTATATTCTACAAAAGGTTTCCTATAAATTCAACTTTCAAATGTCATTTGTTTTTTATTACATTTGTCATTTTTCCGCATTCCGCTTTCCCGTAATTTCCTGCACGGTGATTTTCCATACAGCAGTAACGCTCCTTAAATCACGGATTTCCTGCTCTGCCATGTCCATGCTCTCTGGTATAAAGGTCCTGCAGAGGGCAAGCAGCGCACGGTGCCTTTCCGCTTCATCAACCACCTCCTGTGCAATTCCCCGAATCGTACAGGAGGCATAATAAACGGTGAAGCTTTCTGCACAGTTTTTCATATGGGCAACGCTGTGCAGGCAGACGTTTGGATTTTCGCGCATAGCCTTGATTTTTTCCCCGTCACGGGCACAGTGAAAGTACAGTGTTTCATCCATCCGTGTCACGGATAGTGCAGTGGCATAGGGGATATCCCGAATGCTCATGGAAAGTACGGAATATGCGCTTTGATCAAAAATGCGCCATGCCTCTTCTCTTGTTGTTTCTCTGTCTGTTCGTCTCATACGCTCTCCTTTTTGTATAAGTATACCATGAAGCACAAGTATTTATATTCAAATATTATTTTTTCTTAAGTTCTGCTTTTCCCATATCAAAATGATATACTATAGTTATAAAAAGGAAGGATTCAAACAGGTGATGATAATGTTTGGAAAACTAAAAGCAAGGCTGCACGGAAAGCTATGGTCGTATAAAAAAAATCGAGGATGGTTTCTATCTATATCGCGGATTACCCTCCAAATATGTAACTGTGGAATATTACGTTAACCAGCAGCGCTACGAGGTCAGACAGCTGATTTACAGTATCCTTCCTGCGCACGAGAAGAAGCTCAAGCTGCAGGAGCTTCTGCGTATTAAAATCAGTGAAAATAATCCGAAGGATGCTTATATCAGTGAATTTGACGAGCCGCAATATAAGCTTTGGTATTATGTGGATAAAGCAAATAAATAAGAGACTGTTGAAAAAGTAACTCTATGAATTATGTGTCTCATGAAAGCAATGATTTCATAAGGATAGTGGAGAAAAATCCCTTGTGTTCTCTTCAACCTCATGTACATGTGATGATAACGATACATGAAATCGTCTGTTTTTTTCAGCAGTTTCATAAATACCCCCTTACCCATACGCCTGTCCCACAGGCTTGCATTCTTGAAGCCATAAAGAAAGAGAAAAGTGTGGTAGCTATATCGACTCATACGGATTTTAGAAAAATTCAAAGCAGATGGAATCCAGCAGCTGCCTTTCCTCCATATTGGAGATTGAAAAAGAATATTCTCGCCCTTCTGCTATTCTCATGCATACTTTCCAGGACAGTGACCTGCTGTCATCTACCAATAAGAAATCAGGATTGAATTGCTTTGACACCCCATATTTTCTAAACAGAACCATAAAAAAGTATTCCGATATAACAGGAAGACACCCTTATACAGAATACTTTTCTTTTGTCCTTTTATTTTTTCTCATCAAGCTTATAGCGCTGTACCCAGTTATCGAATTTTTCCTCCGTTAAACCATCATCGCCGTTTTCCAGTAAATTTTCCAGCTTTCCTTCCTTCACATAGTAAAGGGAAGGTGTTTCATTCATTCCTGGAAAGGTTTTCCGTATCGTATTCAAATCGGATTTTCGCTGAGAAGCAGGGGCTTCATCCAGAACAACGTCATACAATACGACGTTATGATCCAGCAGATATCCATCCAGCATTTTTTTGAATTCTATACAATGGGAGCAGGTAGTCTGTGTAAATACAATGGCGAAGCTTTCTTTTTTATCCACCATTTTCTGCATTTCGGAAACTGTGATATTTTCCACCCTTCCCGGCTCATCGTCACGTTCATATTTTGAACTGCAGCCTGTCAGAAGCAGCAGTGTACAGGCGGCAATTCCACATAATCTGATAAATTTCTTCATATACGACCTCCATTTGACTTGTTATCAGTATAGCGTATTTTCCGTAAATTGAAAAGCAGGGATGTCTAGCAAAATCTGCCAGCTATTGCTCATGTAAAGAACCAATCTGTTGTTCGATCTTTTCCTTTACCATTTCCTGCTTGTCTGCTTTTACCTTACCGAGCAGATACAGCAGCATGCGCTTCAGCTCCCCCATATCAAATTCCTCTTCAAGAAATACATCCATAGCCATATTGCATTCATCCTCGTAGGTACGATCCATATTGGATGTAATCAGTACAAATAATCTTTCTGCAAGTCTGGTATCCATAACAGCACCTCCGTTTCTTCTCTATCATCATAGCATATCAGCAGACAGATTTCCTCAATCTGTGATTATTTTTACTTCTATGCTTTTACACTATGATATCCTGTGCTATCCTTACAGTAGAAAAGAGGCGAATGTATAATGATGAAACAACCAGTAAATGCCAAAGGTCAGACAGAGGAGGAATTTTTAAAGACATATGATGCCAGCCGTTACCCATGCCCTGCTCTCAGTGTGGACATGCTTATATTTTCTAAATACGAAAATCAGCTGAAGCTGTTATTGATTCGCAGAAAAAATCATCCCTACATACAGCAATGGGCCTTACCCGGAGGCTTTCTGGATATAGAGGAGGATATTCTGGACGCAGCCTATCGCGAGCTGAAAGAAGAAACCTCCATCGAACGCGATCAGGTACAGCTTTACCAGCTGCATACCTATGGGGCCGTCCACCGCGATCCCCGCATGCGGGTGATATCCGTTGCCCATGTTGCGCTGATTCATCAGGAAGTACAGGTTGCGGCAAAGGACGATGCAGAGGATGCGGCATGGTTTGAGGTACAGATAAAGGATGAAACGCTGACGCTGTCTCATGCTCAGCATCATATGCAGTATCATACGAAAACAGCACGCAGCATAGATCCGAAGCAGGAGTCTCTCGCATTTGATCATATACAAATGATTCTGGATGCGCTGCATTCCTTAAAGCTTTTACCGATTGCTTCACATACCACACTGTTATAGAATTCTTGCATATACGAAGCAGCATGATCACTTTATATCCTGCTTCTGAAGGAATGCATGCCTGAATGGAGACATACAGGGCTTGTCGTTACCTGGTTTTGGGCATAAAAAAATGCAAAGCGTTATCAGAAATATCTCTGGCTTTGCATTTTTCATCATGGAAAGATTTCCCCTTTCCTATACTGCTTCTGCAGCAAAATGGTCTCTCATAGATCTATCGCTGATCGAGCACTCTGGATCCGCTGTTAGTCCTGTACAGCTTTTCGAGGCTGTCTGCTTTATATGGTGTCAAGCAGCCATAACACATATGACCTGTATAGCTTTTTTGTATGCTTATGTAGACATACCCTCAGAACTACGTTTCTGTCAGTGCGTGCAATCAGCAGCCACACGTTGAAAGCGGGAGCTTGTTAACGGATGGGATTTGGCAACAGGATATCGCGAACCTTATGTACTGCCTTTTCATATTCTTCTGTGAAATATCGAATCGTCAGAATAACAGGTCCAAAGCTGTTGAAATCATCCTCTGTGAAGGACCCTTCTGTATATGCCTGCACAAACGGTGTAAGCTTATACAGCTGTTCCAGTTTATCCTCAGCCACTGCCTCACTCATATAATCCTTGATTTCCACATCACAATTTGCGAATCGCTTCTGCCATTTTGCCGGAATTGTCATGATAATGTCCCCTCCGATAAATTCAGACCAATGCAGCTGATGACGATAGTAAGCCGTTAGCACTCTGGTTTTATAGCCGCGTTCCTGAAATATATGATATACCTTTTTACAGATTGCCACCCCGCACCATGGAAATGCATCCGGATGTACAACAATATCCCTGCTTTCTGCATAGGATTTCAACCAGTCCTCCTGCATCCCCAGCAGTACGGCACATACCGGATTCAGCTCTGCGTTGGACAGCCCCTGCGCTGTACGCCGCTTCATTCCTCGCTCGATTGCTTCCGCAGCCGCAACGGCCTGATCCACACTGAAGCAGACGGTTGCCATAACGCTGATTCCTCGAAATGTCGCCTCCTCCATCGCCTTGATTCCTTCCTTTGTGGAAGGGATTTTCACCTGCATATTCGCTCCGCAGCTGTTTACTTCCTCTGCCATGCGTACCATTTTTTCCGTATTGCTGTAATCATAAATGGATGTCTGAATCGAGAAACGCCCCTGCTTCGGATTTCCCTGCTCCCAAAGCGGAAGCAGAATGCTGCTCCTGCGTTTCCCCATTTCCAGTGTCCATGCCCAGATCATTTCCTGTTCATTATATTCCGGATGCTGTCTTTGCAGCTCACGAAGCACCAATGCATGCTCCCTGCCTTCTTCATTGCACAGCATACGGGATACCCAGGTAGGACTTGTCGTAATACCGGTAATTCCCTGTGTCAGTCCGTATGCATGATCATCTATATGGAAAGAATCCGTCCATAGCTCCGTCTGTGGATATTTCTCACGCATTTCAATCAGTTTACTTTTCATAATCGGCTTCTCCTTTTTCCTTTTTCTAATTGTGCCTACATCATAAAGCATTTTTACACAAATGCAATATGATTCCTGTATTTTCAGAACAAACAATCGAAAAAGCTTGTTTTCTATAAGAAAGAAAAGGATTTATACAAATAAATACAAATCAATCCCAACATCATATTTAAAATCATATTGACGAAAGTCTTTGGCTGCGATACCATGAGGCTATAGAAATGAGGGATCTTCTATGGCAAAAACTACACAGCAGAGAAGAAATGAAATCTATCGCATCATCGTATCACAGGGGAGTGCCCGTGTAAGTGAACTGGCGGAGCAGCTGCAGGTCACAACCGAAACGATTCGCAAGGATCTCAACTGTATGGATGAGCAGGGCATCATCATTAAAAATCATGGCGGTGCCGAGATAAAAAACACCTATTATCAGCTGCCGCTGGATGTTAAAATGAGTGAGCATGTGTATGAAAAGCAGCTGATTGCACGCAGAGCACTGAACTTTATTCAGGATAACACCGTTCTTTTCCTTGATCCGGGCAGTACGATCCTGTACCTTGCAAAATATCTGCGTCTGCGCAAGGGCTTGACCGTTGTCACCAATTCTCTTGCGATTGCGTCTATGGTATCGGAAACCACACATCAGCTGATTATTGCAGGGGGACTGCTCCAGAAGCAGGGGAAGGCTGCCGTCGGCGGCTTTACAAACAGCATAATTGATGCCATCCATATTGATACCGCCTTCATGGGCTGTGATGGATTTCTTGACTCGTTTGGACCGGCGACCTTTTCCCATGAGGAAATGGAGGTCAAGCAGCATGTTCTGCGAAAGGCACAGCAGAAGATTTTGTTGTGCGATTCCTCGAAGTTTCGCAAGTCCTCCTCCTATACCTTCGCAAGGTGGTCTGACTACGATGTATTGATAACTGATCAGATCACAGAGCAGGAGCAGCATATGGTGAGCGAGGTAAAGCAGCTGATTTGTGTATCAGATGAGGATTATGAATTTCTATGATACGATTATGTATGACAGGAACGCTATGTTTATATTGTATCTGTTGAAAAGCCTCTCATCCTTTACAGACTACAAAATAACACGCGCAAGCATAGGAAACCACAAAAAAACAGGCAAGGGTAGACACAGGAAAAATACAGGTATAGTGTTATAAGTTGAGAGGAAAAATTACGATACTTTGATACACATAGAAAAATGTCCTAAATACACTTATTTAAAGCGTTTCGGACATTTTTTTCATTACTTGGTGCTACAGATTGGAGAAAGCCTGATAGAAATTCAACTTTCCAGCGATATATGATACGATGTCTTCCTACTTACTTATCTTGGGAAAGACTTTGCTTATTCGCATATTCGCATACATTTCAAAAACATCCTGAAAACAAGGATATGCTTAGTCAAGCAGAACTACAACCGTATCCTTTAAGGGATTCACAGAGATTTTGCGAATCATGTTATGGATGTATGTAAATAAACTATCATAGCATTCCATAATAGCCTTACCCTCAACCAGATAATCCACGCCATCAGCACTCATATACAGCTTTTCAGAACAATACAGCGGTGATACGATGGTACATTTTCCATACCATAGACAGGACGGCATGCGGTTTTCTTTTATCCACTTCATATAATCCGGGAGGTTTCTGCTTTTCAGTGCTTCCACCTCCTCCTTGATTTCCTTCGCTTCAAAATCACACATAATCTGTGTCTGTTCCAAAAGAAATGAGAGAAAATGCTCCTGAAGCACATCTTTTTTGAGTGTGAAGAGTACGCTGTCCTCAAGCTCCTCTACATTATAAAGCTGCATGTTAAACCATGAATTGAGCATATCTGTTATCCTGTCCCTATCATATGCAAACCCCCATCTGTCCTTTTTCAATACATAAAGCTCATTCGCTACTCTCAGTCTAATAAATTGTCCCATGTCAAGACACTCCTTTCCTGCTCGGGATAACAAAAAAAAGGCAAGCACACTGATGGTATCCTCCATCAATGATACTTACCTCTCTAACAATCCATGAACCCCGGTATATTCCGGACTCCGCCAGGTTTCTCACCCTGTAGCCTTCATTTCATGCTCAAAGTTATCACGATTACATTTATGTATTTATTGTATCATATTTTTTACTAATTGAAAGACCTTTTGAGTAATTCACTCCATTATCATAACAGAACAAAGAACGCTATGATAGAAACAAATGACAGCCGACAGTACGTTCACTCTTTTTCCATATACATTGGCAGATTGAGCCTTCGGCCTTCCTCCATACAATAGGTCAGTGTTTCAGCATCCGGACAGGCATCCTCCTGTATCGGATATGCCAGTTCCATACTTTTATACTTTCCTTCTCCCAAGGCATGATATGGTAAAAGCTCTACTCGTTGTACCGCAGAACCCAGTGCTGCCGCAAACTGCAGTCTTTTCAGCAGATCGCTTCGATCATCGTTATACCCCTTCACAATGACCATGCGAATCCACATCGGCTTGTGCATCGCCGCCAGTCTTCTTGCATTATCAAGAATCCGGCCGTTGTCTGCACCGGTGATTTTTTTGTGTAATGCAGCATCAAAGGCTTTGATATCATAGAGAAACAAATCGCAATAGTCCGCAACCCTTTCCAGCTGTTCCCATGCCACATCCCCTGCGGTATCCACACAAACCGCAATCTGCTTCTGCTTCAGCAGATAGAGGGTATCACACAAAGCCGCAGCCTGTAACAGCGGTTCCCCTCCGCTAAACGTTACACCACCTCCGGATTCCTCATAATATGTGAAATCCTTTTCCAGCTGCTTTGCGAGCTGTATGGGCTCCATCCGCATCCCAACCTGTTCAAGAGCATCAAAGGGACAAGCCTCCTCCAGCTCTCCAGCCATATGCTGTGCACAGGGATGCATATGAATAGCACCATCCTCCATGTATACAGCCGTTGGATACGCATGCACACAGCTCTGACAGCCGCGGCACAGCGATGAAAAATGAAGCAGCTTATCGTATGGTAGCATCAGCTCCGGATTGGAGCACCATGCACAGCGCAGATTACAGCCAATCAGAAATACGGTGGATCGTATCCCCGGGCCATCCTTTGTGGAATAGCGCTGTATGGTCGACAGGTGTAAGGCTACCATGTATTCTCCGTACGTGCGATGATAGCCTCCTGTGCTTCCGGCATCAAGGAAACAAATTGTGCACAGTAACCGGCAACACGCACGATCAGATCCGTATAATCCTGTGGATGCTCCTGCGCCAGACGCAGCGTTGCACTGTCGATGACGTTGAACTGATTATGGTAAATGTGCTTTTTCGCAGAGGCCATCAGAAAGTCAACGAACTTATCGAGATTTTCCTCTCCTGCCAGTGCACCGCTGGAGAATCGCATATTCAGCAGCTGTCCTGCCGCAACCTGTTCATTCGGCAGCTTAGCAACTGAATTGATAACCGCGGTAGGACCGTTTGTATCTGTCCCCTGTGTTGGAGAACAGCCTTCATTTAACGGGGTACCTGCAAATCGTCCATCCGGTGTTGCACCAACGACAAAGCCGTTTGGTACATAGGAGGTGATATTGCTGGTCGACATCGTATAGCAGCTTACTGCAGGCCCCTGCTGATAACGCTGTGTACGATACTGCGGAAGCAGCTTCAGATAGGAATCAAAAACATTCTTAACAATTTCATCCACCGCATCATCGTCATTTCCAAACTTGGCAACATGACGTATTTTTTTATGAATTTTAGCGGATTTCAGAGACTGCCAGTTATCCTGCATAGCATTCATCAGCTCTTCCCAGGTTACCGACTGCTCTTCAAATACCAGCTTCTTTACTGCGTATAATGCGTTTCCGACAACACACGGTCCGATATTGGACTGTGAAATCACATCATAGCGGCAGCCACCCTCCTTCAGGGTTTTTCCCAGCTTCATGGAGTCCTGTATAAAACAGCTTGCGAAAGGATCAGCATCATATTTTACCAGAGAATCATCACAGATTGCATCGCATTCCACCGATATATCAGAATAGAATTTCAGCAGCTTTTCCCAGCCCTGCCACAATTCCTCATAGCTCTTAAACGTAACAGCATCCCCGCTTTGTCCATTTACCGACAGCATTTGGATACCGCTTGCAGGGTCTACACCGTTATGCAGCAAAATCTCCAAAACCTTGCCCCAGTTGACATAGGTCATACCGGTAGCCCGATGTCCGTATTTTCCCGGTACCCCGGTTTCCACACAGCCAATCGGACAATAGTCCAGCGCGTCCTCCTTCGCAATTCCCAAATCCTCGATTCCCTTTGCGGCCACCTCATCATTGAACATGCTCGGCATTCCGCATCCGGTGCGAATCAGCAATGCCGCCGCCTTTAGGAACTGCCTCGGTGTTTCCAAATGATAACGGACAGAGAAATTCGGTTCCGCTAACGACGTCAGATGCATCGCTTCAATACATAGATAGGAGAGCTCGTTGGTACCATCGCTTCCCTGTGGTGTTTTGCCTCCGACAACCAGATTGGAATAAAGCGGATAGCCCTGTGAGTATTTTGTATGACCGTAGGGACGCACCTTATTACAGGAGGAATTCATTATGAACATATGGGTGATGATTTCCAGTGCCTGATCCTTTGTCAGCACACCCCGCTTTAGATCCTGTTCATAAAGCGTTCGCATGTACTGGTCGAAACGGCCATAGCAGAAGGAATGCCCGTTGCTTTCAATCATCTGCAGAACATGCACCATATAGCACACCTCTACGCCTTCATAAAAGCTTCTGGCCTCCTGTTCCATCATGGTTGAAGCCATATGCGCGATTACACGCAGCTCCTGTCTTCTTTTTTCATTCGGTTCATGCTCCGCCATTTCCTCGGCAAGCTTGGCAAATCGCTGAAAAAACAGCAGTGCCCCTTCCAGCGAAATGATAACCGCCTGATAGTAATTGCGCTGTGCATCCTGCAGGTCAGCATGTGTCAGGGCATGCTTCGCCTCATTGATGATCGAGCGAAACCCTCTGTTCAATATCATGTCATGATCCGGTACAATGTGACCGTCCCCGGACATGGAAATACCGCCGCGATGAAGAACTCCCTGCTTCTCTGCAAGACGGATATTCTCGCTGAGGTGTGCATTGACCTCATCCTCATGGGTATGCTGCAGCCAGTATGGTGCTATGCTTTTCAGCTCCTGCTTTACTTCCTCACTGATCTGAAACACATCACCGCTTCGCTGATCGAAAGTATCCAGCTCATCAATGACCCACTGAATGGAATATTCCGGAAATATTGGTGCTGCGAAGTTTGTAGATGCCTGATTTCCGAAAATCAGAGAATGCGGCTGAATATAGATATCCATATGGGCAAGGGTATAGGCAAATGCCTTTGCCTTGCGGATAATATACGGTTCTCCTTCACTTTCCTGAAATGAGCGTGTATACAGAAGAGCACGCTGCGAGCATATACTGGCAGTGCGTTTCTCCATAACATGACGAAGAGAATCGATGCGCTTCCAGTCAACGCCGGATGCTGCAGGTGTATAAAATAGAAAATCTTTCATAAGCGCCCTCCTCATAGCTGACAGCCCGCTTCGATAACAAATGTGCACGCCCCTTGCATGTCATCACCATGCTCCCTTGCAAGCATCATTCCTATGAAATCATGCAGACTGCGTCAAAGAATCAAAGGTATCAGGATTCTTTCTATGCTTATTATAATGGGAATTCATCCGATAAGCAAGCCATTTGCGCTCACATTATTCCGATTATGCATATTTATGTTTGTTTTATCACACACAATCATGCATTTTCAATCATCCAGCTGCATTTTTTCTAATATATCTCGAAACCAGTATGCCGATTTCTTCGGAATCCTTTTTCCTGTCGTTACGTCCAGCTCCAGCAGACCGTAACGGTTTTTAAATGCATTGATGGCGGATACATTATCAATATAAGACCATACAAGATACCCATGACAGTGACAGCCTGCCTCTTTTGCCTTCAGCGCATATCGCAGATGCTCACGGAGGAAGGTGATCCGGTAATCATCGTCAATACTTCCCTGTTCATTGCGGTAGCGCTCCTCATGTGCAATACCGATACCGTTTTCGCTGATCAGCCAGTCCGGATTGCCATATTCATGCTTCAGGCGCATGCCGATATCATAGACAGCCTGCTCGTAAACCTCCCAGCCGCGGTCCGCATTGAATTTGCGGTCCTCCTTGATCCATGGCTCATAATACAGCTTTGGATGGAAGGGACCGGTATACGGATGACGGCGCGCCTGCACCCGAATCGGAAAATAGTAATCAATGCCAAGCATATCAATGCGATGTGCTCGGATATGCTGCAAATCCTCTTCCTTATAGCTAAACATGCAGTCATGCAGCTGCAGCTGATGCAGCAGTTCCGCCGGAAATTCTCCCTTCAGATACGGGTCCAGATACAGACGCACATGAAACAGATCGGCATACCATGCTGCTGTTACATCCTGAATCTCTCCGCTTTTCGCATAGACCGGTGTCATGTGTACCATTGCCCCCATGCGGCATCCATAGGAGCGATACTGCTCCATGCATGCGACTGCATACGAGGTTGCCAGTATCTTATGAAAATGTGCCTGATAAGCGGTTTTCGGATCATGAGTGAACGGATACCATATGGCATCCATATACCCGTTATCAATGGGGATGTTCGGTTCTGTAAAGGCGAACCACCAGGTTACCTGATCTGCAAAACGCTGCAGCACCTCTTTCACATAGATGATGTAGCAGTCCAGCGTTTCTCTGCCTGCCCAGCCGTTAAAGCGTTCGATGAGTATGGCCGGAAGATCCCAGTGCTCAAGGGATATCAGCGGCTCCATTCCCGCCTCCCGTATGGTTTTGATTACATCACCGTAATATGCAGCTGCCTCTTCATCCACGATACCGGCAATCGGATCCTTCATAAACCGCGCCCACTGTATCGTAAAGCGGAAGGCTTTCATATGAAGTGATGCCATAGTATGAATATCCTCTTTGTAGCGGTGATAGAAATCGGCCGCCTTGTCGGGTCCGACTCCGTCGTGCCATTTTTCCGGTGCTGATTCATAGAACAGCTCTGCCCAGCTTTTCTGTTCTTTGCTTTTTCCTGCCACACCTTCAATTTGCCATGCACTACTGCTTGTTCCGATTAAAAAATCTTCAGGTATTGTCCTTACCATAAAACCCCTCTTTTCTTTATACTCTTATGATAAATCAGGAAGGGCAATCAGGAAAGCGTTTTCTTACATTTTGAAAAAAAAGGTTGAACCTTTTTTTTGTTCAGCCTATTCCACAAATTTCATATTCTCAGGAAGGTTTTCCACAGCCTCATCCAGCGTATTACAGAATATCTGTTCAAAGGCATCCGTATTCGTAAATTTGCAGAAGCCCTTTACAAACAGCTTGCTATCATCAATCAACAGATAGCTGTGATTGCTGTTTTTCATCGCAATCTCCTTCAATTCTCTGGTTCCCATTTCTGCAGTATAGCATTGCCCACTGATAGGATCCATGCCTGCACAGCCGATAAAGGCCCTGTCGAAATTGTAAAGACCAAGCATATTCTGTGCCATTGGACCTTCACTCATGTGATATTTTGCATTAAAGTCCCCACCGATGATAATTATCTGTGCAACCGGATCATGCAGCCGCTGTACGATGAGCTGGTTATGTGTCACGATTTTGATGGGGCGACTTTGCAGATAGTCAATCATTGCGACAATACTGGTTCCTCCATCCAGAAAGACACACTCTCCATCCTCTACCAGCTCACTGGCACTGCGGCAGATTCTGGATTTTCTGTCAAAATTGATCAGCATGCGATCCTGCATCAGCAGCTCTCTTGATTCCGTTAAAATCTGATTCAGACTCTCTCTGACAGCACCGCCGTGCACCCTTCGCACCTTTCCTTCCTGCTCCAGCTCCATCAAATCACGACGGATCGTTGTTTCACTGATATTAAGCTGCTTGGCAACATCCCGTACATGGATGGTTCCTTCTCTTTCCACTTTCTGCAACAAATATAATTTACGCTCTGTAGACAGCATATAATCACCTCATTTATGCTAACAGTATAGCATATGCCTAAAAAAAAATCTTTACCTGTCTGCGAATTAACGCATAGAAATATTCTTGTGTCTTGCCATTTACCACTTGTATAGCAATCCGTATTCAGATCGATGAAATGCAGGTCTCGCGTTTTATGAGGGCTGCTTCCGTTTCTGCTTACTCAGCTTTGGCGTACTGCTACTCTGAAACATGTATCAAATGCATTGCTTATGACCTTCAGCAGGATAAGCCGTTGCATAGCAAATCCCTGCTTCCTTCAAAAATTCAGCATTGATATCATCTATGTCAACATATATGTCCGCTGCGTTTGCTTTGTTTGCGAGAATTAAATATTTTTAGATATCTGGGGGATTGTCGATGTCTGCTTTTCTTTATCAGCATATTGTATAACGTATTAGAAAGCGAGGTGAGCAATATGCATTACGATGATTATAATTACAACGATGAGTGCTGTAGCGAGGATTCCTCATCCTGCGACTTTGACTGTAACAGCTGTTGCCAGGGACCACGAGGACCACGGGGATTTCGAGGAGCGACAGGACCAAGCGGACCGACGGGGGCGACTGGGGCGACCGGTCCAGGTGTAGGCGCTACGGGGCCAACAGGCCCGACTGGTGCAACTGGAAATACCGGCAGTACCGGTGCTACTGGACCGACGGGACCGACTGGGCCGACAGGAAATACCGGTGCGAGTGGAAACACGGGAGCTACCGGAGTGACCCCGGTTATTACCGTTGCCGGAACTATAACCGGTGATCCTGGAACACAAGCCAGTGTCGATGAGACATTTTCACCTTCCGGTGCTTCTTTGCTGTTCACAATTCCTGCAGGACCTACCGGGCCGACTGGCAATACTGGTGCCACTGGGCCTACGGGGAATACAGGCCCTGTCGGACCTGCCGGAGCGACTGGGGCGACAGGAGCGAGTGGCGTAACAGGGGCTACAGGTAATACCGGTGCTAATGGTGTGACTGGACCAACCGGACCGATGGGTAACACCGGAGCCAACGGCGTTAGCGGACCAACGGGAAATACTGGTGCGACAGGACCAACTGGTGCAACAGGAAGCATCGGTGCAACCGGGACTACGGGACCAACGGGCGCTACTGGAAATACCGGAGCCGATGGTGCAATCGGACCTATGGGAGCTACTGGACCAGTAGGCAGCACTGGAGCTACCGGAGGAACTGGACCAACCGGAAGCACAGGAATAACAGGACCGACGGGGGCTACCGGGAATACTGGGGCTGATGGCGTAACAGGACCAACGGGCGCTACTGGAAACACTGGGGCTGATGGTGCAATCGGGCCTGCCGGAGCGACCGGGGCAACGGGAAACACGGGATTAACCGGAGCCACAGGACCGACGGGGGCCATGGGAAACACCGGGGCTGATGGTGCAACCGGGCCAACTGGAGCAACCGGAAATACAGGACCTGATGGCGCTGATGGACCTACCGGACCGACAGGTGCGACAGGAAGTACAGGGTTGACAGGAGCTACCGGGCCAACTGGAGCTACCGGAAACACCGGAGCGGATGGGGCGACTGGACCGACAGGGGCCACTGGGGCTACAGGAGCTGATGGTATTATTGGCCCTGCGGGTGCAACAGGTCCCACAGGAAGCACGGGCTTAACCGGGGCTACAGGTGCAACCGGAGCGACCGGACTAGCAGGAAGCTCTGCAATTATTCCTTACAGCTCTGGCATTCCATTATCCCTGACAACGATTGCAGGAGGACTGGTCGGTACACCGGGCTTTGTCGGCTTCGGCAGCTCTGCACCAGGCGTCAGTATTGTTGGCGGCATCATAGACCTTACCAATGCTGCTGGTACGCTGACAAACTTTGCATTTTCTATGCCAAGAGCAGGTACCATAACTTCGATTTCTGCTTTCTTCTCAACCACCGCTGCTTTGTCACTGGTTGGCTCTACTGTAACAATCACAGCAACACTTTACCAATCTACAGCACCAAACAACTCCTTTACGGCTGTGCCTGGGGCTACGGTGGCACTAGCTCCTGCGATCAGCGGGGTAATCGCTATCGGAACCATATCCTCGGGTACAACAACAGGACTGTCAATCGCAGTTACGAACCAGACAAGACTGCTGCTTGTATTCACCGCTACAGCTGCCGGCTTGAGCCTTGTCAATACAATCGCCGGCTATGCCAGCGCAGGGATCGCTATATCCTGATCAACTGATGCAGCTTCGACCAGCTATCCTTTTCACAATACCGGACAATCGGCTTCTCTGCTGATTGCCGGATACTTAAATATGCAAACGAATCAGCCATCTTTTCATTGGAACAGGGTCAATATCATGCCCCATTCTAAATCTCTGCCATATACTAAAATGAATTAAAAAAATTGAGGTGAACGATATGCATTATGATGAGTATGAATTTGATGACAAAAACTGCTGCAATGAGTGCAGTTCTTCATCCTGCGATTGCGACTATGACGTATGCTGCTGTCCGGGGCCGCGCGGTCCGCGAGGATTCAGAGGTCCGGCGGGAGAAACAGGTGCCACCGGAGCTACAGGAGCACAGGGCGCAAGCGGAGCCACAGGCGCTACCGGGTTATCGGAAACAATAACCATACGTTCGACGACAACTGCTGATCCAGGAACACCTGCTCAGGTACATGACAGCGGAGGACCAAATCATGTATTGGATTTCGTCATTCCACGCGGGGATACCGGTGCTACAGGAGCCACGGGACCGACTGGGCCTGGAGTTGGAGCTACCGGGCCGACAGGACCGACAGGACCGACAGGCGCTACGGGGATTACCGGAGCCACAGGGCCAATTGGGGCTACAGGACCGACGGGCGCTAATGGAAATACCGGACCGACTGGGGCAATCGGAGCGACTGGTGAGAATGGTGCAACAGGGCCAACCGGACCTGCCGGACCTGCCGGACCAACCGGTGCTACCGGAATTACTGGGGCCACAGGTGCCACAGGCGTTACTGGTGATACCGGACCTACAGGGCCTGCCGGACCAATCGGTGCTACCGGAATTACTGGGGCCACAGGGGCTACTGGCGCTACTGGGGAAACCGGGCCTACAGGGCCTGCCGGACCAATCGGCGCTACCGGAAACACCGGGGCCACAGGCGCTACTGGGGAAACCGGACCTACAGGGCCTGCCGGACCAATCGGTGCTACGGGAATTACCGGGGCCACAGGTGCCACCGGAGCTACAGGTGCCGATGGTGCCATAGGAGCTACAGGTCCTACAGGCGCTGACGGAGAAATCGGGCCGACCGGACCAACTGGTGAAACCGGTGCACAGGGAGATATCGGACCAACAGGACCAACACCAGTCGTAACCATTGGTCCAACTACAACATCCGAACCGGGAACAGAAGCTGAGGTTACCTCCGTAGATACACCGGATGGTATAGAGCTTACCTTCACCATTCCACGCGGAGATACCGGACCTGGCGGCGGTGGAACACTTTTGGCATACGGTGGAAAGTACAATGATACCGCACAAACCTTGAGTCTGTTGATCGGTGCCGAGCAACAGCTGCCTCTTCCTGTAGATATGCCTGCCTCCAATGTTGACCTTACACCGGCAGATGCTTTAACAATTGTTACCAGCGGTGTTTATGAAATCAACTATATGTTCAATGCCTCCGCTTCACTGGGAGCGGCAGTTACACTGAGCGTGCGACGCAACGGGGTATCTATTCCAAGTACAGAAGAACGCCATCTGCTGGCAATCGCAACGGAATCCATCTATTCCGGCAGTGTGATTGAAACCTTATCAGCCGGTGATGTAATCGACATGGCCGTCAGTGCGGCTATCGCTTTGACTCTGACACTGAGCACAGGCGTCACCGTTACACTGAGCGTGAAGCGCCTGGATGATACTGCGGCAAATCAATAGTAAAAACGTAAAAGAAAACACTTCCCTCTGCTGTATGCAGAATAAAGGAAGTGTTTTTTTCTTAGACCTGTTTATCAAATAAAAGAGCAAGCCGATAGCATAGTATGGTAAATACAGAATAGCCAAGTATGGAGAACAACAGATTCCACATACCGGAAACAGATGTCATACAGCTTTCATTAAACAGCAGCGGATACAGACTCACAGCATCCAGAATATGAATTCCTGCAGCTGACAACAGCAAAGGAAGCAGAAATATCAGAAGAGCCGATAACAGCGTGAATAGCTGCTGACGGACACGGACGGAAACCATGAAGCAGAACATGATTACCGGAAGCAGGGCAAAAAGTCGGAGCAGGGCTGCACCAATCATAAAGCATGCGATACTGATACCTCCCGGCAGCTGGGCAAATTCCTGCAGGGATGTAATCGATGCAGTGCTGCATGGAAAACCATAGGTTTTTGCATAGACCAGCAGCTGTGGAAGACGTGCCATGATAAGCAGAGAAACACCGCACAGAAAGGCGAGGATCAGCTTTCTGTTTACCAGTGCCTTTTTGGCATGTACGCAGGTCTTTAATAAAATCTGCCGTTTATTGCGATACTCTATACATTGCAGATTTGCAATGCTTAGCAGAAACAGGAAGAGAAAGATCAGCATACTCCAGCGATCCGATGAAAAGAACTGCCGCCGATAGCCAAAGGGAATGACAAATTGCCGATGGGAATCCTGCTTTACATATTCATATTCCTGCAGCACCTGCTGGAAGGTTTCCTCCTTCAACAGCATATTGGAAATCGGCTCCACCTGTCGGCGATATTGCGCCATACTGATTTCCCTTCGCTCAAGACGCTTTACCAGACGCTCCTCCTGCTTGTGTAAATCCGCAAAATAGGTCTTTTCCTTCTGAAGAAACGCTTCCTTCTCTTTTGTCACTTCCCCCTGCAGTGTCTGCATATAGGAGGACCACAGCCGTTCCTCTTCACTTGTATACACCTGCATATGTGAATAGCTGTACAACTGAAATCCGGCAAAGACCAGCAGGACGAGCGCTATTTTTTGTACCCAGAAAAGCTTGTAGCATTCCTGTGCCCACAGATTGCGTATAACCGGCATATGCAGACGCCGGATCCACACCGGAAGCTGGTAGCTGTGCGCAGCTTTTTCCACCATGCTATGCAGCAGCACAAACAAAAGCACAGCCACAGCCAGAAGCAATATGCTGTAAAGCATGGAAAGTGATACCGGATGTTGAAGCACATTGAAATTCACATAGCCCTGCAGCAGCTCGACAACCTGAAACAAACGAACCGGATTCAGATAATACAGCACACGGAAAGGACCGGTTGGCGACAGGAATATATGCATGGCGAAGGAAAGCAGAATGCAGGCAATCATGCTGAGATAGCTGATAACCCGATGCTTGAAAATGGTACAGAGCAGCAACATCGCCTGAGCGAATATCATACAGGTGCCTATCTTCAGAAAGAAAAACAGTAGAAGGAACTGTAGGATGCTGATGGGCAGTATCGACTGCTGAAAGGCCGCAAGAGATTGCAGTGATGCAGATAGGCGAATCCCCCCATATGCAAGCTCCATCAATAGAAGATTACCGCCATAAAACAAGCAGACAATCACCGCAGAGGATACAGCAATCGCAACCATCTTCGTATTTATATAGGTATGCCGGCCGCGCAGGGTTCCATAAAGCATCGGCTGCAGCTTACGCTGACTCTCCTGCTGATAGACCATCGTTGCATACAGAAATATTGCAAGCATGACAAGAACAGCGGTTACGGGATAAGACAGTGCTCGCAGCAGTGCATCCTGCAGCTGAAAGTCAATGGAAACCGAATGCATTGCCGCATAGTCCTCTTTGCTTTTTTGTATATTACGACTGGAGAAGCTGTCCTCCCTTGCAAATATGGAAATCGAAGAGATCGTTTTTGCCTTCTGTTCAACCTCCGTTAGAAAATTTGCATAGCCCTTCACCGTAGCTGCCTGTTCTAAGATCGGTTTTAAAAAGGCCGTTTCCGCTTCCAGATCACCGGTATACAAAGGTGGTGTACCACCGTTTTGCTCAAGCGCAGGGTACTGATCACGCAACGCCGCAATACGCGCCTCCGCCTGCGGATCGTGCTGCGTCTTCAGATTGCGGATTTGCTCACGGGCAAAGGCCAGCTCCACCTGATATGCGTGTTCCTGCAGATATGTGTAGCGTGCATCACTGGACAGGGCTTGTAAATGCGTGGATACTTTCTGATAGGCTGCTGTTTCAACCTTATTCTGTCCCCAGGTTTCGTAGGAGAGAAAGCCGATGTTGCACAACAGCAGCAGCAAAAGAAACAGCAGAAATCTTTTACTTCTCCACAGCTTATACAGCTCCATTGCATACAGATTTTTCAACATGCTGCTTCCTCGGCAAACATATGCAGATACAATTCCTCCAGTGAAGCAATACCCGGATGGTGAAGCAGCAGCTCATCCACACCACCCTGTGCCATCAGCCTTCCCTGCTTTAAAAAAATTACCTCATCTGCTATGGATTCCACATCGCTTACAACATGTGTCGCTATCAACAAGGTATGCTCCTTCTTCAGGGAATCAAATACACGGCGTAAAGACACCCGCTCCTTTGGATCCAGGCCTGCTGTCGGTTCATCGAACAGCAGAATTTCCGGATTCCCCAGCAATGCCTGAGCTACCAGTATACGCTGTTTCATGCCACCGGAATATGCACCACAGCGCTGCTTGAGGTGCTGCTGCATATTCACAAGCTGTGCAACACGCGCAACCTCCTTTTGTATCTGTGACTTACTGATATTTTTCAACAAAGCCATATACGTTAGAAACCGTTCTCCGCTAAATTCATCATACAGACCCTGCTGCTGCGGAGCATATCCGAGCAACTCATAATATGCCTGCTTTTGCTCACGGATATCCTTATCGTTATACAAAACACTGCCTTCCTCACATTTCAGCTGATTGCACAGGATATTCATCAATGTTGATTTCCCGGCACCGTTGGGTCCAAGCAGCGCATAGATTCCATGCGATAGACGCAAATCAATATGATGCAGCACCCGTTTATCCGCATAGGATTTACTTACATTTTTTATTTCCAGCATTTGCCTACTCCCCCTTCGCTATGACATCCACCGGTGTGTAGTTCGCTTTGCTGTTCCAGTAATCCTTCTTTTTCATCAGTCCATAAGCGTAACTGCTTGCCTCATACTGATCCGTACCGGCCCATGTTTTCTTTACCTCTCCAGTTTGATCATAGATGACATAATACATATCCTTTGTTTCACCAAGCAGGCGAATCGGCTCCTGTGTATCCGACAGTGTCAGCGTAAACGGTGTCAGACGATCATCCTGTAATGAATATACATATTCCTTTTCTCCCATATACAGGTACAGATGGTTATCCTCTCCAAACATCAGCGTGGACATGGGATTCTCCAGCTGCTTGCGATCATGTGTTTTCCCATCCTTCATATTCAGCTGCTTCAGCATACCGCTGTTATCTGTATAGTAAATACTGTCATTTACGAAGATACCCAGCACATCCGCAGCTGTAGGAAAGCTTTTCTCCACCCTTCCACTATCCACATTGATACGCTCATAGGCAATCTCTGCCTGCTGTGACACCCGCTCATAGCCTTCAAAATCCCCTTTATCCAGCAGCTGATCGGGGTCTTCCTTATAGCGGTAGGCATTGACGATGAGAGAGCGTCCCATACATCCCAGAATGCTCTTGTTTTTCATATCCGCAACCGCCTTTCGTTTGCCGCTGTTCAGCTGTATCGCATACAGCTTTTTTTCACGGACAACCTGTACGGCAGAGCTCATTTCTCCCTGTCCTGTACTCACATTCTCTGTTTTCTCGATTGGAGCATACAAAACATCCCCGGCCACTGCCATACTCTCATAGCTGAAGCCATAGCCGCTTGGCAGCTGCATGAGCTCTTTGCGGTTTTTCCCATCCAGATCCATTTGCAGGATTCTGGCAGGCATTGTAACAAGCTCGTTTTTTTCATTTACCGTGCTGTCCTCATTGGCGATCAGATACAAATGGTTGTGATGAACGAGCAGCTGCGTAACCATATCAAGACCTGCATAATAGGAGGTACAGGAGGTATCCCTGTGTTGACATTCCGGTTTGTCGCATAAATAAATTTCTTTTTTGTTCTCATAGTCGGTATATAAAATATTGGAATACAGCTCACCGCCGCCGTTATCTATCGTTTTCAAACGGTAAAAGCCCTGTGCATTTCCATCGCCCTGACTAAGCGAGCGAAGCGACCATTCCTTTAGCTGCAGCTCCTCGTTAAAGGCACCTTGCTTTTGTGGCTCTCCTCCCTCTTTATCGCTTACATCCTGTTTCCTGCTTACACAGCCGGCAAGCAGTATGATACAGCATAGCAGTATGCATATTTTTTTCATTATATCATCTCCTTGCTGCTACTTTAGCATGCGGTTGTATCACAGTTGTATATTTGATAGGGCAGTTATTGTTCCTTTATAAAATGATGCAGCTTCAAGCCCCTAATAGAAAAAACGCTGAATTTACAGCGCAATGGCATCAACCTAAGGAAATTTGGTTGATGCTATTTTTTATTC
>QULU01000070.1 GCA_003481775.1 Clostridiaceae bacterium OM02-2AC
TTTTATTCGCCTTTTGAAAGTGGAATTTAACTTTTCACTTCAGCTTTCTCATGTTTCTTTCGATACAAACGTGTTGCGCAAAGACTTCGTGGTCTAAAGAAAGAAAAAGAGATTTCGCTTACGATGCATTGCTGCTTGAAATCTCTGGTTCTCTGTATCTATAAGAAAATAGAAAATACATCCGCTCTACCATGCTATGCGATATTTGCTTCCCATTCCTCTTTTGTGATATACAATACATGTTCAGTAAGTGTCTGCTGTATCAGCGGCCATTCTCTCACATCACTGCGTAGATAATGAAAGCCGCATTTTTCCTGAACTCGTCTGGATTTATCATTGCCGTCGAAATACCCGCACCATAGCGTTTTTAAATGGCAGTCCTCAAATCCATAGCGCATGAGCTCCTTTACCGCTTCCGGAATCAGACCCTGTCCCCAGTAAGGCTCTCCAATCCAATAACCGATTTCTCCTTCATCGTCTGCAATCGATAGATTGCTTTGCTTTCCAATCATCAGTCCGATGCTTCCTACAGGCTCCATGGTTTCCTTCAGCACAACAGCAAAGGTGTTTGGTGCGGACAGCACGGTACGTATAATCTCCCTGCTGTTCTCCACACTTTCATGTACTGGCCAGCCTGCTTTCGGACCGATATTCGGATTTTTCGCATATCGATAACAGCTTTCAGCATCCTCGATCTGCCATGGTCGAAGGATGAGTCGTTTTGTTTCCAGCATAATTTCCCTCTTTTCTATAATTCTCTTTATTATACCAGATTCCTTTTCATTGACAAGAGGAATTCGTTGTGGTCTGTGTCCGATTCAGAGCGTGTGCTGTTATTCAGCGATATAGTATAAACAAAATCAAAATCCTGTGTTATGTAAGGAGGATAACAGGCTGCAGCAATCCTGCTATTCGTTATGGCTTGTACAGGTTCTTTCTGTTTTCAGACGGTGCTTAGTATTAGGCTTGTAATAGTTACATGGGATATGATCCGTAAAAGGTCAACACGGAGGGGAATGCAGCTGCTGCCATTATAAATAAGATGAAATCAAAAGCTGTCCTCTCCATTTAGAAGCGCTTTCCTTCATTACAGAATTGCATTTCCCCTGCTTACAGTAACGTGTTTATACCTTATACATACTCGCACATGCAAATATAAAAACAGTATACAGCTTAAAAAAACGAGGAAAAGAGGATACAGGAATAACCGATGCAATGGATGCTATATTGCTTAACACGCTATGATTCACTGATTTACAGCCTGATTTTTTATCCTGTAGAGTTCACAGCATGAAGACCATCCGTGCCGAAATATTGATTTCTGTATGAAACCGTGATAAACAAAGCATCCCTTGCATTGCATGAATACGACAGTTTTTCTGTGACAGACATCCTTCACCTACAGAAACAGCTAGCTGCAAACATGCCCGATCTCCGCTTTCATAATGCATCGATACCCTGTTCCTATACAGTCTTCCTGCAGCTTGTCTGTCTCCACTCCTCAATGGTTAGACTCATAATATGACCGGTAAGAGTTTTATGAATTAACGGCCATTCTCTCACCTCACTGCCTGCATAATGAAAGCCGCACTTTTCCTGTACACGTCTGGAATTATGATTACCTTCAAAAGATCCGCACCACAGTTTTTTTAAATGGCAATCTTCAAAGGCATAGCGTATAAGCCGTTTTGTCGCTTCCGGAATCAGACCCTGTCCCCAGAATGGTTCCCCCAGCCAATAGCCGATTTCTCCTTCATCAGCTGCATTTGTCAGATTGCACTGCTTTCCAATCATCAAACTGATATTACCAATAGGCTCCATACTCTGCTTCCATACAACGGCAAAGGTGTTCGGTGCGGACAGCACGGTCCGTATGATCTCCCTGCTGTTCTCCACACTTTCATGCACCGGCCATCCGACCTTTGGACCGATGTTCGGATTTTTCGCATATCGATAACAGCTTTCAGCATCCTCGATCTGCCATGGTCGAAGGATGAGTCGTTTTGTTTCCAGCATAATTTCCCTCTTTTCTATAATTCTCTTTATTATACCAGATTCCTTTATGATGACAAGCAATGGCAGAAGGATTTCAGCACCTGAAAGCAATCACAGGAGGCATACGCACCTGAAAGGACAATGATTCATTCCTCGTAGCCGCATCACAAAGCTCATCAAGAGCTTCATCGTTCATAAAATGCGAAGGAGATCCTTGCAGTCCGCATAGTTGTGTTATCTTCTGAAAATAAGAAAGCAGAGGATAAACGATGTAACCGTTTACTGCGTAAGGAAAGAAATCTGTTATTTCAGTCGGAATTGCTCAATCCGATCGATTGCAGAAATCAGGGCATTGCGAAAGCCAAGACGTTCCAGCTCTGCCACTCCCTGAATCGTCGTTCCCTTCGGAGAGCTTACACGATCCTTCAGTTGTCCTGGATGCTGTGGATTTACGATCAGCTGCTTTGCTGTTCCTGCCATCATCTGTGCGCAGAGCCGATAAGCCGCTTCACGTCCAAGCCCATATGCTACTGCACCATCGCCCACCGCTTCGATAAACATCGCCGCAAAGGCAGGACCACAGCCTGCTACGGTTGCACCGATTGTCATTTGATTGCTTTCCAGCTTTTCAATCAAAGCAATAGCGGAGAAAAGCTGTTCAATGGCTGCCGCCTCCTCTGTTTGTAAGGAATTTCGCTGTTCCCATAATATGACCCCTTCACAAACGGATACCGGCATATTCGGTATGATGCTCAAATGGTGTGTCTGTGGCAGTAGCAGCTGTTCATACGTATCAAAAAGCATCCCGGCCGCCATGGAAACTACGGCTTTTCCCTGCAGCTGCTCTTTTACCGTGGAAATCGCCTCATCAATCTGTGAAGGCTTTACTGCCAGCAAAATGATGTCACACTGCTGTACAGTATCCATGGCATTTTTACATGCATGCATGCCACGCGCCTCAGTATTTCTGCATAGCTTATCCCATTGCCTTGCGCAGGCATACAGCTGTTCCCCCTTTACGATTCCGCTTGCAAGCAATCCATCCGCCATAGCCTGTGCCATATTACCGAATCCAATAAACCCTATATTCTGTTTCAAATCATCACCTCTGTATATCGTATGCAAAAAATGACAGCTGCATACTGTCATTTCGTAAATATCGTATCTTATATGCTGCCGCTTATTTCATCCAGCGCTTCAGTGTGGGAAAATACTGCTGCATCATCTCTCTTGCTTTCTCTTCTGTCATGTCCGGATTCTCCTTTGCCATGACAGGAACACAAAATTCAATCATTTCCTCCATTGTACAATCGGAAGTAAACGCACCATTTTCATAGCAGTATTTACAATAATCCGCAGACCTTGATCCGTCCTTTTCCGTTCCATATAACGCATTGGTATCGCCCATTGGCATTCCACAGCACTGACAGTATCTCTCTTCCATGATATGTCCTCCTTTATGCCCTCATGATACCATGAGGAATATGACAACTGCTTGTCCTATTCCAAAGGAAATGCTATGTTTTTCTTTTTTCCATGCGATAATTTGTCAGGTGCTGTCCCTGACGTTCCACCTGCTGTGCGTGAAGCAGCTGATAGCCGCGCCGCAGAAAAAAATTCTTTGCGGTTATAGACGCATGCACAGAAAGTACAGCTGCCGGGGTTTCTGTTTCCAGCACATCGCAAAGCATCGTGGCTATTCCCTGCCTCTGATGCTGCTGGTGAACATAGAGGTGATCCAGATAGCCGGATTCATCCATATCCGCGAAGCCTGCAATTTTCCCATTGCTTGTGGCAACAAGTGTGGTATGCGCCAACAGTGCTTTCTTCATTCGCGCCTCATCAACTCCCAGTACCCATGCCGAAATCTGTTCAGGCGTATAATCCCTGCTGTTGATATTTCTCACGGTATCATAAAACAGCTGCAGCACCTCTGCAAAATCTTTTTCCTGAAATGTGCGCAGCTCTATATGGTTTCTGCTTTCCATACAACCATTCCTTTCCAATGTGAAGCCTCATCCTGTAGCTTTTCCCTTATCTGGCTTCCATTTTATCAAAGCTATGCCGATTCTACAACAAACATAATCTTGTATGTATCCAAAGGCATCACTGCTTCTCATAAAAGTATAGAGACCGACACAGATATCCAGTAAAAAAGCATTCTCCACCCTCCTGGTAAAGCTGGATCATGCTCATTTTCTTAAAAATATTAGGTAAGCGCATAGATTACAAATATTCAGGATACCTCGCCTTGACTGTATTGACAGGAAGTACTGGCAGCAGGATCGTACCAGCCTTGAATGCTTATAGCAAACATAACAATGCCTTCCCTGCATTTATCCAAGGAAGGCGTCATTGGCAGCTTTACTTATAGAACCATACCTTCCTATAGAGCGATTTGCTTGAAAACCACTGTCCCTTACATACCTTGCTTGAGGCGATGCAGCCTGCATCACTATAATGTCTGTGGATAATAGCTAACCTGATCACATGCTTTCTTTCATATCGATACATAGAAATGCATGCTTACGATGCCAGATTATCGGCATTTTATGCGCATCACAGCGATCAAAGCAGCAGGAGGAGCCAATCGTAAAGCCGGGATAGGTTTCCCGGAATTTCTGATTCGCATACAGCAGTATCGACGTTTCTTCTTCTATGACATAGATACATTCATCAAGGCTGTTAAGTACTGTTTGATACTGAATCATTTCCTGACTGATCTGCTGTGTTTTTTTGCGCTGCAGAAAGATGGATAAAAGCTGTGAAATCAATGAAAGTGAGCTGATTTCCTCCTGTGTCCAAAGCCGCAGACCGGTGCATTCATCAAAGCCGACAAAGCCGCGATATATCCGATTTTCATAAAAGGCACACTGCAGAGTAGAATGTATCCCCTGACTGGCAAATAGCTCCTCCTGCTCGCTCGAAAGTGTATGAATATTGCGGCAATAGAAAATAGAATCGTCTCCAAAGAGCTTCTCATAATCTCCGAAATCCTCATAATTGACATTTTGTAACTTATCGATTTGTGCTTTGATTCCCTTATTGCACCACTCATACGTGTTGGAGGTGAAGCGGTTATCATCGGAATTTTCAAATACATAGGCTCTGCTTACATCATATTGCTTCCCAACGGTTTCAAGTACCTTGTAAATGGCGGTATCAATGTTCTCACTCTGATACAGTGTGCGGAAAACAAAGCGTGTAAGATTATCAGAGCTTTCCGCATACCGTTTTTCTGAATCAATAGCTGTTCCCAAAGAGGAATAGGAAGTTTGCCCCATGCTTTCCAACAGCTCCGGATCGTAAATAAAGGCGCAATCCTTCCCCTGCAGCTTTGCCTGATACAGCGCTTTATCCGCACTGGCATATAATTCCTTAAAGGTATGTCCGTCTCTTGGATAAGATGCTATCCCAATACTGCAGGAAACATTGACAGAGCTTTTTTCCTTGTCGAACAGATGCCGAAACATGTGCAAAAGCTCCTGTGCTTTCCTTTCCGCGTCCTTCAGAGATGCTATATTTTTCATAAAAATCGTGAATTCATCCCCGCCAATCCGGCCGACAATATCGCTTTCCCGCATCAGACGCTTCATTCCATTGGCGAGCTCTGCCAGCACTACATCTCCTACCATATGCCCCTCGGTATCGTTGATCTGCTTAAAGTTATCTGTATCAATCATGAATAAGGCACCCTTGGCATGCAGATTATCCACCAGATACTCCTTTATCTGCTTTTCTGTCTCTGCACGGTTATAGATTCCGGTTAAAGAGTCCTTTTCCGCCTTATGCTGCAGCGTTTCCATTTTCTTGCGTTCCTTTGTGATATCCAGACTAAGACTGTAGAATGACGGAATACCATCCCAGCTGTCCTCCCCACTGATATAGCATAGGGTCGTTGTCCATATGCGCTCTTTTTTTGAACGCGTGTAGGCTCTTGCCTCCAGTACAACATTTTCTCCGGACTCCTTTAAATCCTGAGCCAGCAGCTGTACGCGTTTGTAATCATCCGGATGCATATAGGTGCAGCGGCTGTGCAGCTCGTTTTCAAATTGTTCCTTCGTATATTCAATCATGTTTAGGAATATATCGTTATACCACAAAACCGTACGATAATCTCGGGCATCGATTCGGATCATACCGGCGGGTATCGTTTTTAAAATAGATTCTCTTTCCTGATCCTTTTTCGCAAGCTTATATTCCGCACTGTACATATCATAGGATAATTCCAGACGTGCTCTGTGCCCTTTCCAGTTCAGCATCCGATCCTTAATCATAAAGGTTCTCTGTAGATTCGGATTATAAAATTCCCATTCATACGTTTCATCCTTTTTCAGTCTGTGATTTGTACAGAAGGGACAAGGGGATGTCCTTCCCTGAATGACTTTATAGCATTTCTCTCCGATTACAGCATCAGCATTCGCCTGCAGGGTATTACAGGCATGCGCATTCAGATACAGAAGCTCATAGGTGTCCATATCGCTGATATAAACATTTCCTGCATACACAGACAGCATCCATGCAAAGTTATTCTCACGCTCCTCCAGCTCCTGCTGTTTTTTCATCATAGCACTGATGTCGGTGTACATGAAATAGGCTCCGGGTGTTTGATCAGGCAATGTACAGAAAAAAGCAGTCAGCTTTATCCAGCTGCAGGATAGCCTTCCTTTTATACGCAGCTGATGGGAAATGCTCTTTGCTCCTGCTTCATAGGCCTTACAAAGCTGTTGATGCATGGATTCATATTCACAGATACAGCGAAGATCACTGCCATAGTATGTTCTAAAGTCTGAATATCTGGTGCAGAATTCATTTTTTGCTATTCCGGTAAGCCGGTAAAAAGCAGCATTGCCCCATATAAAGGTCAGCCCGTCATCCAGCCGATGCTTACTAAAGCCAATTTCCAGCTCCATCATCATACTCTCGCTGATAGCCTGTCCCGGTACTTGCTTGTGATCATTCTGAATCCCGATTGTCTCTATTTTCATTTCATTATGCCTCCAGCCTTTTCATGTTGTATTATCATTTCTCATATATATAGATTACTTATATCTCAACAATACCAGAAGTTTGCATCAAAGTACAGCATATCAATCATATTGTTATATTTAATTTAGAATTATCGCATTTCATGAAAAAATGGTTTATACAAAATGAAAAAAGATACCGTAAACAACAGTACCGTTCTTTTCTGCATATTCTAACATTCTAAAGACTCAGCTGATTGTTGACAGCTGTATCGTAATTCCTGATGTGATATCAGTCACAGTCTACCCAAAGCCGATATGCTCCACAATGTCGACAGCGAAACAGATATCCTGCGCAGGAACCGGATTTCACCAAATACTCTCTGACATTTTCATATCCCCCATGCCCTTCATATTCCGCAAACACTTCATCTGCGATTCCAAGCTCCTCCAGCTCCACGGTTCCTACTTCTCCAAGATATGCACAATAATCATTGCAGCATGCGAGCCAAAACTCTCCCTGCCAGCTTGTATATCCCGGAGTTCGTTTGAACAACTCCTCTGTTTTTGCAGGGTCTGAAACCTTCCAAGTCTCTGCGTCCTGAATAAAGTCTCCCTGGAATTTCTCAGCAGCTGCCCCATTTGCTATACATGCAGGGCAGATACACTGTATACTTTCCCTGCAATACATACGGGAATAATATACCTCTGTCTGTTTGCCACAGCATTGACAAGTTGCCGGACCTTTTTCAAAAATATCCTGTTCATATGCGTTTGGATGATATTGGAATCTGATAATTTCTGACATAATGCCTCCCTACGTTCACCTTCTGTTATTCTTTGGTATGCCTGTATACTGCTAAGCTATGAAAATCGAAACAAGCAGCTCTTTTTCTATAGCAAGCAGCCTGCTATACCGGCAGATCAATCTCTGAGGTTTCTTTCGAACCGTTATCCAAAGGAATATGATAATACATTCTCTACAGGCTTCCATGAGGCAGCTTGTATTTACGATATGCCGGTGCTTTAAGCAAATATTCCTTAACCGTCTCTGGTATACTATTATTTATTTTTATAAAACAGCACCGTCTTTTCCTTCATGGAGATCTTTTCAACGTGATATCCATATGCAGACAATTCCTTTTTAAAGGTCAAAAAGGAATGATCCAGTGCTGTACCTGCGATTTCTTCAATGCGTTGAAAGCTAAGCCGGCATTCTTCCTCATTTTGCTTCTGGATATACTCCCAAAGCTTATTATATTTACTCATCAGCTCACCCTGTTCCTTTCCCTGATAATGTCGATTTATCAGGTCGTCTCACATAGATTATAACAGGTTTTTATGAAAAATCTTCATCTAAATTTTATAGAAATGCATAGAAGCTCCACCTATATTGTATGATAAAATGCACTCCGATAGACGCAAGCTGATAAGCATCTTAATTCCATGTCATCGCCTGCGCTGTCTTCCATATTGCAATAGGAAAAACAGCAATCCCATCCCTGCAATAATCAGAATATGGTCCAGTGTATCGGTCGTATGACCGCCATAGCTGTAGATAAGACCGAATTGCTTTTTAAATGCAGTCAGATGCTCAGCCGGTATTGCTTGAAAGGTTCGTGTTAAAACATCATCCATCATGAGATTGCGAAACAATGCAGCGCAATGGCTCGGTGGAAAGAGCGATATTATGGTTTGAAGCAGCTTGGGAAGGGCTCCTACCGGAACATAGATGCCCATAAGAAATCCGGATAATGTGCCGATGATGGTTGTGACATTGCTGAAGGATGTCGCACTTTTAAAAAATGACATAAAGAAGAAAAGCATTGCCGTACAGGACAGGATAGACAGTACCATACAGGCAAGCACCTTGATCAAAGAGGACAGTGTTAAAAATGTTCCCCCGTAAGCCACGATGTAGAGCTCACCGATTATCAGTGTAACGACGGATACCAGAAATGTTATACAAATGGTGGAAAGCAGATAGGCACCTGTAACCTTCATCTGCGATATGGGGGCAATATAAAAATCATTAAGTATGGACTTGCTTTTATCCTCGATAATGATTCCAAGTACACTTAAAGAGGTTGTCAGCGAAACGATTCCCAGAGTTCCTGCCATGATCCAGGTATCACTCAGTTCTCTTGCCGTATTCGGAAAATCCTGCTTTAAAGGCTGGATCATCATATCACCAAGAAAGCATACGTACAGCCCTAGCACAACAAATACTGCCATAAAGGAAAAGAAGACCGATGTTTTATCCTTGAAGAAGAGCAGCATATTCCGTTTTATTAAAGCGATCATTCCTGTCCCTCCTGAAGCATCTGCAAATAAATTTCTTCGATATTACCCGGATGATTTTCAAAGCGCTGAATATAGCGTTCGCATAGGCGCAGGACAGACATCGTTTTCAGCATACCTCCTGTGTGTATGCAAAGAGCCTCGTTTTGCTCATGAAATGGTATATGGTGTCGGTTTAATTCTGCAAGCAGCTGTGCTTTACTGGCCGGATAAAGCAACAGCTGCTCTGCGGCATACTGCTTATGTACCTCCTTCATAGGCTTATCAAAGATGATTGTCCCCTGCTTGATAATACACAGATGGTCTGCAATTTCTGCTTCCTCCATATAGTGAGTAGTCATAAATACGGTCATATGACGCTCCCTATGCAATGCGCTGATCGTGTCCCATAGCTGCTTTCTTGCCTTGGGGTCAAGTCCGGTGCTCGGTTCATCCAGTATGAGTATTTCCGGTTCCGGAATCAGTGCTCTTGCTATATCGCAGCGTCTTCGCTGACCACCGGAAAGGGTTCCTACCGGCTGGTGCATAATGTCATGCAGACTGCATATTTCACATAGCTTTTGCACACGCTGGCATGCCTGTTTAAACGACAGATGATACAGGGCACTGCGCAGAATCAGATTCTGTTTGACTGACAGCAGCTCATCCAGTACGCTATTCTGGAAGACGATACCGATATTTGATCGAATACGTTCATCCTCCTGTCCCAGATGACAGCCGTTTATTATAACAGTCCCGCTGTCCTTTTTCAGCAGAGTGCTCAGAATGGAGATTGTTGTGGATTTCCCTGCGCCGTTTGGACCTAGAAAGGCGAAGATTTCTCCTTTATTCACCTGAAAGCTGATGCTTTTGACAACCTGTGTTCCCTGATAGGATTTAGAGAGCTGCTCGACACGAATGCTTGACTCCATGATATTCCCCCTTTATGTAAATGGAATGCTTCAGTGCAGTATATGCAACTCGAGGGGGAGATATTTCATAGAATACATGCCATAACAGGAGTGTATTAGGTTTCATGAATGATATCGGCATACGGAGCAAGTAGGAAAATGGTGGTTTTCAGGATATCATATCCACATATGGACAGACGTAAGATTTTGCAGGAGAAGAAAAAACGGCCTAAGTCCTCTATGTAAGTGACATAAGCCATGGTTTCTCATAACGATTTTTTAAGACAGATAAAGGGTTACCTGGTTTTCGGTAATACCAGATAGGATAAAAAGTGCAGTGGTTTGTAGCTCCATATCAGCATATTTGATAAATCGGAACGTAATATGCCGAATGTCAAAATTATGCAATGTTTGATATGAAATAGAAGATATAGTTTAAAAAGGATAGGAGAATGTCAAAAACGATGATTAATTTAAGTACCACTATAGAAGCGATTGAGATAGCAGATGATAATTTCACATTTGCTTAGATTAGAAATAAGAGAAAGTGTGTTTCGTATCTACATTATTAACCGTTTCTTACTATTTACACATCTTTCGGGGAGTATCCCAAAGATTGTGTAAACCTCTAAACTGATGTAAGATA
>QULU01000071.1:0-301 GCA_003481775.1 Clostridiaceae bacterium OM02-2AC
GTCCAAATGGAATTTCAATAGCTCTTAACAAAGGTATCAGAGATTTTTTGAGTGCGTTATTCCAAAATCTCAGAAAATAAAAAAATAATTTAGGATTTTTGCAGGTTTGAAACGTATAAAAGTATGTAGGAGGTTCTGCGATGCGTAGACAATACATATTTATACGCACTAGGAAGGAAAGGAGTCCAATGTCCGAATGGGTCGTCATCTGTTTGACAATCATTATGATATGCCCACGTATTCTGCATGAAGCAGGGTATCTGGCTGAAATCATTTTGAAGCACAGAAAGCGGCGCAGATA
>QULU01000071.1:311-10768 GCA_003481775.1 Clostridiaceae bacterium OM02-2AC
AGCACAGAAAGCGGCGCAGATAGACAGTAAAAACAGGGAAAGGAGGTGAGGATGCACATCATCCATTTCCTGGGACTGGTGCCTTCTATGTAAAAAGGAGTAAAGTGCACGAACACTTTACTCCTGCTTGGGTCAAACGACCCGGGACTGGTTGGTAGTATTATACCCCAGTCCAAATGGAATTTCAATAGATATCTCAGCATATTAGCATAATTATGCAGGTAGGGCATACCGAGCAAAAAAAGATGTTCACAGCAATCCCTGCTGCTTTTAATCCACCAAGTCCATGCGTATATAGGTTACATACTGGGTATGATCCTTTTGTGCTATATCGGCAATCAGATATTCCTCGTAGGCATAGGGACCGATTATCAAATTACATTGCTCGGCATATGCAAGCATCCGCTCATAGGTGCTCTGGATGGTATCATAAGGACCCTTATGCCATGCGCATAAATAGCTTCCTTCCCCACGGATATGTGTGTTTTGACGAATGTCCTTTTCAATTTTCATAAAAAGATATGAGAAATTTAGATAATCCCTGTTTCGTATATTATCTGTCTTAATCATACAGCCTACAGATTCCTGAACCAGGACATTATGCTCCTTGCAGAAGCTGATATATTCCTCCATGAAGGAGGCAAAGCTGCGGCTGGAGGCATTCTCCAGATCATCACTGCATAGCAAAATCTCTTTTGGGTATCGGCGTACGGCGATATCATCCTCCTCATGCGTTACCGCAAACAGCGTGCTGTCCCTCATATATACCATCATTCGTTTCAAGGCCAGCAGCTTTTCGATTTCCCTGTCCACCTCCTCAAACTTATCCTCCAGCAGCTGCAGAAACAATGCAGGACTGCGCTGTTCCAGAAACACCTTGATATCCTTCAGCGGCATGCCCATTTTTTTCAGCTTGGTGATGACGGAAAAGGTGTCGTACTGATGATAGGAATAATACCGATAGCCGTTATCGTTAATCATAATCGGCTGAAAGAGTCCAATCTCATCGTAATGAAACAATACATGCTTTTCTACACCGCAGATTTTCGCAAACTGCCCCGCTGTCAGATATTTCTTTTCTTTCATACACATTCTCCTCTTGACTATAAGGTTACCTTATAGTTTATGATAGTATAGCTCACGAACGACGTCAAGAAAGGAAGGGATATTTTGAAGCTTATTTTGCATTATCTGAAACGATATAAAAAACTATTCATCATCAATGTCATCTCCGTTTTCGGATTTGCATTGGTGGAACTTGGAATCCCGACCATTATTGCGGATATGATCGATGTCGGTGTTATGAATGCCGATACGGACTATATTATCCGCATGGGATTTGTCGTACTGCTGATTTCACTGATTGGAGTCAGCATGACAATCCTCCTCGGGTATTGCTGTGCAAAGATATCTACAGCAATCACCAGGGATATCCGAAATGATATCTTTGATCATGCGCAGCGATTTACTGCGTATGAATTTAACAGGTTCGGGATTTCTTCCATGATTACCCGTACCAACAATGATGCTTTTCAAATTCAGATGTTTGTCAATGTGCTGCTTCGTACCGCATTGATGACGCCAATCATGTTCGTTGCAAGCATTATCATGACGGCAAGAGCATCACTGCCTTTGAGCGGTATCATTGTTGCGACCATTCCGCTGATTATCATCGGAGTCTTTGTGGTTGCGAAAATCAGTAAACCGATTTCCGAAAATCAGCAGGCATCCTTAGACAGCCTGAACCGGATTTCCCGTGAAAATCTGAGTGGAATCCGCGTTATTCGTGCATTCGATAACGATGCATATGAACAACGGCGCTTTGATGATACAAACGGAAAATTCACCGACTACTCCAAAAAGCTGTTTAAGCTGATGATGATGACCTCACCGATTTTCTTCCTGCTTATGAATGTAGCAGGCTTGTGTATTTACTGGGTGGCTGCTTTGCTGATTCAGGGAGGCGATTTGCCGCTTGGTCAGCTGGTCGCCTTCATGGATTATCTGTTTCATGCCATGTTCTCCATCATGCTGTTTTGTACAGTTTTTATGATGTATCCTCGTGCAGAGGTCAGTGCCAAGCGTATTGAAGCGGTATTCGATACCGTGCCGCTGGTGCACAATGATGGAAAACGCAAGGAGGGAAGCCAGGAGGGAACAATCAGCTTTGAGCATGTGACCTTTGTCTATCCGGATGGCGAAGAGCCCGTATTAAAGGATGTCAGCTTTACCGCGAAAAAGGGCGAAACGATTGCCTTTATCGGAAGTACAGGGTCTGGAAAAAGTACACTGGTCAATCTGATACCGCGGTTTTACGATGTCAGTGAGGGAAGCATTCGGATCGACGGTGTGGATATTCGCGATTACGATCTGTTTGAGCTGCGCTCCCGCCTTGGTGTGATACCGCAGAAAGCCTTTTTATTCAATGGCACGATTGCGGACAATATCCGCTTTGGAAAACCGGATGCAACCATCGAAGAGGTTATCCAGGCAGCAAAAACCGCACAGGCATATGACTTCATCATGGAAAAGGAGCATGGCTTTGAGGAAGAAATCACCGAGGGAGCAACCAATGTTTCCGGCGGTCAGAAGCAGCGTCTTTCCATTGCCCGTGCACTGGTGCGCAAGCCGGATATCTATGTGTTTGACGATTCCTTTTCCGCACTGGATTTTAAAACTGATGCGACATTGCGCAAAGAGCTGAAAAAAGAAACCGGTGATGCCATCGTCATGGTTGTCGCACAGCGCATTTCCAGCATTATGGAAGCAGACCGTATCGTTGTTTTGAATGAAGGAAACGTCATCGGTACCGGAACTCACCGGGAACTGCTGAAGAACTGTGAAATCTATAAAGAAATCGCATTGTCTCAGCTAAGTGAGGAGGAACTGGCTCATGAATAAAAAGCTGTCATCATGTAAGCGGATCGTTTCCGGTCTGAAACCATTCATCTCTCCTTATAAATGGGAATTTGCAGGTGCAGTTCTCATGGTTATTATCAGTGTGGTTACCATGGTCAGTGCGCCAAGTGTGGAGGGGATGATTACCACACAGCTGGCAAGCGATTTATCACTCGCCGAAAGCATAGGAAAGCTCCAGGTAAATTTTGATGAGATAACGAAAATCATGCTGATGCTGGCATTTATCTATCTGGCGAAGACCCTGTCTCAGGTATTTGCGGTTATCTGGCTGACAAATGCTATTCAGCATGCCATGCAGGATTTAAGAAATGCGCTGCAAAGCAAGATTCGCCGCTTACCGGTACGCTACTTTGACAGCCATCAGTTCGGTGATGTGCTGAGCAGAATCACAAACGATGTGGATGCGATCAGCAACGCCCTACAGCAAAGCTTTGTCAATGTGGTTACTGGTGTCTTAACAATCATTCTGGCGCTGATCATGATGTTTCGCATCCATGTTCTCATGGCCTGCATCGCCTTTTTGATCATTCCGTTGTCCTTACTGATTACCATTTTTATCGTACGGCACTCCCAGAAGCGCTTCAAGGCACAGCAGGATGCACTCGGCGCATTGAATGGTGCTATAACGGAGCTGTATACCGGCTACAATGAGATTCTGCTCTTCAACAAGCAGCAGGAATCTATTGAGAAATTTCGGAACCTGAATGAAAATCTTCGACAGAATGCATGTACCGCACAGTTTGTATCCAGTACGATTGGACCATTGAATGCTCTGGTTACCTATCTGACCATTGGCGGAGTCGCAGTCGTTGGAACGATTCAAATCATACAGGGAAACCTGAGTGTTGGAAATCTGCAGGCCTTTGTCCGCTATATCTGGCAGGTCAATGATCCGTTATCTCAGATCTCCTCCCTGTCCTCACAGATCCAATCGGCCTTTGCGGCGATTGCCCGTGTCTTGGAAATTCTGGAGGAGGAAGAAGAGATTGCAGAGCTGAATCCACCTAAGCATATTGAACAGGTAAAGGGAAATGTCACCTTCTCACATGTTCGTTTCGGATATGGTGAGGAGCCGTTGATGAAGGATCTTAACGTAGAAGTGAAAAGCGGACAGATGGTGGCAATCGTTGGTCCTACCGGTGCCGGCAAAACAACACTGATCAATCTGCTGCTGCGCTTTTACGATGTCAATGGAGGAAGTATCTGCATTGATGGTGTGGATATCCGCGACATGAAGCGTGGAGAGCTGCGCGATATGTTTGGTATGGTATTGCAGGATACCTGGCTGTTTTCCGGAAGTATTTACGACAATATTCGTTATGGACGTCTGGATGCCCGCAAGGATGAAATCATTCACGCGGCGAAGATGGCGAATGTTCATCACTTCATTCGTACGCTGCCGGATGGTTATCATTCCGTAATCAATGAAGAAGCCAACAATATCTCACAGGGGGAAAAGCAGCTGCTTACCATAGCCCGAGCCATTTTAAAGGATCCGCAGATTTTGATTCTGGATGAGGCGACAAGCTCTGTCGACACCCGTCTGGAAAAAATGCTGCAGGAAGCGATGCACCGTGTGATGGAGGGAAGAACCAGCTTTGTCATTGCGCATCGTCTGTCCACCATTCGCTCTGCTGATTTGATTCTTGTGATAAACGATGGTGATATCGTCGAGCAGGGAACGCATGAGGAGCTGATGGAAAAACAGGGCTATTATGAAAAGCTGTACAATTCACAATTTGCCGATAAGGAATAGACGTGCAGCTCATAGCAGGAGCTTCGGACGCAGGTGACCTTGCTTTTAAAAGAGGATGCTATGCATATGTAAATTGAAAAGGTTGTGAAAGGCGTTTGTTTAAAGCCTGTTGAAAAAGAGGTCTCCATACTAAAGTGGTTCGATTGTCAAGGACAAAAGTTAGACAGTAATTAGAATCACGATATGATATCTCTCTAGTATGCCCCAAGGCAATATTGCTTTGGGGTTTTGCTTTTGTTGATTAAAAAGCGAAGGCGTCAAGTACCTGAAAAATACTCTAGAAAAAGAGTTCATTCATATATCATTCATTATCATTTAGCTAATACAATGCACTTAGTTCATTTACATAATCAAATGCTTTATATTTTTTCCACTTCTGAGGATTTTTTGATTGTAGCAATGTAGGAGAAGCCTCTTTTTTTTATATCCTTTATCCATGTGCATATATATTTTATTTCCATATATTCGTAAGAAAGCTCAATACTCGCTTGTGGCTTCGTATATGCTTATGCTATGTACTGCTTCAGCTTTTTTTGCAGCTTACGGGCATGCTCCACCATTTCGTGATAATCCAGATTTCCTCTTATGAGCACCTGTTGATTCATAAGGATATCCTCATAGCCCTTTGAGAGATGGATGCGAACGATGATATGAACCTGCTCATTGCCATTTACCAGGCTATTCGTCATTGCATTTGCTATCGCATTTGCTATGGAGGCTCCGACCGTTTTCAATACCGGACGATTCAGCACCTCTATATGTTTTAAATCGTGCAGCGCATAAGCCTTACCGCTTTGTAGGAAATAGATTCTGTCGTTTTCCGCTCTGAAAAAATCACGGGACTTCATAAGCCCTCACCTTTTGACAGATAGCATCTTCTATCTATAATATAACACAAAGCATATACCTATAGCAGAGGGAATGAGAAGGATGAGAGGAATTTAGAAGGTTTTGCTGGAAAAGGGTTTTGCCTTCTTGTAAGTATGGATAAAATACGGTATAGTAATGGAAGAAAGAATTATATTGACAGAAAACACAGGAGGTAGTGTACAATCACACAAACAATTATTTTTCATTAGGAACCTTTTTTGTATTTTCAACATATAATTGCATAAGCTAGTAAAAAGATAATGGAGGAATCAATGAATGAGAATCAAGAATGACGATGTTCTGGCACATTTGCGCAGTTTTGGCTTTACTATGCAGGAAAGCAATGCTCAGGGATTTATTCGCTGGCAGAAACGTATCGGAGATATGCTTGTCACCATCGCGAACGGACAGTTTGAAAATAAGATCCGGGTATCCCTTTTACAGGACAGCGATGGTAATATCCGTACATCCTATAAGGATATTCTTGCTTATACAGAGCTGATCTGTTCTTTGCAGGACGCAGGCCTGACGGGTATGAGTCAGGATTGCACCTGCTATAAAGAGGAGGATGTGGTGGAGCCGATGGATAATCCACTCATTTCCTTTCCGCGAAAACCGGAGGGCTTTATGGCGCAGTAATCGGATGCACAAGGGGAATCAGTTGCAATCGCGCTTTTCTGCAAGTATAATGTAGGAAATAAAAAGGGGTGATATCGTGATTGATGGACATATGCATCTGGAGAATGGTCCGCTAACCGTGGATTATGCAATGAAATATGTAGAAGCCGGCGTAAAGGCAGGGATGGATACCATACAGATTCTGGATCATACCCATCGGTTTTTGGAATTTAAACCGATGTATGAAAATCTGAAGCAGGCGTCTGTTTATCAGAAGGAATGGTTTGAAAAGAAAACGCTGGAGTCGCTGCAGGCCTATTTTGATCTGATTGCGGAAATGAAGAAAATGGAGCTTCCGATTGAGGTTCGTTTCGGTCTTGAGGTGTGCTATGCTCCACAGGATAAGGAATTTCTTCGTGAGTTACTGGCAGGTTATCCTTACGATTTTCTGATTGGAAGCATTCATTCCATTGACGGATTGCTGTATGATATGAATGGGTTTTCCCGGGAAATATTATGGGATAAATATGATACAAATGCCATTTACAGGCGGTATTATGAAATTATGGAGGATATGATTGAAAGTGATCTGTTTACACAGATCGGTCATCCTGATCAGCTGAAGATTTTTCATTATGAACCGGATTATGATTTGAAGCCGACCTATGAAAAGCTTGCAGGGCTGGCTAAGGAGCATGATGTATATATGGAAACCAACACCGGCTGTCATTACCGTTATTTGCATGAGGATGTCGGTACCAACCAAGCATTTCTGAATATTCTACAGGCACATGGTGTTAAAATTATGACGGCCAGTGATGCGCATCAGCCGCAGCATGTGGGAATGCATATTGCTGAAATCAGTAAACAGCTGGGGCTGAACTAGCGGAAAGGATAACAAAGAAATGGGTTTATATTTTGTAAGACATGGGCAGACTGACTGGAATGTCAGAGGAAAGCTGCAGGGGAAAAGCGATATTGCATTGAATGAGACCGGTCGCTTACAGGCTGTGAAAACAAGAGAACAGCTGAAGCAGGTAGCTATGGATGCCATTTATTGTTCACCGCTGCAGCGTGCCAGAGAAACAGCTGAGATTATCAATGCATTGTGGGGGCTTTCCATCCAGTGTGATGAACGCCTGATGGAGAGAAGCTTCGGTAGTATGGAAGGCGCATTGCGAAAGGATGTTCCCTTTGATGATTTGTGGGCATTTTCCTCAGCATCCATGTTTGCGGGCGGTGAGGATACCGCGCATTTCTATGAACGGGTAGAGAGCTTTTTAAGGGAGATTCTACCAGATGCACAGGACAAGGAAATTCTGATTGTAGCGCATGGCGGAGTCAGTATACCCTATCAGTGCTTCTTCGAGGGCTATGCGTGTATGGAAAATCTGAGTGATCTTATCATTGCGAATTGTGAAGTTAAGCAGTATGCGTCAAAACAAATACAGGAATTAGTGAAGGGATGAATGTCCCTTTTTTTCTTATCTGATTCAAATAATGCGGCAGCCTTCGCAAGCAGTCTGTACCGAAGGGACACCATTTCTGTTTACAGTGGAATCTCTGCATATCCCGAAAACAGGTACGCAACAGCAAACGATTCGCAAACGGAGCTGTTTTTGATGTTTTATATAGCTGCATACCTGCTTTATTCTGTCTGTGAGCAGTTGGATTTTCTTGCTTGTTTAAGGGCTAAAAACCATGGTAAGCATTGACATAACCATGGAAAAGAATTACAATAAAATGGTGGGTAACGATTTCTTGTGAAATATTGCACGAATAAGAAAACGGTACATATCCGCACTTGCAAATGTTGTTTAATAGAGGAGATGACATTGCAGAAACAGCTACAGCTTTCCTGAAGGGGAAGGTGGCATAAAGGTAAATCTATCATGGATTATGAGAAAGGAGAAATGACATGATTTATTCAAAAGAAGTTGAAAACATGTGCACTGTAAAGTGTGGTGCGAGCCATGGATGTGCACCTATTCCTGAAGAAGGAAAATGGGTTTATTCAAGAGAAATCAAAGACATCTCTGGTTTGACACACGGTATTGGTTGGTGTGCTCCTCAGCAGGGTGCCTGCAAACTGACATTAAACGTAAAAGAAGGTATTATTGAGGAAGCTCTGATCGAAACAATCGGATGCTCCGGTATGACTCACTCTGCTGCAATGGCAAGTGAAGCAATCGTAGGAAAGACACTGCTGGAAGCAGTTAATACAGACCTTGTTTGCGATGCAATCAACACTGCTATGCGTGAACTGTTCTTACAGATCGTCTATGGACGTACACAGTCTGCATTCTCTGAAAACGGACTTCCTGTAGGAGCTGGTCTGGAAGACTTAGGTAAGGGTACACGTTCTCAGGTTGGTACAGTTTACTCTACCAAGGTAAAGGGACCTCGTTACCTGGATCTTGCAGAAGGATATATTCTGAAAATGGGTCTTGACGAAAACGGAGAAATCATCGGTTACGAATATGTAAACATGGGTGTCTTCATGGATGCTGTCAAGAAGGGTGTAAACGCTGAAGAAGCTTTAAACAACGCTAAGAAAACATACGGTCGTTACGCAGATGCTGTTAAGTACATCGACCCGCGACACGAATAGGAGGAAAAATCATGGCATTATTTGAAAGTTACGAAAGACGTATTGATACGATCAATAAAGTTTTAAACTCATATGGTATTTCTTCTATCGAAGAAGCAAAGAAACTGTGTGACGATTTAGGTGTTGATGTATACAACATCGTGAAGGAAATCCAGCCAATCTGTTTTGAGAACGCTTGCTGGGCTTACATTGCTGGTGCTGCAATCGCAATCAAAAAAGGCGAAAAGAGCGCATATGATGTAGCAAAATCACTGGGTGAAGGTCTGCAGAGCTTCTGTATTCCTGGATCCGTTGCAGATGACCGCAAGGTTGGAATCGGACACGGTAACCTGGCTGCTATGCTGCTGAGCGATGAAACAAAATGTTTTGCTTTCCTTGCAGGACACGAAAGCTTTGCTGCTGCTGAGGGTGCTATCGGTATTGCACGTAATGCAAACAAGGCACGTAAAGAACCGCTGCGCGTTATCCTGAATGGTCTGGGAAAAGATGCTGCAAAGATCATTTCTCGTATCAATGGATTTACATATGTTGAAACTCAGTTTGATTACTTCACAGGAGAATTGAAAGAACTGTCCAGAACTGCTTATTCTCAGGGAGAAAGAGCTGCTGTAAACTGCTATGGTGTAGACGATGTTCGTGAAGGTGTTGCAGTTATGCACCACGAGGGTGTCGATGTTTCCATCACTGGTAACTCTACAAATCCTACACGTTTCCAGCACCCGGTTGCAGGTACATACAAGAAAGAATGTATCGAACAGGGCAAGAAATACTTCTCTGTAGCAAGCGGTGGTGGTACCGGACGTACCCTGCACCCAGATAACATGGCTGCTGGTCCTGCTTCTTATGGTATGACTGATACGATGGGACGTATGCACTCTGATGCACAGTTTGCAGGTTCCTCTTCTGTTCCTGCTCACGTAGAAATGATGGGTCTGATCGGTATGGGTAATAACCCTATGGTTGGTGCCAGTGTAGCTGTAGCTGTAGCTGTTTCTGAAGCAATGAACAAATAATAAACGAGAAAGCCTTTGAAAAAAGGCTTTTTTTCGTTTATGGAAGGGGGAAGCGCATGGAAATGCAGGGGGTTCCTATAAAATTCCTACATCTGTATTCCTGTATGATTTATCAAGCGTGAAGCCATTTCGGCTTTTAGCGGCATATGAATAGCAATCGGAATCAAAAGGAGCTGCACTGATTGATTTATGAAGAAGCTCTCCCCTTATCTTTTGCACAGGAATTTCATCCATCCCCTTTGTCCATGCTTTCCTAGCTGAAAGTCTGCAATGTAAATAGCGAATGCATGCAATCCATTGGAAGCCGTATCCGATCCAAACCGCAGAAGGATTCGTATGGAAGGCAGTACAACAGGCTGTGTCTGGAGGCTGACTGTGATCCAAAAACAGCATGCCCCTGATTGGCTGTGGCAATGCAGCGGCTAACGAATCTGTTCCTCTGTATTTAAACTTTTTTCAGTATGCTTCTATTTTTAAGCTGGTACGCTCTGTTGTCACTTTTCCTTCTTCCTTTTTTACTGAAAGAAGCAGGTTGCGGTAACGGTTTTCGGGCATACTGAGATACATAGAAGGATGATTTATGCGGTGTTGTGTTTGTAAAAGTAAAAATTTATCAAAAAGATTCGCTGAAGTGAAAAGTTAAATTCCACTTTCAAAAGGCGAATAAAAA
>QULU01000072.1 GCA_003481775.1 Clostridiaceae bacterium OM02-2AC
TTGCTCTTCGCTCATTTCGTTTCCTCCTTCCCCTTTACTTCGTAGATGCGCTTTCCACTGATCATAGCGTCTTCCTTCGCTACCTCTATGATGAATTTGAATTTATAGGCTTCATCGATGAACTTGTTCTCTGTGAAGTCCCATGTCTGCGCCTTACTCGTGATCCCACTGAAGTAATAGCCGCTCCATGCATCTGCGCCCAGACGCATCAGATGTGCCGGCTCGCTGTTCGGTAAGCCGGTATCCAGCCATGCGCCGCTCGTGATGTTCGTGAAATTCGTCCCATCATTCGAGCACTTCAGATACGCGTCTCCGCTAGGGATCTGATCATAGTAGGTCGTCTTCGTCATCTGTCCCTTTAATGCCGGCACCCTCGTACTCTTCTCTGCTACTCTTCGATCGATCCCGAATTCCATCGGCATACTGCTCTTATTGATCGCCTGTTCATTGTTCGTGCTCTGCTTCATCACCTGATCATCCAGTGTCAGCTGGATCTTCGTCGGCAGCTGCATGGTGATCTGTGTCGTCATGGTGATATCCGCCTTCAGCTTGGCTGTGATATGCTCGGCACTGTCATCCTTCAGCATCGCTTCCCAGATATAGCCTGTCTCACTCATCGCATTCACTCGATAGATGAACACCTTCATGAAGCCTGCAGTCTCCGGTACCGCGACGCTCGTACTCCTACCATCTGCACGAGTGAGCACTTTCTTATCTTTATCGTAGAACACCAGCTCTACCGCAAAGTTTCGATCTCCCCATGTGCTTCCCTTTTCATAGACAAGATCTGTCGCACTGCCATCCGCCTTCTGGAAATCGGATACCGGATGCTTGATGTCTGCATCGATCGCCGCTGCTGTTTGATCACTTTCTTCCTGCTTCTTTGTGATCTGGTTTTCATTGATCGTTATGCTTCCCTTTTTCAATGTATCCGGGAATACGATGAAGTCACTTTCCGCTTTCGGCGGTGTCGCTCTGTCCTTACTGTTTGTGATCGTCAAAGGTCCGAAATCGATGAACGGAGCCGGAGATAATCCATCTGACTTCACTGCCGCACTTGGATCATAGGTGTCCGTCTCTGCGATCCTCGTCCACAGATAGTATTCCTTAAGCCTATCCAGATTTGTGAATTCATGGCTACCATTTTCTTTTATTTCCACCGTATCCCAATCTTCTTTTACTGGTACATAATCTTTATCACTCGTCAAATAGTATTCATACGTATCATTGACCTTTGTCAGGATCAGGTTCGTATCCAGGTCTCGCTCCAATCCTCGATACTCCTCTTTCGGTGACTCTGGATTTACCGCTTTTGTCACGATGACAGAATTCGTCTTCTTTATGCTTCCCTGATAATGAGCAGCATCCGCCTTTGCTTTGTATTCCACCGTGATATAGGAGCCGACATCCTCCTTCGTATAGGTATAGCTGTAGCTGATCGTCTTCGCTGTTAGATTTGTTTCAACTCTGTCACTGTCTACTGGGATCGTCTCTCCATTGCTTCTATGTAAGAGGAACTCTCCTTCGTCATAGCCTTCTCCGCTATATATGAACTTGATCTGTGATCCGATATTGCTTGGTCTGGCAGCTGCCTGTCGCATATCCGCAACATCCTGAATCACTAATGCACCCTCACGGAAGAGCGCATGCTCTGTTTTGATCGTTTCACTTGGATCACTGATTACCGACTGATCATAAGCAGCTGTCGGAATGAATCTAGCAAACAGCTTATAGTCACTATCTCTTCGCAAGTTACGGAACCAGGTATCCTGTGCCTTATACTCCGCTTCACTCTGCCAATGGATATTGGATTCAATTTGTTCTTCTGTTAGCACTTCATCCTTGTCATTTACCGGCTGATCATTTACATAGCGCAGATACCCGACCTGTACATATGGAATATCCACAATTTTGTCCGTCTTGTAATTCATTGGTGTACCAAACTGAATACTGTTTCCGTTCACTCTGACCTTCGTTGGGGAATTCGGCTTATTTTGCTCAGCCTTTTTCCTCACGATGATACCATTTGTTTGAACACTACCAACATATTGACCGCTTGCAGGTGCCGTATACACTGCATAAACTATACAATCCATCTCTGATGGTGTCAGTGCATAGCTGCTTATATTCCCTGGATCTGTATCCGTTATCTTTTCTGCCGTTCCCACTAGATTATTTGCACTGTCTACTGCTTGACGATACCAGGTAAAGACTCCATTCTTTTCATCCTCACCTAAATACTTCGCCTCTAATGTATCCAATACCTTTGTTGTATCCTTCGTTTCTATTCGTGCAGTGCCTGTAATCAAAGCTCCTTCCAATGGATTCTTTGTAATTAACGTGATCATACCAGAGTAATCATCAATGCCAGTCATCGTGATCTTTAAATACTGTCCTGTATATTTCAATGGAACTTCAAAGCGGCTAACTGCATATTTTTTATCAGCACTGATACCATCTTCTCTTGAATTTTTCACAGCCCTCATTTCCGCATCAATATTCTGCCATTCTTCCGTACCATCTTTTTTAGAAGCGACATAGTATTTCCAGGAAACTGTTGGTGCCTTTCCATCAACAGTATATTGTATTGTCTTGCTCTGCAGTGTCTTCCAACTAACATTCGTATCAGCTTCCTCTATTTCCTTGTAATCCGTTCGCTCCAACGGCTCCTTTGCACTTTTTACTGGACGAGCAGAGTTGATACCGCTTGCCGCATGTGTTCTGGATTCCAATCTGGCAACATATACAACATAGCTTTTGTTCGCATCTACACGAATATCCATTTGTTCATTATTTACCTTGATCCAGTGCTCCGTATTATCTGTACCTGAATTATCAACTTTGCTGGTTTCCTTTTTATCTACATCCTCAGATATTTCAAGTACTGGAAGTTCATCAATATCTGAAGACTGTAAGTAGTAATAGATATCTTCGTATGGAGTTTCCTTGCTAATCAAACGCAGCAAACTTCCAATCTGAGCAGAATCTTCTCCAAGCGCAGTAACAGTTGGTGCTACCGGAATTTCATAATCATCTTTATATACATTTCCAAAAGATCGTTCTGTGTATTCTGAGAAATCACTATCATTTTTCGCAATATAACGCACAGTTACAACTGGATTTCCATCTACAGGAGGAATTTTGAATGAAGGTTTTATACCTCCATCTGACTCGGAAACCGGTATTTTATCAAGATACCATTGCCAGTTTCCACTTGTACTATCATCCGCTTCATCAGGATAGATACCCTTTACATATTCGACAGTCAATACAGTGTCAATACTTGGCTTGCTCGTATCACTTGTCACAGTTATATTTCCAAGTAACGGTGATTTTTGCGTTCTTATCGGCTGTGTATTAATTAATTGCCATTCACTGGCGTTATAACCGATTTTCTCTGCCTTACGAATGAAGAAGTCGTATTCTGTATTTCTGGAAAGAGAAGTAATCTCAACATCTTTTCCCCATGTTACGGTAACATTATTAGAAGTGATAACTCCTGTCGGTTCATTATGCTTACGATATCCAAATTCATAAATAGAAGTCTGATCATCTGTTTGAACAACATTCAAGGTAAGCTGATATTGCATGATGTTTTTGATTTCTGTCTTCGCTGTCCCCAATACCTGATCTGCATTCTCAATCACATCGCTGGTAAATGAGCAGCTGCCCTTGTAATCTCCATTTGCTTTATAAGTTGCTTTTATCTTATATCCGGCATCCTCAGGCTTTAATTGATAACTGATCTTGTTGGGATTGATTTCATCAGGAGTCGCTAGGACGGTATTGCTCTTACTTTGATCATCCTTATCGATACGTTCCAGAATCCAGATACCTGTCAACCCAGTAGTATCCGGATCCGTACCAGAAGCAGTGAACGTTATGATTTCTTCAACCTTCTGTTCTCCGCCCAGCACAACTTTACTTTTTCCTGTAATATCAGACTGATCCGTCGCAGCAGTTGCATACGCAGACCAAGGACTCGGTTCATAGTCATCTTTTTCATGAAGTCTGGCATACAGATAATAAGTGGTATTTCTATTTAGCTTATCAATTGTAACTTCTTCATTATTGTCATATCCCAGTTTATCGTTATCCAGAATTTCAATATCTTTTCCTATGGTATCTGTATAACCAAAATCATATGTATCCATCCCCGTATGTTTTACAGATAAGGAATGTGCGCTCTTCATTTCACCAACAGGTGCATCCGGTGCTATCTGAGTTTTCCTTAAAACTTTTTGGATCGTATAAGAAACAGGATCAGTCTTACCTTCCTTTATCGGGTCCTTGAAATCTCCAGTTCCATAGAATGTAAATTTCAAGCTACAGCCAACATCTTCTTTTGTAAGTAAATAAGATATATCATACTCGTTTTTACTTACAGCCAGTACTGTTATATCGATTGGATCTGCATTTTCAGGTATTCGTTCAATCTTCCAATTACCTTTTTGAAGATTATCATCTCCTATGGAAACACGCACTTCGTTTCCCATATTGATAGCACCATTTGTTTTAATAGGACCAACGATATCTGTTTTCTCTGTATTGGTTTTATCTATAGATTTCCATTCGCTTGGTTCATAACCTGTACCACCCGCAACTCTAGCAAAGAACCAGTAATCGGTATTTCTTGTAAGACCGGTAATGGTAAATGCTTCTGTAGATTGGCCTGCAATGATTTTATTTCCAGCTTCTGAAGTTGCATATGCATATTCATAATTCGCACCGTCAACACCATCTGCCTTAAGTTCAACAGTACTATCAGTTTTTGATTTAATAGTTATTCCGGTAGGTGCTATTGAAGTTACAGCATTTGTAAAGCCTGATGACATAGTCGCAAATCCTGTTGCACCTACATCTACTTGTATTTCATATCCGACATCAGATGGTTGTATAACGTAAGAATCAGACTTCGCACCATTGATTGCTGTTCGATTAGTTTCTCCATTTTTTCTACGATACCATTGATATGTGATATTTGGTGCTCCAGAAGTCATTGCAGTTAATTTAGATCCTGGATTTGCAGTTCCTGATATAGAAACAGTATTTAATGCTTTCACTATACCTGCAGAATCTTCAGATACAGTAAACTCAAATGTATTTTCCGGTGTTGCTCCTGTAGTTTTATCATTATAAGTTACAGTTATGATTGCTGTTCCTGGGCTAATGGGTAAAATAGTACCACCATCAGTTACTTTAATAACTTCCGGATGGTCTGACTTATATGAAAAGCCTTGCCTCCTTAAATTCTCTGGTACTTGTAATACGCCATAAATTTTACCTTCAAACATTTGTGTGGCTGTTGTCTTGTTGTCAACACTTATAAAAGCTCCACTAGTCGCTGAATATAAATCAGCGATTATAGATGCACTAGGAGAATTTTCTTTCGTATCTTCAAGTATCCATTTAAGCTGTGGATAATACCCTTCTCGATATACATATTTATCGCCTAATACTAACCCAGACCCTACCATCTCGCTAGGCAGTTTACCTATTACTTGTCCTGCATCAGCTAAATTGGTAGCTGGAAGTTTTACCTTATCATAATAATTATTCTCAGAGCCAGCTAACAATGGTTGTGCTGCGATTGCTCCAATTGCGAATGCGTCACTTGGATAGATATACTTACCTGCAGAATATGAATTTTTTACAATTGCCGATCCTCGAATTAGTCCTCCAACGGCGCTTCGAGATCCTATTTTTATCTCGTTTCCGACCATGAAACAATTATTGAAATGAACATTAGTACTAGGGCCTCCTACCCAGCCTACTAATCCACCACTGGATACTCCGGGCCCTGCCATATCAAAAATTCCACGAGCTGTCCCTATTTCGTCTAATGTTAATGATTCTCCTTGATTGTATACTTCACCATTCGCAAATATCATTCCTCCAGCATGACCATGTATAGATGCATCTACCATGAATAATTTTGACGCCTTTACATTTTTGAATGCAGAATCTCCTGCGATAACACCAGAATAATTCTCAACGGAAATATTAGAAATAATCAAATTTTTTATTTCTGCCGCATCATCAATTGAACCCGATATCTGTGATGTTACTGGATTTTTCAAATGTGAAATTGTATGAAAATCACCATCTAATACTCCATAAAATTTATCAGGTGTAACTTCTGCTGCAGGAAAAGAATCTAAATTTAAGTTTTTGGTAATAACATAATTTGAAGTATTACTTCGATCGTCAAAAGGTGCGTTACCTTCCATAAACTTAATGAAATCCTCTTCTGACGAAATAGCAGTTCCAGCTTTGTAAGTAATAGTTTCTTCGCTAATCAGATTTTTATTATCTAAAGCTTGATATTGATTAGTAACATAAAGGTAATAGGCTTTAGGTTTACTCACTTCAACACTAATTTTTTTACCATTCCAATTCTCTTTGTTAAGAAGTTTAATTGTTATTTGATTACCGTCATATGTATAATCACCATTGATATCCGAATTAGTAATTACTGTTCCATCGATTTTAAATACCACTGTATCTCTATTCGTGTTTATGTTTCCACTTTCTATATATCCGTCAACATTAGCTGTAATAATTTCATTCTCATACCCCTTTCCTTTTAGGGATAAAGACTCTTCATAGATCTTTCTGATATAGGAAGTATTTACCGTTTGTATACTATCTCCACCATAGCCAATTTCATTATTAGGCACAAACTCAGCCTTGATATAGTGCTTCCACAAATCCTCACTAAGAGTCAATGAACTATAGGACTTATTGATCGTTGGACTATACCCACTCGCAAGCTGTTCCCATGAGTCACTATCGGAAGCTGGCGCTGAAGTTTTTCCATCATCTCCACAGGTTGTAGTGCTCTTATACCACTTCCATGTACCCTGTACATTATTAGCATCCTTTAACTCTGCGGTGATAGTTTTACCTACGACAGGATATGCGATTTTCGTATACGAGATACTTCCGTCCTCTGCTTCTTTGACATCTGTCGTATTCTTTATTTCCATTGTACCTGTTTGATTCACGGTTCCAATATCTGCACTGCTGCTAATGATACTACTGACCTGTGTTAAATCTGTTTCTGCCTTTACAATATATAAGGTATATTTTGTATTTGCTGTTAAATCATTTTTAAGATAATCTATGCTTGTATTTGTTGTAAGTGCAGTACACTGTGTCCAGCCTGCTGCTTCTAAATCTTCTTTTTTTATTTCCGTTGGTGGTTGTGGTGCATCTATATTTGCATTTTGGATTCGGTACCATATATCTTGATAGTCCCCTAATGTGAAATCCATACTGGGTTTACTTGCAGGTGTATCCTTACCCTGTACAAAATTAGTGATTGTTGTATTTGTAACCAGCTGTTTCTTGATCTTTGGTGTAATTGCTTCTTTACTGCCAATGAAATCGCTGCTTTCCGGCATGGAATATACGGCTTTAATTGACTTATGAATATCCTCACTTTGCGGTGTATACTTACTGTCAGTAGCTCCTGCTATTGCATCATATGCTCCACTATCATTTTCACGATACCATTGCCAATTACCTCCTTCATCTGATCCGGCCGGCATATAGCTGGCTTTGTTATATACTGCTTCCATTTCCTGTCCTGCAGTATCTGATCCACTAATCTCTACATATCCCAAAATATCTGTCTTCTTTGTAGAAACTGTTATGTATGAGCTAGACCAATCACTATCCGAATACATATCATTACCTTTTACCTTTACCCAGATATTGTAATCGGTATACCTTGATAACCCTTTGATCGTTATATTCGTACCTGCATATGCATCGTAGTCTGCGGGTTTTGCTTTTGCTACATCTGTACCTGTACTATAACAGAAGCCGTAAACTAGGCCCGGTGTTCCATCCATTTGAAATGTAATTGTAGAATCTGTTGCTGAATTTTCTACTTCCTTCAATTGATTACCATCTGCCGGAGCCATCTGTTCCTTTTCATATTTCAATAATGCTTGTGAATCTGCATCTACATAATCAATTAGAGCGCCAGTTATCAATTTCTTTTTATAGTCCTCATGAAATTTGAACTCTACTGTATAAACAGTTCCAGGTTTTTCATTCTTCGGTATTTCATAATAAGTACTATATCCATCCTGTCCCGGATAGAAGTCTTTGATTTCGGTTTTGACTCCATCTATTGTTTTATACCAACTCCACACTCCGTCTACAGAATTTGGTTTAGTTCCTGCTGCATCTATCTTTCCAAGCCGTGCTATCAAACGTTCACCCTGTGTTGGTGCGCTACCTGCACTTCCGTATTCAAAATAGATAGCACCGTTATATTCTGTTTTTTCTGTTTTTATCTCAAGATACTTTGTAGACCAGTCAGATTTCTCATGTTGTTTATTTGCATCAAATCGCAGAAACAAATAATATGTCGTATTGCGATCCAATCCCTCTATAAGTGCTTCGTCCTCAGAGGCATACTGGACATGCTGATCACTTGGACGATATTCTTCTGGTACTCCATTTTTTAATTTTGAAAATCCGATATTAAATCGCTCACTTCCCTGACTGGCAGTTAATTTTGGTAATTTCACAATCACACTTTTATCTGTTATAGTGTTCAAATCTTTCAAAACCCCAGAAGGTGCTTTACATTCAGCCAATTGTATAACTTCACTTTGAGCACTAATTTCTCCACCATAATTTCCTGTCCCTGAAAGTACGACCTCTAATCTATGATTGATATAATCTGAATTATTTAATTCAACAGAGTACCCATCCCAGGTTGGTTCTGTTACAGCCTCGCCTCTTGTTCCATCATCACTGACTAAATACCATGTATAATCTCCTGTTTGCTTTGTGTCCTCACCGGTTATCTCAACATTCAAAGTATCTCCATAGCGATAACCTGCTCCTGTCGACGTTATATTAAGAGTCCCTTTCACGAAAGGATTCTTTGTTGTTATTGATAATCCTTCCTCTGTGTATTCTGAAGGAAGATGTCCATTCTCGCCTATCGCTTTTACATAGATGTAGTATTTTGTTCTTGGCTTCAAACCTGTAATGGTAACTGGATTACTACCTCTTGCATATACTTTGAATTCTGTCTTTACATCGCCAGCACCTGCCTGACTATATGCGAATTGATATAAACCATTTCCTATTGTGTATTCCTCCGGCATCTTTATAGTAACAGATGTGTCTTCAATCGATGTTTCCTTGTCTACTGCTAAAACTGGTAAAGACGTTGGAACAGCAGTTGGTGCAGCTACCACAGATTTTGAAAACACAGTACTCTTAACTATCCCACTTGCGCCCCCTTCTCCTTTTGCTGTGGCTTTTACACATATCTTTTCATTAACATCTTTTCCTTTCAACTGATAAAAATTTCCTCTTCCCTGAATTTCATCATTCACGGTTCCATCATCTTTCATATGATGCCATGTATAATCCACTTCCGTATCAAAATTTTTTGGTTCTACCAAAGCATATAAACCCTTATCGACTACCATGTCTGCATCTGTCGCTTCAACTGTTCTTTTTGCATCTGTATAGATCTTTATTGCAGTTAACGGGGCTTTTACTACAGATGTACTACAGGTCTGAATACTCCCTTCAAAGGATTCATCCTCTGTTGTAAAGGTTACACGAATATAATTGCTGCTATCATCCGACTGCAAGACATAGCTGCTCATTTGATTATCTCCTGCTGTTGTGATATTTTGTGTCAGCTCTTCCCATGTTTTACTCGTTGGCGATTCTGCTTTTTCCCATTTCCATGTTCCTTTTGTCGTAAGCGTATCCTTCAGAGTTGCGGTTAAAGTTTCTCCGGCTGCCATGTTTTCAGATAACTGGATGCTTCCACCTATTTTTCCCTTATTAGTCTGTATTTGTGTTTTCTTTACACTTTTCGTATCTTTTAAATCATAATCATACAGATAGTATGTTGTGTTCCATTTCAAATCACTCCATGTAATTGCCCCATTCCAGAGATATCTTTTCCATCCACCTTCAATTGCGGCTTTATGATCTGCTGGCAGATTTCTATCTAATCCGCTTTCTGTCGTGACCAAATAATAATGATTTGCCGTCATATTATAGCTGATGCTTGTACTTTTTTCCGCCACGGATTCTCCTGCAGCCGGTTTTCCTTCCGCTAGAAGCTTTGCGGAGGCAGCCATCAGGGTTCTTCTTCCGCTGTCTGTCTTTGCAATCAGTGTCCCTTGTGTATTCTGTTCAAGGTCATCCGTTACCTTGGCGATTGCCGCATTTCCAGATACTCCGACATTCCCCTCTGCACTCCATGAGACAGCTTCTTTCCCTGTTGAGGAGGGCAGTGCCACATCCTTCGTCAGTCCCATCAGACTTGTCTGCGTGCTGACTGCCAGTGTACTGAGCGCACTCAGCTTCTTTGCCTCTTCACTGTATTTGTCTGTGATCTCTTTCTTTGAAGATGGATAGCTCCCCTTTGTTTGTTGGAATCCGTCTATTGCCAGATCTCCACTGACCATCTGCGCACTTGTGTATTCCTGTGCTCGCAGCTCTTCTTTCGATGCCACGCTGATATCATAGAAGCTGCTTTCCAGCTTACTGCTCTCTCCATTGAAATTGCCTGTTTCCTTGCCTTCCACATACACGGCCGCATAGCAGTTTGTGATACTGCTTTCTTTTCCGAATCCATATGC
>QULU01000073.1:0-241 GCA_003481775.1 Clostridiaceae bacterium OM02-2AC
GCTGGAAAGCAGCTTCTATGATATCAGCGTGGCATCGAAAGAAGAGCTGCGAGCACAGGAATACACAAGTGAGCAGCTGGTCAGTGGAGATCTGACAATAGACGGATTCCAACAAACAAAGGGGAGCTATCCATCTTCAAAGAAAGAGATCACAGACAAATATAGTGAAGAGGCAAAGAAGCTGAGTGCGCTCAGTACACTGGCAGTCAGTACGCAGACAAGTCTGATGGGACTGACGAAG
>QULU01000073.1:251-10527 GCA_003481775.1 Clostridiaceae bacterium OM02-2AC
GACTGACGAAGGATGTGGCACTGCCTTCCTCAACAGGGAAAGAAGCTATCTCATGGAGTGCAGAGGGGAATGTTGGAGTTTCTGGAAATGCCGCGATTGCAAAGGTAACGCGCAGTCTGGATCAGGATACGGAAGGAACGCTGGTCGCAAAAACATCCAGTGGAACGCGTGTGATGAGAGCAGCCTCCGCAAAGCTGTTGGCAGGAGAAGAACCGCAGGCAGGACAGTCGGTGGCAGAGAAGACAACGAGCATCAGCTTCAATATGCAAGCGAATCACTATTATCTGATCACGACGGATGACGGCATGGAAAGTAAACTACCGGCAGATCATAAGGCAGCCATCGCTTCAGGATGGAGAAGATACCTGTGGGATGGAGCAATCAGCTGGGATGGTCTGAACTGGAATACGACCTATTATGTGTATGAGTATGATTTGAAGGGAACCAAGGATGTCATAAAGAAAAAAGTAAAGACAGTAAAAGGACAGATCGGTGGAAGCATCCAGTTGTCGGAAGACATGGCAGCCGGAGCGACCCTGAAAGCAACACTGAAGGAAACCATGACGACGAAAGGAAGCTGGAAATGGGAGAAGGCGGAATCACCGACCAGTACGACATGGACAGAATTATCAAAAGAAACAAGTGCGAAAGAAAACAATATATCAAGCAGCTATGTACTGAAACAGGAAGACAGCAGTAAGTATATCCGTGCAACCTTTACCGCTGCGGATGAAGCATTTGAGGGCAGTATCACAGCGAGCAGTAAGACCGTGGTCAAGGCACCTCTGAGCAAGGTACAGATATACACAGATATGGAGCGAACAAGTATTGCTAAAGATGAGCATATGGTCGTAGACACCAAACTGTATGCATTGGTAGAACCGGGGAATTTTGATTCCGAAGTGGATTACACCTGGCATCATTATAAAGATGATGGTGTAACAATAGATGAAACCATTCAGGGAAGAGGCAGCTTTTATCAATTACAGGGCAAGGATGTCAATGAGAAAATTTGTGTAAAGGCTGTGGCAAAAGGAGAAGGAGGAGCAAGTGGAACCGTCATTAGCAGTGCATTTGGAAAGACTGTAGAAGCAGCTCCGACACCTTCTCCAACCGTAGCTCCGGAATTGGCAGGAACAAATGATGAGGCAGTAGAAGACAGATCAATAACTGTTAGGATGCCGGAATCTTATACAGAGGGAAAGGGGCTGTATCAGTTTTTATTTAAACCGCAAAACGGAACGATTCAAGAATTTGATGTATATGCAAGAGGCAGCAATCCTGTGACAATTACTGGCTTACAAGCAAATACGACGTATCTGATTTATGTACGAGCGATTGGTGAAAATGGACATCTGAATTCAGATTATGATAAGAAAATCTATAAGGAAGTTACAACAAAATTTCCATATGTGAAAGGAACTCTTGAAATAACATCTACAGGCAGTGGCTTTCGTTTTGGTGATACATTAAACGCAACCTTAACCGGATACGATACCGATCAGACGGGGAATTATACCTGGTATCTGGTTAATACCGACGGTAGTCGTGGTAATGCATTAACAAGTTCTACTGAATTTGGTAAAACAATAGGCTTGAAGAAGCCAGAATATATCGGGCATAGATTGGAAATCGTATTAGAGGGGTCTGGAAACTACAGTGGAGAGATAAGTGCACAAAGTGAAATCATCAAGCCTGCCATACAGGCCGCGCCAGTGGAAACGCTGGAATATAATAATTCAAAAACAGATACTACGGTAAAGGTAAACATACCTTCTGAATTACCGGAAGGAGAATTAGTAAACATTGGATACTCAAAGCTGGAAAATGGTGTACCGGAGGAATATCGTCCGCAAGGTGTAAGAGGTGTATATGAGAGCGGTAGATCTGTTGTCATTAGTGGTTTACAGCGAAATACAACGTATTATTTCTTTATGCGATTTCATGAAAATGATCGTCATGAAAAATCTGAATGGTCTGATAACTATATCACTGTTAAAACAAAGCAAACAGATTTCAATGGAGCAATACGTTTTGAATATGGGAATGCAGGGAAGCTAGCACCTACACAAACAGAACGTATCACTGCTAGATTGGATAATATAAATGCTCCAGGAAATGAACCAAATACGAAGGATGGTGCATGGTACTGGTATAAACAAGAACCAGGAAAAGCAGAAGAGGTTATAAATGCTTTCTATCCCGGAACGGATGGATGCTCGACGTATTATGAAATACCAAAGTCAGACGCGCCAGGAACTAGATATCGCGTAGAATTTGAATTTGACAAAGATTTCAAAAAAGAAACAGAAGAAGGGGTACCGATTACTCGCGTTCAAAGCACGTCAGAGTCCTTGCTGGAATATAAACTAAATCCAATGGATAAACCGGATGGAGCTATGCTGAAAGTAGTGGAGAATACAGGAACAGATTCAACGATCACCTTTCGGATGGATGGTACAGAGGGGCTTGTTTATGGTTTTCGTTATAGTCTGGAAGAAAATGTAGAGAGTGCACAATCAGCTGACTATGATGCATATGCAGGAACAAATGTTACTATAAAAGGCTTGGAAAGAAACAAGGTATACCATATCTGGGTTCAGACAAAAGGGAATGATACACGCTCAGACAGTGAATGGTCTGATACTTGTCTGAGTGTCAGAACGAAGAAAACAGGTATTTTGGGATATGTGGAAATAAAAGGTACAAATACTGCCGGGCAGGAAATGGAGGCAGTATACAACAAGGCCAATTATATGCCGGAGGGCTCCGATGCAGGAGGCGAATGGCAATGGTATCGTGAAAATGATAGTGGCGATTATGATGTAATTACAGGAGCAAATACAAGCAAGTATACGCCACAAAGTAAAGATATTCAAAAAGCTATAAAAGTGGTGTATACAATGCCAGAGAGCAGTGATTTTATGGATCATAAGGAGGCAGTGACACCAAAAATCAAGAAGCAGCTGGTTTCAAATACAACTATAGAACAATTTAGACAGGGAACAGACACAGCGGAAAGTAAGCCAAGCTTGGATTTTACATTGGGCAGCTATGAGGGAATATGGTATCGGATACAGAACGATAACATACCTGCACCGGAATCTCCAACAGCAATCACGGATGAAGCGTTGAAAGCTGCGGGCTGGTCGCCATGTACTGCGGTTGGTATGAATGTAAGTAAAGACTATGAAAATAAGGATTTAAGTGCGAATACAACATATACGTTATACGTAGTCAAGGCAGAAACTGGAGAAACACAGGTCAGCAGTATGGCAAGAGCCAGTGCAGAAATTGGAACCGTACGGCAGACAGGTACTATGGAAATCACGAATACCACAGATGTCAAAGAGGCAGATCGTGGTGATATATCCTATACTAAAATCACGTACCCTGTTATAGGAAAGACAATAACCGCAGAGTTAAAGAATGCGAATAATGTACAGGGAACATGGAAATGGTACAAGAGTAAAACAACCTGTGGAGATGATGGAAAAACACCTGTGCCAGCTACAGATAGTGATGCGTGGGAACAGCTGGCCAGCGGATATAGTCCGACAATCAATAAGAAGCATAGTACTTTAACGATAAGTGAAGATTTATGGAAGCACTATATTAAAGCAGAATTCGTACCGAATAACGAGCTTGGATATGGCGGGGACAGCATCAAGCAGGTGAATACAAATTATGTAAGAAAAATCTATAATGAGCAGATCACGATCGAGTCAAGTACAAAGGATGGAAATGGTAATCAGACGGTTTATACTGGAACAAAAGTAACTGCATTAGTAGAAAACTGGACCGGAAAAGATTTAAAAGGACGCTTTAAATTATTTATCAATGAGGATAGTCCAAAGGAGCATACAAACAGTACCTATACTGAAAATGAAATGAATACGATAGAAGCAGGCTGGGCCAAAGAATATGATGGAAGAAATGTCTTTGCAGTACTGAAGGTGCCAAATGATATATTCTTATATGTCGATGAAAACCTATTGGAAATTCCCACGGATAGAACATATACAAGTGATCGTCTTCCTTATCGATACGGTACTCCAATAAGTAGCGCAGAGGATTTGTATAAATTTATGACTGCCCAGGAGCCATTTGCTGATACTACAGCAAATTATGTTTTAACAAATAATGTTAACATGAAGAATTCACCTATCCCTCAAGATTCATTTCTTAGTAAATTAACTGCTAACGGAAGTTTTGAGGGCGATTATCACACTATATCGTATATGGATAAGCCTTTGTTATACGGAATGTATGGAAAATCAAGTGTACAAAATCTTATCATACAGAATGCAGATATAAACCTCACAAATGGCACTTCAGGAGCTTGCATTACTTCGCGAACCGAAGGGGAAGATGTAAGTATTAAAAATGTATTTTTGATTGATTCTGATTTGTATAGCAATTGGGACACTGGTTACATTATCGGAGGTACCATTTACGGTAGTGCATCTGTTTCAAATGTTGGAGCTGTCGGAGGTAGTGTAACTGCTGGAAGAGCTTTGGGTGGATTAACAGGTAATGCAGGGAATTATGCTGGCAGTAGTTCTCATTATAAAAATGTTTTTCTGCTTAATTTGGAATTCGGTTCCTATGGATCGCAAGGGGCATCCGGTATGGTTGGGTATCTTGGTGAAGGAAAGGTAACAATTGATAATATCTATGTTGCATATCAGAATTTTAAATCAATCAATGTAGTGGGGAATTATCCACAAGGAACCACTTTGACAAACAGCTTTTTTGACTCCACAATTATGCCAACTGCAATCACAACGGGTTTTGATGGAAAAGTTTTAGGTAAAACATCTTATGAAATGACAACCAGCGATTTGTTCAACGGCAGTGGTGATTGGGAAAATAAAGAAGGCTATTATCCAAGACTTACATGGATACGTAACCATCCAGTAGTATCGTTGTATACGGCAACACGAGGCGCATTTACTTCTGTTGACAATCAAACCAACAATACGGACATGTTTAACGGTAATATAAATGGAACTATTAAAATACCTGAAGAATTGCAAAAAAAAGATTACTCAATAAGTTCTAGTGACCCCAGTATACTAAAGGTAACGGATGGTGGAACAATTATCCCTGTTAAAACTGGAACTGCTGAAATTACCATCACATACAAGCAACCAGATTTATCTATTGGAGGAACAGCTTCTAATACATATGTGTTTAATGCGAAAAAAGCAGTCAATTCTTTAACATCCGTTAATGTCAAAGGAGATGCGAATCCTGGAAATTCACTTACTGTCGATACATCTGGAGCATCTGGAATAACATATAAATGGTATCGTAGAAAATCGGGCACTACTAATCGCGAGATAATCACAGGAGCGGCTTCTAACACCTATACGATTAAACCTTCCGATGTTGGTTATGAAATCAATGTCGATGTAAGTGCTAATGGTTATGCAACAATGTCCTCCGGCTTTACAGATGCAGTTACCTCTGTTAGGCCTACGGGAATAAATCCTGAAAACATCACAGATAATTCTATTACCGTGAAAGCTCAGGGAATAGAGGGTGCGGATTATGAATATGCTTATGCAACCTCGGAAAATGGAAATAAAATTATCGCCGGGCATTCCACGGATGCTTTTACGATAACTGGTCTTACTAGAAATACAACATACTGGCTGTTTACCCGAGTTGCCGGTGGTCATGGATATGAAGCGAGCGACTGGAGCTCCGTACAGATAGTCACGACAAAGAAAACAGATATCGTTGGTCCTATTAAAACAGATGGCGCGGTCAATATGGGGAAGGATGTACATGCTTATATTGGAGATGACAACCTGCAAAAGGGTAACTGGAAAATTGAACGTATTGAACATAACGGAGATCGCACAGACATTACGAATGAGGCATCAAATAAAAGTGATTATGATATTTACTATACATTAAAAAAGGAAGATGTCGGCAAGGATATATGTTTTTCCTATAATGAGATTGAGAATGGCGATTATAAGAATCCAGGTACGAAAAATGAACCCGTTTCCTATACGATAGAAAATGTTCTCAGAATTCCACAAAATGCCCCTGACAAACCTGTAGGAAATAAAAAGGATGCACATTCAATCACGATCAGTCACAACGGGGATGGGTTATATGACTTCGGATATACAGACAACGCGGGGAAAAAAATACAGATTCTTGATAATGCCCAACATGGTTATCCCGGTAATACTGAGGTAACGATCAATGAGCTGAAAAGAAACACTACGTATTATCTGTACGCAAGACTGCATGAAAAAGAAGATTATGAGCCTAGTGGATGGTCTCCTTATGTAACAGCTACTACTGCGCAATCGGATATCACAGGAAAAAGTAAAATCATAACAGAAGGTATACAGAAGGTAGAGAATACCATAGCATTTACCGTTCAGGGTACTGACGATGATACAAAGGATCTCACAGGTATCTGGATATTGGAAAGAGTAGATAAAAATGATGATAGCAAGCGCAATACGATACTGGCGACAACTGATGAGAATAATCCGAATAAGATAAGTTATCAACTTAAACCGGAGGATGCTGGTTATAAGATCAAAGCGACATTTAAAGCGAATGGTGATTACACAGGAGAATGTTCGCTTGCCAGTGAAGTAATAGCTAATGCAGAACAGAGTCTGGGTAAAGTTGAAACAGAAATATCGAATATCATGCAGTATCAGATGACACTGAAAGTTACCGATACCGGTGATCAAGATGCAATCTTTGAATTCGGGTATCGAAAGCACAGCGAAACAGATAAGGCTATCCAGCCGAATAACGTTTCAGTTACATGGAAAAAGGATGTTGTCATCAATGAATTATCAAGAAATACAGAATATGATTTCTTCATTCGCAAGGCTGAAAAAATAGGATATAACGCCAGTGACTGGACATTGATTAACAAAGATGATCCAAAAAGAACACTACGCTCGCCATTGCTTGGCAATATCAATGTTATCAGTGCATCTTCAAAGCCGGGGATTGATACAACGCTGAGTGTTGCGTATGTAGGTGGTGTGTATCCGGATAAAGCAGATGATACGACAAGCGGAACCTGGCAATGGTATCTCGATGGTGTTGCTGTGGATGGAGAAACCAACCTGTCTTTCACAGTACCTCCAGTGGATGGAAACCCAAAGGTTACGGTACGCTATAGTGCCAAAGAGAATAGTGATTTTAGCAGTTATACAGAACGTTCCTTTGGCAATGTCTTCAAAACAGATTATGCAACTCCATTTGCTCCAATAATCACGCCTCTGTCAGAAGATCCAGAAGCCATTGGAAGTATGCTGCATATAGTAAGCGCTAAAGACGATTTCAAAGATATTTATTATTATGTGCAATCGGCAAATATTGATGAGCTTCCTGCTTTAGAGGTATCAGAAGCGGTTAATGAAAAAGAAAGCTCAAAGGTCAACAATGAATCAACAGCAAACAGCGGTCACTGGATCAAGGCAACTGCGAAGGAGATGGATATTCGTTTAGAAGCAAATAAATCCTATGTAGTTTACGTCGCAAGACTGGAATCCAGAAGCTATGCAGCCAGCGGTATCAACTCTGCTCGGCCAGTAAGAACAGAAAAGGAACCGATTGCTAGAAAAAATTATGATCAGATAGAAGAAGAGAATGAAAACGTAGAGTGGAAGACGCTGCAGAGCAAGACTGTCAAGTATACTGTTGATGGCAAGGCTCCGACTGTTTCATGGAAATATTATGTGGCATCAGAAAAAGACGATTCGGCCGTATGGCAGAATATCGATGCTGATATGAAGGCATTGGACGATTGGCGGCTTGATGATACCGTAGATGGCTATGCACGAAGCAGATTTCAAATTCCTTTGAAGTATACGGGGCAGTATTTGAAAATCGTTATGACAGGCATTGATGATTACTCCGGTACGATTACCTATATTACTACGGAACGATTGAAGGGGGCTTTGATTAAAGGAAAAGCACAGATCAAAGCTTCTGTTACGACAAAGGTTCTGGATACATTGGAAGCAAATTACGACAGTGATCAAAACGATAAAAACGGAACCTTTACATGGTATCGTCAAGAAGTGGATGAAAATGGAATCTCTAAAAAAGATGCTGTTGTAATTCCGGACTCAAAAACGAATGGAAATGTCAGCACCTATGCATTGACAGCGGCAGATTTGAATCACAGAGTCTTTGCTGTATATACTGCTGCAGAAAACACGGAATATGTTGGTAGTGTGCAGACAGACCCTATTGTTGTAAGGAAAAAGGCGGAACAGGAGAAACCGAATGCACCGACAAAGGTACGAGTGAATGGAAATAGTATCCAGTTTCGTACACCGACCAATTACAAGACAGATAAAATTGTAGATATCCCGTATGTACAGGTGGGCTATCTGCGGTACGTAGACGGTCAGCCGGTCGATGATGCGGGAAATAGCCTGACTACGCAGGATGAGATCGAAGCCAATATCCACTGGCAGAGTGAGGATGAATATCTTGCACGCGAAAGCTGGTTCCACAATTTACAAAGAGATAGTGAATATAGGTTATTCGCAAAATTTATTCCAACGGCTGCCTATGATGAATCGGTAGTCAGTGATCCAAGCTTACCTATAAAAACAGAGCACGCGCTCTTCGATGAGGATGCGTTAGTGATTCAGGATGTCGTGGATACGCGGCAGGCAGCTGCCAGACCAAGCAATATCGGATCAGAGATTTCATTCATATATAGCGGAGAAGGCTACGACGAAGGAGAGTTCCTCTTACATAGAAGCAATGGAGAGAAGATTCCGGTAGACAGTGACAGAGTTGAAACAAATCTAACTGCGAAGACGATCAGCTACAGCTATACCTATACGAAGGAGGATGTCGGCTCCTACATCACGGTGGAATACAAAGCGAAGGAAAATGCTGCTCATTATCAGGGAAGCATAAAGAAGACGAATTCCGTCATCGTGACAAAAGAGATGAACCCAAATCCATTGGATGGCAAGTATCAGAAATTGAAACGAGATCTGGATACGAATCTTATACTGGAGCTGGTGAATGCAGAGTATGAGTACTATCTAAGTGATAAAGAGAATTATGTACCAACGCCTGGTGATTGGGATACAGTACAAGCAAATGAACAGGGAAGTCATGTATTCACGAATCTGGATCGAAATACAGAATATTATCTGTGGACGCGTATTGCAGAAACGGATGAATACGATCCAAGTGCACCTGATAAATCTGTAGGTGTGTCACCGGAACCGTTTATCAACTTTGGAGCAATCGAAATCACAAACAGTACGGATCGTAAGACACCACCGTATAAGGAAAGCGAATTTATACCATTCCCGGATACACTGAAAAAAGGAAAGATATTTATCGACACGAATAAGATCACCAGAAAAGAACAGATTGAGGGCAGTAAAGAGACAAAGGAAGTCTCAGCGAAGATCGATCATCCGGTTTCTGCTTTCATGAAAGCAGATGGCAGTGCAACAGACCTCGTCTATGAGAAGGGAAGTACCTGGGGAAATGATAACTTTGCGGTAGAGCTTGTATTCTATAGCGAAAGCGATCAAGTGCTTGCAAGTGTAGATGGGACAATGGGGGAAATTACAGTTCCAGATGCCGCGGTAAAAATGAAAGTGCGTATCTATCGTGTAAATGCGATGAGTGAAGCGGAATATACATGGGAAGCGATGCTCAGGGAAAACAGTGATGAAGGGATAACAGCGAAGCTGAAAGCGGACATCACGATGATCACACAGGTAGATATAGCGTTGCCGCAAAAGATCCAGCTGACACTGGATGATCAGGTGATGAAACAGAGTACGAACAATGAACAGGCCGTCAATGGAAACGGTATGCCGTTACAGTTTAGCATCGATCGAAGAGTGGTGGAAAAGAGTGAGAAGGTACCAAGCCTTGCAGGAGAGATGAAAAGCACTGATTATTACAATCAGATTCCTGCTGGAACAGCGTATCTGAAGTGCTCGAATGATGGCTCTAACTTTACAAAGATCACAGATGGTGCATGGCTGGATACCGGCTTACCGAATAGCGAACCGGCACATCTGATGCGTCTGGGCGCAGATGCATGGAGCGGCTATTACTTCAGTGGGATCACGAGCAAGCAACAGGTATGGAATTTCGATACAAACGGTTCCATCGAGAACGCTTATAAGTTCCGATTCATAACAGAGGTATCGAAAGAGGATGCGCCGATCAGTAAAAAATATATCTACGAAGTAAAGGGGAAGGAGGAAACGAAATGAGCGAAGAGCAA
>QULU01000074.1 GCA_003481775.1 Clostridiaceae bacterium OM02-2AC
TTTAATCTTTTCTTGAACATAGGGTATATCGTTTCCTTTCTTTCTTACAGTGAAAAAAGACACGCAATGTGTCTTTTTTCGGATATAGAGCCACCACATATATACAGGGCAAGACGTTCGTTTTCGGATACTACTGTTCTGATTTCTTCGTTTTTCTACGCTTATGAGATACGAAGATGAGTGCTGCGCCTGACAGTGTTACGACACTGAGCAGGATCCCAGTCGCTGTCGTATCCCCTGTAACGACCCCACCGGATAACGGTTTATCCGCATAGATGATTGTGCGCAGCTTGTCATCACCATTGACCCATTCGTCATCGATCGTGACCTTCACGACTTCGTCGGAAAGCTCATAACCGACTGGTGCTTTCGTCTCTTTAATAAAATACGTACCGTATGTCAGATCATCGAACAGTGCGATTCCATTCTTCGTATCTGTCTTTGCAGTGCGGATCTTCTTCGTGCACACTGCGTCACTATACAGCGTAAACTCTGCGACCTTCAGGATGTCCTTATGTTCATAATAATCGACCTTATTTACTTTGATATAGGAGCGGATCATGTTGTCTTTCATCGTGATCTTCTGTCCGTCTCCTGCGGTAAAGGTAATCTCTTCTGCGATCTCATATCCATACGGTGCAGAGAGTTCTTTCATTACATATTCTTTACCTTCTACGAGATAGTGGATGTAGTGTGGTTCCTTTCCGGATATCCACTCATCGATGATGCTTCCGGTCTCCTTATCGATGACCTGCAGCTTAGCTCCTTCCAGTTCTTCTGAGCCGGTTTCTCCGACTTTTGAGAATTCCATTTCCGTAGGAGTATTTTCACAAGTGATTGTTAACAGGTCACCGTCTGCAGTAACTTCAACTTTGTAGACATGGTCATTCAGAACATAACCGTCTACCTGTCCATCCTCTTGGATGAAATACGTTCCAAGTTCCAGATCAGAGAATGTTGCGATACCTTTTGCATCTGTTTCTGCAGTTTTGATGATATTGCTCATGTCTTTATCTGCAGAAATATTGAATTTGATGCCTTCCAGTTTCTTATCGGCATCGCTTGAATCAGCTTTCTGAACCTGGATTGTTCCTCTCGCCAGTTCATTATTGATTTTTCCGTCTTCACCGATCTGTACCACATAGTTGGAAACATCTTCTCCATGATATGCAATCTCGAAGTCATATTCATTATCGTTCAATACATACTGTCCGTTAGTAGAAAGTTCTCTGATGTAATATACTCCATTAGGAAGATCAAATGTATCAGCAAGTGTTAAATGTCCGTCTTTAGTAATTCCGCTTGTGTACACCAATGTGTCATAAGGAATAGCTACATCGCCTTTGTAATTGTAGATATCTTCTCTTGCAAAGATTCCGAATACGATATCTTTATAAGCATCCGGATTTTTGTAAGTTTCCTGTTCTTCTAATACTTTTGTCATATCGATATCAACCGTTGGACGTTCATTTTTCAAAGTAGAAGTGATGGTCTGGATTTCATTGATCTGATTATCCTTTACCTCGAAATAATGTTTTTCTGTATCCGCAAGATAACCATGAGGAACTTTTGTTTCACGATAATAATATCGTCCTACAGGGAGCTTCTTGCTCAATACTGCATCCCAATCGGATTCTAAAGTCTGAACTTTTTCATCAGCTTTGTAGTAAGTGTGATTGCCGATTGTAATATCTTGTGCAGCATAAATCGTAATCTCTGCACCCAACAGATTTGATTTCTCCCAGATTGGAGAATGAACTGTACCGAATTCTGTCTGTCCTGTATCCGTAGCCATGAAGATTTCTCCGGCTTTGTTCCACTTTAATTGGCCGAATACCAGCTCATCCTTCATTTCGACGCTTTGTACCTTTCCGGTATCCTCTACAGTGAACTCTACATCCTTTGCGATCGCATATCCATATGGACTGCTCGTTTCATGCAGGACATAGGTCTTACCCGGCTCTAACCCTTCGATCAGGTGAGGGATGATGCTGCCATCCCCATCCTTTCCATCCTGCCCGGAGATCCAGCTGTCTGATACTGCGCCCGGTTCTCCCTTTGGATATACGCTCAGATGTGCGCCTTCGATCTCTTCATCGTTCGTGATGTCCTTCTTGGATACTTCGACCTTCGTGATCTCATTCCGGAAGGTCGACTCCAACTTGATGACTGCTTTATTTTGACCCTGATATGTCGCATCGAAATCCACGACCTCATCGGTAGAAGCATATCCGATCGGTGCCTTCAGCTCTCTGCTGTAATATTCAGAAAGAGGAAGATCTGCATCAAATCTGACTTTTCCATTTTCATCACTGTCTGCTGTATAAACCAGCTCATCAGCTTTTACTACGACCTTGCCATCAGCATTCTTAATATCATTTTTAGCATAAAGTCCGAATACCGCACCTGCTAATGGAGTTCCTGTATCGGCATCTTTCTTCACTATAGATAAATCAACTTTCTGACGTTCATTCTTAAAGGAAGAATCTGCAAACACCACTTCTGTTTCCTGATCTTCATATTTCAGCTCTACTGTCTGTGATTTACCGTTTAAGACAAATCCGTCCGGTGAGCATTTTTCAGAAACTTCGTACAATCCCAGAGGCAGTTTCTTCGATGTAGCTTTACCTCCATCGGCTGTTGTAACTGTAACCACAACAGTTCCTTTCTTATAAATTACCGTACCATCGTTAGATGGGTCCATGATGTTTTCTGCGGCTTTTATTTCATATACAGCACCAGCAAGTCCACGTTCTTCATACTGAAAATGCTTGTTTCCCATCTTATCGGTTTTAACATTTGTTAATACTTCGCCAAGTTTTTGAACATTTATCTGTCCCTGTACAGCTTTATCACTGAATTTTACTGTGATAACAGGTGTTTTTCCATCCGGCAAAGTTTCATAAGCTGTATCCATAGATACCTTGAATTTGACTGGTTCTACGTTTAACAGATAACCGTCCGGACTTCGTACCTCTTCAATCTGATATTCTTTTGGATCAAGAACATCACCGGTCATTACTACACCATCTTCATTTGTTTCCCATTCATCCACGTAATGAGGAAGCGGATTCCATTCCCAGTATCCTACGTATTCGTTTGTTTCTAGATCTCGAATCTTGAATGTTGCGCCCGGGATCTTGATTGTTTTTCCTGTATCAGCATCCTGCTTGGCGATAGCGATGACTGCTCTGAATTTTTCATCATTGAAGATTCTCCATGGCTGCGGCTCTCTGCTATCTTTGTTGATCACGACCTTGAAATCTGGTACGGCGTAGTGGTCATCCGGAACCTTGGTTTCTCGCACGATATACGTACCGTAAGGAAGTTCATCAGAAACTGCATATCCATTCTTGTCTGTCACTAGGACAGCAGCATTCTGTCCCTTTGCGTTTTTCGCAACTGGCGCTTTTTCCCAGGAACCGTATTTATCGATATCTTTCTGAGCCTTGATCGTAAATTCTACGCCTGCAAGTTTATCTGCTTCACCGGCACCATTATCAGACATCTTGATGATAGAGAATGCCTGCGCCTTGACACGTTCCTTGACCGTTTGTTTTTTCGTTACGACTTCAACGCTTTGTCCTGCGTAGTCGATGGAGATATCATAGGTGGTAGGATCCAATGTGTAACCGGTACTTGGCGTTTTTTCCTGAAGGGTATATTTACCTAAGTAAAGATTACTTATAGACGCTTTTGCATTAGCATCCGTCGTCAGTGTGGCAACCAATGCACCTTTCGCATATTTGACTGATTGATCTGCCGGATCTAAGATATTTTCTTTTGCGCGGAGATCATAGACAGCACCTTTAAGAGTAGCTTCACCCTGAGCAGATAAGCCGGTGACGCTGTCTTCTTTTGTGAGCTCTAAGCGGCCAGTCTGTCGCTCATCTTCACCGGTTACTGTGATCTTTTGTTCGTTGCTAGTGATCGTAACAGGGTAGGAGGTCTTGTTTAAGATATATCCGGATGGAGCGATGACCTCACGCACGGTGTACTGACCGAATCTCAAGTATCCGGATTCTACAAAGCCTGTGGCAGTTGTCACGAGTCTTTCTAACTCCTGTCCTTTATCGTTGTAGATGGCATAGGTAGCACCTGCGACCTGCTTTCCGGAATCAGGGTCGATCTTACGTAGCTGTACCTTACCTTTTACCCAGTTATTACGAGCAGTATAGTTCGTCGTCTGATTAGCTTCGACAGTTACTTCACGGATGGTACTATCGAGTACCAGGTGACTAGGAACCGCGGTCTCTTGCACATAATATTTCTGTGGTAACAAGTCATTGACGGTTACAGTGCCATCAGCACCTGTCGTGTAGGTTCCAATAGGGGAGGTCATATCGGAATTCTTGGACACCTTGAAAGAAGTATTTGGTACCACTGTCCCATCTTCATCCTGCTTTGTGATCTTCAAAGAGCCATATTTTTCAACGTTCAAGTTAATGGTGATAGTTACAGGGTCGCCAACTTTAAAGGATACAACATCTTGAGATGTAGAGGATGAAAATAAAATAGATGTCCCAACACACTCTGCCTTTATTGCTTGAAATTTTACTGTTGCATTTTCTGGGGCATTACTAGAAGCTGTGATCGTCAATTTATTTCCACTTTTTGATATAGTAATACCTTCACTTTTCGATGTGAGCGAATAATTAGAAAATACTTTATTGGTATCTGTCAGTGTGATGGATTCTCCTATTTTGATATTTTCTTCGATTCCGTTGAATGAAGGCTTTTTCTTAAAAAGCGAATCTACCTTATCTTGTATCTGAGCTTTTTTTGAAGTATATCCAGAATAGGAAGTATTATTGATTGTAGCACCAAGAGCTTCCCAAATCATAAATTGTGTAGCTAGATAGTCCTCATCTGTCTTACTAGATAATTGCCAACCTACATAAGCTATATGTTCTATTTTACGAAGTTCACTATGACTGAAATTAGACCTTGTATAGGATGAACCTTCGGTTATCAAAATTCCAGGTTGCACACAGAATGCAATTTCGCCATCTGCATATATATGTTCTGTTTCTGCGCCCCAAACCATATGTCCATCCTTATCTGTCACTTGAAAACTATAAGGAATCCTATTTTTCACGGTGACATTTGCACCAGCAGATTTTACAACTTGAGGGCTCGATATATTTGATACAATCAAAAATAATACTGCAATGTAGTTAAATAGTTTTTTCTTGATATTTTTGAAGTATAACATAAATTATTGACTCTCCTTTCTTTGCACAGCCTAAATAGAAAAAGACCGGTATTAACCGATCTTGTTTAAATATAGGATGTTATGTACGACTGTACAGATACGACCTTTCATTTATGTTGGGCGTGACCCCTCTATGGTGGTCTATGCTTAATATAATTCATTTACATTTTCCTTTCTATTATTCCAAAAAGAAAAGACAGGAATCCTGCCTTTTTAATTACCATAAATGAAACCAACAGTATAACCAGTGATATTATCACAGGTATCAACAACTGGTCCAACACTGTATGACATAATATTATTTTTTGGATTGCTCTCCATATCTGCGCCATATTTATATGCTTCTGCTTCAGTTTTGAAAATCTGCCCAGATTCACCAAGCTGATTGTTTGGAACATAACATGTTGTTGGTTTCTGTGTTTCTGCTGGTTTGGAGGTTCCGGAAGATGATCCTCCTGATGTCGTACCACTCTGTCCACTGGATCCTGAAATCGATTGTGCAGGTGAGGAAGGGGAAGCTGCCTGAGCCTGTTGGCCAGTATTGCTGTTTTGAGAAGTTGCGGCCTCAGAATTCTGTTCTGTCGTTGCTTTCTTCTCTACATTTTTCTTCACAGTGACCTTGAATGATTTTTCTGTAGCATTTCCATTTGCATCGAATGCTTTGACAACTACTTCATAGGTTCCAGCTTTCTTCGTATCCAGCTCGCCCTTGTCAATATAGTATCCGGATTTCTTGATTTCCTTGTCACTGTACTTCAAGCTGCCATCGACGGGATCCTTTACAGATTTTACATTGTCCTTCAATGTCAGCTTATCTCCGGCTGTGATCATGATCTTATCCTTCTTCAGTACGATTTTTGGTTTTTTGGTATCTTTGACAGTTATCTTGATTTCCTTTTCTGTAGATTTATCACCATCTGTAAATGTGACTTTCAGCGTCTGGTCTCCGACTTTCTTTGTATCATATCCGGAAACCTTCTCGACTTTGACATTCTCGTCTGACTCCTTTGCGTCATATAGTTTATCGTTATCCAGCTTATCACCGTACTCTACAGTTAGCTTCTCTGGCGTTTTAACCTGTAGGTCTTTGACACAGCCCGTCAATATCAATGCTACCATTGCTATCATACTTAATAACTTTTTCATTTTCTAAATCCTCCTCATCACCCATTTAGACTTTTTTATCGATTTATTTTTTCTTTCGTTTTGCAAAATATTTCCGTTCGAATTTTTCTTCTTTTTCATATGCCTGTTGGAAAGCAGATAGCCTTCTGCTTTTTCCTCCAAGCATTTCTTCAACATGGCAAGTTGCCATGTTGTTTGAAACATAGTCCGTCAAGCCTCTTTCCAAAGCATCTCTACATCTTTACCACTGTGTGTTAATGCGATATGGATGATCTGTCCGCTCAATGTGATATCATAACGATTCATTTCGATCTGTCGTAAAGCTTCCTCACATTTTTCTTTCAACAGTTTGGGATGCTTGTCATATTCTTCTTTCTTTAAATACTTTAATTCGATGATATAGGAAGGAAACTTATTCGTCTTGCTTTGTAGGACGATATCGTATCTGCCTTTTCCAGCCTCCTGATTACTCTTCACCTCATAATCTGCATATAGGCAGGCACACATCCCTAATAGAAGAGTATGGTAACTGTTTTCACTGATCAGATCATGATAACTTGTAGAATTCAATAGGAAGTCTCGGTAGTTTTCTATGAACACATTAGGTTCTTTATCGTATAAGCCTCTCATCATCATAGTGAAAATATCATAGTCTTTATTCAAATAATTTAGAGTAAGTCTCTGAAACTCCTCTGCGACCTCATTGTTTGGAATCTCCAATAAATACGTGCTCGATTTTTCTTGTTTTATTGTCAGATATCCTGCATTTACGAAAAGACCCCATAGACTTACAGCATCTGATTCTTCATAAAAACATTTTTGAAGATCCATTACGGTCTCTACCTGTTTTTTTTCTATCAATTCTTCATACTTGGTTTCGAATCCGGATTTATGTTCACCGTGTGTTTCTGGTTTTTTCCTTATTTCCTCCATTGCTTTTTTTATAAGCTGATTAGAGCTTACGTTCACCCAATAGGGAATCAGCTTATGATTCTTCGCATAATTGAGGATAGACCAGGGATTATAGATTTCTGTTCCACCTATATTATAGCCATCATACATTGCCTTCACTTCATCAGAGCATTCTAAGCCATAATACTTCAATAGGATATCCACTTCTTTCTTCACGAATCCAAAGTGTTGGGAATAGGCTTTATCACTTACAGTCCGTACCTCCGGGTTGTTCAATCCGGAAAAGATATTTTCCTTTGCGACCCGCTGTATTCCGGTAAGCATAGCATTTTGCAAATTCGGATTATCTTTCAGTGCACTGCTGAGCAATCCTGCAAGTGCGGAGTGTATCTCGCTATAAACATTTCCGACATGCGCTTCTATAAACGGTGTGTCATATTCGTCTATGATGAGCATCACTTTCTTTCCGTAATACTGATGACACTTCTCCATGAGATATGCTATCGCCTGGTCGATCGTTTCTAAGCTTCCATCATCTAAGCTTGATAATCCTTTCATGATCAAGTCGAACTTTGGTTTATCGAACATATCCGGATCTTTCAATAGGTGGGCGTTACATCTGTAGGCTGTCAGTAGCTGTTCCTTTATACATTTTACGATTCTCATCTGACTGCCTTTCGCATCCGCAAAGCTCAGAAAGATCGTAGGATATTGGTTCATCTCACGAATATATTCCGTATCCATGATCGCAGTATCCTTGAAGATATCCTTTGAATCCTTTGTGATGTCGAAGAATTCTGCCATCATACTCATGTTCAATGTTTTCCCAAAGCGTCGAGGACGGGTCACCAGTGTTACTTCTGCGCCACTATCCAAAAATTCTTTTATCAATAAGGATTTATCGACGATATAATAATCTCCTGTTTTCAATTTTCGATAATCTGAGATACCGATCGGTATCCGCTTCAAACCTGTTGGTCCATGTTCGACTATTTTTTTGTTTTTGTTTTCGTTCATATTTTTTCTCCATGCGGTCTCTCCGCTGTCTACTCCTACATGGCAACTTGCCAGGTAGCTGATTTTGCTTGTTTTTTTTACTTTATATCAGGTCACTTTAAAGTGATTCCTGTTTTTTCTTCTACTGATTCCACATACGTATCTACGTCGATATAACCTTTTGAAAGATTCTCTGCTTTGCCCATGACTTGAGAAAGCACATACTCGATATCTTCCTTTGGTATGCCTGCCTCAAATAATACCTCTGCCACGGTCGATGCATAGATCCTGCTGGTTGTTTCTACCAGCTGCTGTTCCCGCATCTGTTGCAGTTGCACATCTCTTCTACTCATCGCATCTTCCTTCTTTCTGGCTACCGCTGTGCTCTTCTATACCCAGCTGCCTGTGCCTCTTCTTCACTGTTGAATATGATCAGATTTTTTGAGTCCTCCATATCATCATAGGATCGTTGGCCGGGACAGTGATAGATCTTCGAATCCTTGTTTCCGCGTATCTCCACATCGGTAGCGTTTTGCTCTTTTTCTACTCCTTTTTCCAAATGACTCTCTCCGGTGATATAGTCGATCGTAATACCGGGCTGTACATTGTATACGAAGACATTGAACCGGATACCTTCTCCATGGTCTTCCACCGACTGCGCTTCCATCTGTACACCTGATGCTACGAGGTCATCACCTTCAAATATCGGAGTGACCCGATACAGTACGTGGTTATTCGTTTCCTGGATATGATCAGCAACCATATCTTCAAATGGCAGCATACCTTCCATGTTCATATACCGAGTACCGGTTATCAGATTCTTCTCGTTGGCATTTTCACCGGTCAGCTGGAATCCGATCAGATGGCACCGGTTATAGAGATATTTCCCATCTATCAGGTCATCATACCTGACGGTATGCCAGCCGGAAGGCTTTATCATTCCGATGGAGCCTCGTTCTTCTGTAGGCATCAGATCTTTTCCGATGTTTGCCATCGCAGCTCCGCACCGGCCTAGCTCATCCAGCTCACTGTAGCTCTCATAAGATTTCGTAGACAGCTCATCTTCCGTGAAAGCCGGTATATTGCCGTCGATTTCCACATACGGTGTACCGGAGTAAGCTGGAATTTCGGAGATATCGATGTATGATACATCTTGTTCGTTCTTCGTACTATGCGGTGAACAGCCTGTCGATGAAAGGACGAGCAAGGAAGACAATAGTAATTTGATGATCGTTTTCATGATCTTCTCCCTCATTTCTGTACCTGGCAACTTGCCAGGTCAGGTTCAGACACTCTTTTCCAACTAAATTCTACTATAGTAGAAGTTCAAAGACAAGTGTTTACCCGCTCTGCCTATCTACGATTTCTTTCATTTTCTTTCTTTGTTTTGCTTTTCTCATCCTTCGATATAGCAGGAACGTTATGGCAAGGACGATGATCAGTAGGAGGGATAGAGTCGCAAGTCGTATACTATCGTACAGGAACTGCAGTGTGATGATCGTGAGAAGGATGAGTACGATGACACCCACGGTTATCCATAAGAGATGACGTAATATTTTTTTTGTATACGACGCTCCGTGAAAGCCGGAGATTCGTGCATGGTCCTTCCTCATGAACTTCTCTAGTCTATCAGGATCCATAGGATAACACCTTCTCTTTCTCCAGTTCTGTAATGAGCATCTGCTCTAGCTGTATGTCCGCTTCCTCCTGCATCCATCGCATGTCCTCCGTGTTCAAAGCAGGGCGGAAAGGGAGAGTAGGGTCCAGTGCTGCTCGTTTGTCCCATAGCTCCAGTGTTAGATCGTCTTTATCGATGATTCCCTCCAAACTGTTTTCATCCAGGTCTTGTGAAGCTAACCACTCATCACAGCGATCCTTCAGTATCTCGCTGATCTGTCCTTTTTGGACATATTCGTGATAGCGGGATAGGACAGGTTCCATATCTTCCTTCGTGTATACGTTCAGATCAGAAACTGTGACACCTTCGATTCCTATCATCTTCAAGAGCTCAGTGCCGCTTCCTTTTGCTATCAGAAGACCATCATATAAGAGGACCTGAAGATGGGTGCCATCTTCCTGGATCTCTTCTGTCAGCGTGTAACCTTTATGTGCACGTACGTACGCTTCCAATAGTCCTTCCTGTACTTTCTTTGGCATCTCCTTATGCTGAAGAATGTTGACCAGATCCGTTGCGATCTTTCGTGCCTGCGCAAGGGA
>QULU01000075.1 GCA_003481775.1 Clostridiaceae bacterium OM02-2AC
AAAAATGGCATCAACCACATTTCCTTAGGTTGATGCCATTGGCCTGTTTATCAGCACTTTTTTAGCTATATACGATAGTGTGTTATTCTGTGTCAAAGTTATCCATGATGTAAGCCACTTCTGTGTCAGAGATGCGGATTTGAAATTCCCGCTCAATAATCTTCATCGCTGTTCGGACAAGACGATACAGCTTTTCATTTCGCTGAATACGTTCTCCGCAGGCATCATATTCCATCTCCGCCCCGCGGATACAGCGCTCAATCATACAGCCGACATGCATCATATAACCAATCAATATCCGGTTATAGTCATCAATATCCCACATCTTGGATATAACCTGAAAGGATTTGCGTATCACATCATCTGCCTTTACCGGATCAAGGAAAACCAGAGATTCCTTCAGAAAATTATTCATAACAATATTGGAGGAAACCGGCTCCCTGTCTTCAACACCAAGCGCCGTGGATATGATTTGTGCAATCTTCGCCAAACCGTCCTCCAGAATGATTTTATCACTGGATATATACAGCGTATCCTCCAAATGCAAATCTCTGGCACCGACAACCGCAAGAATACGTTTATTTTCCAGATGCTTTTCTTTAAAGGATTCGGTGTTGCAGGCAACGATATCGATGTGGTATTCGTCAATCGCCGGAATAGCGGAGCGAATCAGCTCACCCAGCTTGACTGCTGCCCCCTCACCGCTCAGACAGGTGGTCACAATGACATTCTGATGCAGAGCCTTTTGCTTGATTTCCTTGGAGTAAAGCTTTCCGATATAGGGAGTATAGCTTCGCAGCTCACGATACAAATCATCCAGTGTATATTCACTCAGCATCGTTTTCCGCAGAGCTTCCAGTACAAACGGTGTGGATATCATATCTATTGTCTTTGTCGGGATACCGGTTTTCTGTGTGATGATTTCTCCAAAGGATAGCAGGGAGCCCATATCGACAAGGATGAGTACACCCTTCCCCTCATCTATTTCCTTCACCTTGCGTGTCACGGTTTCCAGAAAATCATCAACACTCTGATGCAGACTCATATCAAGCGCATGACCGTGTCGTGTATCCAGCAAGGCATTGGCAACATCCACCATATTGCGTGCCACACCGTTTCCATGTGCCAGTGCAAGCAATGCTATTGCGCCGTTTACCTGCGGCTTATCCTTTTCAATACACAAAAACATTGTAAAGAAGACAATTTCCTGCGGCGGAAATGGGATTTCCAGCTCCTTCTGCAGGAAGCTCATAATTTCCATTGCCACATGGTATTCATTCGGATTTTCACTCAGTACATCATAGACATTGGGATTCAGCTCATGCTCCTTCCGCTTGTTTTCAAGCAATGCGGAAATATGCAGTGCCATAGCTGTATATACCTTTTTGGATATCGGATAGCCAAGCCGCTGCTGAGCCAGCTGGAGTGCAACCTCCACCGCATGATATACATGAATCGGAACGATTTTATACAGCATAGCTTCACTTCCGGATTCTTCGATCTGGTTGCTGAGGGTCTTGATATAGGTTTCAATATAGGTGCGCATATGACGGTTGATATTCGCATTATCAAAGCCCCTTGCCTCATAATCCTGAAACCGCCGATTCATTTCCTGATAAATATTCAAAAACTCTCCGTCATAGTGTTCCAGCTTTGTTTCCTGATCATAAACGAAGACCTCCTGATCATGCATGGTCAGAAAATCATCGACCTCCTTCTGCTTGCCGGAATTTAATAGACCGTGATAAATATGCTCCTGCAACAAGGACAAAGTGATGCGGATTACGTCATCCTGACGGGATATGTGCTCCAGAAAGCCGTTGGCACACAACAGGCGGATATCCGCCTTCAGCTGTCCGATGTTCCCCTTGCAATCATAGGACAGCAATGCCCGCATGACCTTAGCCTTTACCTGAATAGGGATTTTAACCTGATTATATTCCTGACGGAAAAATTTTTCAATCAGCTCATACCGCTCTTCAATGGAGCGCTCCTCCAGAGAAGGCATGGTGATCGTCATCGGAATTCTTCGTAAAAAGGTCTGAAGCAGACTGGATTCCAGGTTTTCCGTTGTCGCGGCGATGATCAGAACTCTGGCATCCTTGCTTGTTTCATTGGCTCCCAGCTTGCGGTATTCTCCCTTGTCCAAAAGCATAAACAGCATTTCCTGTCCCTCTGGAGGCAGCCGGTGAATTTCATCAAGAAAGAGGACACCGTTTTGTGCCTTTTCCACCAGACCTTCACTTTCCCGGTCTGCGCCGGTATAGGCACCCTTCACATATCCGAACAGCTGACCCAGCAGAAGCTGTGGATTGTCCGCATACTCGGCACAGTTAAAAATAACGAACGGTGCAGTCTTTTGCAATACACCGTGATCCTTGGCATACTGATACATGATTTCCGCAAACATCGTCTTACCGGCACCGGTTGGGCCAACCAGTAGTGTATGCAGGCCAAACGGTGGATAGATCATGGCCGCCTTTGCCTTGTTAATCATCGTCTTCAGACTTTTATCACTGCCGATGAGCTTATCAAAATCATTTTCGGTATAACCTTCTCCTCGATTCTGCAGATATTCCTGCAGTGAGGGAACAGCAAAGCATTCCAGTGAATGTGCCAACAGAGCCTCCATGCGTTCCCTGTCAAAATAATAAACCGGTCTTCCGGTAATCTTGATAACTGCATTCTCCTGAAAAAGCTGATTTAGTTCTTTACTTACATTTGCCCGATCCATCCCCATGAATTCAGATAGCTGCTGTGCGCTGACCCCCTCATAGCCTTCTTCTATGGAAGAAAGGCTGATGTCTGCACAAAGTTGCTTCAATGTGTCTGCTACCCTGGATTTTCTCCGCATGTTTTCACCTCTTTATTCTGATACGTGTTCAATGCGATTATAAGTTATAAGTATTTGAAAGTCAAAATGTCTGTGTGAATTTCCTGAATTTTACTTTACATAAGCAGGCGGTTTCATGTAGAATACACGTTCCATTTACATAATAGCATTTATTTTCCAGCTTTCTTTACAAAATAACTTGCATAATAGAAATCAGATTGCTATGTGATTTACTATGTTGATACTGTTTCTTTTTAATTGCCTATTTTAATAGCTAAGGGGCATAAAATATCATAAAGAAAAACCCCGCATATCACGAGGCTTTCCATAATAAATTACTTACATTGTTTCTTATTTTGTATCAAGTATCCTTAGCATATTATTCATATAACAAGTATATACTTACTTATCGTTTGTCTATTTCAGTCCTGTGCGTAGCAAACGCAATCATACAGGATAATAAAAGCGCTATACCGCTTGCGATCAGCATGGAATAAAAGTTGTATTGGTCATTCCCCATCAGATAGGTTGTCAATCCAGGAATACTAGCAACGAATACATACCCCTTTACATGCAGGAAGCCTGCGAGCAATCCTGCCGCCGCTCCGGAAAACATTACTGATAATAGTGTATATTTTTGATGGATTAAGACATTGAATATTGCTGGTATGGGGATTCCCATTGCTGCACTGAATCCAGAGGAGCCGTACTGCTGTTTTTTTTGAAGCTTTTTTTCTTTCAGAAAACAGCCGAGCATGCTTCCGCATATAGCAATATTAGATAGTGTTATTCCTACAATCAGCATTGGATCATACCCTAACGTACTCATATTATTGAATATAATTGGCAAGACAAGCGAATTACATCCAGTTAACACCATAAACGGATGAAGCAGTGCATAAACACAAATCACTGTTGCATTTCCGAACTCTTCCATAAGCCATAAACAGGCTATGCTCAATCCCTCGCTTATCACAGAACCTAAAGGTCCGAAAATCAATAATGTACCAACCAAAGCGGTCGAGATAGTAAGTAAGGGTACGAGGATACCTTTTAATGATTTTGTAATAATTTTATTAAATAGCCTATTACAATGATGCATGCAATATACACCTAGAAAAATTGGAATAAATGTACTCGAATATGTTATTTCTGGCAAAGAAATGCCGAATAGAGTCAGATTTTTTACACCATTGATATTTGCTGATAATAAAATGACGGCTAAGGTGATAGCAAGAGATTGCTCTACTCCAAATTCCTTTGCGGAAGAAATTGCTATATAAATGGGAAAGAAATAGAATACTGCGCTGCGTATCGTATCAAAGATAATATAGGTGTTACTCTCAACAGCCAGCATTCCCAATGCATTCAATAATGCCAGCACCCCTGAAACCAGTCCTGCAACAGTCATTGGCAGAATTACCGGAGCCATAACCTCAGCAAGCATGTTCAGCATATTATTCACTGTTTCTTTTGAATTAGTGATTTTTAAATGCAAGGCAATCATCGGATATGTAAATCCTCTCCATGGGATGCAATAACCTGCTTATACCAATCAAAGCTCTTTTTCTTAAAGCGCTTCCTGCTGCCCTTTCCTTTGTCATCTATATCTACATAAATAAGGCCATATCGTTTTGACATTTCCCCTGTACTTGCACTTACAATATCAATTGGTGACCAAACATAATAGCCGAGGACATTGACACTGTCTTCCCATATCGCCTTCTCCATCTGTTCTATATGATCTTTTAGAAACGCTATTCGGTAATCATCATTCACCGTTTCATTTTCAAGTATGTCTGATGCGCCTAATCCATTTTCTGTAATCATGATAGGTATATTATATCTCCTATTAAGGTAATTCAAGGCGAATCTTAGTCCAACTGGATCATTCTCCCATCCCCATTCATTGATTGGTAATTCCGGATTTTTATATCCGTGGAAAAATGCATTTCCGTACCCGCGATTTTCAGCTGCACTCATCCCTGATGAATAATAATTCAATCCAAAGAAATCAATGGTACCTTTCTTAAAAATCTCTTTATCTTCTTTTGTAACTTCAATATTTTCTTTCTCATATTCTCTGATTTTATAATCCGGCATATATCCCTTAATCATAACATCCAAAAGGAAGCAATCCTGATCATACGCCTGCAAGGTTGCCAAAGAGTCCTCCGGTTTACTTGTTGCGGGATATTGAGGTACAAACGCATGCACACATCCAATCTGGTTTGCTTCATCAATATCATGTCCCGCTATTACAGCAAGAGCACTAGCTTTTAATACATTATACATTGCATTAGCGAGAGCGTTATCTGGATTTTCAATCTCATTGAATTTTAGTCCTGTTCCGAAATAAGAATATACATCAGCATTATCATTATCATACCACACCGCATGATTGACTTCATTGAATGTCAGCCAGTATTTTACTTTTCCCTTGAATTCATGAAACAGTGTCTTGGCATACTTTACATACATATGTATTGTATCCGGATTGGTCCACGCTCCATTTTGCGCAATTTTCAAAGGCATTTCAAGATGCTTTATCGTCACAAGCGGAATAATATCATACTTCAGAAGTTCGTCAATAACATTATGGTAAAAACTTAAACCTTCCTGGTTTGGCTCAATCTCTGCTCCTGTTGGGTAAATTCTTGTCCAATCAATCGACATTCTAAAACTTTTAAGCCCCATCTCTGCAAACAATCTGATATCTTCTTTATACATATGATAAAAATCAATACCGGTATGTGATGGATAAAACTTATTCGGTTCAACTACATCCGTAATCTTTCGCAAACGGTCTTTCGATCCGTCCGTAACAACATCCATATTGTTCAAGCCTTTTCCGCCTTCATGGAAACCACCTTCAAACTGTGATGCTGCAGTACCCCCACCCCATAAAAAATGTTCATCTAATATCATAGTATATTATCTCCTTATCTTTATCATTTTAAGGTAACGTTTCCCTTTTACAGGATTTCGCCCTGTGATGCAATCAATTGCTTGTACCATGCAAATGATTTCTTCTTATAACGGTTGTACGTCCCTGTCTGATCATCATAACGATCAACGAAAACGACACCATAACGTTTTTTTATTTCACCTGTACTGGCACTGATCAGATCGACAGGCGCCCACATATAGTATCCGATACAGGTGACGCCATCCTCAATTATAGCTTTTTCCATCTGTTCAATATGCTCACGCATATAAGCGATACGGTAATCATCTTCTACGGTTCCATTTTCCAAAACGTCGTCACAGCCAATTCCATTTTCCGTAATCATAATTGGTTTTCCGTATCTTCTATCCATATAAATCAAAGCATTTCTAAGACCAATCGGATCGTCCTCCCAGCCCCATGCATTCGTTTTTAGCATCGGATTTCTATATCCATTGAAAAAACCATTTTTATAGCCGCGATTTTCCGCTGCTGCCATTCCACTTGAATAATAATTCATACCATAAAAGTCAATTGTTCCTTTTCTTAGTATGCTACGATCCTCTTCTGTCCAGTCGAGCGTAATACCTTTTTTCTCATATTCATGCAGTTTATACTTCGGATACTGCCCTTTCATAAGTACATCAGTTAGATATAAATCCTTATCCAGACTATGCAAGACTGCCAGATTATCTTCTGCGGAACTCGTTGCGGCATATTGCGGTACAAAGCACAAGGTACATCCAATTTGATTCTCTGGATCAATTTCATGTCCCAGCAACACAGCTTTTGCACTGGCAAGCAGGATATTCAGACTAGCAGTCGCCAACCCTTGAGGCGGATTTTTCATTTTATTAAAATTCAAACCGCTTCCCAATTCCGCATAGACCTCGTTATAATCATCATTATCATAAAATACAGCATGATTTACTTCATTAAAGGTAAGCCAGTACTTCACTTTTCCTTTGAATTCTGTAAACAATGTTTTTGCCACCTTCAAATAAATGTCAATCATATCCTTACTCATCCAGGTATTGTATTTACGAACAAGATGAATAGGCACTTCTGCATGCAAAATCGTCACCAAAGGCTCAATATTATATTTCAAAAGCTCATCAATCACATTGTGATAGAATCGCAGACCCTCCGGATTTGGCGTCTTTTCCTCACCTGTTGGATATATTCTCGTCCAGTCCATCGACAGGCGATAGCTCTTCAAGCCTAATTCAGCCATCAAAGCAATATCTTCTTTATAACGATGGTAAAAATCATTCCCTGTATGTGAGGGATAATAAACACCCTTTTCAATTTCACCGGTATGACCTCTTGGGGTATCCTTGGTTCCTGCAGTTAGCAAATCATGTGTATTGATTCCCTTACCGCCTTCATCAAAACCACCCTCATGCTGACAGGCAGCTACTCCGCCTCCCCAAAAAAAGCCTTTATCTAATTTCATATCATTATCCTCCATATCTACATTAAAACAAACATTATTTCACTTGTATCATCATTGCTTGGAATAACATCCAGAAAATCCTTTGTATTTGTAATAACCACAATTACGGTTGTATCAAAGCCTTCCCTTTTTATCTCCTTAGCATTAAAGGAACATAACGTATCACCACATGTAACCTGTTGTCCTTCTTTTACACATGCTTCAAAATATTTTCCTTCCAAATTCACTGTATCAAGACCAATGTGAATCAAAATCTCAATACCTTCTTCTGTTTTTATACCATAGGCATGCTTTGTTGGGAACACACTCGCAATAACTCCTGAAGCAGGCGCTTTTATTTCAATTTCTTCTTTATCCTCCGGAATTATAGCGATTCCTTTTCCAATGGCTTCTGAAGCAAAAGCCCTGTCCTTAACCTTATTTAATGGGATAACTTTTCCCTCGGTTACTGTTTTTAAAATCACTTTTTCCATATTGCTGTTAACTTTTTCAATAGAAACAATTTTTTCTTTTTTATCTCTCGGAATCCCTATGCCATAGGCAACCAGAACTGATGTGACAAAACCGGCAGCTACTGCAACAATGATACCGATTTGATTCATAATACCACCTGTCATATAAGTAGGAAATGACATTAATCCCCACACATAGCCATAGGTTTTTACACCCATTAATCCAGAAATAGTGCCACCGACTAAGCCTGCACATATCGTTGCGATAAACGGTCTTCTAAATTTAGCAAAGACGCCATATAATGCAGGCTCTGTAATTCCCATAATGGCGGAGAATGAAGTTGTGCCAAATAACTCCAATTCTTTTTCACGCTCTGGTGTTTTTATTTTTTTGAATTCTTTGCGGGCCCTTAGATAATATCCTAATGCTGCACCGCCGACAGCCATATCAGATATTAATGATGTAGGAAGTAGCGGATCATACCCCCACATGGATAAATTATTTAACGTGATCGGTGTCATAAATGCTCCTGCACCTGTAATCATGATAATTGGATTTACAGCCGCTTTAATGGCAGAGGCCACCGGTAATCCAAATGTATTCAATATCCACATAAACGCTGCACCCATAGCCTCACTTAACACATTACCAATCGGGCCAAAAAAGAATAGTACAATCGGATATGTAATCAATAAGGCAAGGGAAGGAACCAGGAAGAAATGAAGCTTTTTTGGCATAACCTTATTTAATGTTTTTATAACGATACTTAAAATCCATACACCTAACAGGGCCGGTATAAAGGAGCGTGTATATGTTACTGTCTGCAGTGAAATGCCAAACAACGATAAGCCTTCCACACCATCAATGCTTGGAATCACCATCGCAAAGGTCAATGCCATAGCAATATAAGGGCTGATATTCAGTCTTTTTGCAAGACCAGCAGCGATTAAAACGGGTAAATAAGTAAACACCCCGGATGATAATGCGTCCAATACGTTATATGTAGGGGATACATAGGCCTCCAGTAATCCAAAAACGGAAGCGATTGATAGTATTGAGGAAATGACTCCGGCTGCCAGTAGCACTTCTAAAAATGGATTGATGGAATCACCGATGACAGCCAAAATGGAAGTGATATATGCCCCTGCATTTCGTGGCTTTTCTGCTTTTTGATTGTTGTTCTGATCAATATCAATCATCTGGACAAGTTCCTCATAAACCTCGCCAACCTGTGTACCAATGATAACCTGATATGCAACATCATTGGATAAAACATCAATAACATCATCCAGCTTTCTTATTTCTTCAGTTTTTGGTTTGTTTCTGTCTTTTAGCTTAAATCGCAATCTTGTGACACAATGTGTTAAAGTTATGATATTATCTTTTCCGCCGATTAAATCAATAATAGCCTTATTCAATTCTTCATATTTCATTATCTTATCTCCAATCTTTCTGTTACCCGATGAAGATGTATCATCAAATACACCTCTTCATCATGACTGATATCTGATCTGTACTGTGATTTAATATACTTTTTTATCTTTTGTACTGCCTCAAATTCGCTTGGATAGGTTTGGCTGATTTGCTTGTAAAGCCTAAAAGAATTATCTTTCGTTTCAAAGATATGACCTTCAAATATTCTCTGAACAAAATATTGTAAATGCGTAAAGAACCGTATGTAATTTATTGAGTTTTCATCCAGCACCATTCTGAAATGTTTTTCAATAATAGAAATAATATCACTTATCGCATTGATTTCTTTCAATCTGATATCTTTATTTCCATTGAATTCTTCCACCATATTGATGAAATGAAGCGCTAGTGCGACAGCCTCATCATCCGGTATCTGTACCTTCTTTTGCTCCCTAATCATCTGTAAAGCAATTAATCCAGCGTCGAAATATTTCGGATAAAACCTTTTTACATCCCAATACAACGGGCTTTTTATAAATTGCTGCTTTTCAGCGCGCTTAATGACATAGTCAATGTGATCAAGCAAGGTCAAAACCAGAGAGTCACTGGCAGTGATACCCAAAGTATTCTCTGCTTCCGTGATTATCCGTTGAACAAGCAAAATATCCTCTGCATCAGAATGAGCCAGTAAATAACTGAAATGATCCAGCATATCATAAGAATCAAGAATATACAGCTTTTCGATATCTTTTTCTTCTATTGACTGTCCTTTCTTTTTTCTTACACCAATGCCTTTAGATACTACTATGATTTCATGTCCACCACGTTTAACTAACGCAACATTGTTGTTGAGAATCTGCGTAATCTTCATATTTCGACCTCCTTCCAAATAAAAAACTCAAGAAAACCGCGATAGTACTAGTTCGCTTGTTTTCTTGAGCTCTGCCTTTATTCAAGTAACATACTCAGCATTACGACTCCGGCGCCGTAATCAATATAAATTTATATCTATAAACAGATTATCATAAAGCAACAGTTAATGCAAGCCCTTTCACACAAAAAAAAATGAAATCTCGGAAGTTTTACACTTAAAAAAGTTGAAAGTTTAAAATATGGCTTAA
>QULU01000076.1 GCA_003481775.1 Clostridiaceae bacterium OM02-2AC
CAACAGCTTTTTACAATACATATCGTATGCTTTTTTATCATCGTAATGAGTAATCATAGACGCAGCTTCTGTGTGTTCCTTCATAATCATATCCCTTCTTTCTCTGCAATTCTCTTGTACTTCAGGAATATGATCAGGTGGAGCTCTTGTTCTGCTTTTGCTTTCATAAGCAAAAAAAGCTGATGAAAGTCCGTATTTACAGGCGGTAGGCGGTGCTGTATAAGCAAGACAGCACTTACCGCCGACAACCGATGCTCAGCGATGGTGTGCTGTACATGCAGCTGAAAGGATCAGTCAAAAGGTTAGAAGCATAACAAAAAAAGCTTCTAGCAGGCAGTTCTACAATAGCAAGGCCGGGGCTTTTGCGTATGGAATGCATGTGGCATGCTTGTATCTATTATATCGTTTCTCATGGGTCAGCCCCTCCTTTTTTCGTAACTACAGTCTAGCATATATCCTCATGAAAATATAGTAAAAACTCATGTATTCTTACGGCGAAAAGGGTGTGATAACATGTTTTCTTAGACAAATAGCAACATGAATCAAGTATCCCTTCACCAAAGGCTCTTTGATTCACAGCATTCATTACAGAAAATCAGGTGAACTGCATATCTGCTTTCGCAATCGGAATTATATTGACGTTTCTATGCACCGGCTCTGCAAAATATGATATAGCATCAAAGGGTGTACGATAAGAAAGCATGAAATCAATATTCTTACATCCAGCACAAAAAAAGAATGCGGATACTGTTCAAAAACAGCACTTATCCACACTCATTTTTTCTATCTTATCGAAACCTTGTTAGTCCTTCTTTTCCTCTTTTGGAAGCAAATACTGGACACGCACAGACCTTTTAGCGCTCTGTCCCTGAGCATCCTTAACGCTTAGCTGATAGGTAACTGTTTTTGCTTCAGCAGGCAGCTCCTCATCCCACCCCGTAATGGAAGCCGACAAATCATTTCCGGATGCATTTACCGCAGTAACGCCTGCATACTCCCGTACCTCCTGCATCGTGGAATTGGATTCAATAACAAACTGAAAATCCGCATGTGCCACCTGCATAACCGGCTTTGCGCTTTCCACAACCTTGATTACAAAGGATACACGCTCTTTCTGTAACGATGCAAATGCCTGATAACTGCCCGGTGCTGTAACATCAACAGCAGACAGATCCAGTTGAACCTTTTTTAAGGCATCGGAATCCGCATTCACATAGGTCTCCGCTTTCTGACTCAGCTTTGCATTCTGTTCTATGACGAAGGTTTCTTTCTTGGCGGCAATCGCATTGACGCTTTGTTGTTCCTCTGTCAATGGTACATAGACTTCCGCCTTCACAAATTTCTGTTTCAGCAATCCTGCAGCTAAAACAACAACAATCACCAGCATACCGATTGCCAGGACTGCTTTTTCTTCTTTTTTAAATTGAAAATACTTTTTCATACCATCACTTCCCAACTTGTTTCAACGCTTGTATTTTATCATATCCCCACCTGTAATAAAATGCCTAAAAATACAATTTCAGCCTTTCATTATCGCCTTTTTTACCATTTGGTCCGGAAAGGTAAGTTTGTAGGATTTCCATCCCTAGACTAGTAAGGAACGGTGACATTCCTTCGTTTTTCATTTGTATTTTTTTCTGCTTGATATTATAATCATACTACTTATATGATGAGTCCTGTGGCTTTCGCACACATCTGCACGCAAAGCATTGCGTATAGCAGAGTTTTACCATATATATACATATTGTTTTTCATCGCTGTTATGCGGGCAATATGATATGATTAACAGGTAGTTAAGACACGCAAAAAGAATGAACAGTACTTACGGGAGGTATACTATGACATTTTTACAGACACTGGGTCCTGGCTCCACCCTGATTGCTCCAGCCTACCTACATGCGGCACTACGCGAGGAGCTTTTAAAAACACGCAGCGGTTTGCTGGGACTAAAGCTGAATACCCTGCAGGGATGGCTGCAGCAGCAGGCAAACGTGGCGGTACCATCCAGACATACTGCTTTATATCAGTATAAGCAGCGAGTACAGACAATCCTTCCGCAGCTGAAAATCTATCGGGAGGTGGCAGATTCCCCTGTATTTCTGAATGAATGCAGAACATTTCTGGATTCCCTGTATTTCTGGAGCATCCCCCTGAAAGCACTGCCGCAGGAAAGTGAATCACATAAAGAACTATTTTCCATTCTCTCACAGCTCGGCGATATTGCCGTGCCCTCCAAGCAGCAGCGTGCAGCGCTAGCGAATATAAAAACGAAGCGATTGGATGATCTGCATATTCTGGATGTGTATCACACCCTGGAGGAGGAACAGCTCATACAGGCACTGGTTGATCAGGGAGCACAGCGCTGTACGCCGCCGGTTTATGAGCCAAAGCCGTCGTTTTTCCATGCTGTAAACAAGCGGCAGGAAATCGAAGCCTGTGCACAATATATCATCGAGCATGATCTGGATGCGGATGATATCCAGATCACGCTTGCCAATGCGACCTATAAGCCGGTTCTTGCACAGATTTTTCAGCGCTATCAAATTCCGTATACCCTTATGCAGGACTCCCATGCAAGTATCCTGCCGCACCGCTTTTCCGCATTATTTTCCTATTATCTGAAGCCGGATATGGCCGCTTTGCACAGTGTTCTGGATTGTGGTGTTGTACCTATGGAACAGCTGCAGAAGCTAAAGGATTATCTGGATGTATTTTCCTGTGATATTGAGGAGTCCTTTGACCATTTGCAGCAGATCGGGGATGAAGGACATATTCTCGATGCACTCGAGCTGGCAAAGCTGCAAAAGCTGGAGGAGGAGGCGGAGCTGGTACGCCAGCAGCTCGTGGACTATCTGCTTCCCCTGAAACATCCAAAATCGATTGCAGATATGATTCAGACCGTTGCTGCCTATGTCAGGGAATCTTTAAACAAGGACAGTGCAGATACCAAAATCCTATTGGATATTGAGGCTATGCTGAAGGAGCTTCATCCTTATATATTAAAAAAAGAGGATATCGCATTCTTTTTATATTTTCTTGATGGTATGACGCAAAGCAGTGCTCCGAAGGAAAGAAGCGGTGCCATCGTTTGTGATCTGCGTAATTCCCCCTTCTGCCGAAAGCATTTGTTTCTTATGGGATGTACGCAAAAGGATTATCCTGCCTTTCAAACGAAAAAAGGCATCTTTGACGAGAACTATCATGCCCTCATTTCTTCTTATCCTACCATGGAACGCCGCTATCAGTTTTATCTGCATCAGGTATCCGCCATGCTGTATGCAGCACCTGCAGTATATGTTTCCTATCCGCTGGGTACCTATGAGGGAAAAGGAATGGAGGCAGCTCTGGAAATTGAGGAATATGTCCAGAAGCAGCTGGCAAATCCGAAGGCACGATCAGCAGCCTATCCACTGTACAGCAGCTATGAGCCGGTTTCCACCAGCATCACACTGTCTCCTGAAATGGCACAGGCTCTGTTTGTCAAAGACGGAACGATCCGCGGCTCCATTTCTGCTCTGGAACGCTATGTAAAATGTCCGTTCTCCTACTTTCTGCGTTATGGACTTTCCTTGCGGGAACCTATGAAGATCGGCTTTCCGGATTCCTATGCCGGAACCCTTGCCCATTATCTGCTGGAAACCTTCACAGGACAGTATGGGAAGGCTTATACCAAGGTGGCTGAGGAGAAAATCGAAGAAGTACTGATGAAGGAAATTCAGATCATGCAGGATGTGTTTCCATCTCTGGAAAAAAAGCTGGAGAATGTGGCACAGCGAATTCTGACCTCTATGACACAGACCCTGTCACTGCTGGATGAATTTGAACAGCATTCCATATTATCTCCATATCTGCGTGAGAAAGAGTTTCATTACAGCATTCCCTTGGGGGATGATATCAGCCTTGCATTAAAGGGATATATTGACCGTATTGATGCATCTGATGAATTCCTATGTATTCTAGATTATAAAAGCTCTGCCAAAATGCTGTCGGAGGCTAACGTATTCGCTGCATTGCAGCTGCAGCTGCTGACCTATTCCATCGTTTGCAGCAAGGAATTTCATAAACGCGTACTGGGCTCCTTCTATGTTTCCTTAAAGAATGAGAACATCCCGTATACCGCAGGAAAGCTGTCCCGAAGAAAGCCGGTAACACACCTTCCATCCAGTAAAGAGGAATACGAAGAAGTTCGCCACAAGGCACATCGCATGAACGGCTGGGTTATGGACAGTGATATACAGGCATTGGATGACAACGGCACACACATCGTTGGTGTGAGTCAGAATAAAGAGGGCGTCGTAAAGCCGCGCAAGCTGTATGACCTCAACAGCATCGAACGCTATTTCACACAGATGTATCAAATGATAGGAAACAGAATACGAAACGGGGACATCCGCTGTATGCCGATGGAAGAGGCCTGCATGTTTTGTACTTATCATGAAATCTGCCGATTTAAGGGAATTTATGCCGAAAAAACACAGCTGGTAGAGGTTGAGGATGATATCTATCAGCAACAGAAAGGACGTGAGGAAGATGCCTGAATGGAACCCCATGCAGCTGAAGGCGATTCAGACAAAGGAACGCAATATCCTGGTATCCGCATCCGCAGGAAGCGGTAAGACCACCGTGCTGATTGCACGTCTGATGGATCTGGTTATGAAGGATCATGTTTCCATTGACTCCATTCTTGCCATGACCTTTACAGAGGCCGCCGCGAATGAAATGAAAAAACGTCTGGCAACAGAATTGCAGAAGGCACTGATCAGCGCCCACACAGAAGAGGAAAAAAGCTATATTACCAGACAGCTGACAAGCATACAGACTGCGCATATTTCCACCATTCATTCCTTCTGCCTATCCATTATTCAGGAATATTATTACATCCTCGGTCTGGATCCGCAGCGTATCAAAAGTATTATGGATAACGGTACCATGGTCCTGTTTCAGCAGCAGTCTTTAGAGGAAGCCTTTGCACAGCAGTATCAGCTGCAGGATGCCAGCTTTCTGCAGCTGTGTCAGATGTTTTCAGCAAGGGCAGAAAATGACGATGCCTTACGCTCAATGATTCTGAATCTTGCAGTGCTGGCCTCCAGCAAATCCAATCCAAAGGCCTGGCTGGACTCTCTGCCTGAAAATTATCATGAAAAGCGTCTGCTTGAGGATTTGCCTAAGGAAATCTACGAGAATTTCTTTGAATATCTGGCTGTGCAAACTGCGCGCTATGAAGAAACACTGACCCGCATTGATGAGCTGTATCGATTGAAATATGATGATCAGGTAAAAAAGCATGCCATTGTACAACAGAAGCTGCTTGCGCTTTCAGACCTGCATCAGGCGTTGCAGGAGCAGGATTATCAGGCATACCGCGCTGCCTTTCTCGCTATTGTGCATGCTGTTGTACCTCCAAGTCTGGACAAGGAGGATAAGGAATATGCACGCCTGAGAAAAGGTCTGCTTGCTTTGGAGGATGCACAGCTGGAAATCCTGTTCAGTGAGGATGAATTTATGCGGGATATCCGCTATCTGTATCCTTATATAAAGAAGCTGGTGGAAATGTGCAGAGATTATCGCAATGCCTACGCACGGATAAAGGAAGAGCATAAGGTCATCGACTTTGACGATATGGAGCATTTCGCCCTGGAAATTCTACAGGCGAAGGGTGGTCAGGTTGCCGATATCTATCGTGAAAAATTCGTGGAAATCATGGTGGATGAATTTCAGGATAGCAACGACGTACAGAATCAGCTCGTTATGCTGATCTGCAGAAAGAATAATGTATTCCGCGTCGGAGATATCAAGCAGTCCATTTACGGCTTCCGTCATGCCAAGCCGTCTTTGATGAAGGGACTGATCGATCATCGCGGTGCGTATGATGAGGTCATCTATCTTTCAAATAATTACCGTTCCAAGAAAATGATTGTCGATTTCAATAACGACCTGTTTAAGCTGTTGATGAACATAGATGGCTTTTCCTGCAGCTATGCAAAAGAGGATGATGTAGAAACCGGTGTTCCCGCTCAGAACGAGGATAATGTTCCCATCTGTTTCCATGCTGTATTTCATAACGAAATCAAGGAAGCCGAGGGTCTGATCGTTTCAAAAAATGAATTGAAGGCAAGCTACATCGCCAATCAGATTTTGGAAATCAAGGAACGGGAGCAGCGGAAATGGAAGGATTTTGTTGTCCTCGTTCGTGGTAATGCCCGCAAGGATGATATGAAGAAAATTTTCGATGAGCTCAATATCCCGTATTTCATCGATATCAAATATGGATTTTACCAGTCCAATGCCGTACAGGTTATCCTGTCCGCGATGAAGTGTATTTTACATCCGCATGATGACATCAGCTTCACAGCCGTCATGCTGTCACCTCTCTTTCGTAAATCAACCATGGATTTTGCACAGGCCAAACTGCAAAAGGAAAAAGGACAGTCCTATTATTCCTGGTTCTGTGAGCATCCGTTTCCCGGATTTGAAATTTTACAGGAGCTGATTTTCCAAAATGGAAAGCTGCGCATCAGTGAGCTGTTAAACAAGCTGTACGAACTGCAGGATTATTATCGTCTGCATACCAGCATTCAGGAAAAAACAAATCTGGATTTGCTGTTTGAAAAGGCCGTGCAGTTTGAGGATCAGTATGCCTTTGGATTATCTGCCTTCCTTTCACAAATTGAACAGATTAAGGATGCTCAGACAGCAGAAGCGATTCCGATTGGCAGCGAGGCGGATGTGGTACGTGTTATGAGTATCCACCAGTCCAAGGGATTGCAGTTCCCCGTTGTATTCCTCTGGTCCACCGATAAGCAGACACCGATTGAATTTAAGGATTTCTGTATCAGTGATTCCGAGCTGGGACTTGCAATGAAGGCAATGGAGCTGCCGCAGCGCTTTGTCCGTACAACGATACCGCGAATCGCTATGGAGCATAAAAAAGATAAGGAAGAGCTGGAGGAGGAAATGCGCATTCTCTATGTGGCAACCACCCGTGCACAGACACAGATGCATATCGTTGACTGTATCCTTGACCTGGATGCCTACAGGCATCCGTTGAGCATGTCCCAGATATACAACCGCAACGGGTATACCGCATGGATTTTACAGACCTTTCTATGCAACCCAAGCCCTCTCTTTACCATAAAGGAGGTGCACCGTCTCTGGCACAATGAGGTGCAGCAGGTAGAGGCGAGTGTATACCATCCTTTTCAGGTATATGAAAAGCCTGCCAGAACCATAGAACTGGTAACCGCATCTGCACAGGAAGCAGGGGAGCTGCCTGCCTTTACATTTGACAATAACATGCAGGGAAGTGATTATGGAACCATGATGCACAAAATGATTGAAGCACTCCATGCCCCGGCATGGAGTCGTGCATCCATCCTCCATGCTTCTAATCAGCAGCTGTGTGAGCTGAAAGAATGGGATATTCAGACATTGCTGCAGCTGGGAAGCGATTCGGAATACCAGTCGGCATACGTTGGAGAGGTTCATCACGAAATGCCCTTTATGGTAAAGGACGGATCACAGATTTTACATGGCTATATGGATTTTGTCAGCATCCTGAAGGATCGCATAATCATCATAGATTTTAAGACAGATTCCCTCAAGGCGGATACGGAATTCATACAGCGATATAAGGGACAGCTTGCTATGTATAAAAAAGCGATGTATATCCTGTATCCGAACGCCGGCATAACAGCCAGTATATATTCATTGCATCTGCATAGGATGATACCTGTATTATAATAAAAGACAGAATCAAAGCCTGTAAGCCACAGGACGTGATTCTGTCTTTTTACTTGCTTGTACATCGACAATGTCGTTTCCATTAGAAGCATCCCTTATTTCTCATGTATCATTATCAACATCCTTACGGATTATTGTTGTTTCCCTGCTTCTTTTGCTTCCGGAATAATCTGCAGTATGACAAGTGCCAGAAGGCGCTAAGCCACTACCTTATTCATTACCTGGTTGAAAGACTTTGCACAGAACGTGCGTTACTGTTAGACAGTACAGCTTCCTTTCTCCTATTCCTTTGGTTCTACAGCAATAAACAGCTTGTCTCTTTCTGCTAATCCGTAATTCTTTGAAAAGAAATCATACATCGTCCAATTATAGTAAAAGCGTTCAGCAGGATAAATACCATAGCCGTCCTGATTATGGTCTGTAGTATCATAGGAATCCGCCATGATGAGAACATCATCCTGTGTCGTTTCCGTTCCCATGGTATCATATCCAATGATTACCTGCCAGTGTCCGCCCCAGTCATTCCATGCCACCATCACCGGCACACCTTTTTTTAAATAGTCTTGAATCATCGCCAGATCAATGCGTTCATACGCATCAGCCTTGTAGTCATACGTTGAGTGAATCTGAAAGCCGCCGACGCCTTCAAATATACGGATCATAGATTTCAAAGAGGTGGCCTCATTTTTCAGCTTATTTGTACGAAACTGCGCAAGTGTTTCCTCGTTATGCTTACCGAGCTTTCCATAATACTGCAATACCATGAGAGCGGAATCCACACCGCAGCTCCATTCACTCGTTTGCTGGATCGTTTTAAATTTTGGTAATAGGGTCAGCGTGTCTGTTGACTTCATATTATAAAAATCCGGATGCTTGAAATATGGTGAATCCTTTTGATCACCCGCACGTTCGACACTGTCCGCACCATCTTCCTTTGACAGGTCTACCGTCTGTGTTATTTTCATTTCATCACTCGTGTTCTTTTTTTCTTCCGTTTTCACACTGCAGCCGCAAAGAAGTACCGCTGCCATACTAAGAATAATCGCTTTTTTCATCATGTCCTCACTTTCTTTGTGAGCATGATACCTGCATATGCAAACTGATCCTATTATATCCGTTGTATTGTATGAATATTATGCTTTACAACAATAAACTGTACGAGATATCCTGAGTCTATACGACAAATGTCTGCCTTTACTACTCTTATTGATCTTACAAGTATCAATACTCATAAAACTGGCTTTAAACCAACAACAAGACTTTACAGTCACAATAATCGGCATTTGACCTGGCTGTCCGTATGGCCTTTTTTCTGGGGTCAAACGAATGCATATCGCATTCATGCAATTAGGGTGGTGTAGCATAAAGGTCTTCAGGACATCCCTCCATTTCTTCTATGAGCGAAATTATAGCGAAAAGGAAGGTATTCCACAATACTAAATATAGGTAATATCAAATGCAGGAACAATTCTGGCAGTGTGTATCAAATGTAAAAACAAAACAGCACAATTTCGTGCTGTTTATAAGATAAGCTCCTGCTGTACACCCGCAGAGCGCTTCGTCACATATTTTTTTAAAGCCTCCATGATAGAGTAGATGATATTTTCCAGTACGCCCAAATCCATACTCTGTACAATCAGCTGCAGCAGATAATCTTCCTTTCCGGTGTCAAAGTCGTTATCAAACATCAGCAGCAGCATTGCCAGAATATAGTTTTCCCTGAGGTATTCCTCATCCTCCTGTTGTAAATCAGCTGCCTGCAGTATGGTTGTGCGGGAATTACAAAATTCCATCCAGTCACAGAATTCTCTGGATAATTCAATTCTTCCCTTACGATAATATAAACAATCGCCCTCCTGCCATAAAACAAAACGGCTGGTAAAATCCTGAATTCGCTGTGTAAGCGGCAGACGCCAATCCTCATAGGGATCCAGCTTACCATTATTGTCCAGATCTTTAAAAGCAAAGCCGTCCTGCTCGATAATCTGAATACCGAGGTTGGGATCATAGCTGAGTGTTTTACCACCTTTATTTTCAATGCACGCATGATTGTGCTTGTGAGTCAATTTCCATTGCATAAACAGAAACCTCCTTGTGTCTTTCTACCTGTAGTATAACAACACTAGCCGCGTATGTTGTCAAACAATCTTGTGAAATTGTGGGTTCCGCTGATCTTCAGAAAGCCTTCACATTTTGTACAGAAAAAGAACATACAGCCCTTTATACTATATGTTCTTCTTTTGGCGCTTTAAATTTGTGTGTGGTTGTGGCATACCTTTAAACTTG
>QULU01000077.1 GCA_003481775.1 Clostridiaceae bacterium OM02-2AC
CTGTTTCTATCGTTCGTATAGGTCGGTCTTACCGTCAATACGATCGGATCCAATAAACGGCGATATCCATCCGGTGCATCTACCTCCGAAAGGTAATACACCCCCTGATCGAGACCATAGATCGTGAAATTGCCATCCAAAGGTGTGACGATCTCGACGGCTTCCTTCGGCTGTGCCCCGCCGTCATGATCATTACCGCCTACAGAATCACGGTTGATCACGTTATAACCGTCAGGAGTACGTTTCAGATATACTTCCTTCGTACAGTCCGCATCGCTGTACAGACGGAATCTTGCGTCCTTCAACGGTGCGTCATGGTCATTGACCTTCGATACGTTCAGCTTATAGGTGAAGCACACGACCGTATCCCACGGTGTCTCCCCGGTCTTTCCGACACCATCCACATCCGGGTCATTGGAGAACTCCAGCTTCACACTGTTCTCGAAGCCCGGTCTTCCGGTATCCTTGGCAGCCTCGTCGTTCAGCTTGGCATCATAGCGAAGGACGATCTTCTGTCCATAGATGTTCTCTTTGTCTTTGTTCATGCCTTCCGGAAACTCACGATCTACGATCTTCTTCAGGTCTTCGATCTCTATCTTGAACGTCGTTCCTCCTACATTTTCCAATATGTTGTATTCGCTTGGATCGACATCATAGGTCTTCTTTCCATCCATGATCTGGATCTTTACGGTATCCGGGTCGAAGGTCAGTGCTTTATCCATCTTGTCATGGAAAGCGAAGTAATAGCTGTGATATCCATTCATATCCGGTACAGCTGTATCATAACGATACGGAACAGTCTGACCGATCTCATAATCTGCGATATCGTTCCATCCATCTGCACCGATCTCTTCTTTGTGGTCATCCTCCAGGATCTTCTTCGTGATCGAAGGATAGTCGGATTTGATCTGTACCGAAGCATTCGGATTAGCCGTATTCACCATACACAGAGAGCTTGCGGAGTGCGTCCCTGCATTATCGGAGATTTCATCGGTGATGTAGTATCCGAATTCCAGACCGTCGAAACGGATATTGCCGTTATCCATTGTTTGCGTGACATGGATATCGGTCCCTTGTTTCTTCTGTGTACGCAACTCTGTAGTGATCTCTTCGATGAAATAGCGGAATTCGCTGTATCTTCCTTCCAACTTCTGTTCTGTCACAGCACCTTCCACCTTATGATTGTTTAAAGACTGGATGTAGTCGACTGCTTCATATTCCGTCACTTCCTTTGCCGGTTTGTTCAAGCGTTTTCCGATGACCTTCTGCAGGACATCCTTATAGGCAGGTGTCCAGGTATAGTTCACACTTTCCAGATGTGCTGCATTCTTTACAGAGAACAGCTGATACATCCGGAATCTCTTACCGACGAGTGATTGACCGTCATTCGCTTCGATGGTGATCGCAGCACCGCCTTTCTTCAGGTCCACGATACCACCCGGCGTCGTGATCTCCTGGGCTGCATGGATCACCAGACTAGTGATGGTCAATGCCGGAAGTGCACCGGACAGCAGCATCCCTGTCGCCAGAGCAGGGATTCCCAGATATTTCATTACGTTCTTTTTATTCATTCTCTAACTCCTCCTTGTAAGCTTTTTCTCCCTAAGAACATCAAACCCATACCTATGATAAACATCGGGAACATGAGATCACTGCCTGTTTCCGGCAATTTGATACCTACCATATTCACGATCTCCATATGTACGACTCTTGTTTTCTTCGTACCCTCGATGCGGATAGCACCTGTCGTGACCGTATCTTTCGGTGTATATTTCTTACCGTCTACCCATAACTCGAACAGCTCATTGACCGGGGAAGAGACAGTCTCGATCTCATAGATATGCGGCTGTTTCGTATCCGGATCTAATGGGATACGGTATCCATCCGGTGCTTTCGTTTCTTTGAGGTAATGCTTCGTTCGATCCTTCAGGCCGGCAAAGCTCAATACACCGTTATATGAGGTTCTCTTTGCGACTACCTTCGTACACGCTTTATCGCTGTATAGCGTAAATTCCGCACCGTCCAGCAGCTGCTTGTGGTCGTTGAGCTTCGTGATCTTCAACGTGAACGGAGATACCTTATCACTCACGGTTATGATGCCATCGAATGCATCTGTCTTTTGAAAAGTGATACCGGTATTCGTCAGGTCTGTCAGTACCTTGACGCCCCCACCGGATAACACTTCAAAACGTACTTCGGTAGGATTGATATCATAGCCATCCATGACAGCTTTTTCCTTCAATGTATAGACACCCGGGCGAAGACCGACGAACTGAATGAGTCCGCTCTTATCTGTTTTTACTTCTGAGGTAGTTCCATTCGGTTTTGTGAATGTGAAGATCGTATTTGGGATATTCAGCTTAGGTTCTTCCTGGACCTTATGGATCTGCAGCTTGATGATATCCTCTAGGACATTTTTTGAAACTGTGATGACACTGGTCGTTTGTGCTGCAGGATTGATCGTCACATCATATGACTTAGGATCCAGGCGGTATCCCGGACTGGCCTTCGTCTCTTTCAGGGTATATTTTCCCAGATAGAGACCTGTTTTCGTGGCATTACCATTCTTATCCGTGGTCAGCGTTGTGACCAAAGCGCCTTTTTTATATTTCACGCTCTGATCGGCAGGATCCAGGATATTCTCCTTCGCCCGCAACTCATAGACAGCGCCCTGCAGCGTTGCGTCTCCCTGTGGTTTTTTATTCGTCTTACTATCTGCCTTGGATAGTTTCAATGTGCCGGACTGGCGTTTATCTGTGCCTGTCACGGTAAAGGTCTGGTTATTATTGGAAATCGTGACAGGGTATTTCGTCTTATTGAGCGTATATCCTTTTGGCGCAATGACCTCTTGCACATAATACGCTCCGACACGCAGATACCCGGACATGGAATACCCGGATGCCTTCGTAACGAGGCGCTGGAGCTCCTGACCTTGTTGGTTGAAGATCGCATACGTCGCACCTGCGACTTGTTTCTTGGAATCCGTATCGACCTTACGGATCTGGACACGACCTTTCTTCCATTTGTTTCGAGCGGTGAAAGAGGCTGTCTTGTTGGCAGATACGCTTACCGTATGGATCGTCTTGTCCAGGATAAGATGATTCGGTACAGCGCTCTCCTGCACATAGTAAGTTGCAGGTGCAAGGTCATTTACCGTAACAGTACCATCAGAGCCCGTTTTGTAGGTTCCGATCGGGGAAGACATATCGGCATTTTTAGATACCTTGAAGGAAGTGTTCGGGACTAGATTTCCATCTTCGTCTTGTTTCATGATCTTTAATGAACCATATTTATTTACTTTTATTTTCAATGATAATGGAATTGGATCTTCACGCAAAGGTACTACTATATCTTGACCTCCGGCTTTTCTATGTACGAGTGATTGACCAACCATTTCCGGTTTGATTTTATTTAAACTATATGTGCTGTTTTCACTTGCACTAGCACTGGCGGTAATCGTTAATTTATTTCCACTACGTTTTGCTGTTATTCCTTTCGGAATACTTTCTTTACCTTTGAAATCCTGCAGGACGTTATTGGTGTCTGTCAGTGTAGTACTTTCACCAGCATTCAAGGTAACCGTTTTCCCATTGAAGCTAGGGCGCTTTGTCATATTCTTGATCATCTCGTTGACTTCAGCTTTTCGTTTCTCGTAATTCGGAACATTATGGTCCGTAGGTTTATATCCTAGATATTCCCATACCATCAGCTGACCAACTGCATAATTCCACTTGGATTGGCTGGTGTTGACATATGCGTAATACCAAATATCGGCTACACGATCAGCTTGGTACTTTGATACTGTATAACCACTCCAACCATTGATGACCTCCCAAGGCTCACTACATACACCGATACCTTGTTCGACATGGATCTTTTCAATCTTTTGATGATCGAACCATGCGGTATACGCCGGATTATCTGGATTGTGCGCTTGTCCACTATGCCAGTATCCGGTATCTTCCAGGTTTGTGACATTGGCTTTGATCGTTATCGTGGATAACATATTAGATCCACATAGCAAGATCGAAGCGAATATCATGATGATACTTTTTAATTTCTTCCGCATCTTGTTTTCCTCCATAAATTTTCACTCATTTTTGATATAGGCATTACTCATACAATGTCATGTACGAAACCTTTTCCTGTATTCGCCTTACGCTGCGCGCAGCTGCGAGCCATATCTTACCTTGTAGTAATTCATATGGTCACCTCCAATAAAAAAAGACGAACCTCTGTCCGTCTTGATTTTCTATTAACAAAAAAGAAGCGATATTTTCGCTTCTACATTATTTAATACCAATATACACTCCACTTTGGATTTGGATCTTTGAATACGTTTTCTTCATATCCTTCTACATAGCTTATATTGCATGTGCTGTAACCTAACCCAAAATAAGGACTATTTTCATCGGACGAATTATATATTTCAAACGCCCAATTATTTGCTTCCTCTTGTGTGTCAAATATCGGTGATTGCATAGAGATAGGTAAACCTTGCTTTCTACCATCATATGTGATATGCGGAGCTGAAGGTGCTGGAGCAGGTGTTGACGGTTTTACCTGAGAAGGAGCGGAACTCTGTGCTCCATTGGAACCGGAGGAGCTTCCGGTATTCGCAGTGCTGCTTCCTTGTCCTCCACTTGTCCCTGCATTTTGATTACCTGTAGATGGAGAGGATGTCTGTGATCGTTGTTCTGCATCATTGTTATTCTGGGCTGCTTCAGATTTCTGTCCTTCCGTAGTTGCTATTGCCTTTTCTTTTTCCTTTACGATGACTTTGAATTTCTTCTCCGTCTTGTTTCCGTTTGCATCAAATGCTTTTACAATGACTTCATAAGTTCCGGCTTTCTTTGTGTTTAATTTTCCTTTATCAATGTAGTAGCCGGATTTTTTAGTTTCTTTATCACTGTATTTCAAAGCACCATCTACGGGATCCTTTACTGATTTTACATTGTCTTTCAGATTAAGTTTATCACCTGCAGTGATCGTGACTTTATCCTTCTTCAGTACAATTTCAGGTTTCTTCGTATCTTTAACTGTGATCTTCACATCTTTCTGGATAGTCTTGTCCCCATCCGTAAATGTGACCTTCAAGGTCTGATTTCCAACTTTCTTTGCATTGAAATCCTGTACTTTATCTACTTTGATATTTTTATCAGATTTTTTTGCGTCAAAGAGTTTGTTGTTGTCGAGTTTATCTCCATATTCTATAGTCAGCTTTTCTGCCGGTGTGACTTTTAGATCCTTGTTGCATCCTGTCAGTACGAGCGCTGCCACTGCAGCGATACTTAATAATTTCTTCATAATATATTCCCTCCACTTTTCTATCTATTTTTAGTATATCACTATCGTAAGGGGATAACAATTACATATACCCTTCGATATCTCTTTTTATGTTAAATTCCTATTTGTTGATCAAATGTATCATTTCCACTTGCACATGACATGTACCAGTGACTGGTACGATTGCCTTGCATTATTCTGGCTTTTTCTTTCCTATCTGTTATAATTATAAGCGGATCATATCCTAGCTTGTAGCCGATCGTAGAGGCCTGATCCATGCATACAGAAGAACTTCTTTATTACATTTTACTCTCATGTTTCTACGATCGTCCAGAAGATGGGATATATCCTTCTGATATTGCGGAAAAGCATTTCCACTTTTTATGGTTACTGACTGATTTTCACAATTTCATCTGTTTCCGAGAACGATGATGTATTCCGGGAACATTAGCATGATTTTCTCCGCTCCGTATGTAAGCTCCTATGTTTATGCCGAGATATGGCTCATGACACCTTTTCATATGAATATCCATCTTATCGGATCTTTTTCATAAGATGTTTGGTAGGAATGCTCGAATGTACCAGTGACTGGTACATTTTTTATTCGTCATATCCTGCTCGTCTATCAGCTTCATCACTTACCTTGCAAAGGGCATATGACAATATGCTGAATGGAATGCATACGATTCCAATGATAAGGATCCATACCATCGATAGCCTCCTTCCTTTGTACCAGTGACTGGTACATTTTCATAACAAAGTCTATATGAGTGTTTTTTTGCTTATTCTTCTTCATGGTGTTTTCGCTTCTCCGTATCTGCTTTTCCTAGCAGATAACAGAGGAAGGCAGATAGATTGATGATCAGAAATATGATCAGACTTCTTGCTTCTTCCATTGCTCTAACTCCTTACGATATTTAGTCCGTAGCTTATAATAGGTAGATAGAGATATATGCAACCGTTCAGCAGCTTCTGCCGCTGTTATTTTATTTTTAGATTGCAGATATGCCAGCTTCAAAAATTTCTTACTGCAGGGAACCTCAGGGCGTCCTATACGGATACCATTCTGTTGTGCATTCTGTATTCCTATCACCTGATTCTCCCTGCGTGTTTTTTCCTCTTGAAAGATGCCTTCACACGCGTGTATCAAATATACAAATGGTCCCAGCATTTCCTTATCGATCTCCTCATCAGGCAGTTGTTCATAGCACATCTTTGCGCTTGGTAATGTTTTTGATAATTCTGTATATGTTTCAATCTTCATGTGATTCCTCCTCACTGTGACCTCATCTATAAAAACCGATATACGTTCCTGTACCAGTGAGTGGTACATCCTCTTAGAAATTCGTCGTTAGATCCTTTTTTACGAATTCATCTAACGATACCTGAAAGAAATCGGCAAGCTTCAAAACTACTTCTATCCTCATATTTTCATCATTTTTCTTAGATAATATCTGAAGCGTATTTGTATTGATACCTGTTTCTTTTGCAATTTTTCTAAAGGATAGATCTCCTCTAAATTTTAGATAATTAAAATTTTTTTGTAGATACATCATACTCATCCTTTCTGTTTTGAAAGCTGTAGCGAATTACTCGATCATGATCTGTTGTAGAAGTCGGCAGAGAAACGGAACTGATGTCATCTCCTGGTAGAAAGGAGATGATGTTTATGGAATTTTTAATTTTGTAAATATAATCTTATTGATTATCAGGACTCTTATTGAGTTATATAAAACTTCTAAGAAGTAAGATATGATTCATATTAGTTTTTTGGTTTTCATAAGTATCAGTTCAAATTACAGTTCTTATCTCAAAAATCCTTGAGATGTATAGACTGTAATCGCTACTCTGTCGACTTCTACAACAGATTTTTTGTACCACTCACTGGTACATATTTTGAATTATGTATTTTTCTCTAGATTTTCAAGATCTATTTTAACCAATTCATCTAGACTTACATTTAACAATTCAGCAAGTTTTACTACTATCTCGATACGCACATTATTTTGATCACCATTACTTACTATATTTATCGTTTCTGTACCACATTTGAGGAATGATCTGATATCTCGATAAGTAAGATTATTTTTCTTTTTTAAATAATTGAAGTTTTTTTGTAAATACATTTAAAATCCTCACTTTCCATGATATATTTTCTATAATGAACAAGTAATTGTTCATTTCTGCTGTTACAGTCGGCAGGGAATCTGGACAGATATCGTCTCCTGTAGAAAGGAGCCGATGATTATGGAATATTTTGATTACATAATTAAGATCTTAACAATAGTTTCTAGTATTCTCGCGATTTATAAATCTTATAAAGATTTATAATCTCGGTAGTAATGATTCTCGTTGAGGCTCTGTCCATTTCCATAGCACTTATTTTACAGAAGATGAGGCTATGGTGATTTTCTGCCGACTGCAACAGCAGATTTTTTTGTACCACTCACTGATACACTTGATCTTTCGTTGTTTACTGAGATATAGAGGAATATGGATAAACGATAGGTTCCATAGCTTTCGACAGAGATTTACATATCGAAAATAGAAGGAAGATAAGGAATATATGATAAAGGATATCTGTGTTTCCGATATCTGCTATGAATAGATATATGACACCACTGATCGGCAGGTAGGGGAGCATACGAAGGTATTTATCTATATTGATAGATTTCTTTTTACACATCCACCTCGTGCATTCAATATCGACGATGATCACAGTGAAGCAAGCAAACAACGCAAAGCAAACAAACAACGCACGACAGCCTTCGAATGAGAACATGTATTTTTCTTTGCCGAATGGTGGGTCCATGACGATCTGCCACATGATCTTCATGAGCAGATAATTCATCGCAAGGTGTGTGATCGTTTTGCTTATATTGACCATATGCAAAGCAACTTTATATTTTCTTCTTTTCCTTTCAGATATCTGAGTGATCAGCTCTTTTCGGTCCTCTGCGTATAGCTCTCGTACGATAGTGGCCACATTGATCGCTACACTTACGATTGCTTTTTTTTATCCTGCAGGATATATCCGTTCTGCGATTTTTCATTTTTCCTCCTTATGTGTTTCCATGTTGTGCACGACCTTGTACCAGTGACTGGTACACTACCAAATCTACCTTTTATTTCCTGGATTTAGAGGACTCCGGCGGGATGTGGTCTTTAATGTCAGAACACTTGCCTGAGAACTTTGAAGTTTGGGAACCAGTTTTGCATGCAACAGATATCGCAGCTCGTCCGGCTGCCCATTCCGTTCATAGGAGCAGGTACTCAAAGAGATGATACGATCACGCCTCTTAACGGAGACCTTTCGCTTGAAATCCGAAAGCTCCTTTACCATATCCACATAGCCTTTGAAGTCTGCATCATCCGCATACTGCAGCCGATAGGAAGCACTTGTTGCGGCCGTTGTATACATACTGAAGATTTCACAGCGGTAATTCTGCTTCTCCGTAAAAATATAAAGATACGGATGCTTTTCAAAAAATGTCTGCTCCTTAAAATTCTCCAGCTCGGCAAACATGGTCCCATGCTTTACATTGTGTCCGTAGATGGTGGTATTTCTATCCTGAAAGGAAGCATCTACGCCGGCATCCATAAAAATAGAACCGGCATAATTTTCCTTTTTTTCAAAAGTGTGATTCAGATAATAGGAATTATCGCTCCCCTGTACGATTGGATAAGATATATCTGTATCGGGAATCAAAATCCAGCCGACAACATCCGGGTTTTTCTTCTTCAACGCCTTCCAGTCGATTGTAAAATTTTCCTTTTCCAGATTCTTCGGAACCTTGGCAACCTCCTGTACCGCATCCTTTTCCTTTCGCTCCTGATAATTCAGAAAGTAAATACTGATCAGCTTACAGGCAGAAATCATAAATACGACAATGGATAAAAGGAATAAAAAGCCATATATGATTTTTTTAACCTCAAATATCGATTTATATATTCGCATCATTGCCATTTCTTAATGATCATCTTTGATCTGATTTTCCTCGCATTCAAGTCCAAGTAATTCCATCAATGTATTGATTTCATCGCTGACCTTGAGATACTGTGCATATTCATTACGGAATTCGACGCCATGGAGTTTCGGCTCCAGTTTATCCATGCTATTGACGATATCCGTCATGATATCCTCGATCGTTTCAACAGGGATCGTATCTGTTCTGCTGTCCCATGCTTCACTTTCTAAGGCTTCATCACCCTCTGTATCCTTCCTTTGATCTACATCCTCTATATCGATTTCTTGGATCTCATCGTATTCATCATAATACAGCTGCTTTTCGATCGGATGCTCTTGCACATGCTTTGCTTCTTTGTAGGATTCCACCGCTTTCTTACTGTAGGTATCATGTTCGTTCAGAAACCGGCGTTGTTCTTCTTCATCCAGATCGACCAGTGTCACAGCTGCATCAAGAGGCAGTTCTTCTTTCCGGATGCTCTCTCTGACTTCCTCTGATGC
>QULU01000078.1 GCA_003481775.1 Clostridiaceae bacterium OM02-2AC
TCTACTTAGCTACTTTGAAAGTGGAATTTAACTTTTCACTTCAGCCATAGCAACAAACCATAAGATACCATTGACATTCAACAGCAATTCGTTATAATAATGTTGTGGTGATAACATCCATCGCGTATTAAGAAAAGCCAGAAGAGTGACCTTCTGGCATTTTTATGCTCATTGCTTTCCGAACAGTCTGTCGAGCCACCTGTTCATGCGCTTAACAGCAACATTCACTATGACAGCCTTCATAATGGCTATGATAACATCCATCGCAATCACCTCCTTTGCGATTTATCGGAGGCTGGAAAGCAATAATTAATAATACCATAGCTTATCAAAAGAATGATTAAAAATCCTTATATACGAGATTTTTCATTAATACTTTTCAGATTATAACAAGTCATTTCCATATCAATGATTCCTCATAGCTCCATTCATAAAAAGCACTTTGACATCGGCGAAAAAACGGATGTAGTTTTTCTAATCGGTCCTTTACGATACAATCCGCTACATTGCATGCTTCATCTTTTGTGTTTGCTCTTGACGAACGTAAGGAATATGAATATAATGACTATATCAACAAAATCAGTCAAAAAGAGGTGATACCATGCCGAAATGCTATTCTCCCCAGGAACGCGATTATATCCGTAAACGCCTGAAGGAAGAAGCAGCCTCCTGCTTAATGCAATACGGTGTTCGCAAAACAACCGTCGATGAACTGGTACAGAGGGTCAATATCCCAAAAGGAACATTTTATCTTTTTTATAAGACGAAAGAGCTTCTACTGTTTGAAGTTATTCTCGAACAGCATGATCTGATGGAAAAAAGCATGATGCAGGAAATAGGCAGACTCGATCCGTTGCATATAGACAGTGAAGCCCTGACCGAGATGCTGTTTCAATTTTATAAAATGGCGGAAAAGCTGCCGATTCTGTTAAATCCAAGAGAAGTTGAACTGCTGGCACGCAAGCTGCCGCCTGAAATTCTGGAACAGCATATGGGACATGATACCGATATGATTGAACAGCTGCTGAAATGCTTTCCCCTGAAGAGCCATAGCCCGCAAACACTGAGCACGGCCTTTCGTGCTATTTATATGGCTACCCTTCATGCGAAAGAAATCGGAAATGAGCATTACGATGAAGCGTTGAAACTGCTGATTCGCGGTGTAGTACTGCAGATATTGCAATAGTCCGGCTTTGCGCCGGATTCTATTTTAAAGCATTTTGACTATTAAAATAAAATCAGTCAATTAGTCTAAGGAGGACAAATCATGATTAACGTTGAACATCTTTCATTCCACTATACAAAGGAAGCATTCATTCAGGACATGAATTTCAATGTAAAGCGCGGTGAAATATTTGGATTTTTAGGGCCGAGCGGCGCCGGAAAAAGTACCTTACAGAAAATTCTCATTGGTTTGCTTCCGGGATATGCGGGCTCTGTTCAGGTGAACGGTGTAGAATGCCGAACCCGTAAAAACGATTTTTACGAATCGATTGGTGTGGATTTTGAATTTTCCACCCTATATGAGAAGCTTACTGCCAGAGAAAACCTGAAGCTCTTTGCTTCACTCTATCAGAATACTGCCTGCGATATTAATAAGCTGCTGGCGTCTGTCGGACTATCAAAGGATGCCGACAAAAAAATTTCCAGCTTCTCCAAGGGAATGAAATCCCGCTGTAATTTTATCAAGGCTCTGCTGCATGATCCCGATCTGCTATGCCTTGATGAGCCGACAAGCGGACTGGATCCGGCAAACAGCAGGCTGATGAAGGACCGTATTCTGGAGGAAAAGCAAAAGGGAAAAACCATTCTCCTTACGACACATAATATGGAGGACGCAACGGAGCTGTGTGACCGGGTTGCTTTCATTGTAAACGGGCATATCTGTGCATTGGATACTCCGCATAATCTCATCATGTCCAAAGGTGCAAGGCGCGTTACGTATACATGGGAGGAGGAGGGTGAGCAGCAGGCAGTCTGTCCTATGGATACCCTGTCTTGCGATACACAGCTACAGCGGCTGATTGCAGAAAACCGTCTGCTATCCATTCACAGCAGTGAGCCGACGCTGAATGATATCTTTCTGGATATCACAGGGAGGACGCTGGTATGAGAATTTCTGCACTGATCCGTTCGGATATACGCCTGCAAATACGCCACGGCTTTTATGCCCTGTACATCATTCTGACTACCTTTTATATCCTGCTGCTGGCTGCTGTTCCTGCTTCATGGAAAGGAATCATTGCGGCATTCGCCATATTTTTTGATCCTGCCACAATGGGATTGTTTTTCATGGGTGCTATGATGCTGTTTGAACGCAATCAGCGCATCCATCAGGCACTTGCAGTGTCTCCGGTTTTACCGAAAGAGTATATATATGGAAAGCTTGCTTCCTTTGGGTTGATTTCTTTGCTTGTTGCGGCAGTTCTGGCACTGGTTTCCAAAACTCCACTGCTTCCTGTGTTAGCAGGAACATTGCTTGCTTCCTCTCTGTTTACCCTGCTTGGTATCATTGCAGCTGCGCATATAAAAAGTCTAAATCAGTTTTTGCTGGTCAGCGTTCCACTGGAAGGTATTTGTTATGTCCCTCTGCTCGTCTATCTTATGGGCTATATGCACAATATCCTCTCGCTGTTTCCGACAGCTGTCTGCATGGATCTGATTTTGAATAAACCGGTATCTATCCTTGGCATCAGCATGGTCATAGCTGCATTTGTACTGCTGTTTATACTCGCACAAAAAAGTCTTGCGTCCATGTGGAAAAAGGAAGAGGGTGCAACGCTGTGAAGGCCATACGACTTAGCTTTCTGCAGCTGCTTCGCTTTATCCGCAATGATCTGATGCTGCTGGTGGTGCTTTCCACCCCGATTCTATGCACGCTGCTCTATCGGCTTCTGCTTCCTGTACTAGAGAAATTCTTATGTAAAGCATTGGGGCAGTCAGCTGTTATAGCGCCTTTCTATCCACTTTTGAATATCTTCTTCTGTATGCTTGCTCCCGCTATGTTCTGCTTTGTATCCGCTATGATTTTACTGGAGGAACGCGATGAGCATACCGCAGTATATCTGATGATTACGCCTTTGGGGCGCAGTGGCTACTTATGCTCCAGACTACTGCTGCCCGCCATACTCGCCGCCTGTTATACCTGTTTGCTGCTTCCCTTCGCCGCATTGAGCAGTCTGTCATTTCCTGAAATGCTGTTGTTTTCCGGTATAGGGGCTCTTCAGGGACTGATATCGGCAATGCTTACCATATCCTGTTCCTCCAATAAGCTGGAAGGTATGGCAATCACGAAGCTATCCTCTCTCTTGATACTATGCGCTGCTGCCCCCTGGTTTTTACAGGATGCGATACAATATCTGCTCTCCTTTTTCCCTGCCTTCTGGTTGGGAAAAGCCGTTGTGGAGAACAATCTCCTCTTTCTTCTTCCCTCCCTCTTCACTGCTTTATTATGGATTGCTGGCTTGTGGAATCGGTTTCGCCGCATACTATCGGGACTTCTATAGTGAACTCGTTTGCATGCTGGAAAAGACTGACAGACAATGAAAATAAGCCTACCCTTTCATTTTGTGTATTTATCAGCTGATTCCCTAACCAAGACAAAAAGAAGAATTTTTTGAGCAAGGCTTTATCCGATACCTTTTGATGGGCACACCTTATATTTCTCAAAATCACTGCCATGTCGATTGCTCTGTAACATGAGCTGTTTCCGCAATTCAACTTCCAACATGATTTTCTGAAGTAGAATTTAACTTTTCCCTTTTGGTCCAAAATGATTCATAGCTATCTTCTGTTTACTTTTTCTCCAGATATGATATGATGTTTCCATGAACTATAGTGTAATTATTGTTGCGGCTGGAAAAGGTACGAGGACCGGCCTGACCTATAACAAGGTATTTTACAAAATCGGGAATGCTCCCATCATCACACAAACGCTGAAGCCGTTTCTGGAAGATGCAGATTGTGCGAAAATCATTATGTCGATCTCTCCTTTTGAACAGGAGGAATTTGAAAAGGTCATTCACAGCGAGAAGATCGTCTATGTTCCCGGTGGAGCAACCAGACAGGAAAGCGGATACCTCGGTCTGCAGGAAGTAGAAACAGAGTTTGTCATGATTCACGACGGCGTTCGCCCATTTCTGACAGAAAAGCATTTACAGGCATTGAAGGATGCACTGAAAACAGAGGATGCCGCCTTACTGATGGTGCCACTGATCGATACCATCAAGGAAGTAAAAGACGGCTATGTCGTGCACACACCGGAGCGCTCTGATTATATGAGTGCACAAACACCGCAGGCATTTCGCACACAACTGATCCGCAAATGCCATGAAGAGGCAAAAAAACATCCGGAGATTGTTGCCAGTGACGATGCTATGCTCGCAGAATTGTTCTCAGATGCAAAAATAAAGGTTGTAGAAGGAAGCTATGACAATATAAAAGTTACTACACAGCGTGATTTGAAACAGATTCATCTGCTTCATGAAGAGCAGAACAGGTAACCAGAGAACCGGCCGTGTCATGGATACACAGCCGGTTCTTTCATATAAAGAAATGAATCGCATTTCCTGATGGAACCTGTTTTGATACCTATAAAGAAAGGGTGGACTCTATGAAAAAGCTGCAGATAACAGAAACACTGAACGCCTATGAATTTGAAGAACTAATTCCCTACAAAACCTATGTCTACGCTCTTATAAAGGATGACACAGTCTATATAATTGATACCTTTTGCGGCTCTGCCTACATGGAGATTATAAAATCAGATTATCCAAACAGCAGCTTTATCGTCATCAACACACATTATCACTTTGATCATATATGGGGAAATTACAGCTTTTCTGATTGTCCCATCTACGCGCATCAAAGCTGCCGAGAAATGATACGAAGGCATGGTGCACAGGATTTGCAGGAGCAGGCACAATATTTTCAGGGTGTTCACAAGCTGATACCTCCAAATCATTGCTTTGACGGCAGACAGCTGACACTATCAGACGGACTGCTTTTATTATATACACCCGGTCATACCATCGATGGTATCAGTCTATACGATCAAGAACAAAATGCCCTGTTCGTCGGAGATAATCTTGAAAAGCCGCTCATTCAGATTGAGAAGGGATTACTGAGGGAATATAGGCAGACTCTGAAAGATTATCTTTCATTGCCCGTAGAGCATTTTTATGCAGGACACACCCTGTACATGACAAAAGCAGATGTGGCAGATTCTCTGGCGTATATACATGCACTACTGGCAGGAGAACCCTTGTATTTTAACAATGCGGAAACGCAGAGCATGCATGCTGAGAACATGAAGCTACTATAACCGCTATGAAGAAATGAAACCACCTCTATCTATATTGTTTTATCCTTGCAGGGGCTTCATGAGAAGATACAGCCAAGATTTTTCATAAATGGATAAAAATTCAGAGCATACGTTACGTAGTCTGTATGCTTAATTTCCTTTATCACTCCATACGCTACTCACAGTTTGCATATTTACAAAAGCAAAATGAAAAAAACATTATTTGAGAGCCATCTCATGAAAGCTTGAACAGAAATGCGATTTGTTTATCTTTACGCACGAAGGCACACAACAGCGATCCTACAGCGAATAGGTTCTTGATACGGCCAGGATCCATCCTCATGAAGGACAAAAAGGATCAGACATTTCAAAACTGACCCTTTTTATTATGTGCTTCTAAATTATAACCGATGGTGTACAAGAACCGAAGGAGCTACAGCTTTTGATTTTCAAAGTCATTCCCCTCTCATTTACACAGTCGTAGAATAGCCTCTATTGTTCGCATTTCTTCCACCCGTTCTTAACGATCTCTCTTTTCCTATACTCATAAAATCTGAAGTCTGCCTCCTGCATACAGCAATTCCTCTCGAAGAGTCGGACCTGCCAATTCAATATTGCCGGGACGCAGTGCATTCTTCGCACCGCTAAAAGACAGACAGCAATGTCCCAGTTCCTTCAGTGTGTGCAAAGCCTCCTCACCGATTGCAGTAATTGTATAGACCTGATCACATAGGCATAGTGTATCCCCGACACATGGATCCGCAAGCAATTCCCCAGCCGTATGCAGAATAGAGATATCTGCCAGCTCCTGCGGTGCTGAATCATTGAAAATTATAAGGAAATTACAGTCCTCATGCAAAAACTCCAGCGCACATTCTCCCCATCCGCTTATTCTTGTATCATATTTCATAACACGCTCTCCTTTCAATACAGACCTATGCTGAACAGATAGGCAATCAATACCGCCAGAGGCCCTGTTAGCATGCGACTGTACAGCACAGCCGGTACACCTGTCTCCACGGTTTTTGCATCGGCCTGACATAACGATAACCCTACCGGAATGAAATCACAGCCGACCTGCGCATTGATGGCAAATAATGCAGGTAAAGCATACTGTGGCGGTATGTTTCCCAGTGCAATCTGTGTCCCAAGCAAGGCTCCGACAACCTGTGCAATAACTGCTCCAGGCCCCAGAATCGGAGATAAAATCGGCAGGGAGCACAGTAGGGAAATCACAAGCATACCGGGCAGCGTCGCACAAAGAGGTGCAATCGTATGTGCTATCAGAGTTCCCAGTCCAGTTACCTGAATGATGCCCAAAAGCGTTGCAGTAAACGCCATAAAGGGCAAGATATTACGCAATACCATCTCTATGGTTTCCCTTCCTGCAGAATAACACAGGCTGACAACGCGGCTCATTCCAAGACCGACACGAAGAAGCGGATTTTCTTCTGAAACAGATTGCTGTTTTTCCTCACTCTCCGGGATGGTTTTCGCAGAAGCTAAAGCCTCCGTTACTACTTCAATCTGTGCTTCGCTGATATCTGATACATATAAATCTTCTGTGATGAACCTTGCCAGCGGACCGCTTTTCCCTGTCGCAAGAACATTGATTGTCGCAATGCCCTTTTTTGGATAGACCCCGCAGCGAGCGGTACCTCCGCAATCAATAACCGCAGCCAGAATTTCCTCCTCCGGACAGCTGCCGGTAAACCCGTCTATGACATCACAGCGACATGCATCAGCCAATGCCTGCGCAACCGGATGAATGCCTCCTCCGCACACACATAAAATGATGTGCTTCTGCTTGCTTGGATATAAAAGCAGCGGACCTCCCCAGCCTGCAGCTCCCTGTGTAATTCGGACGCAGGGGTACGCAATATCCTGTTTTTCCTCTTCACATATTTTCTTCTCTGACGATACCGATGCTTTTTTAACATCCTGCTTCTGACTCAGAAACGCTGAAATACGCTCACTGATCATACCGCGTACAATCATGATTACCAGCCCCGCCATGAAATAACGGATTGCCAAATCTCCCAGAGGCAGCTTTTGTTCACTGATTCCTGCAGCTATTCCCATATAGACAAACAGCTCGGATGCATTCGCATGTGGAAACAGTGCGGTAACCGGATGCAGGAAGCTCACACAGGCATCGTAATAGGCCGCCTTATATCTCTCATCCAGAAATTTTCCAAAGGTGAAGCAAAGCGGATTCCCGAGAAACAATACCGCCATGAGCGGCATTAGTGTATAGCGGGCAATACGCCAGCGTGTCAGTGCCTTTGTGAAAGCTTCAACACGGTTTTCTCCAATCATTTTAACGATTGCCTGCACTGCGGTCATCAGACAGACAACCATAGGCAGTATATTGGTTATCCATCCTAGTAGGATGCTTCCCCCGGTTTCAAACATTGACAGAAAGCTCTGTGCCATATTGGTAAACAGCTCCATTTAAAGGGCCTCCTTCAAAGAAACCACCCTCATATCTCTTCGTTCAGCAGTGCCATCATGCTACGAATACAGCTGATATCCGTTATCAGAATATTCACCTTACCCGCACGAATGACGCCCAATACAGCCTCCCCCTTGTCTGCACCGACTGCTACACCGACACGATTTTTCACCTTCAGCAGCTTTTCGTCGGATAACCCCATAACTCGATCATTAAAGGAACGAAATGCATCACTGTTTCCATTTGCATCCACATATTTCAAGAGAACATCGCCAACTGCTCCCTGCTTTTTGAAATCCTCATAATCCTCTTTTGTCAGATAACCGCATTTCACAAGGGTTGGCTCCTTTGCTGTTGTTGTTCCGATGCCCATAATCACTGTTTTCAGCTTTTTGAAAACTGAAACCACCTCCCTGACCGGCTTCTCTTTCAAAAATCCCTGCATAACCTTTGGATCATCAAACATCGCCGGCGCGAAGAACTGCATCGCCTTCCCGTGAAACTTCATGGCAAAGCCCTTTGCGATATCATTGGAATGGTAGCCCTCCTCCATCTGATAGGGTGAGCCGACACCACCGACAACCGGTACAAAGGTAGCATCCACTTCATCCACACTTTTCTTAACATTAACGATACTGCTCAGCGTTTTTCCCATAGAAACCCCAATGGTATCTCCCTTATTGATAATACGGGATAAATACAGCAGCGCCTCTTCAAAAACATGCTGCATATGGTCCGCCTTGCTTTCCAGCTCCAGCTCATCCACAATAAGAACCTCCTTCAGTCCCAGCAGCTGCTCCACTCTGCGCTCCAGCTCTCCATACAGGACACTGTCCGGATTTTCCAATTCAATTTTCACAACCCCGGTTTCCTTCCCGGCCCGCAAAAGCCGTGATACGGTTGCTCTGGATATTCCTACAGCATCACAGATTTCCCGTTGTCCCATGCCATCCACATAATACAAATAACAGCATTTATAAATCAGACGGGCATCATCAACTATTTTTTTCACACAGTTCCCTCTTTCCTGTAAACGTTTTCTTTCGTAATAAAAGATTATCACAATCATTTATTGACGTCAACGTTCCATGCTGAACAAGTGTGAAAATAACATTGTAAAGCTATCTGCCTACCTTTCAAGCACCGTTTACATATACCACCGTTTACATATACCGTTGCAGGAATTCCCTATATAGCAAAAAAAGCGCTTATGCACTCTTCTAGCGCATGCAGACTACTCCATTTACCCTTTTGGCTGAAGTGAAAAGTTAAATTCCACTTTCAAAAGGCGAATAAAAA
>QULU01000079.1 GCA_003481775.1 Clostridiaceae bacterium OM02-2AC
CTTACCGCAGACTGGTCATACGCAGCGGTCGGTATGAATCTTGCGAACAGCTTATAGTCACTGTCCTTCTTCAAACCATAGAACCACGTTTCCTGTGCCTTGTATTCCTCTTCACTCTGCCAGTGGATATTGGCTTCGATCGCTTCCTTCGTAGTCAGGATAGCTCCTGCATCATCGACCGGCCGATCGTCTACATATCGCAGATAGCCGACCTGTACATATGGGATATCGACCGTCTTGTCCGTCTTATAGTTTGTCGGCGTACTGAACTGGATACTGTTTCCATTCACTCTCACCTTCGTCGGTGCATTCGGCCGATTCTGCTCTGCCTTCTGTCGCACGATGATCCCGTTTGTCTGAACACTGCCGACATACTCGGTATTCTCAGCCGCCGTATAGACTGCATAGACCATGCAGTTCAGATCCAGAGGTGTCAGTGAATAGGTACTCGTATTTCCCGTAGTCTGTGAATCAGCGATCTTAGCTGCTTCACCTATCGGCGTATCCGCATCGTTTACATGCTGTCGATACCAGGTGAAGGTTCCATTCTTTTCATCATCTCCCAGGTAGGAAGCACCCAGCGTATCCAGGACCTTCGTCGTATCCGTCGTTTCGATTCTGGCGGTTCCTGTGATCAATGCGCCCTTCAACGGGTTCTCCGTGATATGGGTGATCGTTCCAGAATAATCATCGACACCTGTTATCGTTATTTTCAGATACTTTGAGGTGTATTTAAGTGGCACTTCAAAGCGGCTTATGGCATATTTTCCGTCAGCACTGATGCCGTCTTCTCTGGCATCCCTGACAGCCTTCATCTCGGCATCGATGTTCTGCCATTCAGCGGCATCCTTCGTAGACGCCACATAATATTTCCAGGAGACCGTAGGCGCTTTTCCGTTCACCGTATACCGCAGTGTCTTGGACTGCAATGTCTTCCATTCCACACTGCTGTCTGCTTCCTCGATCTTATCGTAGCCTACTCTTACCAGTGGTTCCTTCTCACTCTTGACAGACCTCGTTGAATTGATACCGCTCGCCGCATGACTTCTCGATTCCAGCCTTGCGACATAGGTCACATAGCTGCGGTTCGCCTCCACTCGGATATCCATATCCTTCGCCGTCACCTTGATCCAATGCCCGGTATTGGCTGTCGTTGTGTTATCGACCTGATGGGAATCCTTCTGATCAACCGTCTCAGCAATTTCCAGCTTCGGCAGATCATCGATATCAGAAGACTGCAGATAATAATACATATCGTCGATCTTCTCTTCATTGTTCACAAGATGCAGCAGACTTCCGACCTGCGTATTATCCTCTCCCTTTGAAGTCACTGTCGGAGCCTTCGGTGTAAGGTAATCTTCCTTATATACCTTACCGAACGATCGTTCTGAATACTCGGTAAAATCACTTTCCTCTTTAGCGATATATCGAACCTTGACGGTAGGGTTTCCATCAACAGGTGGTATTTTAAAGGAGGCCACAGTTCCTCCGGCTTCCGCTGTTATCGGAATATCATTCAGATACCATTGCCAGCTGCCGCTTGTCGTATCATCTGCATTATCCGAATAAATGCCTTTTACATAATCGACGGTTATCGTTCGATCTACGCCTGGCTTCTGATTGTCTCCAACAGAAATATTACCAAGTAGCTTTGATTTTAATGTCTTTACAGGCTCCGTATTGATTTTTGACCAAGCACTGCAATCATATCCAATTTTTGCGGCCTTTCGTATATAGAAGTCATAATCCGTATTTCTGGAAAGATTATTCATATCTACATCTTTTCCCCATGTTACAGTTACATTATTCGATTGTATCTTGGCAGTATCCTCACTGCTCTTTTTATAACCAAATTCATAGATCGCAGCTGTCTCTTTTGTATCAGCTACTTTTAGCTTCAAATCATATTGACCAATGGAACTGATTTCTGTCGTAACTTTTCCAAGCTGTTGGTCTGCATTTGCGATCGTAGCAGAGCTCATACTGCTGGTACCCTTATAATCTCGATTGGCATTATAGGTGGCACGCAGCTTATAGCCTGCATCCTCCGGCTTCAGCTCATATGTTATTTTATTTGCATTCAATTCATCGATCTTTCCCAGAACTGTATTCGTTTCACCATTCTCTTCATTGACCCTTTCCAGCACCCAGATTCCTGTCAGACCAGCAGTATCCTCCACGGTACCGGTTGCTGTAAATGTCAAAGTTTTGTCAACGGTTGTTTCACCGTCGAGCGTTACTGTACTTCTTCCGGTTATATCCGATCTATCTGTAGAAGCAGTTACATAAGGTGACCAGTCACTAGGCTCATAATTAGTTTTTTCATGTACTCTGGCATAAAGATAGTAGGTTGTATTTCTTTTTAAATCCGGTATCTCTACTTCCGTATTACCTGCATACCCATTCCCATGATTATCCAGTATTTCGATATTTTTGCCTGCTGTTTCTGTATATCCGAAATCATATAGATCTGTACCGGTATGTTTGATCGTGATCGTGTGTGCGTCCTTCATATCCCCTTCAGGAGCTTCTGGGGCTGTCTGCGCCATTTTAAGTATCTGAGCAGTTGTGAATGTGATAGCTCCAGCTTCCGGATCCTGATAATCTCCTGTTCCAAGAAAGCTAAAATTCAGCTCACTACCGACATCCTCTTTCTTTAAATCATAAGAAACGCTATAACTCGAGTCCTTTGTGATAAGGTTTGTTATATCAGTTGAACCACGTGTTACCTTCCACGTTCCCTCCTGCAAATTATCATCACCAATCGACACACGAATCGTTTTTCCCATATTGATTTCACCATTTGATTTGATTGGACCAACGATATCTGTCTTCTTCGTTATGATCTTTTGTGCGCTGCTCCATTCACTTGGCTCATATCCTGTACCGCCTGCAACTCTGGCAAAAACCCAGTATGGCTTATTTCTTGAAAGACCTTGAATCGTAAAATCCTCTGTTGTATGACCGGCAATGATCTTGTTTCCATCTATGGAGCTTGCATAGGCATATTCATAGTCGGCACCATCAATTCCCTGAGCTTTTACTGTCACAGCGTTATCTGCGCTTTCTTTCACTGTGACACCTGTTGGCTGGATAGAGGTTACTGCCTTTGTATATCCTGATGACATTGTAGCGTAACCGCTTGCTCCTACGTCTACGTTAAATTCATAACCGACATCCGATGGTTTCAATGTATATGTGCTGGATGTTGCGCCGGAAACAGCAACTCGCTCTGTTGACCCGGTCTTCCGTTTATACCACTGATATGTAGAAGCTCCGGTAGCTTTCGCTACAAGCTCCTGACCAGGCTTGGCTGTACCTTCTATAGACACAGAGCTCAAGGCGTTGACTGCTTTCTTTACATTAAATTCAAATAAACTATTTTCTGCATATCCTCCGCTGGGATTATCATACCGCACGATAATCTTAGCTTTTCCAACAGCAACAGGAAGAATAGTCCCACCCTCTGTTACCTTTAATATACTTTCATCACTGGATCTATAAGAGAACTCATTTCCTGTTAGCTCAGGAGCCATCATGATAGGTCCTGAAATATCTCCTTTGAATAAATCAGCAGAAGATGTAGCGTTATCCAATGGCTTAAAAGCACCTAATGTCGTTGAAAACAGCTTGGCGCTACCTAAATCCTTCATCCAATTCAGCATTGGATAATTCCCTTCCCTAAACGTCCAGTTGGTATTTCCCAATCCGCTTTTTAATTTATCTCCCAGCATGGCCTCTGTGCTTAACCCAGTTCCCCAGTTTGATGAATAGGAACTACCACCATCGGCTTGTGAATATCTGTTATCATAATAAACATTTGTAATAATAGAGCCTGCACCTGGATTTTGTCCTAAAATCATTCCCGAACCATATCCTGTTTGATCACTTGTTGGAATCACTGAAGCAACATATGAGCGATTTATAAATTGGTCCATTGGATATCGCGAGCCTTTGCTTGCCCAGTCCTCAGCGGTCCAGCCAACAATGCCTCCATATGAATATCCTTTTATTCCCGGATCCGCTTTAAATACTGTACTAATAGAAAAAACATCTTCAAATTTCGTATTCGGTAATGTCCCAGCATCTCCGACAAAGCCGCCAACCGCACCACCGCCGCTGATTCCTTCACCTCCAACAGAGCCACATCTTCTAAAGTTTGTTTCATTGCTGTATGCAAGGAAAAAGCCAACATTCCAGCCTGCTCTTAATTTTGAATTTGCAATCAAAATATTCTCAATATTCGCAAATCTTGATTGATAGCCCAAAACTCCTGCGTGGGAATTGGAAGGGGCGTTAGGGAATTTAGTTGAATCAATATCCGCATTAAAAATAACCATATTTTTTATCGTAGCGTAAGCAGACTCCGTCCCCTGTATTGTATAAAGTAAATAAACCTTAGCATTGATCAATGTATGAAAGTCTCCATCTAATGTTCCGGAAAAATTTGTCTTGGGAACTGCAACAATTCCAATGCTGCTCATATCTATATCGTTTGTAATTACGTACGTTGCACTTCTGTCTGCAAATTCTCCGGTTCCCATAATAAATGATTTTAAGTCTTCGGCATTATTGATACAAATACCGAATTTATAGGGTACGGTATTACTTTTCGATTTATTTGTTGGAAGTACTTGAAATTGTTCATTTACGAATACCATGTGATTACTTGGCGGTGTTAATTCTACATAGACATTTCTCGTATCCTGTGCACTTAAGCTTCCCAACGTTACCGTCAGTGTATTTCCCGTGATTGTCGCATTAGACAGCTGCTGAGGTGTAGTTTCATTGATATACGCATTCAATCTTCCGGTTAAGCTCTCCCCGCTTGGATCATTCACCGTCGCAGTGATTTTTGAACCAGGATATGCTGCCAGATTTCCATCTCCATCCTTGGTACTGGAATCTATCGATACACTTTCCTTATAGATTTTGCGTACATATTTTGCATCAGCGGCTTGAATGCTTTCTCCACCATAGCCTTCTTCTTTATTTGGTACAAACTCCGCTTTGATATAATACTTCCAAAGCTCTTCACTCAATGTCAGTGTGCTTGTATCACTGTTGATGGTCGGACTGTACCCACCTGATAGCTGCGTCCATTTTGTGGCATCAGTAATTGACGGCATTCCTGTTGTCCCTGTATTTCCGCAATCTGTTTTGCTTCTATACCACTTCCATGTACCAAACCTGTTATTATTTGCATTTTTTAGCGTAGCTTTTATGGTTTTTCCGATAACAGGATACCCGATTGCAGTATCTTCACTCATATAGCTGATTTCTATAGCTCCGGTTTGTGTAATCTGTCCTACGCTAGCTGTCGTATTGATGATACTACTTACCTGTGTTTCTCCAGTTTCCGGCTTCACAATATACAGGATGTAATCCGTATTTGCCTCTAAATCCACTTTTTTATGATCCTTATCTATTCCTTTAATCTGCAGTGCTGTACATTCTGTCCAGCCTGCATTCACCAAATCGGTACGCTCTATTTCAGTAGGGATCTTCGGTGGATCATCGACTCTTTTCTGTATCCTGTACCAGACATTTTCTATTTCCCTTACTGTGAAATCCAGTGTAGGGCGGCTGTCAGCAGTATCAGTTCCCTGCTTAAATTCTGTTATCGCCGGATTACTCACCAATGCCTTTTTGATTGCAGTTGTTTCTGCCTCTTTACTTCCGGTGAAGCTGTCATTTTCCTGCATTGAATATACTGCCTTCAGCTTTTTATTTATATCCGAGCTTTTTGGTGTATAGGTAGTCCCGTTCTCTCCTGCAATGACATCGAAACCACCTGTATTATTTTGACGATACCACTGCCACGTTCCTTTCGTATCATTTCCAGCAGGCATATAGCTTGCTGCTTTATAGGATGCTGTTAGCTCCTGCCCTGCAGTATCCGCACCGCTGATTTCCACATAGCCAAGAATATCTGTCTTTTTCGTCTTTATCGTAAGATAGGTGCTCGACCAGTCGCTATCCGCTTTTTTATCATTCCCCTTTACACGAACCCAGATATGATATTCCGTATCTCTTTTCAGGTTTTTCACAGTTACATTCGTTCCTGTGTACGCATCATAATCTGCTGGCCTTACTGCAGCTGTATCGTCTACATTTGTTCCTTCACTATAACAGAAGCCATATACCAAGCCCTCACTTCCATCCATTTGAAATGTGATCGTGGAGTCCGTGATGGTATCTTCCACTTTTATCAGCTTTGTTCCATCTGGTTGTGACTGCTTCTCCCTGTCTAATTTTTGTAACGCCGTTGATGAACTATCCACATACGACGCCGTAGCACTGGTCGGCAGCTTTTCGATATAATCACTCTGAAATTCAAATTCTACAGTGTATATGGTTCCCGGTATGTCATCCATTGGTATTTCATAATAGGTTGAGATACCGTCAGCACCAGGATAGAAGCCTTTGATTTCAACTTTTTCCTGCTCTGGCTCTTTCTTATACCATCGCCATGTTCCATCGATCGTATTTGGCTTTGTTCCTATCGCATCCTTCTTACCTAATCTGGCCGTAATACGCTCCCCCTGTACCGGGGCAGTTACTGCACTTCCATACTCAAAATAAATCGCTCCATCAAACTCTGTTTTCTCTGTTTTTATTTCGATTTTATTGGTTGACCATTCGGACTTCTCATGCTTTTGATTCGCATCATAACGCAGGAAGAAATAATATGTCGTATTACGACTTAACCCATCGATCGTCACTTCTTCCCCGGATTTGTATTGGATATGCTGATCATCAGGGCGATATTCTTCCGGAACACCATTTTCCAATTTTGAGTAACCAATATTAAAGCGTTCCCCCTGCAAACTAGTGCTCAATGTAGGAAGCTTTACCCTTACACTGGTATCTGTTGTTCCATTTAAGTCTGACAGCTTCTGTACAGGGGCTGCCCACTCTTGTAGCTGGATCACTTCACTTTGTGTACTGATTTCTCCGCCATATGTTCCGGTTCCGGAGAAGACGACTTCCAATCTGTGACCGATATACTCTGGATCCTCTATTTTCAAATAACTTCCATCAACTGATGGTGTCGTAATCGCGGTTCCACGGCTTCCATCCGGAGCTACCAGATACCAGGTATATTCGCCTGATTGATTTGTATCCTCTCCTGTTATTTTAACTTCCAAGGTTTCATTAAAGCGAAACCCGTTTGCCGGTTCAAGAATTTCCAGCGTACCTTTCACATATGGATTTTTTGTAGTCACAGCTAGATTTATATCCGTATATTCTGAAGACAGGTGTCCGTTCTCACCGACAGCCTTGACATAGATGTAATATTTCGTTCTCGGCTTTAAATCTATGATCGTTACCGGATTACTGCCTCTGGCATATGTTTTGAAATCAACTTTTTCTCCACCTGTTCCAGCCTGACGGAATGCAAACTGATACAGACCGTTTCCTTTTGTGTAGGCTTCCGGCATCTTGACAGTTACCGATGTGTCTTCGATCGAGGTTGCTTCATCCACTGCCAGCACCGGAGCTGCTGTAGGTACGGCGGTTGGTGCTGCTTTGACTGCCTGTGTGAACTTCCCACTGATCACAGTTCCGCTCGCTCCGCCTTCTCCCTTTGCGCTCGCCTTGACATAGATGTGCTTATCGACATCCTTTCCCTGCAACAGATAGGAATTTCCACGGCCCAGTATCTCATCATTCTCACTACCGTCCGTATTATAATGATGCCACGTGTATTCCACCTCTGTATCGAAGTTTTGTGGTTCTACCCATGCATACAGTCGCTTATCTACGATCATATCCGCATCTGTCGCTTTTTCAGTACGTTCCGTATTATTATAAATGCTGATGCTGCTCAGGGGTGCCTTGACCACGGTCCTACTGCTCGCTGTGATACTGCCCTCAAATGCTTCATCCGCTGCGGTAAAGGTCGCACGGATATACTTACTGCTGTCATCTTGTTTTAGTACGTAGCTGCTTGATATATTGTTTTCTTTCGCACTTGTTTCTTTTGATAATTCTGTCCATGTCGTACTGGTCGGTGATTCCGCCTTCTCCCATTTCCAGCTTCCTTTCGTCGTCATGGTTTCCTTCAGTGTTGCTTTCAGGGTCGCTCCGGCTGCCATTTCTTCCGACAACTGGATGCTTCCGCCGATTTGTCCCTTCTTCGTTGTTATGCTCTTATAGGTTACCTTCTTTGTATCCTTCAGATCATAGTCATACACATAATAGGTCGTATTCCAGTTCAGACCATCCCAGCTGATTGCTCCATCCCACAGGTATCTTCTCCACCCTGAAGCGATGGCTGCCTTATGGTCTGCCGGTAGTTTACTTCCCATGCCCCCATCCGTCGTGATCAGATAATAGTGATTCGCTTTCATATTGAAGCTGATGCTCGTTGTCTTCTCTGCCACCGACAGCCCTGCCTGCGGTTCTTCTCCTGCTAGCAGCTTTGCGGAGGCTGCTCTCATCACACGCGTTCCGCTGGATGTTCTTGCGACCAGCGTCCCTTCCGTATCCTGATCCAGACTGCGCGTTACCTTTGCGATCGCGGCATTTCCGGAAACTCCGACATTCCCCTCTGCACTCCATGAGACAGTTTCTTTCCCTGTTGAGGAGGGCAGTGCCACATCCTTCGTCAG
>QULU01000008.1 GCA_003481775.1 Clostridiaceae bacterium OM02-2AC
TTCTTTGGATCAAATGTGTCTCCTACTATAAGTGTTTTATCTTCTGCGTTGATTTCAGGGACTTTGTTTAATGGCTCCATCCTTTTCTTCCATGTTGCTACATATGTCGTAGAAGCGCTCACAGTCTCACTGATTTCAGGTGTCCATCCGGTAAAGAGATATCCGGTTCTTTCCGGAGTCCCTTTGAAGGAAGGCGTTTCAGCTCCATAGACCAGATCAGTCGTAATCTGATTTTCAAACACTTCTTCATCCTCTACTCCATCTGTATATGTTACAGTATAACGCGTTTTGACACCTTGTCCTGCCGGAATAGGAAAATAAACTTTTTCCCCATCTGCCAGTGTGATATATGTTTTTCCATTGAGTGGATACCATTTTCCTTCATCGAAATCAATAGCATCTGCATTCAAGGTCACTTTATAAGTTAATCGATACGTATAATATTTTTTATTTCCCTCAGTGGATTCTTCTGCATTCTCAAGCTTCCATGTAAAACCTTCTTCATCTTGTACGATCGATTCGGGTAATCCACTTACTGAAACGAATGGCGCAGAACCATCGAATACAGATAATCCTTTACCGTCAAGACCGCTCGTGATCGTTTCTGTAATCGCCTTAAACGCATCCACCAGATCATCAGAATCATCTGCATCATAAGCATTCTTCATTTCACTGGCAATATTGTTTTTTAAATATGCAGAGACTGTTGGTCCTCCCTGATAGGTCATTTCACGACTCGCACCGTAACAGATCGTATAGACAGTTGATTTGCCTTTGAGTGTTTTTGCTTCAGCAGCAGTAGCGTCGTTGATCGTTTCACTTCCTTTATCTCCGTCACCACCTACATGATATCTGGTGTTGGAGATGGTTACATGTGTATAAAAGATACAATTGATATCAGAGGTACAGTTCTTCAAATAATAAGTTGGTGCACCATCTGTCAGTACGATCGTATTCTTGCTCTCAATATCCTGAATCGCAGTATCATCAAATAGTTGGCTAGCCTGTTTGATACCTGCGTGTAGATTTGTTCCGCCATCCGCATATAATTGATTTATAGCATTATCTGCAGACGCTTTCCCATCTGCAGATGAAACATCCGTCCAATTTAAGATAATATTCGTGTTAGTAGCAAAATTCACGATAGCGAGATAACGTCCACTATCCGGCTCATCTCCTGCATACTTTTTAACGAACTCCTTGGCTGTGTTCTTTGCATTTATCAATCGTTGATAATCTCCCATACTTCCTGATGTATCTATCACGAGGATCGTTGCAGATTTCTTCGTGAGCTTGCTTAGATTTTGTTCTGTTACGACTTCCAAAGTAATATCGTAAGTGTTGTCGTCGTTTTCACTTTTGACAGCTGTTTTGTTAACGGAATGGATACCTTCTGGTAATGCTTGATCCAATTCACCCTCAACCCAAGTATTAGACTCGTTATAATAGCCGTTTTTAACTGTATCAGCATCGTTCATTGCCATTAAATCAGTTGGCAAAAACGATAAGCATAGGATACATGTAAGAAAAATACTAAAAAGTTTACTCATTTTCAATTTTCGCATAATTTCCCTCCTTAAATTTATCAATAAGTAGACTTTTTGAAATAAGTTATAAAAATTATTTATGTATGCCGATATTCTTATTTAAAGATAAAAAAACACTGGTAAAATTTGTAAATTTGTTTTAATATAGATGAAGAGAGGAGGTGTCAAAAGGTCTACTTTATGACACTTTGCTTTTCATCCTATATTCTTTTAAGCGTCTATAAAAGGTTGCTTTACTTATTCCGCATACTTTTAACACCTCCTCTATCGGAAGTTTTTTCTTTTCCCATTCGGAAACGAGTTTTCCAAAATTATCTGGTAATGCTATTTCTGGTCTGCCAAATTTTATTCCTTTTTCTTTGGCAACGGCAATACCCTGAGCCTGTCTTTTCCTTATATTTTCACGCTCATTCTGTGCTACAAATGATAGTATCTGCAACACAAGGTCAGCAATGAAAGTTCCCATCAAATCTTTTCCATTTCGTGTGTCCAGTAAGGGCATATCGAGCACACATATATCGATTCCTTTCTCTTTAGTTAGAATTCTCCATTGTTCCTGTATATCCAGATAATTTCTGCCTAGACGGTCTATACTCAGAATATAAAGTAAATCGCCGTATTTTAATTTTTTAACAAGTCTTTTGTATTGCGGACGTTCAAAACTTTTTCCAGACTGTTTATCTATGAAAATATTACTAGGAACTACGTCTCTATGTGTTAACTCAACTATTTGTCGTTCCTCATTCTGATCTATACTTGAAACTCTTACATATCCATAACTTTGTGCCATACTTCTTGGTCCTCCTTTTTGATGTAGTAATATATGAAACACTAAAAATAAAAAAACACCTCACCATAAAAGTAAAGTGCTTCGTCAATAAATATTATATTGTTTACAAGGAAAGTTTTTTCAAAGGAAAAACAAAAGAAAAAAAGCAAAATGTTCCATCAGAAAATAATTTACTTTTAGAAGACATTATAAAAAAGATGATTAAAAAGGTAAATCAGCAATATAAAATCAGATTTCTGTTTTTCAATTTCTTTCCTTTTTATTATACACAATCATAACGCCATTGCATCTCAGATATTCAAGCAGTTTTCGTGTTTTTTTCTTGTAATCGTAGGTTGCTAATTCATCAGCAATTTCGGCTTCAGCACACTTTTCATATCTTATTTAAGTTATTTGCTTTAAACATTCAGTTTCCATTATCATTGTATTCTCTCCTCAACTATCTAAAAACTCCATGTAATGGCCAAATAGACAAAGTGAAGTGTCATGATGAAATATATGTGTGATAAGAGCTCTCCAATTTTTCTTAAAAAGAGGAGCACGAATAAGCCTTTGTGTCATGACCTTCACAAGTGAAAGCAATTAACTGTATTCTAATGATATGCTAAAAAGAAGATGTGTTCTTAATCTCGCTCTCTTTCCGCAAACGCTGAAATATATAAACGGAGATTCCGACTATACCTTTGGGCAATACGGAAAAAAGAGCAAGAAAATAACCCACACATAACATGAAGAATATATGAGCTAAGATATTAAAATATTCAGTTATGGTAGTACATGGGGCACTGTTTAGTCGTTCTTGAGTTTTTGGTAAATTGCTTAAAACACTTCATACACAATCCCTCGTATAATAGCATATAACCATTACCTTCAAACAATGAATACAACCTAATTTTGAAAACTGATTATTTCTTTTTCCATCATTGGATAAGATATGATTTTATCAGAATCTAAATCTTCCTTAAACATATCCACACCTATAATTTGGTGTCCGTTATACGTTGTGTAATAATATATTCCATTATACAAGTCGCAGCAAGAAGAATAGATGGTATATTCATATTCACCTTCACTCACCTCGCAAAGTCCCTTTTGCTGCTCTACTGATCCAAGGATATGAAAGAACTGACTCAAATCATTTTCGTCGCTTGTTGCATTGGATCGAGTAAAGGCAACACGAACAAATCGAGACGGACTTGATAAATCTCCAGGCAATCCAAATGCACCAAATCCGCGTGAATACGGGGCAAGATTTAAATCCTTTGAAAATGTATTTTCTGGTTGCTTATTGGTCAAATACATGTAGTCATTCAACCTAGAAATCTGTTCTTTAAATGGTGGATTGTTGGTTAAAACATGTGTAGGATTATCATATATATGCATACCATCTTTCATACATTCTATAACAATGCTGTCTGTGTCATCGCTAATCATATAATGCAATTGTGCAGGTGGAAGTTTACTGTTGAAGGCGGTATTCACTACATTAGTATGTTCAAGTAATTCCTTGACTTCTTTAATATTCGCACATTGAGACAATACCCATGGAATAAACTCAAAGGATGTAATGTTATCCCTTCCATCTACATGAGCATTAAAATATGTATTTCCGACAAAATTTAATCCTGCCATTCCTACTCCTTTTTCGTTTATGGCATCGTAGTATAATGGATAATCTCCTACAATATATGCCATACCTATTATAGCATAATGTTTTCCTTGTTTATTAGTATGGCGAAACTTAAAATTATAATTTCTGGGCGAAACGGTAATTTTCTCCCCATAGGAAAATTCGTAGTCTAAATTTCTTCCAAAAAATTGTTTAAATCTCAGTACTGTACACATTGTTGATTCCTCCTTACGCTTAAGCTTAACATATTGAATTAGTACTGCTTACCAGAACTTCAGGGTAGATGAAGTCTAATTGTCTTGGATGCAATAAAATAATAAAACCTCTTTAATATAATGTGATTTTGAAGCCCTAGATTCTTCTTTTCTCAATTCTCCTCAACGTCATTCTGCTTACCATAATCATGTATATCAGCCATACTGACTTATTCTCTTACCATTGAGCGTCTTCCTGAAACACCAGAGGTAATCTAGCTTATGGCTAAGAAGATATGATTAAAAGTAGAGAAAATGGCACAGTCCAGACGGAGCCTGCAATTGTGTCAAAAAATATTTGTGATTTGAATATAAAAATGAAGCAGTTAATATTTCCAAATAACACACCCTATTTTTAAAATATAATGAATTGCTTTTTAATTTTTTTTGTTGTTTCATAAGATAAATCTCCTTTTAGTTCTAATCTCAATTTAAAAGCTGATTTACTACTAACAGGAATTGTTCTCCATAAAAGTTTTAATAACCAAAGGTGTGGTGGCATTAGTATTTACAATATTGTCATTTATATTCAAAGGTAACCAATTACATAAATCAACACTTGAATGGGACAAATATTTTTTGAAAATAGAATCTACTTTCAAAAGTATCTAATTTACTATTTTTATCCTGTCTCAAAGATGATTTGCTTGACATTTTTTCTTAATATTTGTATTATGATGATGTATTCCTTAGAATACACCTACTGGTTAGTTCAATCAAAGCATCCTTGTAGATTCATACGTGGATGCTTTTTTTGTCCTAAAAAGCAAATAAAGGGCGGAGATATATGGAATATAATTTTTCTCTTCATATGTCAAAGGAAGGAACTTTGACATATGAGATAAAAATCATCCTCAGAAAGTGTGTGATATTCTCACACGAAGGAGGAAAAAACTATGAAAGTATTTGGCTATGCCAGAAGAAGTTCGTCAGAAAAAAGTAAATCGAACTACAGCATAGAATCACAAAAACGTGTATGCAATGAGCTTGCTGCAAGAGATAACAGGACGATTGAAAAATGGTATATTGATGAAGGATATTCCGGAACAACCTTAAAGCGTCCCCATATGCAGGAGATGTTGAAGGCCATAGCTGCAGCGGATCAAGAAATAATCATCTATGTCTGGTTAGCATCCAGATTATCCAGAGATGCGAATCATTGCAACTCTCTTCGTTATGTTTTTAGCAAGTACAATGTCACCGTCATCTCTGATAATAGAGATTGGGCTAGTTTAGAAGATATCGAATTACATCCGGATAAGACGATCGGTCCACGGATCATTACACTTTCCGATGAAACAGAAGTGCATCGTGATCGTAAGAGAACACGTATAGGTCTAACCACATCAGCTTACAAAGGTAATTACACAAAAGGAGGAAAGATGCCACCTACCGGATATCTATTTAAGAATAATCCAGGTGAGAATGCTAAAGGAAGAAAAGTAGAAATCGATATTGCATATGTCGAAACGATGCTATATATCCTAACTCAGATTCATGATTACAAAAGATCATTGGACTCACTGGCAATCGAATTAGATTCCAAACAGGCTTGTGGAGTACACTGGTCTTATACAAAAATCTACAGAGCAGTCACGGATCCTATCATATATGGAAGACTCTTGACATCGTATGTTGACATACGAGATCATTCTCCGGCATATTGTTCACAGAAATATTACGAAGAGATACAGAAAATATTGCATGGGAGAAGGAAAGAATATCATTACAAATATCTATTCAAAAATCTAATCAAATGTGAAGACTGTGATTGCTGGTGTAGTGAGATTCCTACGATCCACTATCCGCGCAACGGAAATAGAAAAGGAAGAAGAGTCTATAAATATTATTATTGTCCTAGTTGTAAAAAGAGGATCAACGAACAGATCCTTTTAAATAAAATAATCCATCATATCAATGAAATTCTGGATGAGACTACGAATTTTGAAGTTGTAGAAGGTATCTCCAGAAGGATAGGCAAAATAGGGAAACGATTAAAATTCCTTGACTTTGAATATGAAGAGGGTTACCTCGATGATGATTCTTATATCGCAGAGCGCAAGAAACTGCTATCTAAGAAAAGGAATCTAGATAAGGATATGAAAAGATTGAGAAATAAAGCAATAAAAAAATTCAATGAGTATACATATTTAGAACAAAAACAGATCATCAAAAGATCATTCCTTTGTATTCATTTAGATTTGAATACCAAGACCATCATCAAAATTGAAAAATTAGAGAAGTGAATAACAGAAGGCAGATGCAGATATTGCCATTTTAATTTTTTGAAAAAAAGGTTTACAATTCTATATATAGGGTATAAAATGTAGTTGACCAGAGGTGTCGAGGTCGAGGAGATAATATTTTGTTTTATCATCCGTTCTCCCTCCATATGTTAAATAAGTCGATAACTATCGGCTTTTTTTGCGCTTCTTTGAAACAATGACCAATTATTTGACCAACATTATGATTGTCTCCGTGCACCCTATCCTGATAAACATCTATCAAAGCGTATCCTTTTAGCAGCTGCTGTCATATTGCTGATTCCACTGCTGTGTATTGCCGGATATGTAGGCTACATGAGTGTGCAGTATGATCGAATTGATGATAATGTAGATATCGCAACCGAACATAATACCACCTTATCAGCGAGCCGCAAGGATACCTTCACGATTGCAACCTACAACATAAAGCCGCTTGCAGTTTTAAACAGGGTTCTGCAGGAGGAATATGAAAAGGGAAACTATGTCATTGTCGGAGGTGATTTTTATCACGATATCGCAAACAGCATCCATACCTTCCAAAGTGAACAAAAAACACCGGATTGGGTGTAATCCTTGACAGACGATAATCTCTCAAAGCCATTTTCCTTTGTTCAGTCCGCAAACAAAGAAACGATAGCTACCTGTCGCAGCAGCGACATGCCTTATCAAAAGGGCGTCAACTATACAGTGATTCTCAATGGCTTCATCGTTTCAGATAATGTGGAGGCTGTCGCTGAAAACATGGATACTGACTTTGCCTAATTCCGACCACAATCCTGTCAAAATGACCTTCACTTTGAAATAATGCTATTCTGAAAACAGCCACCCCTGTGTATGCGGCTGTTTTTTTCGTACGTAACTATGCTGTTTTCCAATACCGTTACTTCTGAAACAGCTTGTAATTGGAACGTCCAGCCCGTTTGGCCTCATACAAAGCGATATCCGCATTATGATACAGCTGTTCAAAATCCGTTCCATTTTGCGGGTAAAAGGCAACTCCAATGCTGCAGGATACGCTTCCCTTTTTTGCATACTCCCGATGCAGCTTCTCGCACAGCTGCTGTATACGCGGCAATACGCGTTCCTGAGAAGATACCCCATTCAGAAACACCATAAACTCATCACCGCCAAGACGTCCGCAGATGTCATGTTTTCGCAGGGAGCTCTTTAATAGCTCAGCAGTATCCCGAATGACCTGATCGCCAAACTGATGACCGTATGTATCATTCTGCTGTTTGAACTCATCGATATCCAGCAACAGAAATGCATGGCGTATGACATAGTCCTGCATCTTCAGGCAGTCATTCACTTTTCGTATAAAGGTTTCCCTTTTTAATAATCCTGTCATTTCATCTGTTTCAACCAGCTTTTGAAGACGCAGTGTTTTCTTTTTCTCAGCATCGATATTCATTGTCATCATAAACATCTTGATATGTCCGGTGGTGGGATCCTCTGCCATACGCAGACTGGCACGCACCCAAATTATCGTTTCCTGCTCGATCCTGCGATACTCGATGACATCCTCATCCTGTCCATCATAAAACAGGGTCAACAGGCGGTTTCTGTCGAAGAAGCGGTAAAAGCGTTCCCGGTCTTCATCACCGACAAAATGCTCTGCAATATAAGGCACTGTATCCGTATAGCGCTTCAAGGTCTTCAGATATTCCGGTGGTGTGTCACCGACACCTTCCATATGCCGATCCAATGTCAGGTCATATTCATAATATCCGATCGTCTTGCCTTCCTTGGTTTTGAAATACTGCCGCCACTTGGAATACACAAATTCCTTCTCCTTTTGTTTTGTTATATCCTCACAGGAGATGATTGCGCGCTTCGCCTTACCGGCCTTATCATAAATCATGGAATACTTTGCGGCATACCAGCAGCAGGTACCATCCTTTTTACACTTTTTTACCTCGGAATAGCCATGCGGTTCTCCGGATAGCATCGCATTATAAAAGCGTATGAATTCCGGAATGCTGTCTTTCTCCACCGTGCCGGCATTCACAATGCTCATAGGCACTCCATACATGATTTGCGGAAGGTCAAAATCTTCGCTGATCTGCGGTGGCAGCGTCAACCGGCATTCCTCGATATCAAAGCTATACATCAGCTTATCCGTAAGCTGAAACGCCATGCGGCTTTCCTCCATACTCATACGCAGCTGATCCTCCAGCTGTTTATGAACAGCGATATCCATGAGCACACACAATATACTTTCCCCATCCTCAGGGTCATACGTGCAGCGTACCAGCAGCCAGAGGTCTTCACCATTGCGATGAACACCCTGAAATTCCAATTCAAAAAAACGCTCCTGCTTCTTCACATGCTGTAAAGCCTCTGTACGCACCCTATGAAACACCGGCGCAGGTAAAATATATTTCACATTATCAAATCCGTATTCCATGGCACTTTGCGGTGTGTATCCATAAATATGATAGTAAAAGGGATTGGCATAAAGCAAGGTAAAGCTGTCATCAAGAGCAACACGGCATATACCGCAGGCAAGCGAATGGAACATGTATGCATACTGATTTCTGGTTGTCATCATCTTCATTCCTTTCATATGAAAAAACGATCTTAAAAAAGACTGTCTTTCATTATACCACCGCAGACTCCCTTTTCCTATATCGACTGTCTGCAGTATCGTACCGCAATGTTGAGGTAATCTGTGATTCATGGAGGTCAGAACAATTACAAACAGCGTATATTCTCGGCTTCTGCTCTCCTTCTAAACACCAGAAGGTCAATCAATCACCGAAGGATTCTTGGATAGATCAGAAATTCATAGAAATGAAAGAATCAAGCTCATCGTTAAAATGATGAGCCTGATTCTTTTTGTTTATCTTGTTGTTTTTTACAGCAGGGAGAGACCTTTTAGCAAATCCTGCCTTCTGCAGGCTGTGCTAAAGCTTCATCTGCTGATTACTGCAGGTTAAACGTGTATGCGCTTATCAGCGCAGCATTGTTTTTGCGGCGACTGCGAGAACCTTCGGATTTTTATTATATGGTGTTACCGGGCACAGCTTCTTATCAATTCCAAGCAGTCCATACACTGCCATACGTGCTGCACGGACGGAATATTCCTCCGTGAATACCATATCCTCCGGAATTTCCACAAATTGCGAAATCATGGCGAAGTTGGTAGAGCCGCTTGGTATTACTAGCGGACGATCGCTCATCGCTCTTGGCTGGAATTGTGAATCGATATATGGCATCATGCATGGGATGACGTTCACAACGGATTCCATGATGTCCTTAGTATCCTCTTCAAAATGCAGATGGTGAATCAGCTCCATCAGAATTTCCTCACCGCTGCATTCCCGCATTGGCTTTTTCACATAGTCACCCAAAGCATCCGTATACAGACCATAGCCCCAGAATATTGTCGTATTGGCATCCTGTGCCTTGAAATGCGGCTGTGCCGCTACGACAATGGACATGAGCCAGCTGGAATCCTTAAAGGTCATAAGTGCTCCGCTGCCCGGAATATTGCCGGAGAACTGCTCGATCATTTTCAGCAGCTTATTTCCCTTCATGGTCACGGTAAAGCTTTCCCAATTGGTCTCTTCCGGCTTTCCAAAGAATGGCGCCGGATCTCCAAGTACAGGCTTCTTTTCCGCAACTCTTTTCCATAGCTGTGCAGACATCGGATGTTCCGGCTGATAAGGCGCCGGTGTTTTGAAGTCACCAAGCGTTGCACAATCAGTCATACAGCCGTTTGTCATAATACACAGATCGGTATCCTCAAGATGGATGATACGCTGCTTGCCGTTTTCCGAAATATGAATATCCGTTACCGTAACGCTGTCTTCCTTAAAGTCCAAATCCTCGACAATGGCACGAATGCTGAAATCAACACCAAAGCCCTCCAGATATACCTTTAATGGAAGAATCACAGATTCATACTGATTATATGGTGTTCTGGTTACTCCCTCTAAGGTTTCAATACGCGGAAACTCCAGAATCATACGATTCATATACCGGCGAAATTCAAACGCGCTGGACCATTTCTGGAATGCAAAGGTTGTCTGCCACATGTACCAGAAGTTTGTAGTAAAGAAATGCGGACTATCCTTAAACCATTGCTCAATGGTTACATCATCCAGCTTTTCTTCCGGTGTTGCAAGCAGCTTTGTCATTAGAAAGCGATCGGTATTGTTAAACTGCATACTGCGTACATCCTGAATCACCCCATAGCGATCCACGAGTCTGGCCTGTGCATGTGTTGGATGCAGGTGATCAAAGTTCAGTATTTCCTCGGTCACGCTTTTTCCCGGCCAGTCCAGAGATGGAATGGAGGAAAATAAATCCCAGAAGTTCTCATAGGTTTCCTCATTCAGCATTCTTCCGCCGCGGCAGACAAACCCATTCTGCATTGTTCCTGCCCCGTCATTACTTCCGCCAAGGATGCTCATTCCCTCCATGATATGGATATTTTCTCCATGAAAGCCGCCATCCTGAATGAGGTATGCCGCTGCCGCTAAGGAAGCCAGACCGCCGCCGATCAGGTATGCCTGCCGTTCTCCCTCTCTTCCACTGCTCACCATACTTTGAACACTCTGCTCCCGTTTCTTTGCCGCATGGCGCACTGCCGTTGCTGCTGCGATACCTGCTGCGGCAGCTGCGGCACCCGCTGCGATTTTCTTTGTCTGTTTCTTCATTCAAATCTCCTCCTATGTTTTGATATGCATATGCGCTCATGCATACGCTTCTGTTATCTGGTTTCAGTATAGCGCGTTTTCCCTACGGTGTATTTATACAGTTTCTCAACTTTGTCTGTTTTCCTCTAGTATATGAAAAAAAGCGAAAGCCATGCGCCTTCGCCGTCACATATTTAATTTTTTACGCATGCGTTCCGAGTTGCTCGCATACATCAAGGCGGCCTCCTTATCAATTTTGCCTGCCTCATATAGCTTCATAAGACTTTCATCCATGGTAATCATTCCCTGATCCTTTCCTGCTATCATGGAATTTTCCAGCTGATGAATTTTCCCTTCCCTGATTTGCGTACGAATCGCCGGATTGACGATCATAATTTCAAAAACAGGGACGATGGTGCCATCTGTGGCAAGTACCAGCTGTTCACTGATAACAGCATGCAGTGTCATGGACAGCTGTACGCGAATCTGCTGCTGCTGTTCACTTGGGAATACATCTATCATGCGGTCAATGGTATTGGCTGCCCCCATAGTGTGAAGGGTCGATAAGATTAAATGCCCGGTCTCTGCGGCCGTAACTGCCGTATTGATGGTCTCCAGATCCCGCATTTCTCCAACCAGTATGACCTCCGGTGCTTCCCGCAGAGCAGAGCGCAGCGCGTTCAAATAATCCTGTGTATCGTGATATACCTCACGCTGGGATACGATGCTTTTCTTATGGGCATGCAGATATTCGATTGGATCTTCGATCGTTATGATATGTACATTGCGGCTTTCATTGATTTTATCAATGATGCAGGCGAGCGTCGTTGATTTCCCACACCCGGCCGGCCCGCTTACCAGAATCATTCCCTTTTTTACTGCCGCAAGCGAAGTGATAACCTGTGGTATATGCAATTCAACCGGATCGGGTAGTTCAAAGCGGACCACCCGTAGCACCGCTGCCTGTGAATTTCTCTGTAGATAGACATTGCAGCGAAACCGTCCCACATCTGGTATGGAAAAGGAAAAATCATCGTCCTTTTTTTTGAGAAAGTCCTCATAGGAATTCTGCAGCGCATACTGATAGATTTCCTGAATCAGCTGTGCTGTGTCATTGGGCATCAGCCTGGTTTCCTGCATGGAGTGAATTTCTCCATTGATTTTAAAGGCATATGGATGCCCTGCTACTAAAAATATATCCGAAGCATTCCTTGCGATTGCTTCCTTCAGCATCTGTTCGATTGTCACCATCACAGTGCATCTCCCTTCGTAATTGTTTTCCATGCTTTTATATGAATAGCACTTCCCTGCTTCTGCAATCTCAGCTGCAGCTGCTGTGCATCCTGAACCGGTATTGTGACGAGCAGCTCATCCTGCTTCCAATCCGTCTTCATCCCATATTCCTGCAGCAGTGACTGCACCCTGCTTTGCTTCAGACGTTGTTGCAGGGTCTGCTCAGGATACTGCCGGAGTTCATCAATTAGCAGCTGTGCTCCTGCATCACTTTTGGCGACTGCCTCCTGATACAGCTTCTCACGCTGTGCAATTTTTTCGTTTTGTAACGCGCGTGTATATGAAAGTACAGATAAGATCATCATGCACAAAACGACGAAAATCATGAAGATACTGGATGCCCCCAGACCAATCTGTACGCCGCGCTTTTCAAGCTTCATTGTTGAACGCCCCCTTCCAGCAGAAAGGGAAGACGTACAAGCTCCTTATCCCTGCGGTAAATACACATCTCGCAAAGTGCTCTGCCACTTTTTTCAACTGCTTCCTTCTGCTCGATTTCAACACGGTAATATCCTGCCTGCGAGGATACCCGGTTTCCATTCTCATCCAGATAAAAGATTTTCTTCTGCATTGCCTGCTGCAGCGAGGTAATCTCACGCTGTGCCAACAGATTCTCTCCGTATTGCAGCGCATTCCGCGTATCTGCAGCCAGATTATTTTTTTCCTTTGCCGTTCCCAGCACGAGCACGCAAACCGCACTTGCCAGGGTGAAGAAGAAAAGCACAAAGATGAGCTCCATCAGAAACGATATCGATTTATTTGCATGACTCTCCCGCATAGCGCTTCCTCCTTACTCACTCTTCAGCTCCATGATCATACGGCTGGCTTTCCCCTGCTCATCGTGAATGCTCACTTGCAGCAGCCCTCCATTTTCCTGTGCTTCAAAGTCATAAACGGTAAACAGCGCTGTCCCTGCTGAAAGCATCGGCTCCACTTCCTCACTCACATACAGCTCCCGCAGTTTACCCTCATATTCATATATATAGGTGATCGTCCGTTCTTTTTTATCCTGTATTACAATCGCCTCCGTGTTCTCCAGCTGTCTCACAGATACAGCCCCATCTTCATCCGCACTCCTGATTTTTGTACGCAGATATGCCAGAGGTGTATGCATACGCTCTACCTCTTCCCCCTGTTTGATGATGGCCTGATAGCTTCCGGTCTGAAACAGAAGAACCAGAAACGCACAGATTACAAATACGGTGAATAACGATAGAGAGAACAAAATATCAATGGAATGTCGTTGTTTCATGGCTGTTCACTCCTTGGATATACATCCGTATCCGGCATGATGTTTGCTCCGATGTAATGATAACGGATGCGGTAGGCATCCTCCTGAATATACAAACCATAATGCGCTTTCAGATACTCCAGCGACTGGGGATATGCTCCCTCGATACTGTAGCATTCCAGTGCTGCTTTCTGGATTGCCTCTTCGGCACGCTGTGCATCCTCCTTACTGAGTCCGCTGTCGGTTGTCGAGAATCCATAAATGAGCATAACCAGGATTCCCAGAAACATAAGAAGCTGCAAACTCAGCATTCCCTTCTTTCGTTTCATCCGATGGATGACATAATGCTCATCAGCGGCAGCATGACAGAGAGCAGAATGATTCCGACAATTACAGACAGAACAATCACGATGACCGGTTCAATGGTATTCAGGAAGGTTGAGATACTGGTATCCACATCCTTCTCATACAGGGTGCTTACCTTCTGCATGACCTCATCACTTTTTCCGCTGTGAAAGCCGGTGATGATCATACTCGCATATACTCCCTGATAAAGCGCCTGCTCGCGCAGACATTGAGAAAAGCTTTTCCCCGCCTGCATATCATTACGGCAGGCATCGATTTTCTTTTGAACCGCCTCATCCTCCACAACATCTGTAAGATACCCCAGCGCCTCCTCCATTTCATATCCGCTTGTAATGAACAGCGACAGGGCATAGGTCATTTTTGCCATTACCATATTGTGATAGAGCTGCTTTGTCATAAACAGATGAGAGAGGAATGATTTTCCTCCTGATTTTCTAAAGGTCACTGCGAGTAGAACCCCTCCCAGCAAGAACAGTGTCAATAGGATAAAGGAGGCCGTGGCAAACAGCTGTCCAAAGTGCATCATGGAGGCGGCCGTCCCCTGAAGGGCAGCTCCCATATGCAAAAGTACCTTTTCAAAAATCGGCAGAACCTTCCATACGATGATGCCGACAACCGCCCACATCATCAATAACAAAATCGAGGGATAGGTCAGCGCCTCCTTCAAGGACTGCTTCAGGTCACTGCTACGCTCATAATATAGCGCCAGCTCCTTCATAACATTATCGAGATGACCGCTGATTTCCCCAATTTCCACCATTTTCTTAGCATACGTGTCGAAATACGGAGCCTCCTCCAGCGCTGCGCTAAAGGAGCCCACGACATGTACCTTTTCCAGCAGACATCCAGCGGCCTCCTTCATATGCGAGTTATCCGTATCGTCCCCTATGATTTCCAGCCCTTCCTCGACAGATAGTCCGCCTGCGAGAATCATCGACATCTGGGTACAGAAATCAAACATTTCCTCAGAGCGTAATGTTGTATGTGTCATACGTTTTCCTCCTAGTAGTAATACTTATCTTCATAGTCATCTTTATAATCGATGTCACTGGCATCAAAGGTTGGATCCATACGGCTCCATTTCTTCGCATGCAGTAGAATTTCGGGATTGATCCATCCCTTCCCCTCAATATATACCTCCACCCAGGCATGATATTCAATCGTGGTATTTCCTGTTACCAGTCTGGTTGGAATCTGCTGGCTGCGCAGCATCGCCGCAAGCAGAGCCGCATAATCAAAGCATATCCCTTTTTTGCTTTCCAGTGTCTCATCCACGACAGGAAGCACATAAATATCCTCTACTTCCTTAGCCTTTTTTGAATCATAGCTGATGTTATCCACCACATAATTGTACAGTGTTGCAATCCGCTTCAATACGGTATCATCATCCTTCGTCAGCTCAAAGGCTTTTTTTACAGCCGCCGTATGACTGTCATAGTTGACCGTCTGATTTGGATATAAAAACGGTATCCTCTCATTTTCAAGCTTGACATCCAGGGACAGGGTCAATGTGATTGTATAGGTTTTCCCGGAACGATTTTCGAGTACCTTTACCAGATATGTTCCGCTTCCCTGTTCAAAGGGAAAGGTTTCGTATTCGTTTTCCTTTGTAAAATCATATGCGATGTTTCCTACCCCGTCCTTCGTTATCTGTAGGCGCATCCTTTTTTCAGGCTTGCGCAGAAGCTTGGCCTGCAGATAGCCGCTGCTGGTATTGCTGTAATCGATTTGCACCAGTCCGCTGGAATCCACAGCTACCTGCTCTCCGGGGCTGCTGGGCAGACGAAGTTCAGACATTTTGGGATTCGGTGATGTTTCATATTCGCTTGGATATTTCTTACCGTCTTCCTTGCCTGCGCATCCGCTGATCAGCAGCAGAGCTGTCAGAAAGCATAGAAAACGTCTGAATTTCATGGTCATACCCGCTCTCTCCTTGTTTTGATTATTATAGCATTCTTTTCTTTCGGAGAAAAGCTTTCTTGCCTGATGCCTATCAGGAGAACAGCAAATTGCGGGATAGGTAGGATAAAGGGAATACCTATAGGCAGAAAAAGCTGCATTCCAGTGACGAATACAGCTTACTTTAGCTTTTCATTGCATGGTACTTATAGAATATCGGCGTATCGAGCATCATAAGTTTCATAATATTTCGCCTGTGCGCTCCAGAGCTTTGCATATACCTGATCACGATCCTTCATCAACTGTTCATGAGTTCCCCGCTGAATCAGATATCCGTCATCAAAGACCAGGATATCATCACAGAAACGGCAGCTGCTCATCCGATGCGAAATATAGATGCTTGTTTTATCCTGAACCATAGTATTGAACCGTTCATATATTTCATATTCGCTGATGGGATCAAGTGCGGCGGTCGGCTCATCAAGGATAACCAGAGGAGCATCCTTATACAATGCTCTGGCTATAGCTATTTTCTGCGCCTCTCCACCGGACACCTCTACACCGTCTCCCATCTCATGAAACAGCAGTGTATCCAGCTGCTGTGGAAGCATTTTGATTTTATCCTGAACACCGGCCAGAGATAAGGAGTGCCATACCGCTTCATCCGCCGCGTCCCTATGGCAGGCCACATTTTCCTTCACCGTAAAGGAGAACAGCGAGAAATCCTGAAAAACAGCAGCGAACAGATTCAGATATTCATGGTACTCATAATTTCGTATATCAACACCATTCAGCGTGATACTGCCCTCGCTGACATCGTACATCCTGCACAGCAGCTTAATAAAGGTTGTTTTTCCTGCACCGTTTCTTCCGACAACTGCGAAGCGGCTGAGCATATTCAACTTCACGGATACATGGCGCAGGCTGTATTCCGTACTCTGTGAATAACGGAAGCTCACATCATGAAATTCTATTTCATACTCATTGTCATTCCGCTTTTCAACAGGCAGCGAACCGCTGTGCAGAACGCTTTTCTTTTCCATAAAATTCGTATAAAACGTTAGATAGGAAGCACAAAGCTGCAGCTGGTTCAAGGCTTCCATCATCGTACGGAGCGATGCATTCATCTGCTGGACACTTCCGATATACTGAGTAACTGCCCCAATCGATACCGCCTGTGCAAATGCCTTTAGGATGACAAAAAGGTAGGCCGCAAACAGTATCAAATCATTCATAAGCGAGGACATGAATTGATATCTGCGATTGAACTTCCATTTTTTCTCATAATAGCCATGCAGATCGACAAGCAGCTTTTCCCATTCCATCAGCAGCAGATGCCGCATATGATACAGACGTATCTCTTTGGCATATTGTACATCATTACATAATCGCTCAGTAAAGAAGTTAAATTTCTGATCGTACTCCACTTCTCCGTAATACAGCTTCAGTGTGTTGCGTACGACATACTCCATCAGGCGGTAATACAGTACGGCCAGCAGGACAACCAATATACATAATGTACACAGCGCGCCTGCCGGCTGTACAAAAAATGAAAGTATCGGCTGCGCCAGTGTTCCCTGCTTCAGACATAGCTGCACCAGCAGCAACATGGCAATAAGAAAACCTATAATCCCCTTCACCAGAGAATAATAGGAAAGCAGCAGACTTCCAAAGCCACCATTTCGTGCAACATTATGGTCAGCAGCTTCAAAGTCATCCAGATTCTTTTTATCTGCGAAAGTTGCATAATCCAGAGAAACGGACTTCATACAAACCGCAGCATTGCACACTCTGTTGATTTTCATACTGATTGTCTCCGCATGATGCTTTACAATAGCGATTAAGACAGAAATGAGGAAGGCGGCCAGCAGCATGATGATACTCACACGTATCGCCTGATGGTATGCATTTTTCAGCAGCAGATCCAGTATGCGGGCACCACCGACAATCATGACATAGGGCTGCAGGGCATCCAGCAGAGCATATAGCAGATATAAAGGAAGGGCTGAACGGTCCAGCACATGCATCATTTTCAGAAGCCGGAAATGGATACGCAGTTGTTTACAAATCCGCTTCATGTCGGCTTACCTCCTCCTGATAATAATGCGCCTGAACCGTATACATTGCGGCGTAACGGCCCTGCTTCTCCATCAGCTCCTCATGAGTCCCCTCTTCCACAATCCTACCGTTTTCCAGAAACAGAATACGATCACAGAAGCGGGTCGAGCTGAGCCGGTGTGATATAAAAACAGAAAGACGATGTCTGCACAGCTGCGCATATTCCTCATACAGTGCGCTCTCCGCTATTGGATCAAGTGCAGCGGTTGGTTCATCCAGAATCAAAAGCGGCGCGTTCTTATATAAGGCACGGGCAAGCATCAGCTTCTGCAGCTCACCACCTGATAAATCTATTCCCTCAGTATCCAGCACCTGCGTTAATACGGTATGTATTCCCTGCGGCAGTGCAGATACCTTATCCCACAAACCAGCCTGCTTCAGACATGTGCGAATATGTTCTTCATCATAGCGCTGTTCTCTCTCCTGCAGCTTCGCGCTGGTCTTTCTGTTTAAAAGTCCTGCAATTTCCACATTTCCCTCTGGCCTCGCTTCATTCCATGCGCAGGCTACATTTTTGGCGATGGAAAACGGAAGGGCATGAACGTCTTGAAACAGAATGGAGATGTTGCGGCGGTACTGCTCCTGATCCAGCTTTGCGATATCATAGCCGTTGACCAGTATGCGTCCGGACTGCAAAGGGTATAATCCGCACAACAGCTTCATCAGTGTCGTTTTCCCTGCGCCGTTAATACCTACCAGTGCAATGCGTTCTTCTCGATGCAGTGTGCAGGAAAAATGATCAAACAGCAGCTGCTCTCCATATCCAAAACAGATATTCTCAAATTCTATTTTCTCAATCGTTTCAAATAAAGGACAGGCATTCTCTGCAGACTCCTCTGCTTCTGCGAATGCTTCCAGATAATCACGGTATACAGCAATATCATCACTGATCTGGCGCAGAAATGAATAGCTTTCTACAATCTGATTGATCCATGTGCTGAAGCCGGCGACAACTCCGATATACACTACAAAGCCCGGAATGCTCAGATTTCCATCCATCAGTTGTGTAATCAGATATAGATAAGCAGCAGCATTCTGCAATAAAGAGCTCAGCGAAATAAGTTCATTTGCATAGCTGCTTTTTTTCTGAATATCTCCGTATATATGTGTCGCTTCCCGTGTGTTGTGATCAAACAGATCCGCAAACCAGCTTTGCAGCCGATACATGCGGATATCCTTTGCTTTTTCCATGTTGATGCTTTCATTTTTCAAATACCAGAATTTATTCGCATTTTTCCAGAATGCTTCCATATGCGTAAACTGATAGTGTATGGCCTTGTTTTTGGCGAAGCAATTCACAACAGAGGTCAAAACCAGCAGGATGAGCAGGAAGATATGCAGACTCCCTGCCATGGCTGCATAGATCACAAATCCGATGACATTGATAAGAAGCATCGTCATATACAGGTAGAATCCGACGATGCCCGCATAATTTCCTGTGCCATCCCCTAGGCGTGTAATATGCATGGCTTCTCTGAGTTTCTCCCTTTGCTTGGCCTCTTCCAGTTCTCTTAAAGAACAGGACATGGTCTTTTCATGCAGCTGCTGCCAATAGGTTGCATCACACAGCAGCAGTCCCATGATTTCCAGTTTCTGATGTGTGTAATATTTCACCGCATTCAAAAGCAGGATGACCAGCAGCCAGATCGTTACTGTTTGAAGCAGCAGGATAAGAGAAGCCCGATTCTGCAGCAGCTCCACAATCTGTGCCGGAAGCAGCAGCATGATGACAGGCACTGTGACCTGTGCGATGATATCCAATGCCATATATATATAATACCGGTTTCCCGCCGTATGGATATGAGTACAGGCATATCGTATGTTTTTCAAAAATGAATAGCGCCTGCGTATCTGTTCTCTTTCTGTCATACAGTTTCCTCCTTTTCTGCATCCAGTATAACGCAGCGGTATAAGAAAACACCGTTTTGTACATGAACTATGCAGTTTCATGCATCAACCGGTGTTTTACTCATCGGCAGCATCAGTTCACTGACAAAGACGCCCTGCTCATTTTTCAGATTCAGATATCCCTCATATTTATCAGCGACCAACTTTACCCGTTTCATCCCATGACCATGATCCCCCCGTTTTTTGCTGATGTACTGCGTTTCCTGAAAATCAATATCTTTGGGTGCCGCATTCATAATGGATACATAGAACTGGCTGTGAACAATATCTATATAGATGCGGAGAAACCGCTGTGCTTCATCAATCTTGCGGCATGCCTCGATCGCATTGTCCAGCAGATTTCCCAGCAGTACGCACAGATCAATATCGGATATGCACAGCTGCGGCGGCACGGCTGCCTTGCAGGTCAGTGCTATGTGATGCTCCTTAGCCAGTGTCAGCTTGGAGTTCAAGATGGCGTCAACCAGCAGATTTCCGCTTTTCACCAGCTGATCGACCTGGAGAAGGTCTTGTTCCAGTTCATTCAGATATTCTTCCATCTGTGCATAGCGCTGCAGACTGAAATAAGCCTTCAGCGTCTGGATATGATTGTGATAGTCGTGACGCCAGCCGCGCATGTTCAGGTATACTGCCTTGACCTCATCATAATGATGTGCGACTACTTCATTTTGAAAATCCTGTTCATGTCGCTGAAAGGTTTTATGCAGCTGTCTCTGCCGGATATCCAGAAGCAGAATCACTAACAGCAGGCCGATACACGCACAGGGTGTATGATAAGCCTCTGTAAACACAGCACATAGGATACCCAAGGCCGAAAACAGACACAGCTCTGTCGGTGATGCATGATAGCGGATTTTCTGAATACAGGCATACAGCAGTGTTATGTAGATGATAGAAAAAAACAGTGCTTGATCGTGCAGCTGCAGGAAGTAAACTGCACAGACACTGATGAGAAACAAAATCAGCTCCGCAGCGGCAGTAACCGGCAGGAGGGTGTACTCAGCGGCATAAAACAAAAGATACAGCAGGCTGAACAGCAGCAGAAAAAATTGAAACAGCAGCACCTGGTGAAGCAGCAGTCCTGCAGCCGAAACGCAACTCACCATTATTCCATATATCACCAGTGCCTTACGGCTGTGGTTACAGGGCAATGCACGCAGCTGCAGCCAAAACAGCATCGGCGCAAAAAAAAGCATTCCTGTCATCATACGCTTTTTGCGTCCGCAAAGTGATAGCGGATAAAGGCTTCACTGATTTCACGATACCGGCCCTTTGGGATTGGGATTGCGGTTTTATCAATCAGGGTGAGCTGGCGCGAAGTGATTTTGTCAACAGCCTCCAGATTGACCACATCGCTTTTTCCGATTTTTAGAAAGCGCTCATCAGATATTTCCTGCAGAATATCCCTGAGATTCCTCTTGATTCTCCATACATGATCCAGTGTATATATATGAAGATAATGACCCTCGCTGCAAATATGATAAACGGAGGAGTAGGATAGCCTGATAAGCTCTTTTTCTGTCGTGAACACCAGCATATCATTCCTTTTCAGATTCTGCTGTATTGCAGCGTCCAGACAGACGGAAAGCTTTTGTTCATCCACCGGCTTCAAAAGATAATTCACAGCCTGCAGGCGGAAGCTTTCATAAATATAATCTATGCCGCCTGTCACAAATATGATAGAGAGATGCTCATTCCTCTGCCGCAGATTTTCAGCCAGCTGTATGCCGTTCATTTCTTTCATCTGTATGTCCAGCAGAAGGATGTCCAGGTCTGCATGCTCCTCATATTGAAACAGCAATTCCTCACTGCTTTTAAAACAATACACGGCAGCAGGCAGCTGATGCATTTTGAGATAGCGATTCACCATCGTATGCAGCAGTTCGCATTGTACAGCTTCATCATCACAGATTGCGATTTTCAAAAGACATCATCCCCTTTTCCTTCTCCTTTATTATACCAGACTGGAATATGTCACACAATTATTTGTGAATGGCAAACGAAAAAGGATGTTGACACAGTGAATCAGCTGAGCATCTTTATAAATACCCATCCACGTTTATCTCTTCATCATAGGATGAAGAGAAAGGAGGCAGATATATGGCAAAGGTTATTGTATATAATGTATACACGCAGGCATTGGAAACCTTCTATCTGGAGGAAAACGATCCCATGCCGTATGCATACGATCGAACGATGCTGGTGAGAGAGTTCAGAGGCTCGTCACGCTCCAGTGTTCTTTGGACCACAAATGCGGCAATGGAAGCATGGAATGCAACACGAAGAGCCTATGGAGCACCCATACCTTTTCGATATGCATTTAAGCGAATCTGGGAAGGCGGACATGGAAAGCAGTCACAGCATTATGCAGGTGTTTCCTTCGATGTGGGACAGGCTTTAACGCAGGCACAGCGTAACAGAATCTGGAATACGGCGAACAATCTTGGTGTCTGGGTTTATGTGGAACCTATTTACATGACACCGACCTGTGTCGATGTCCGATTAGGATAAAATTCAAAAGTGCCCTATTTATCGCATTTTTTGAGTCCTGATTGAACCATAAAAGGGTACACTGCCTGTTTTTAGAAAATTTAAAGGATAGGTTCGTGTCCAGATAGGAACACATGCTACTATATCCTGAAATGCAGTCCATCTTCACCACCGTATCAAACAAAGAAAATACATCATACGCTATATTTATCACGTAGCTTCGTATATACATAGCTATAAAGAAGAATGTTATTCTCTTCATTTAAACAGTGAATCCAAGGTTGTGAATAACTCTTTTTAGTATCTACAATACCCTACATTTTTAAGTCTTTTTTTGCTCGAAAACAAAAAATGCTCGTTTTTAGGCGAACATTTATATGATTTAAGACTTTTTTCTTAGCTGAATATACATTTCGCTGATAACTTTTCCATTAACATTATCTTGCATTTACAAAATATAAATTTTATCTCTATAGACATCAAATATCAATATGACCAACAACCTGATAGGAATCATTTGTATACTGCATAATTTCGATACGATTGTCATCTGGATCATGAATCCACATCTGCCATGTACGTGAATTTCCGATTTTTGGTTCTATGTCAATTGTAATGCCCTTTTGAGTCAAAAAATCTCTTGTTTTTTGAATATCTTCTACAATTACACCAAAGTGTGAATAACCAATATGCTTATTAAATTGAGGATGAGGCAACTGATCATTTTCAGAAGGATATATTTCAATAAATTGTCCAGGCGCAATTTCAAAATAAATAATACAATATTCTTCAGGAATTTCCTGTGCTTTCTTATAATACTGTGAATGCGGTTTATCTGCATAGGCTTTATATTTTACTGCCATTTTCATTTTACATCCTAACTTCTCATAAAAGCTTTTTGTAACATTGATATCTTTTGCAAAAAAAGTTACATGCATAATTGAATTAAATACCATAACATGTTTTTCCTTTCCCTTTCATTTTATTTAAAATTCTGACAATACATCTTCTTCCCTACATTTATTACAGTATACGATGGAACTACGCACATTATATAATGCATCCTCAATCACTTTATTCAAATCTGCATCGTTTATATGGCAAACTATTTCAATCAAAAGTAAAAGATTTGTGCCAGCTATAAGATGCACATTTCCTTTTTCTAAATATCTTAAAAAGAAATTATTGACACTTCCACCAAACAAATCTGTTAAAATAACAATTTCATCGCTTTCATGTGTTTCTTTCATCATATTATCAACTTTTTCCTCAACATTTTCGAAATCTAAATACGTACATAATGTAGTTATACAATCCTGCATTCCCATAATTAACTCAAGAGAACTTTGTATACCTTCGGCAAAATTCCCATGCCCCGCTATAATAATTTTCCTCATTGCTTCCACCTCTTTATATTTTGCTAAACTCTTCCTGTATATACCGATACACATATAATATTTCATTCTCAGGAATCTCCACCTTGTATAGTAGCTGTAGCTCATCAAAGCTAACTTTGAACATGTGGATAAAATCGACCAACTTTTCGTTTGTTTCATGTTCTATTGCTTCCATTTGGGTTTTCGTAACAAGACGTTCAATAAGACAGCTTATATGAATATCAAGTCCTATAATAAGCTTATTATTAAATTCTATCTCCAGATATTGCTGAAGTTTATTAATCCCCTTCTCAACTGCATTTAGCAGCTTTTCCGGATTCAAAATTGTCAGATATCCTATAATATTGCCCATAGCAAAATTTTTGACAAGATTTTTATTGAACTGTGTGATTCCATTACTGTCAAGATGATTGGATAATATCGAATTAATCAAGGAAATATTTTCATTAGCAATTATATCTTCTAAAGCTATGAAGGGTATATCATGAAGCATTGGATTGATCGATCCTATGAACAATAATATTTCATGATCATGTAGCAATCTACCAGTATGTTCTTCGTTCAGATTATTGTAATCATAATAAAGAAAGTCAATATCTGTTTCTTTTGGTAAACTCTTCATGAACAAATCAATTACACGCTTTGTCGGCTCTATTCCATTCTCTGTTGAAAATAGAATTGCATTTCTTTTCACCTTGTTTTTGATAATTTTATAAGATATCAGCGTATCCTGACATAACTCATCTAATATGACTATTAAATCTTTATTTTGAATAATTTTCATTGCCGCAGATAAGGCTACCTTTGTTGATATATTATTCAGAACTCCGATATTGAGATTGGATATTTCTGATAACGAATTACCAATGTCCTCTAGAGAACCCATATCTACCAGCAATAGAATATTGTTTGATAAACGCTTATGCAGCACAAATTTTCGTAGTGTTTCTACAATACTTTCTACCGGTGTATCCAGTGGCATATCAATAGCTTCAAATACATGCTTTCCAACCAATCTATTGACAGCATCCGCTATAGAACTGGCGGTTGAATAGCCATGCGAGATGATAATGCCAACAATATGATTTAAATATATTTTTTTATTATAGAAACTAATATACATGCAAATAAATATAACATTTCCATCATCAATAGATATATCCAGTAGTTGTTTGATAATTCTACGAATTTCATTCGCTATAAACATTTCATTTTCAAACTTTTGACAAAATAAAACATAGACATCGTGGATGCCATCATCCTCAGGAAAGACTTCCTCTGACACTGTAAGAGAATATATAACTCTAGATATTATGATAGAGAAATTCGCAGACAGATATATATTAAATTCATCAGCAATATTATTTACAAGCCGCAAAACGACTGCTTCAAGCGTTTTTAATTCATTGTTGCTATACCGCATTTTATACATGAGATAATCAAAATAGCTATTTGTTTCATTAGATACGCTATATATGAAATCCTCCAAAGTCAAGGCTTTGCTATTATATTGTTTATAGTAATCAGTCAAGTTTACGAAATAAGAATGCATCTTTGTTTCCAGTAAATTATCTCGAAAATCATCGATTCTAAGATATCTGTTTTCTTCATCACTAATTACTATATTTTTAAAGGATAGAGTTTGAAGGATAAAATCAGGAAGACATAATGGTTTAATAATAATTTCACCCGTCACGTTTGGATTTGTTACAGCATTTGCACAGGTCCACTTCACTACCTTCTCAAGTTGCCCAATATTTTCCGTATAGCGGTATTTCAAAAGAGCCATAAAGGTTACTTTATTCAAACATATGAAACTATTGAATTTTTGTTCCTCTTTTTTCAGGAAATAGATTAACAGCTCTTTCTTTTCTGTCAAAAAACGATTTTCCAAAGCCGGTATTTGTAACTGTACAGGAATCATATCTATCAATTCTTTATTGATATTATCAAGTGGTATTTCAGATGATAATACAATATACGCATGATTTTTTTTAGAAACTGTATCTGGAAAACGCAATTGCAGGGCTTCTATCAACCGGCTTAAACTTTCACTATCTAAATATTCCACATTACTAATATAAATGAATACATCTGTACTATCATATAAATCAGGTAAGGTATTAAATTTTTCTTTCGTGCAATGATAATGAATATATCTTGAAGTATTTGGAATGATTCCATTTGAAACCGCATACTCAAACATGCATTTCGCTAGCAAGTTTTTCCCAGTTCCTTTTTGTCCGGACATAATAACTGGGAGGCCATTTGGAGGATAATTCAATGCCATTATGCATTGATTAATGCAAAACTTCAAACTGGTCTTATGTCCGATGATTTTAAAAAAACCGTTATGATTGCCTTGCTCATTCTGAATGAATGCTTTAAATTCGTCCACATCTTCAAAAATAAGCTTTTTAAAACGAATCGACAAGGTCGTCTCCAGTATTTGTTTATCTAGGAAATAAACAGGACGTGAAATGATTTTAATAATCTTACCTTCCTTAGTCAGGCTATTCAAATATAATGAAGAGAGTGATCTTGAAATATACAGCTTTTCTCCTATCAATTTTGCTGTACAATTAAAAACACCTTGATTGCAGTATTCTTTTGTATTCTCAACTACAATCTCATATATGGCATCGATAGTTTTCTGATCTTTATTTGTTTTGTATTTCGACATATGCTCACCCTCTCATTCTGTTATGGGAACTGATGTGTGTACATTAGAGTGACCATCTGCTGATCACTCTAATAGTATATATCCTCAACGATTATTTTTCCAAATTATTTTACCGTCTTTTTTAAAACAGCGAACAGGAAAGCCTTCTTCTTGAATCAATTCATATTTTGCACCTCCTGTCGCTGAATCAACTGCAAGAAAAACAAGATCGTCATCCCCAATATTGATAGCTCTGTGAGCATATCTTCCATCAATATAATGCAAGCTTCCCTGTTTCATTTCTTCTGCATATATCTCGGATTTTCCATTCCATTTCAAAAGATAGCCTGTACCGCGAGTACATAGATAATACTCCATATACTTTGGATCCTCATGAAAATGTCCCTTGGTCATATTGCACTCCCCATTTATAAGGATCGGCTTTATCGTTGTAGTTCCATAATATAAATCTGTCGATGTTCTGTTTCCAATTGCATAGCATACACGATAGCTTTCTGTATGTCCTAAATTTCTCGCAGCATCTGCATTGTCATAGTAATCAGCAACCGTATCGAAATATGTTGCATTTTTTATTAAATCTTCACCTTCCATAACAGTGCTTCCAGACAAATCAAGTCTGTATTTTGATTGTTTTATGATCATATTCATACCTCCTTATGCACCTAATATTCCAAAATAAGCACAACCTAATGAAACAACAAACATAAGTAGCATCAAAACAACATTATTTACTTTCTTTTTAAATATAAGCCACCAGCATAGCCATAATAGTCCTAAATTTAAAATATTGGGTGCTACAGAATCAAGAATTGATTGCAGTGTCTGTTCAGCTTCTCCTACTCCAAAAGATAATGTAACGTTCAAATATACCCATTCACAGGTCATACTTCCAAACACCATCATTGCAATGATACTTGTAGCATATCTGAACTTCTCCATTAATCCGGATTCAAGCGCTGAATCTATAAATTTTGCGCCCAAATTATATCCAAGGAAGGCTCCCTTGTATTTGCAATAAAAATTCGGAATATTAAATATTAATAGAAATACGAGAATACCTAATGGATTCCCCTGTAATGCAAAGCCAGTTCCAACAGCTGTGCCGATAATCCGTATCGTATTTAAGAAAATAGCATCAAAAATCCCAGCAGCAGGTCCTATTAAAGCAGTTTTAATGCCTGTGATCATAGACACATCATAGTCAGCAGACTTTGCATTCTCCTCTTCCATAGAAAGTATCATTCCCTGTATAAACGGGATTGGCTGCATTGCCGTATTGAAAAATTCATTTGTATGACGAAATAAAGCATCCTTATATTTTTCAGGCTCATTAGCATAAATTTTCTTCAGTGCAGGAATCAAAGCGATTGCAAATCCTAGATTATTTCCACGTGCATGATCCCATGCACCTTCATTACTAAAATTTAAGAGGAACACTTTTTTCAAATCCTTATTATTTAATTCTTTATTAGAATTCTGTGTCATCTGCCAACTCCTCCTTTCCGCCATTTGTCCAGTCTACAGTCAGCAATACGATGATAACGCTAAGTGCTAACACTCCAAGCATAGACATTCCAAGATAAGATGTAAGAATGAAGCCTAAGAACAGATATGGTAATGTCTTTTTGTTAAACACCATATTTAACAGCATCGCAAAGCCAACAGCAGGTAAGGCTCCTGATACAATACTAAAACTCGTTGTCACCCATTCTGGTAATTCTGATAAAACGGAAGAAACTGCATCTGCTCCAAAATAAAACATCGCAAATGCTATAAAAAAGCGATAAATAAATAGAAGGAAAGCCATTGTAAAGTGACTGATGTAAATACCCTTTTCATTTCCCTTAGCTGCTTCACGAATACCAAAATTCTTGATTACCGGGCTCAAAGTTACGTATATGATATTTTTAAATCCTGATGATATAACAGCGATCGGCGTAGCTACAACTAAAGCAGCTCCCAAATCCATACCACTATGTATTACAAATGCTGTTGCTATTGCAGTTCCTAAGGAAGCATCCGGTGGTACGTAGGACCCCATACTGATAGCACCTATGAAAACAAGTTCAAGACTTGCTCCCGTTATAGTTCCTGTTGCTACATCCCCTAAAGCCAGACCAATCAGAAACCCTATGCATAATGGTCGATAGGTATAGCTGCTCCATAAAAACGTTTCATCGATTAGCTGCCATCCGGCTATTATGCCAACTAAGATAGCCTGTATTAACATTTTAATTCTCCTCTCTTTCTCTCGTAATACGAAATAAATTATTGAAATATCGTATTACAGTATTCATAGCTTTCTTTCATATATCGCGATACTTGTGTTTCCCCAAAACCCCCTCCTTACTTTGTAATTTACACGATAATGTAATTCGTTAAATTGTCTTTCTAACCTTTATTATAGATTTTACAGCTTATCCTTAACATTCACTTTTGAGGTAGTAGGCAATTTTTGCAGATATAAATTATACCCTTCATCAACCATTTTCCGAATGCTGTCTATTTCTGCATCTGAGGCAGCAAATGCTTCATTCAACAAATGCGTGCGTTCCTTTGTAGGCATCATACTGCCAAGATTGCATTCCTTGATCCCACAGCCTCGCATTAAAGCAAATGCATATTCATTATCTTCTGTAAGAATAAACAATTTGTATTTATCAGTAATGCCTGAATTGATAGCTTTAATGCAATCCTCAACATTCTTTATAACTAACTTTACTCCTGTAGGCTTGCTCAATTTAACAGCCGATAAACGAATCGGATCCTTTAATAATTTGTCGGAACAGATCAGAATGCAGTCAGCATGTAAATGTGCAGTCCAAAATACCCCTGTTTGACCATGAATCAGTCTATGGTCGATTCTAAGTAATTCAATCATACTGTCCCTCCTTTCTGACTTCATTGTAAGCTACTTTATTTTACATATGGAAAACTCAGCCGTTTCTAAACACCAAGTGGCTGTTTTAAACACTATTCTCTAACTTCTGTTGTAAATCCTTTTAATAACGAAATAAAAACGGAAAAAGAATCAGTGTATGAACACTGTAAAATTTTATGAAAATGAAACTGTTAAATTCCAACAATCAGTTGCACTTTAGCAGTTTAACAGTGACCTCTAGTTACTTTTAGTGTGAAAAAAAGAATAAAGTGTTTAGATCACTCACATATTCGCATGTATCCTTCTAATTATGCTACAGTAAGAACATAAAGAAAGAAGGGATGCATATGAAATTAGGTATATTTTCAAAGACGTATAGTGGAGATTTAGAAGTAGTTTTCAAAAAGATGGCAGATGATAGAATAGAATATACACAATTCAATTTATCCTCTGCTGGATTAGAAACCATGCCGCTTTCCTATGAAACAAAACAATTGGATTATATAAAAAGTCTGGCAGCTAAGTATCATATCGTACTGCAAGCCATATCCGGAACTTTCAATATGATTGATCCTAATATTACACAAAGAAAGGATGGTATTCGACGATTTGTTGTATTATGTGAAATTGCAGACTATATGAATATTCCCATCATATCTCTTTGTACCGGTTCCAAAAACAGAGAAAACAAATGGAAATGGCATAATGATAATACCAGCTTAGAAGCTTGGCAGGATTTAATTGAAACAACAAATCAGATTCTTCCTACAGCTGAAAAATATCACATCACATTGGGAATAGAAACAGAAGCAAGTAACATTATCCATTCACCTGCTTTAGCAAGAACATATCTTGACACCTTTAAAAGTGATCATTTAAAAATCATTATGGATGGTGCTAATTTATTTCATACTGATCAGATCGATAATATGCAAGCTATTTTGACAGACGCATTTCATCTATTAGGCAAAGATATCTGTCTTGCTCATGCGAAGGATTTGGCAGGATCTTCAGTCATAGACTTTGTTGCGGCTGGAAATGGTGTTCTTGATTACGATACATATATTCATCTGTTGAGAAAATATAACTATAACGGACCACTTATCATGCATGGGCTTTTAGAACAGCAGGTCTCGCAAAGCAAACAGTTCTTGGAAAGGAAGCTAATCAATGCCATTTAAACATTTTTCGGATTATGATATCTATTATGAAGTCCATAGCACCGGTACTCCATTGATATTTTTACATGGATTGGGTGGAAGCATGGGGCAGATTAAAGCCATATATGAGAAAATTAGGGGTATTCAACTTATTCTTATCGATATGAAAACACATGGTAACAGTACCGGATGCTCCTCATGCATAACATTTGATAATATGGCTGCAGATGTAATTGCCATTGCAGATGAATTACGATTACCTGATTTTTTCATTGCAGGTATTTCCATGGGAGCTGCTATAAGCTTAAATATTCTTTTAAATTATCCTGAAAGAGTAAATAAAGTCCTTTTGATTAGAAATGCTTGGATCAATAAACCAATGGATGATTTCTTTATAAAGCTTTATAAAATCACTGCCGATTGTCTTACGGCAAGAAACTTGACCGCCTTGCTAAATACATGGGAATATAAAAAATTTGCGGTCTTATCTCGGGTATCAGCTAATTCATTCATTCAATTCTTTTCAGATCCAGCAGCATTAACATATCCTGACAAATTTAGAATAATACCAACACTTGCACCATATGTCGATAATGAAAAATTATGCAGCGTAAAAAAAGAGGTTATGATATTAGCAAACCATCACGACCCCATCCATCCTTTTTCATATGGTCAGTTCCTTTATGACACTATTCCAAATTCAAAATTCTATGAAATCACAAGTAAAAGTATTGACACAGATATGCATAAGGAACAGCTTAATTATTTCTTACACAAATTCTTATTGTAAAGCTGAAGAAATTTATCAAAATTTTGTATACTGTCCAAATAGTTTGTATCTTGCTTCATCGTTACATATACGCTAAACAATCATATGTCGCACTATACGAAAACACAAAGCCATAGATTAAATGTAAATCGCTTTTATTACAATGATCTATGGCTTTTTTTCTGTATGACAGCTCAATCTGAAACTGTTTTTTTATATAGCAATTTCTTAACGCTGCATCATATAAATTTGCCAATGCAATACAGTGCGATATTAGATATTCTATCCCTGTTTCTTAATTTTGCTCACCTTTCGCAGAAACACAAGATTCGTGTTTCCTACATTCATATATTTCAGACCTCCTATGCCCTATCATCCAAGCATACTCTTTGCATACAATCAACCGCATACTCCAATAGTAAGCTATTGCATGGCGCATACGGATAGCAAGCTGGACAGCTGCGATATGTGATAGAGGATATCTTTTCCATCTGTATTGAAAGTCCAAGTGCAGCCTGTACCAGCACAATCCTGCAGCAATTACGATGCAAGCGTTCCATCATCCCTTGACTAAATACAGATACTTTCATATCAGCTCATACAACTACTTTTCTGAAGCCTGTGATTATATTTTCTATAAATGTACAATTAGAAAAATTTTGTATAAATACTATTATAAATATTCAATCGCTTTATACTCATCTTCTCTGCATTCTGCAAGTTAAAGCAATTTTCATTTGATATACCGGTGGAAAATGATATATACTAAAGGTAATAATAAAAGCATCAATATGAAAGAAAAAGTAAAATATCGAAAGCAAGTGACATTGCTGAAAACGGTATGCAGACAGGGCTGTACACTGCGCAAATGATACTTTATGACAAAACAGCACCCTTGCTGTCTATACAAAAATGAGCAGAAAGCAAGTTTGAGAAAATTGCTTCCTGAAATAGCTACAACCTCTAAGGAAGGCGATATCATGATGAAAAAAACAATACTGAAGCTGCGCGGCTCGTTCGTATCTCTTATGTTATGCAGCGCATTGATTTTCACTGCATTCACAACCCTGAATCTGATCGAAGATTTGCAAGGAAATGCCCGAGTCATCAATTACATCGGAATTGTGCGCGGCGCTACACAGCGTCTCATAAAAAAAGAGCTGCAGCATGACCCGGATGATCAGCTGATTAAGCAGCTGGACGATATCCTGCAGGGACTTTCAAACGGCAGCAGGGAGTTGGATCTGATCAAGCTTGATAATGCGGATTTCCAATCCCAGCTGAAGCAGATGCAAAATGACTGGACAAAGATTAAAACACAGATTTACCAATACCGAAAAGGTGCAAGCGCCAAAGCGTTGTACAGCCTGAGTGAAAATTATTTTGAATTGGCAAACGATACCGTCTTCAAGGCTGAAAAATACAGCGAGCATATCGTTCAGGAGGCACGTTCCTCCCTGCTGATTTTAAATATCATTTTCATTATCCTAGCGCTTGGCTGTTCCCTTTTCATCCTCATTCAGGAGCAGCGCCAAAAACGACTTAACGAAGCAGAAAATAAAAACAGAAGAAAAAGTGAGCAACTGGCAAAACGGGCGCAGGAGTTGATAGCCCCAATGAATGAAATATCCGAATTGATGTATGTGTCCGATCCAAATACCTATGACCTGCTGTTTGTAAATGAAGCTGGGAAGAAAATGTTCCAGATCGATGACAGCCAACAGAATATAAAATGCTATAAGGCATTGCAGGGCTTCGACAAGCCGTGCTCCTTTTGTACAAACAAGCTTTTAAAAACAGATGAGACATATTCCTGGGAATATACGAATCCGATCATTAAGAAGCATTACCTGTTAAAGGATCGCTTGATTGAATGGGATGGACGTATCGCCAGAATGGAGATTGCTTTCGATATCACAGAAGCAAATGACGAAAAAAATGAGCTGAAAAGAAGGTTGGAGCGTGACGATGTCCGCCTTGCCTGCGTAAGGGAGCTGTATAATAATCGTGACATAAAATTAGCAATTACCAATGTGCTCGCATATATCGGAAAACTATTTTCTGCTGAGCGTGCCTATGTCTTTTTGACCCACGATCAATATTATTCTAATATCGCAGAATGGTGTAAGGAAGGCATCCCTGCGGAAATTGATAATCTGCAAAATATTCCCCTGGATGATTACCAGATTTGGCTTGATCTGCTCGAAAAGCAGAAAAGCATCATCATCAATGACGTAGATACATTGAAGGACACCTTTCCTGCCGGCTACGAATTGCTTTCTTCTCAGGGGATACGCAATATCATATGGGTACCCTTGATGATGGATGGTAAGGTAAGCGGATCCATCGGCATGGATAATCAGGATTTGGATATGGCAGAAACCGCAGTTCCGTTTCTGCAGACAATCCAGTATTTTCTATCGCTTGCCATGGAACGAAACGAAAATGAGAAAACCTTATTTGAGCTGAGCCAGATCGATAAGCTGACCTCCTTTTATAACAGAAACCGATTCATGCAGGATGTAGTGGAATTTGAAGGTCTGCAGCAATCTGCGGGTGTCATATATTTGGATATAAACGGTCTTAAGGAAATCAATGATTCCTTTGGGCATGCTTCCGGAGACAAGCTCATTAAGGAATGTGCGGATATCATAAGGTCAACCTGTACATCCCCATACCTGTATCGAATCGGCGGAGATGAATTTGTTGTCATTTATCTGTGCATTGAGGAAGAGCATTTTTATGATAGTGTACAAGTATTAAAAAATGCATTTCAGAAAAACGATCGACAGGTTGCCATCGGCTGTACATGGAGCAAGGAAAGCACTGAGCTACAGGCGGTCATAAAAAAAGCGGATGAGCGGATGTACAATGATAAAAAGCGCTTCTATCAGGGCCATCATGCAACCAGCCGCTACAGACACAGCAATGATATGCTGAGCTTTTTGACAGACCCTGACATTTTAAAGGAAAGCATTCGCAATCATCAGTTCAAGGTATATCTGCAGCCGAAAATAAATGTGAGTCAGGAAACACTGTGTGGTGCAGAAGCTCTGGTTCGTTATCAGGACAAGGATGGAATCATCGTATCTCCGGATAAATTCATACCGATTCTGGAGAATACTTATTTAATTAGTAAAATTGATTTTTATGTATTTGAACAGGTTTGTAAAACATTGCATAACTGGCACCAGCAAAAGCAACCGCTTTTTACGATTTCCACAAATTTTTCTAAAAGCTCCTTTATGGATGGGAATTTCGTGAAGCGAATCGAAGTTATCAGTGATAAATATCAGATCCGAAGAGAATTCCTTGAAATCGAAATCACAGAAAACTCCAGTGATACCGATTTCGATACGCTGGTAAAAAGGATCCATCAGATCAGGACTGCAGGCTTCAAGGTGGCCATGGATGATTTCGGTATAGAAAGCTCCAATTTAACCCTTCTATCCTTAACAGAGTTTGATGTTTTAAAAATTGATAAAAGCTTCGTAAAGGATATCGTATCAAACAAACGAGCACAGATTATCATCGGTACCATGGCAAAGCTATGTGGCGAAATGAACATACAAATGATTGCGGAGGGGATTGAGAATAAGCAGCAGCTGGATATTATGAAGAAATACGGTGTTGACACCATTCAGGGATACTATTTCAGTAAACCGATTTCCATTCCTGAATTTGAAAAAACGTATCTAAGACAGCCTGTGTAACCGCCGAAAAATCATCCTGCTTCTACCAGAATGGAAAATGTCAATCCCCTGCTGATCAGCGCGATTTTTCCAGTTAACAATAAAGAAAAGGTTCCAGCCCTGTGTGAAGCATCAATTTCACAACGCTGAAGCCTTTTTTAGAATCTGTACACGGAAAGGTAACCTTGGAAAACAGAATAACAAGCAGGTTTGGCTATGGTCAGGATGCTTGTACCCTCAGGATACTATTCATTTAATATAGGTCACGCCTCTAGCTTTCATGCTCCCTTCCATAACAGATGTTACCCTGTCCTTGTTTCTTTGCCTGATACATTGCCATATCAGCGATATACAGCAGCTCCTTCATCGTATCTGCATCAACGTCATAGCACGCAACACCAATGCTCACATCACATTTCACACTGCCCTGCTCCAGCACCCACTGTTTTTCAAAGCGGTGATGGATGAACCTTGAAAGATTGTCGATGTTCATCCGAGTCAAACCGCTCCCATGAAGAACTGCCACAAATTCATCACCGCCATAACGATATACACAATCCTTCAGCATAGGTACACGCTTAAAAAATTTACTAAGCTCGACGAGAAATGCATCACCGGCATCATGTCCGAAGGTATCATTGATTGCCTTAAAGCCATCGATATCAAAAAACAAAACAAACATCCGTTCCTGCTCCTTCATGGTATTGATAATTGCATTGCCGTCCCGCAACAGCTTTCTGTGATTTGGCAGTGCTGTTAACTCATCATAATTCGCCATATATTCGATAAGCTCTTCCTTTTGCTTATTATCTGTAATATCCGCACTGCTCACAACATGGGCAAGACGCCCGTCTGTCCAATAAAATGCGGAGCTGAACACACGGAACCAGGAGCCGTCAAAGGCACGCTGATAGTCCCATGTATAAACAGAGGAGGGTTTTCCATCTTCTTTCAGGATATGCTTCTGTGGACAAAAATCACAGGGGCCTGTTTGTCCGGGAAAAAGCACCTCCCAGCATTTTCTACCCTCAAATGCCTGCTTTCCTCCATACGGCTTCGCCATTGATTTGTTTACATATAGGATTTCATGCGTATGGAAATCATTCACATAGATATCGATTCCTGTGCTATCCATAATGCTTTCATAGGTTTTCTTCATGAGTTCAGCCTTATTGTCATCAATTCTCGCAATGATATAGCGTGAAATCAGACCTGTCATGATAAACAGATCCCGTTGCTCGGACGCACATAGCTCTATAGCCGCCGGATCTTTTGTAAATACCAAAAATCCCTGTACCTCATTTTGATTCAACGGAACTACAAGCATATACTCTGTATGAAAAAGATTCAGAAGATGCATTTTCAAGGATGAAGAACAGGCTTTTTTTCTTATAGAATATATAGATGCCTGCGCCTCTTTCTTGCTTTCTGTTATTTTATAGGGAATTTCAGCAGGCAAGCTGTATGCAGCTCCTTCGCAGCATTCCTTTCGGTAGAAATATTGAATATCATCTGTTTCATACACTGCTCCGCTGGAAAATGAAAAGCTCTCACAGATCAGCGATAACGCGTCCTGTATTACACTGCTGCTTATCGTCTGATCCATCAGCATAGCTGTGAGTTTATGTATAGCCTCCGTTTTCATACCCATACCTCTTTCCTTATCCTATGTTCCTTTTCCTACATCCCTTATTTATCCGTTTACCGCATTGACATCCGCCTTGCGCACATCGGTAAGCTCATATAAAGACGCTAGTCCTTTTCTGTTCCTCTCACATATCGATGACATGCATGATCGAATGCTAATACATGATATGCCATTTGATTGAAAAATACTTAGCTAGCACTTATTCAGCAGCGAAATCCAGAATGGATCACAACCACAGCGCAGAATGCATTGCAGCATCAGCCGGGTCTGTGCGATTCAGCAGCTCATACACAAACCGGTATGTTTCTTTCCTGCCGCATACAAGAATATCCTCCAGAGCTTGCTGCAGCTTTGTATGGGAGGACAGAAACTCCACGATTACCGGTGAATAGCGTGTTCCTTTCCCTTGTACGAATTCCTGCAGCACTGCAGTAAACGATTTAGGTATTGCATAATTGCGTCCATACGTATCTGTGGCAGCATCCAGAGCATCACAGATCGCGATTAGATCGATGAACAGCTTTTGCCGTGAACAGGTATTGTCAAACGTTTCTGGATATCCGTATGTTCCATCATAGGCTTTATGATGGCCCTTTGCCACATCCTGATAACAGGACAATACGGGAATCGCACCAAGAATTTCTGCGCTTGTGATTGGATGAAACTGAATGGTCTGATACTCGATATCTATCAGTTTTCGATACTGCATATTGATAACGGTGGAGCATAGGATTTTACCGACATCATGCAGCAGAGCTGCTTTCCTCACAAACTCGATAATTTCCAAATGCCGCTGCTTTATTACAGCTGCTGCACATCCGAATGCACAGGCAAGTTGTTCAGGAATCCATGCAATCATGTCCGCAATCAGCCGACAGGCAAGCCGGCTGACCATGATCGTATGAATGGCAGTTTGCGTCTGTCGAAGAACAGTGAAGCTCAGAATTTGTAGGAACAGCTCTTTTTCACTTTCACAATATGGCAGCAGCTGAATCACGTAATTGTAAATAGTCAAATCCATGGCATGCTCGAAATAGTTATGTCTTGGACGCAGTGCACAGAAATCAGAAAGATGGTGCAGGATGTCCTTCGCAAGTGCAGCCCTTTTCTCATAGCTGATATCCAGTACATGTATGATGCAGGAAAACAGACAGATTTCATTTAGTGTTTCCTCATCATATTCTTCAATCGTAAGAATTCGTTTTCGAGGGAGCTGTCTGATTTTTTCCTCCATATATGCATAGATATCCGCATCATCCCTGCCATACAGATGATATTCACACATCCTAAGTATGATCTCATTGATGGTATGACCAGCTGCTGTGGAGGTCGTTTTCCCGTCTTCATACTGCTTGCGCGAAATCGCATAAATTCATACTGCTTGCGCGAAATCGCATAAAGCTTTTTTACTCTGTCAGGGGAAAGCGTGTTTCTTTGCAACCGAACAAGTATGGCGGTAAAGGTGTTGATCCAGCACGTTTTCATATAGGGAAGGGCCGCATTGTACTCCTCGCTCCCGTCCGCTTCCTTAAGGAAGGCATGCATCGCATGCATTCTGCGCTCATATGCCGGATACAATATCGTATCAAAGGTCTGTGTGATATCCCCGGCAGGCCTTAAAAATTCGTACATCGCAATACTTTCAAAATCAAAAATACTCAGCCCCATGCTTTTCTCTTCCTGTGTTAAGTGCGCATACTGCTTCTCATAAAGCTTGATTCCCTGTTCACACAGGGAGAGAATCTCATCACGATAATGCACCATATCCAGGGAGGAAAAGCAGGTGATCATTACAAAATAGCATTTCATTACCGCAATTTCATTCCCTTTGTTTTCATAAAATGCCAGCAGGGATTGCGCAAGCCTGTAGGCAACCTCGATATCCTGAAACCGAATACAGTATCGAAACAGATAGGAGATCAGTGGTTCTGCGATTTCTTCATTCCAGGCATTGGGCGTATCCAGAAAATAGGATACGTGCCTTTTTAAATACTGATTATTTTCCATATACAGCTCATGAATGGTCTGTGCCTGTTTTTTATAGGAAAAAAGCCAGTCTTCAAAGCTGGTATTTCCTACAGTAATTGCGAAAGCAAGCTCATTGATTTCATCGATTCTTTGAAAATAAGCATGAAAGAAAGACTGCCATTCTTCTCTTGTTGTAAAGCCATGCTCCCTATCCTCCGCCATCCGCGCAACCTCCTTAAGCCTTTCTAACATGCTTCATATAAAGGATATGCTCTATGCAGCGCATCCTCCCTTTATTCAGAGCATACATACCCGCAAAGCAAAATGTAAGAGCCTGCCCTATATGTGCAATACCTCCCACGAACTCACTTCTTTATATCATTGGTTATACTTTGTTATTTCATTGAGCGAAACAAGATATGTATCATGATAATCCAGCAAATCGATAATACAGCCTTCAATGCGCTTGTCCTTTTCCTTGACTGAACAAGATATTCCATTAACAGCTCCTGCTCCGCTGGGCAGTTTCCCGCCTGTTTTTTCAATTCCCAATTCCTTATTGATAACCTCCGCATTATTTATTTTTTCCATTATCACCTGTGGAGAAACACCGGGATTATCCTTGATCATATCCAATGTGATCGTCTGAGCAGCCAGATAGGCAGCTCTCGCCTGTGATTTCGCCTTCGTCTCTGCGGCTTCATTGCTGTATTTCATAACGGCAGGTACCGCAAGCATCATGACGATACCGATAATTACCAGCACCACAATGATTTCAATCAGTGTAAAGCCTTGCTTGTTTTTATGCATCCTGTATGATTTCATTTTTTCCTCCATCCTACCGCACTTCACACGCGGCACAAATACTGTGTGAACGTTGTTTTAAATACATTAAATTAGAATGCTTTCTGATTTCTTTCACGCTTACCTCCTTTTTACTATCCACATGCCTGAGACAGCTTCCTCATGCCAGTGTTTGAAAGAAATCATGCAGCGGCATTGGCTTCGCAAAGTAATAGCCCTGTCCTTCATCACAGCCCATAGCCTTTACGCATTGATACTGCTCTTTCGTTTCAATACCTTCACAAAGAACCCGATAGCCCAGCTCGTGAATAAGATCTATGATTTTCTTCAGAAAGGCCTTCCCTCGCTCTGTCTTCATGCTGTCCCACATAAAGCAGCCATCGATTTTCACAACGCTTGCCGGTATATTGATAAGCATATTCATAACACTGTATCCGCTGCCGAAATCATCCACTGAGGTTGTAAAGCCCTCCTCCTTCAAGCGCTCCATGACCTTTGCCGCCGCATCCGTATTTCTAAAATAAGCCGTTTCCGTCAGCTCAAATTCCAGCAGGGTGCGCTCAATTTGATAGCGATTGACGATTTCCAATATAGAATTTGTGATTCCTGATTTTTCCAGATCGACAGAGGACAGATTGATGCTGACTCTGCACGTATCGCTGATTCCCTTACGCATTCGCTTATTCAGATGACGGCATACGGTTTCCAGAACATAAAGATCCAGACTCGTAATAAAGCCGTTATCCTCAAATACAGAGATGAAGTCATTCGGATAAAAATGTACAACACCGTTCTGCATCCAGCGAATCAATGCCTCTGCGCCGCATAAGCTGCCATCAGTCAAATCGATTTTGGGCTGTACCCAGACCTGAAAATCCCCATTCTCCAAGGCGGATTCCATCCTGGTCACAATTTCAATGGAGATATCCTTTTTCCTGATGACATCCGTTCCATATACACTGATTTCGTTGTGAATGCTCTGTCCGATCGCTTTTCTGGCGAGATTGGCCCGATCGATTCCGGTCAGGATATCCCTGCAATCCTCCTCAATAAAATAGATGCCTGTACGCAATACAAACCGGATATCATCATTTCTGCTTTTCTGCTCCATACAAAACTGATCCAGCGTATCCTTTATTTTGCTGCGTAAACGCTTCGTATCCACTACCCTTACAAAGGCCAAAAACAAGTCCCCGCTCATCCGCGTATAATAGGCATCGTCCACGAGCATGGAGGAAAAATGTCTGGCAAAGGATTTCAGAATATTATCTCCCTCCAGATATCCCAGAACCTCATTGACATATTTGAACTTCTGAATATCGATTGCTATAAGTGCCCAGTCACGAATGCCCTTATTCAAAATCATCTGGCAGTCTTCCTTGAACTTATCATAGCTCAGCAGACTTGTCAGTCTGTCTTTTTCAAGGATTGCCTTTCTTGACGGGCATTTGGTTATATTCCGAAAGGCAAACAGACTGACGATATCCCGATCCAGTATACCAAGCCAGATACTGATTTCAATTTCACGTCCGACTTCGGATGTGTCCTTTGCAATCGTAAAATTCATATGGATGAAATCATTTCCGAGCGCTAGATTATCCATCAGATTTCTTCTTCCCGTAAATTCGAGGTATCGCGCCTTGGTTTCCTCATCCATATAATGCTGTGCATAATCTGTATTGACGCATGTATAATTACCGGCAACACCTACCAGAGACTGAAACTTTCCCTCCGTTTTTAAAACGACATAGGAATCCTTTTGCACATCGACAAAATAGACATTGGTATAATCATGAAACATCAGCGCAAAGGCATCCGCTAATACTTTAAAGGCAACCTTTCGCTCTTCCTTATTGACAGGCTGCGCAATGGTCTCCTTTCTGCTGTTCGTTCTGGATATCATATTCAGCAGGACATCGTTTCGCACCTGATAAGCATTTTCAACATATTGACTGCGGCAGAAGATATTGGTGCTGTGCAGATAAAGACATTTTGCTCTGCCGTTTTTCTGGATAAACAGCATGGACATCTCCAGGGGAATGCTGTAGCTGATGCCTTCCTTTGATTTCCAGTCAAGCTGTCCGAAGCAGCTGCAGATGCTGACACCCTTAATAATCCGTTTTCTGACATACTGCATATCACGGATTTTCTGGCTATGATTGCTTTCCTGCTGCTGTTTCAGATACAGGATTGCTTCCCTTTTTTGATACAGCTTCTGATATTCCTCCTCAAACAGCACAAATGCGTCATCCAGTAGAATCTCCATACGCTGTGTATCCCATTCCTCCAGCATCAGATGAAGCAGCTGTGAGGCAGCATTGACAACATCGATATTTTTTAACAGAATCGTGGTATAGCAATCCATATTGCTGTAGCGCTCACTCTCACGTACACCCTGCATGTGGTCGATATAATACAGCTTTTTCGACTCATACATTTCAGCCTCTGCCTGATTGATGATTTCTTCTATATATAAGGTATCCTTGGACCAGCTTGCCCCAACGGCGGCATTTTCAAGACTGGAGGCTCTGTTGAGCTGCTGCTTTAAAATCGCAGCCTTTTTCATAAACGCAGCTTCTTCGATTCCCGCACATAAAACGACGAATTCATCACCGCCTGTACGATATACATTCCAGCTTGGAAATTCTGCCATGATTTTCTTGGCAACCCCCATCAGCAGCTCATCACCGGCATCGTGTCCAGCAGTGTCATTCAATTCCTTTAGTCCGTTCACATCGGCAAATATAACACCGCAGCCCTGTTCTTCCTTCGGTATCGCGTTGGAATGCAGCTCCATATTCATTTTCTCAACATCCTGCATAAAGGCATTGCGATTCTTCGTACCAGTCATACGATCAAGGTAGGTCATCTGTTCCAGACGGGCGGTTGCTTTAATGCTCATCATCGTTTTCTGTATGTAATAGGATAGCGTTGTCATAATCTTGGCAGCATTGCGCCCGCTTTCCTGTACCGGATTATCTATGCCAAGAAATCCAAGCAGCGCTTCATGGGCAAACAACGGCACACTGATGCGTGAGCGCACGTCATACTGCCGCATGTTCTGGTAGATTTCAGGCTCTGTTTCTTTACAATCCGCTACATTCTGGATGATGTAGGGTTCTCTGCGGATAAAGCTTTCCAGCCATTTTCTGCAAATATTGGTCGGCACCGACTGCATAGCCTTTTTTCTGCTGGCAATCCCTGCTCTACACCATTCATAGGTGTTGCTCATCAGCTTGCCATGAATTTCATATATGAAAACCCTGTCCCCCTGCAGTCTGGTTCCCAGCGTGGCCAGTGCTTCCGCAAGCGCTTGACGTTCATCCTCCATATCCTGCAGCTTTTTTGCGCATTCCATCGCAATTTCATCGATGGACGGATTTCCTTCAAGCTGCTGATTCTTCCTGTTGTCCCCGGTTATTTGAATGGCCAGCCTTAATACAGCCCTTCGGCCCTGATAGTGAAGCAGCTTCTCCAAAATCTTATAATTGCATTTTTTCAAGGAATTTGTGTATTCCCATTCATGAAATGTTTTGTCGGTTAAGGAAGCAAGACAACAAAAAACACAGGGAGCATCCAATTCCTGAAACACCTGATAGCAGGGCCTTCCCAACAGCTCCTCACTCCCGCCTGCTGTCAGCTGACGGATTCCAAAACGATTGATATACAGCAGCTCATAGGTTTCTATATCCGCTATATAAACGATTTCATCTACTTCATCAAAATTCATTGTAATGCGATCTGCCATATACCTTATGCCTCCTGATCCGAACAAAATCAGCATGCGGGCAGCATCAAAGTGCCCTGCTCTTTCTCATATCTTCTGGCTTGAAACCAGCATTTCAAATTCTCTGACAGGAACCGGCTTGGATATCACATAGCCTTGTACCAAATCACAGGATGTCAAGCGTAAAAAATCCATTTGCTTATCCGTTTCAATCCCCTCCGCAACCGTGGCCATATCCAGCTTCTTCGTCAGATCCAGCATGCTTTTCACAACGATGTTTTCCTTTGGATTATCCATTCCTCTGGAGGAGAAAAAGGCTCCATCAAGCTTTACGGTATCCAGCTCCAGATCCTTCAGCATATTCAAAGAGGAATATCCGCTGCCAAAATCATCCATTGAACAGGTAAAGCCTGCCTCATGGATTTTCTGAATGATGGAATGGAAGGCCTTTGGATTTTCAAATACCATCGTTTCCGTTAATTCAATTTCCAGAAGGGATGCCGGAATCTGATACCTGTTTATGATGGCGATATAGTCATCGAGAAAGTCCGGCTTCATAAGGTGCACCCGCGACATATTAACAGAGATCGGAAACAGCCGTTTATGTGCTGCTTTCCACTGCTTGAGCAGTCTGCATACCTGTTCAAATACAAAAAGGTCGAGATTGACGATAAAGCCGTTCTTTTCAAACAATGGAATAAACTCCATCGGTGAAAGAAACCCCAATACCGGATGATGCCAGCGAATCAAAGCCTCCGCTCCGTAAATCTGCTTGTCCCTTAAGGAGTATTTCGGCTGTAGATAAACCTCAAATTCCTGACGCTGCAAAGATTCCCGCATTGTGTTTTCGATATCCTTTTCCTGCTGCAGCTTCTTCTGAATTTCATTTGTATAAAAATTACAGAAGCACAGACCCGAGGAGTAGCTCTGTCCGGATTTGCGGGCAGTATGTGCACGGTCTTCCATGGAGGTTATGGATAACGCAGTGTCATAGATATGGTACACTCCGGCAGTAAAGGTCAGATAGTATTTGTATTCGCGATGTGTATTAAATGCATTGATGGAGGCTGCTATTTCCTGCAGTCTGCCTTCGATTCTCGCATTGCTTTCTTCCTTTAACAGGATGATGAAATTATCTGAAAACAGTCGTGCAGCATATTCATCCTGTTTTAAGTTGTTTACGATTTGTTGATAAATGTACTTCAGCGTGTTGTCTCCTGCTTCTACGCCCTCAGTTTCATTGATCAGCTTGAACTTCTGCAGATTCATCCAGACCAGAACAAAGGTGCCTGCGGGAAATGAAGCGATGGCATCCTCAGCTATCTGCTCAAACCTTCTGCGGTTATACCCTGCTGTTACTTCATCTGTATAAGCCAGCTTATGCATAGCACGGTTGTATTCCTCCAGCTGCATTCTCTGATTGATCAGATTTGTGACATCGTTATACAGAAAAAGATAAATCGGCTCTTCTCCTATCCAGTCAATACACTCTGCATTTACATTCAGATAACGGATGCTTCCCGTTGTATCCTGCGGAGAAATGGTAAAGCTGCAGGATTTCCCCTGATAAAGTACGGCATGCTGTTCATAGGCGGCCTCTAAGCCGTTGTTTCCAAGCTGGTCACGGGGAAACACCAGCTCGTTTCCAAACATATCCTGAAACCTCTGGTTCCCCTCTATCAGCTCATAGCCCTTTCCGGTGATTTTATACTTTGCTATCAATCCCGGAAAATTACTCTGCATAATATCCTTTTCGATACGGTCCTGCATCATATCGGTAATATCCATCATGACAGAGTAGGCAAGCTGAAAGCCGTCGACATATTCATCGATCAGGGTACCAACCAGCCGGATCCATATTTTTCTTCCGCTTCTGTGACGCATTCTGCCAATATAGGTATATCTTTTCTTTTGTTGTACAACTGTATGGATCACCACCTGCTTCAGCTCATTCCATTCCGCAGGATCCTGCGCATAGTAAAGATCGGGACGGTTTTGAAATAGGCGCTCATATTCCTCCTGCTCATAGCCGAACATCTCATAATATCGCGCATTTGCCGCTACCAGTGTAAAATGCTCATCCAGCATATGCTTACTGACACTGGTATGCAGGGATTCCGTAAGATATTGATTTTCTATCGCCTCGGATAATACCTCCGCCTTTTTTGTCATACCTGCTCCTCCTGTTCCACAACGTCATACTGTAATTGCCATATGATATACAGAGCTGCTGAAAGTACCTTCTTTTTATATGTTTTTATCATCTTTCCTATTTTAACTACAGGTTTATTCTAGCGTGATTCTGCTTAAAAATCAAGTTGTAATGCCCTTTTGCAATTGTTATAATGTAAATAAATGACAAAGTCCTTGAAAGGAGAGAGAGTCCGTGATTCAGGAACAGACGCTATACCGCTATTTATATGAAACACTTGTCCGTAAAATCAAAAGCGGAGAGTTCCATCAAATACGAAAGCTGCCCTCTCAAAAGCAGCTTTGCAAGCAATACAATGTAGGTATTACAACGGTTCGCAGGGTTATGCAGCTACTGCAAAAGGAGGGCTATATCCAGTGTGAATCCGGGCAGCCTGCTGCTGTTGTCTACACCGCTTCCGAAATGGAATATGCCGCCGCCCTCATTGCACGCAAGGAAGAAATCAATGACGCTTTTCAGGGGCTGGGGCTGTTGCTGCCGCAGCTGTACAGGGAGGCTGTAAAATATGTCAGGGAATCGGATAAAGCCACAATGCGGCGGGCTATCGATGAAATTCAGGAGGATATGCCTACCCATTTGCTGTACCGGCAATCAAACCTGTTTTTAACTACGCTCATTCAGGTATTCAACAATCCCCTGCTGATGGATTTGGAGCTGGATTCGGAAAATTTCCTCCATGTACCCTATCTTCCCTTCGCCCATCACACAGATCCCTTTTACCGTACCCCCTCCCATATGAAAAGCTGGTTAAGCAGTGTATTTGATTGTATTCAAAACAATCAGGAGGAGCTTCTTTATACAAAGATAGCATCAACCTATCAACATAGCAGCTGCAGAGTCATCGCCTATCTGGAGGCTTTGGAAAAGCAGCTTGATTTCGTACCTGCTGAGTCTGAGAAAAGCATTCGCTGGTTTCACATCAAGGACCGTTCGGAATTATATGCACATTTAGCCATGAGGATTCTGCGACGTATCCGAAAAAAGGAATTTTCCGAACAAAAGTATATCCCCTCCATCCCAAGGATCATGAAGGAATATGGTGTTATGAAGGAAACCGCCAGCCGTTGCATCGCCCTGTTGAATTCCTTGGGAATTACCCGGACGTTAAATAAAAAAGGCACGATCGTTCTCCCGGATGCACCACAGATGCAAAGCGGCAGAAACAATCTAAATGATCCGATTATCAAGCAGCGCATCCTTTACTGTCTGGATGCCTTACAGCTGCTTGCAGTAAGCCTGCATTGCGGCATCCCCTTTGATATGGCAGAGGTTAAGGTCTTTTCCCGTGATCTTCAGGATGTTTTACAAAATGCCTCCTTCGATAAAAAATATGCATTGATCATTCAGCTGTCTATGGATTTTATCATTCAGTCCGTACCCACGCACTCCTTGAAAAACATCTTTCTTCAGCTAAATGACTTGCTGGTATGGGGGTATTACCTGGAGCCGGTGGATGAGGCTTTCTATTCTGATTCTAAAGAAACACAAGAGGCTGTTCAGAGGCTGTTAAACGAGCTGGAAAAAGAGACCGTTGAAAACATATCAGCCGCATTACAGTGCGTATTCCTGCAGATTTATCGGGATATCTATCATGTGATTTTAAGATTGCCCTATAACTTCACCCCAATGCCCTTGCTGTTATAGCTTATGCCTGCTTTCAGCCTGGCCAACTGCTTAACAAGCAGTATGTAGAATGCCTTTACAGCCTACTTCTCTTGTATAAATCATACACATGCGCAAAAAAAGGAATGCCGTTGCTGTACACTTCACTGAGTTGCAGCTGACCTTCCTTTTTTTATATTTCTGCTATGGTACTTCATCGATTTTCAAGTATAAAATGCATCTGCCTATTCATAAGGCATCAATGCAGGGTTGGATTTTCATCCAGCAGCGATAAGAACTGCTGTAACGGCATCGGCTTATAGTAATAGAAGCCCTGAATATAATCACACCCTTGTTCCTCTAAAAAAGCTGCATATTCTCTGGTTTCAATCCCCTCGGCCAGAACCTTGATCTGCTTTGTCTTTGCTATATCAATAATGTCACTGATGATTCGTTTTCTTTGCTCATCCAACTCTCCCATAAAAAATAAGCGGTCCATTTTTATGATATCGATATGCCCGCTCAGCAGAACATTAAAGGAAGCGATACCGTTTCCGAAGTCATCCAGTGAACAGAGGAAGCCCATTTCCTTGAAATACTGAATAACACTCAGCACTTCCCCGCCTTTATCATAATGAATATCTTCCATGAATTCAAATTCAATAAGCGTCTTTTGCGGTTGATACCGCTGATAGATTTCTGTATACTCTTCCATGAAATTTTCACTAAACATACTGCGGTTTGTGATATTAAAGCTTATGGGAACAACCCTTTTTTGCTGCTCCTGCCGCTCCTTCAGAAGCTGGCACATCGTTTCAAAATGGGCGAGATCAATCATATACATTTCCCCATTTTCTTTTAAAGTCGGCAGAAAGTCAGACAAGGGGATAAGGGTTCCCTCATGTATCCAACGTGTCAAAACCTCCCCGCCGCTGATTTTATGTGTATGCAAATCTATTTTTGGCTGTATGTAAATTTCAAATTCCTTAAGAAAACGGGCATTTGTCAAGGTGCTTTCCAGCTCATGCCTCTGTATATATGGGGATAAGATATCAATGCCCGGTTTGTTTAAAACCTCATAGCTAAAGGTGCGCTTGGGTAAGGTTTTTTCACTCTTTCTTGCGATTGCGGTGTAAACCTTTAGCATTTCATAGGGAGGAGTATCCTCTAAAAAGTAGGCACCGAAGGATGTATAAATATTCTGATGAATTTGCGGAATGTCGATTTCAAAGAGGGCATCGACAATGCGGCACATCAAACTGCGCATGTCCTGCTTGGTAAAGTCGAAGGATACCAGCATATCAAAGGTATCTGCATAGCGATGAGATACATATCCTTCCGGAAGCACTTCCATTAACAATGACAGCACCCTCTCTATGACCAAATCACCGAACGCACTCCCGTATTTTGCGTTCAGATAACGGAATTGCTTGATATTCATTTCTATGAATACATAAGGACGCGCACTCTGACAGACTCTTTGTTCATAGACCTCTTTCAGCCATGCATCTGTGTGCAGCTCAGCCTTACCTCTCTGTATTTGCATTTGTCCTTCTCCCATCTATTATCATGCTGTTATATTTTATTTCTATCCTTGAATCATCTTGGTAGAACGGGTTACTCATATCGCATGCGGTATGACCTTACTCGACTAAGCAGCCATTCTTCCCTATTATAGCTTCAGGTTAATTCTAGCTTGATTTTTTGGAAAAATCAAGAAATTCAGAGCAATTACGTTAGAATCAGCTATTGTGCCCTGATTTTCATTTCTTAGAAGCGTATATCCTGTGAAGAAAAAACCTTCTGAACAAGGGGAGAAGCCGCTGTTATAAAGGAATACTGCCTTATGCCTTCAATTCTATAACGGGTACGAAACAGAAAACCGCTCTTGTATTCGCACATGGTTGGTATTACAATTACCACGTACCGCAACACACACTAAGGAACTGCCTTTCGGTATTTCTTTGCGGTATAGGTCACTTGATAAGTGGCCTTTTCATTTAAATAAACGTTAAAATGGCTTCTTTTGATCTTTGTGTTAGCTTTTCAGATTTTTAGAGCTCATTGTCAAAAAGAGAAATTAGATTCCAGTAAACACAAAAAGACGACCAAGAGGATTTCATCCTGTATTGGACCGTCTTTTTAGCTTTTCTCACAGAAACATTGTGAGTATTTCATCACTATGTTTAGTATATTATCACTCTCTAAACACTTAGATGCATGCAATTTGAATTATACATAACGCTTTCTGCTTATCGCTCCCACGAATTCCGATACACCTTTACCCATTTGTAAAAGGTTGATTTCTTCATTTTTAATTCGTTGCAGTATTTAGAAAGACTTTCATCGTTCGCGATCCGCCTCTTCAGCTCCTGCTCGAAATCAGCAGGAAGCTCAATCCTTGGCCTGCCATACGTTCCCGTTCCCTCTTCCCGTCGTTTCAGGGCACGCCGGATACCTGCTCTTTGCTCCACCTTCAGCTCCTCCCGCGTTCTTTGCATGATCATCTGGTAGATATCCATCATCCACTCCGGTTCTACGATTTTGTTTGCGAACGCGATGCGAACCTGCTGCTCCTTACAATCCTCCAGAAACTCCTTCAGCTTACAGCCGCTCTTTTCATAATCCTGAAGGAACTGTAAATCGATGCTCTTTTGCTCGATGTATCTTCCTTCCTCTTTTCTGTACATGCCTTCACCTCTCCCTATTTTTTTGAAAAAGCTTCCATAATATCCGCTTCCGCGACATTATCCTCCAACAGCTTCTCTGCTTTTCCTTCTTTGATGCTAAATACAGTCGGTGAAAGATCGAGCGTATCGATACAGCTCATCACCGTTTCATATGCCTGCTGCAGCTCGTCTTCACTCCCCGTTTTTTCCAGTGGAAAGTGCAATGCGACAACCTCGATATCCTGCTTTTCCAAAACCGGGATCAGCTTATCAATAAATGCCTGATTGAAGCGGTCGCTCTGGTTCACCATCAGATAGAAGCTGTCTTTACGTTTGATTTTTTTTGCTATCGTATGGATATTTTCAACCCTGATCTGTTCACTTGTCTGAAATGTATAGGTCTGTGCTTCCTCTTTCACCTTATCCCCTTTGCTATATCCGCAATCGATCAAAAAGTTTGTCAGTGCCGCTTCACTCATCTCCCCGCTTGCGGATTGTTTTACCGTACCATTTTCATAACAGAACAGCTCCGGTGTTCCGTCGCTAAACTCCGGCACCATCTTCTTTAGCTTCGCAAAATTTTGATCTATATCCGCCTTCAAATCTGACAGCATATCGAGTTCCACCTCAAACATCGGAATGTCTCTGTGCTCCTTCAGATAAGGTGTCAGTAATCTTTTAAATGAATCGCAATAGCTGCATGTACTCTGACTTACCAGAACGATGAATTTTTCTTTCTTATCGATTTTTTGAAGCAGCTCCTCTAGTCTCAGCTGTTCGATTCCATTTTTATTTTCTTCCTTCTCTGTTGTTTTCTTTCCTACTCCGGCGGTTTCCTCCGTTTTCGCATGACAGCCAAACAGCCCCAGTATCATAAGAAACACGATTCCCATGATCAAAATCTTTTTCAGCCAGCCAGCCATTCCCGTTCTCCTTTCAATTTTCTTCATTCAAATACGCACGCAGCTCTCCGCTTCTGATCCAGCGGATCCCTCTGATCGACAATATGATCACGCAGCAGTACTTCATCCCCTGTAATATCCTGTGAGAAAGCAGGTTCATATCAGTCCATACGATATATATTTGCAGAAACATTACGCTGAGCAGCAGAAGGATATTACAGAGCATGCTTTTTCTCGCTTCCATCCATTCCCATGCCGTCAGCTTTACATAGCTCACATCTGTTCTGCATATTCCCCTGTATTCCTCCTGCGGTTCCTTTTTCGTATTCCAGACAGCTTCCTGCCTCTTTTCTTCCTCTCTGCCAGATGCGGCATCTGTTTCTTCCTTTTTTTCCGTTACGTACATTTCCTTTTTCTGTGTCCGGCTGCGCTGCAGATATCGCTCGCCCTCCTCCAGTCGGAGCATAAGCTCAAACAGCGCATCCTCATAGGCTGTCATCTGCTTTCCATGTCTTGCTTTTTGTTTCATTTCCTTATCCTCTATACACAGCCTCTTTCTCATATGAGCATAGATATGAGACCGCTCCTCATATCTACGATCATACAGGAAAACCGTGCGCCTGTATGACTTAGGGTGTTAGGATACAGCCTGTTCGCTCTTCACGCTGATATCTGTGGTATCCCTTCTGCGCTTTTTCTTATCCTTCGGCTTCGTTTCACTCGTTACGTAGCGGTAAAGCTGATACACGATCAGACAGATGCCGACCATGACAAGAGCCACAAATCCGATAAAGATCTGCTTCGTATAGTAATACAGTACAGGGAAGCTCTCCGACAAGAGTCCCATGAGGAATACAAAGCCAATCGGTACGATCAACAGGAATAAAATACTTCCCATAATCCCCTTCAGGTTTTTTTTCAGCTTTTTCTTCGGCTTGCTTGTCTCTTCTTTTTTTCTCATGCAAATCCTCCTTCAGGTTTGGCAGTGGAAAGCAGGTCATCCTGCTTTCCTGTCTGCCTTATCTCCTGCTTGCTTTTTTCTTCAGTACCAGTGTGAACCCAAGCATTGCGGACAGCGTTCCCATCAGCATCAGTTCCGGTACATTACTGGTATCCCCGGTTTTGACAGTACGATTTCCTGACAATGTGGCAACCTTATTGGAAGACTGAACGCCGTTTACCCCGGCGATTCCGTTTCCACTGCCGTCACTTCCATTTCCATCCGGCTTTGTACCATCGGGGCGTACGCTGCCACCCGGATTTTCATTTCCGGAAGCATCCGGATTCTTCGTATCATCCGGATTCTTTGACTGACCATCATCGCCAGGCTCTCTGCTTTGCTTTCGATTCTTCAGATCATCGATCTGTTGCTGGATCTTATCTGCCAGCTCTTTGTCATAGCCCGGCTTCTGTTCCTCAAATTCCTTCTCGACCGATTGAATCAGATCATCCGTGATTTCTTCATCCTTGATTCCATCCAGTCCCTTGATCGTGAATGCGATCGCACTTTCATTACCGGAGCGGTCCTTCGCTTCGATTCTGGATGTGCCATAGTCCTTCACAAGCACGCTGGAGCCTGTTGCCGTATCATTCAGCTTCACCGTATCCACACCGCTCAGACTGTCCTTCACTGTGACGGTTCTTGGCAGCCAGTAGATCACATTGTTAGAAGCACCTTCAAAGCTTGGTGCTGTGGCATCTACTGCGATACCATCCTTTGTAACTACCTCACTGACATTGCCTGCCGGATCGATGGCACGGAAGGCTACGTTTACGATTTCCTCATCATTGAATGTCAATGGTGTGGTGTATTCCTTCCAATCTGTCCCATTGCTGCTGTATTCGATCTTCAGCAGCTGCGGATCGATGTCCTGCTCACCTGCCTGATCACTGGCTGTTGCACGGATCATCAGACCAGGGCGATAGAAGCTGTTCAGTGTCAGCCTGTTCATCAGCTTCGCAGCCCCATCCTGACTGCTTTGTTCCATGGTTACCTGAACGACTGGTTTCGTTCTGTCGATCCTCAGCACATGGGCATCCCGATGGATGGCAGTACCACCGTTCTCAATTGGAATCACCTTCAGGCGATAGGTGCCCTCCGGGATATCCCGAATCGTATACAGCAGGTTTTCCGGATCACTCGCTTCCAGAACGACCGGTTCCCCCTCCTGTCCTTCCGCTGCATAAGCTGTATACCGCAGCTCCTGCAATCCGTTTGTGGACGGTGTTACCTGAATGTTGAGGTCCTTGATATTTGTCCAGTCATGGATATCCTCCCGAATCCTATAGGTTGTGATATCGTCCCTGATTGTCAGTCGAACGGATTTTTCCAGCGTGTTCCCCACCGGTTTGGAGCCGTCCACAGCACGTACGAATACGATACCTTCAAAATCCTGCGGTACACTCAGACTGTCTGCTGTACTCCAGTCACTTTCCTTCGATGTGACTGCATCACAGGCATCCCCGCTGCAGGACACGCGCTGAAATTCATAATGATCGATACCGGAGAGGGAATCTTCCCCCTGCGGTATGATCGTGATCGGTTCCTTGAAGAACAATCCGCCGGTGAGATCATGCAGGATCGTAGTGCTTCCATCGACCTCTGCGCTCAGCTTCAGCTCTTCCGGTGCGGAACCGTCGATATTGTAATACGTTTTTTCGATATCGGCAGGAGTCGACCAGTTGTCTTCCTCCCCCTCGATGTAATAGGCATAGAATTTATAAACGACATAGCGTCCCTCATTGTTGAAGATATAGGTTGGATCAGCTTCATCCACCAGCGTGAAATTCCGCTCGTTGTAGCCGATACCGTTGCCGCTTGCATCTGCCTGCAGGATCTGTGTAAAGGTCCCTGTCTTATAGCCTGGAGCGGTATCGCCGCTTGCCGGGAAGGTGATCCGTGTTCCAAGGTTGTACCATTTAGCTGCTTTTTCCTCAGCAGCATAGGAAGAGAACACCTGTCGCATGAATGCCATCGGACTGCGCTCTTCTTCGCTTACTACAGTCGCAGGACCGTCTGCCTGCTTCATGATCACCCGCGTGTCATATGGCAGAGAGATATACTCCTTGTCTTTGCTCTTCACCTTGAAGGTAAAACGGTAGGCACTCGTCTCATTGATATAGATCTTATCCTCATATTTCTGCCATGGTCCGTCCTTGCCACTCGTACTGTAATAGATTTCCTCCGCATCGCTCAGTACACGGATCGTCAGCGGCTGATACCAGAAATCGCCGAATGTAAAGCCGTCTGTCGTTTCCAGATCAAAGCTAGGCAGTGTATCGTCGATACCCGTGATTTCGATCGTTTGGATCGCACTGTCACGCCCTGCACCATTGACGACCTTTACTTCATATTCACCATTGCGGTATGCATCATAGCTTACCGATGCACTTGTCCCCAACAGCTCCCAGCCGCTCTTCTGGCTGCGGATATAGATACCGCGTATTCCGGAAAGCGGAGGCTCTGTTACGTTAACATCGATTGCCGCATGATCACCGGAAACTGTGCTGTTGAGTGTAAATGCACACTGATCTGCATTGATCATCACTTTGTGACGTACAGCTGCGGCAGCATTTCCCGCCTTATCACGCACGCTGATTTCGACATAGTATTCCCCATCCGGAAGACGCAGGGTTCCCTTGCCATCTGTTACCTTGATTTTCTGTGCTGCTTCCAGAGGGGTTGACGTATCTGCATCCGCATAGCGTGCATAGGTGGCTGTTTCTTCATCGATGCCTGAGAGATCGTCCCTGAATTCAACAAGATAGCTGTTGGATTTGCTCCATTCACTCATATCGCTGTCCGGCTTCACGATCACTGGCGCATCCTTATCCAGCGTGATTCCGTTGGAACGGATGATTGCTGTTTTCTTACCGAATTTGTTCTCGCCGTAGGCGTACATGCTTCCGCGGAAATTTTCCGGTATGCTTACCGGCGCGATGTATTCCTGCCAGCTGACTGGATCATATCCATTGCGTTCATCGGCGAACTGATAATAGATCCTTCCGTCTGTATCCTCGCTTGCCTCTGTTTTCATCAGGGTCAGCGTGATCAGATCACCGGCACCGTAATACTGATCAAAGGTGATATTGTTCGGACTGCTGCTGATTGCCGCATCACTGCCGACCTTCATCATCAGCGTTCCTGCTTCACTCTTATCGATGTTGACATAGACCGTATCCTCTGGCGAAGAAGTCGTACGTCCCAGCTCATCCGCTGTACGGAAGATGATTTTATTCTCTCCCGCTTTTGAAATCAGTACGCTGTTCTTCCTGTGCCAGGTCGTTCCATCATCCAGACTGTATTCCACCCATTCCTTTGCACCGTTCGTATCTGCTGTAAAGGTTGTGGTGATGTTCACCGGATCACTTACCCATTTACTGGATTCACTGTAATCTGCATATTCATTGATGATGACCGCATCAGGGGCTTCCTGATCGACCTTGATTGCATAGGTTTCGTCCATGATCGTTTCATAGGTATCGCTGCCCTTGCTCAGGATCGTCTTGAACTGATAGATATAGGTTCCGGTCGCATCTGTTACGATATCAGCTCCTGCTGTATATGGTGCCCAGTCTCCCCACACGCCATCCTTCTTCTGTCGTACTTCCAATGTCAGATCTGCTGTGCTTTTCGGATCTGTCGCACGAAGCTTCACATCCGTCGTATTCCATGTACCGAAGGTATACTCCTTCTCCACACCGCTGTCGTCATAAACTGCCTTCACTTCCAGAATCGGATCCTCTTCGATGATGTTGGTGATTTCGATCGTCGCTTCCGCACTGCCGCCCTTCTCCATTTCAACACGGACGATATACGTACCGTTTTTAGAGACTGGGAAGCTGTAGCTGCGTTCATCCTGTTCACTCTGTACATCGATCGTATCACTGCCGACGCGTTCTACCGTTATGGATTTCACCTGATCATCCGCATCGATACTTCCGCCGATCTCGATACCCAGATCGAAGGTCTTCACCGGCTTACGGATATCGATCAGTGTGATCGTCGGATCATCTGCATAGATCTTCACATGCACAGGATCACTTTGTGTATCATGTCCCTTGACCTCATCACTGATTTTGAATATGACAGTATGATCACCTACCGTATCGATCGTGATCGTATCACTGTCTGTCTTCGTCCATTCGAGTCTGCCCTGGGCATCCAGCTTATGGTCGATGTTGTAGTAGACCGTCTCCTTGCTTCCATCCCCATATTTGGTTCCATCCGTATAGTCACTCGTATCACGCAGCATCGTCACTGTCCTGCTCTGCTTGAACCAGTTCTCATAATCCTCACGGTTAGCGATTTCCGGCTTCTTCGGCGCCTGCAGATCGACCTTTACCGTGTATTCACTGTAGGTAACGATATCCTCAGCACCATCTTTTCCTTCATATACAGCCTTGAATTCATACGTGTGTGTACCCGTCGTGTCGAATTTCAGATTCTGGTAATATACGTGGTCTGCATCGATGTATGTGCTGTCACCCTTCCTGCGGTAGCTCAGCTTCGCATTGGTATTCGTACTGGTTTCCAGCACAACGGCACTTCCGCTCCATACGGATGGATCATAGCCGTTATCTGCACGATGCACGATGACCGGTGCTTCAGATTTGATATTGCCGATTTCAATCTCTCTGACCTCGGACATCTGTTCTGCATTGTTGACGACACGGAAGTAATATGTTCCATTCTCGATGAATTCATATGGATACTTCTCTTTGCCTTCAACTGCCGGGATCGTATCGATCACCTCATAGCTATCCTCTGCCTTCTTCTCCAGCAGCTGGATCTCCTTTAATCCGCTTCCGCCGACGACCGGAATCAAGTCTCTTGTCGTACTTGCCTGCGGCTTCGTGGTCGCTCCTTCCACCTTCAGATCCGGTGTTACGGTATCGATCATGACCTTCGGATACTTCGTCTGTGTCCTGCCGCTCATATCCGTCACGACGATCTTGACCAGGTACTGTCCATCCTTCAGGTTACGGATGATGCCTTCCCGATATCCATCCGCATCCACGTTGTCGGTCAGCTCAACCTCACCGCTTTGTGCCGGATCCTCACTGCTGTATTCCACCTTCGCGATACCGGATTCCATATCCTTGACCTGAATCTTCATCGTATTGACATCGCTCCAGGCTGTCGCATCGTTTGGCACCTTCAGGATCGGTGCGCTGTTATCGATCGTGACCAGATCACTGCGGATGATTCCTGTTTCATTGCCGGCTTTATCCACGCCGCGTGCATAGATGACGCCCTTCGTTCCCGGAAGCAGCTGGAAGTCACCGTGGTCTTCCCCGTCAGCGACCTTCACCTTTGTCCAAGGATCATCGGCACTGAAGGTATCCCCCGGCTTCACAAGCTGATATTCAATCGTCTCGACACCGGAGATATTGAAGTTTCCACCGATCTCGATCGTCTGGCTGTCCTTATAGAAGATACCTCCTGTCAGGATATCCAGGAAGTCCTGATACCTGTTGTCTCCGGCTTTGATATAGAAGTCTGTCGGTCTCGTACTGTCCAGCTTCACATGCAGCTCACTGCTTTCGGATACACGTTCCAGCCGGTCTCTTGTACGGATCTGCACGATATGATCCTTATCATCTACGATTTTGATTTTATCGCTCTTTGGATTCTTCGTTGCTGTCCATAACAGTTCCCCGTCAAAGTCTGTTGCTCCGTCGATGTTATATTCCAGCCATTCATCACAGCCCTCACTCGCATCGATTGCGGCTTCCAGGAATGCTTCATACGCATTGTGCCAGCTTGCATTGTCATACTTCGTTACGGTAGCCTCACTGAACAGTGGTCGCTTCGGTGCGGAGCGATCGATATTGACCTGGAAGAGAATGCTTGGTCCAACCACATCCTGATAGGTGCTTCTAAATTCATAGACCATGCTTCCTTCATCTGCCGCCACCGTCTTATACAAGCCGCTGTCTTCCCTGTCCGCCTCGATGATCGTCCAAGGTGTTGTGACAGATCCCATCTTCTGATCGATGACACGCATCTCCATCGTCAGCTCATCTTCTGCGATCTTGCCGCTCGTTTCCCGTACCTCCAGCGTGATATCCTGATCACTCCATGTCGTTCCGCCTGTATAGGCAGCATCCGGCTCCTTCGTCTTATAGGCGCTGATGCCCAGTGTCGTGGATACGCTGCTGATATTCGTCACTGTCAGGATCTTTTCACTTGTGACCCCGGAGGATGTGACAGCTGTGATCTTATAGACACCGTTGCTGTTGATCGTAAAGCTTTTGTCTGTCAGGATGTCCTGCGGAGTCGTACTTCCGCTCTCCCATGTCAGACTCGTCAGCTCTGTATAAAGCCCACTCATATCCACATCGACCTTCACCGGTATGCTCGTCACTTTTTTATCCAGCTCTGCGTCCACCTTCAGCTGCGGACCGCGGTTTTCAAACATGACGCTGTCCAACTTCGCCGTACCGCTCTTTCCGGCTTTGTTTCTTGCGTACAGATCGATCACGTACCTGCCGTTTGGCAGATCACGCAGGGTCACATTGTTATCCTTGTCGATATCTTTTAAATCGATGGTATGCTTTGTCACGATTCCATAGCGTGTCGTCGTATACCATACCTCATGCAGTCCGGAAAGCGTCGGTGTGATCGTCGCCTTTACCGTGTTCTCCTTCTGCCACGTACTCATCGCCGCGGTCTGGAACACGATCTGCGGAGCAGCCGTATCAACGACGATTCCTTCCTCCGTCACTGCGGTCAGTGTTCTGTTGCCTGCATTATCCGTCGCTCTTGCATAGACCTTTCCCTTGAAGCCGTCTTCGATCGTAAAGCTTCCCGTGTAAGTCTGCCAGCCGATCATCTCATTGTAGCTTTCTCCTGCACCTTCATCGATCAGCTGATATTCGATTTTTCTGTTTCCGGAGATATCGCCATTTGCGCGGATATTCACTTCCACTGTCTCATCGAACATGTTCGGGAACAGGTGGTTGATGAATTCCTTCGCTGTGCTCTTCTCGATTCGTATCTGCAGATCACTCGGTGCGGTCTTATCGATATTGACCGTCACACTTTGTTCCGCTGTCGGCCGGTTCAATTCATCATTGCCTCGGAATTTCACAGTATGCGTGCCCTCATGATCCAGGATCACACTGTCTCCCTTGACCCAGGCAGACTGATTGGCATCATAATACTCCAGCCATTCATCGATTCCCGTCGTATCATCCGGTGTGTAGGTTGCCTGGATCACACGCTTATCGTTGAACCATGTGTCCTGTGCGTATCGGCTGCTGTCTTTGATCGTTACATCCTTCACCTCGTACTTATCGATTTTTACGATAAAGGTTCTGGTATCTGTCGTACTGTCGTTTTTGATCGTTACGATATGGATGCCCTCGCTGCTGATCGTGAAGGTCCCGTCATTTTCAAAATCTGTATAGATACCGCCATCTACAGACGCTTTGAATACTGTCGTCCCTCTTGCTTTGAAGATGACATCATGTGCCGTCCAGGAAGGCTCCGCCGGTGTATCCGGCAGCTCTTCTGCGTTACGATAGTCGATCTCCTTGTTATCCAGATCCAGTGTACGGATATCCAGTCCCATGATATCGTCCATATCCTCTGCGATATTGGTAACCTCCAGCACCTCTTCAACACGAACGCCTGCATTGTTCGTCAAAGTGAAGGTATAGGTACCGTTCTTCAATACCTTGTAGCGATAATCAGGGCCTGTGATCGATGTCTCCTCGATCTTTCCGCCATCCTGCAATGCAGCACGCACACTCAGCTGCTTGATACCGCTGGCACCGACGAGCGGCTCCAGCACCAGATCATTGGCAGCCGTGAAGCTCAGTTCTTTATAGCCGCTGATTTTCAGTGTCGGCTGCTTGCGGTCGATCCGGATCGTTTCCGTTGCCTCGCTCTGATTTCCCGCCTTGTCACTACCGGTCACATGCAGCTCATATTCCCCGTCATGCAGATTACTGATCCGTGCTCTGTTATCATTGATTTCGACCTCGCCTTCCACCGGTGAAGTCTCATAGGTTTCATAGCTGATCTTTCGGATACCGGAAGCATTGCCGACGATGGCATGCTCCACATCGGAGAAATCACTCACATCTACATCCACATACTCCTGTGTACTCCAGTCCCCGCCATGATGATCAATGGAGATCTGCGGTGCCACGGTATCGATCACGATCCCGTCTGTACGGATGATATTCGAGGTGTTTCCTGCCTTATCCTTCGCCTTCGCATAGATGAAGCCCTTGAAATCGTTCTCCAGCGACAGCGGACCTGTGTATTCCTGCCATCCTGCTTCTCCCGCATTCTGGGCATAGACATTCACGTAATCCTTTGGATCGGATACGATCTGGATATACACCTTATCTTCTCCCGAAATCCCATAGTTTCCGCTGATCACGGCTTCCTTGGCTTCATTGTGATAGATGCCGAAGGTGATCGTGCTCAGGAAGCTGGAATAGGAATTCTTATCGATCTTCACTCGGAAATCCCGGATCGTTTCCTTATCGATATATACATTGATCCTTGTTCCCGTATCATCATTTCCGCTTCCGATCTCATCGTTCTTTCTTACATACAGCTCATGCCTGCCTGTCTCAGAGACCTCATAGGTATTTCTGCTGTTATGCATCCAGGTCGTACCGTCTTCACTGTATTCCACCCATTCGTTACAGCCTGAAAGATCCCTTGTAAATGTCGCTTTGATCGTCTGCGTCTTGTTGTACCACGGTGTATCCACGACTGCATAGGCATCCTGGTTTTGGATGTTGATATGATCATCCCATACATCATCGATCCATACACGGAAGCTGTAGGTCTCGGATACGGCATCGCTTGCATTTCTTGCACGCACGTTGATCGTGTGTCGGCCACGGCCGCTCACGTTCAGGGATGCTGTCCTGCCTTCATCCGCTGTCGCTGTCCACGTGCTGTCTCCGTCTTCCTGATATTCATAGGTGACTGCCCCGCTCACATCCGGATTTTTGACAGTGATATCCAGTCTTACGCTTTGCGCATCGGTCCATGTACCGCTCGTATATGCTGCTTCTGTAGCATCCGCTGCGATCGCTGTCCCGCTTACGCCGATGACAGGCTTTGGCAGACTGATGCCATTGATTTCGATATCCTTCGTGACCGTCTTGCCGGAATTGGTCGTCAGTGTGACCTCATAGGTTCCGTTACCGCTGTCTTTGCCGATCACGGCTTTTCCGCCATAGAAATGCTGCAGGGTATCCGGTACGATGACTCCATTTTCTTTCTTCTGAATCGTTGCATCATACAATCCGCTGATGCCGATGGTCGTCTTATCATCCTTATCCTTCGTGATCAGTTCAAGATTCGCATTGGAGCTTGTGTATTTGATATCCATATCGAATACCGGTGTCGCCATATCGATGTTGACATAAGCGATCGTCTCCACACTGGAGCGGTCATAGGCGTCGTTGCTTCGGATCCGTATCACATGCTGCTTATCACCGGAAATCTTGATTTCATAGTTCTTCGTCGCTGCATTCAATTCTGCTTTCCGCCATTTTGGATTCGCATCCGTTGCATCGATATATTCGATCCACTGTCCCAGTCCGGATGTATCCGCAACAAATTCCACTTCCAGTGTCTGGCTGCGGCCGTACCACTTCGTCCGGGTATAGTCGTCCACTTCTCCACGTACCAGGATCGGCGCAATCGGACGCTGTGTATCCTGAGCGATGATGATACTTTCTTCATTGCTGATGAGGATCGGCGCTGCTGTCGGATTATCCGGATCCAGCATCACTGCACGGAAGCGATACTCCCGCTGCCCGTTTCCATAGACAGAGAACCGTCCGGTCTTCGTCGATGTCCCGGTATCCTCGATGTTCGTCCAGTCGCTGGTAAGCTGAACACCGTCTGCGTCATATTCCTGATACTGGAATGTCAGATCGGCAGGCTTGATAGCCCCTTCCGTATTGCTCAACACGATCTCGACATGCTCACTCGTCCACTCTCCGGAGGTGTATCTGTCCTGTGTCTCATCCTTACCGGTGAAGGCCTCCACCTTCAGCTTCGGAGCCACATCGTACACATTCGTGATGGTCAGCTCCTCCACCGTACGTACATTCTCTCCGTCATGCTCTGCATTCGCGATCGCTTCCACTGCGAATTTTCCGTTTTTCGGAACACGGATCGTATATACCTGCACATCCGCACCCGTTAAAACCTCAGGTGCCCTGTTGGATTCCGTAAGCCCGCTGATGCCCTTACCATCCAGTGTCACATTCAGCTGTTTCTGTCCGCTGATGGCATTCTGCACTTCGATGACCAGCTCTTTTTCCCGAACAGCACCGTCTGCACTCTTATCCAGAATAGCGATCTTCGGTGCTCCGGTATCGATACGTACCGGATATATGACGGATTCCACATGGTCACTGTTGTCCTCTGCCGTGAATTCGATCGTATAATCACCGTCCGGAAGATCACGCAGTGCCGCATTTCCCTCATCATCCAGTGTCAGTGTTCCACCGGTGAAGTCCTCTGTTCCTGCATAGGTCGTCGTATAGGTGACCTTGCCTTCCTTGATCCCGCTTCCGGAATCTACGGCTGTCACTGCAATGCTGTTGATATCTGTCCAGCTTACAGACAGATCCTTCGGTGTGATCGTCAGGCTTGGTAATGTCGCATCCACCTGAATACCGTCAAACTGAACCGTATTGGATGCATTTCCTGCATAGTCCATGCTGCGTGCGAACAGCTTTCCGTTGAAGTCCTCTTCGATATTGACTTCCCCTTTATAGGCATCCACCCATTGCGTCTCATCCGGCTGCAGTGCATCTGCGGCTGCCAGCTGATACTGATATTTTTCCAGACCACTGCCTCCCGCATTATCCGCACCGTCAAAGGTATAGGTGATATGATCCTTGAAGTAGGCGCCTCCTGTCAGCATATTCAGGAAGCTCTCTGCTGCACTTTCCCACTTGTCCTTTTTCTCCGTGATCTCCGTGATGGTCGGTGCCGTCATATCGATACGGACAGTCGATGTGGTCATGGATTCCGCACTGACACGATCCATCGAATCCTTCGTTCGTACGATCACACGATAGGTTCCTTCTTTATCCAGACGAATGGTCTCCTCTGCCTGGCCGATCAGGGAATCCTTCCAGCTGATCTCACTGCCTGTCGTATCCTGCACAGGATCATATTCCTGATAGTCTTCTCCCACCAGCTTCTGAATACGATACTGGATCCATTCCTCAGCACCGGTATCTGCCGGTGTGAAAGCCACCTTCACATCCTGTGCGGCGTTCTTCCATACACCGTTCTTGAATTCATCGCTGTTTGTAAATTTCGGTGCACTCGGACCTGTCTTATCGATATTGTCGATCGTCAGAGTTTCACCATAGGCTGCGATATTTCCTACCGCATCCTTGACCTTGATATTAATATTTTCTGTATTCTTTTCAAAGGTATAGGTAAATACCTTTGGATCCTTACTGCTAGCTTCTATCCAGGTCGCTCCATCATCGATACTGTAAGCAGTGATCCCGGATGCTTCACTTTCTCCTGCACACTCAACACGCAGCGTTACGAAGGCTGTCGTGATCTGCGGAGACTGTGGATCGAGGGTCACCTTGCGGATGATCGGTGCTTTCGCATCATGACGGATGCGCAGGCCCTTTTTTGTCGTGGAGTATGGAATGTCATCCACATCGCCATCCTTGACAACACGGAAATATAGATCGCGGTTCATATTCTGGCTTTCCCTGATGTTCAGGGCAAAGACACCGTCTGTCGCATCGATCTGCGTCCAGTTTGTGGAGGTCGGCGAATCCGCATATTCATAATACTTCACCGTATCGCCATCGTTGAGACCGCCGCTCAATGTGATGGTAAGATCATCGCTCGTCCACTCTCCGTCATACGCAGACCCGTCCTTATCGACGGTCGCTGTATAGCTGATCGGTACGCTTGGCTGTTCCACACCGATATCCACGGATGTCTTTTTCACATCCACGGATGCCGTTGCGACATTGGCACCGCTTACTGCACGGAAATAATAGGTTCCTTCAAAATCATCCGCAATCAGGATACTGTAGGAGCCGTTATTCTTTTGGATTTCACTCCATGGGATCTCCTCATCACTTGGAAGGTCCCCGTCAGCTCTTGCTTTTGGCTTCCAGCCGGAAGGAACACCACGGCAATAATACTTCACACCGCTGACAGGAATTTCCCCATCCGGCGTGATGGTAAAGCGCAGACCCTTTTTCGCAGCAGCACCTTCCACATATTCCTCCTGTGTCGCTACATCGATGATCTTTAAGGAGAGCTTCGGTATCGCTTTATCTTTGCGAACCTTAAAGACCTTCTCCTTCCCTTTTACATCTGCCCTGGAAACAGCACGGAAATGATATTCCGCAGCTTCACTCACCTTAGAGCTGTCTGTTTCAAACATGTTCAGTGCTTCATCGCTTCCAGCCTTTTTGCCAAGACTCTTCCAGACAAGATCCTCCGCCTTGTTCCCGGCATCTGTCCATGCCTTGATATCGGCAGTTGTCGTATATTCGTAATGATCGATCCCATACTTCAATTCCTTCAGTTCATCCGCAGAAAGAGACAGCGTAATCTTGATATCACTGCCGCTCCAGTTCGGTATGATTTGATCATCTTCGTTTTTTATATCTCCTCCTGCATACACGGTATCACTGCCATCCTTCAACACAGCAGAAACAGCAGGAGCAGCAGGCTGCGTGGAATCCATGTACAGCTTCTGTTCGATGGTCGTTTCTCTTCCCGCCTGATCGACTGCAGTCACCTTGACCCAGAATGCTTCTTTCCCCTGCAGTTCAAAATAAGGCTCACAGTCCTTGAATTTTTCATCCGCAGTCTGAATGGTCTGTGTGATGACCTCCTTGGAATCATCGACCTTGCCATCGGTTGTCAGCGGTGTAGCTGTCAGCTTATAGGACTTGATTCCGTTTTCAATCGGAACCGCATCCGGCTTCAGCGTATCGCCGTTATACATATCGGATGTATAATCATTCGCATGCGGAATCAGCTTTGTATGTTCAGTTGCGTAACTATCATCCAGATCATCCCCGGGCTCTGTACGAAGAAGTGGGCCGGACTTTGATACATTTTTTATAGCCTCAGTTGTGATCGGTTTTGTTTCTCCGTTTTTACCAGATGGAAAGTATGGGTCTTTAGCGTCAATTTTAACTGAATCGATTGGAAGTTGTATTGATACAGCTTCCTTTCCATCCTGGGTACTGGATAATTGAATATGTAAGCAATTCCTATAGTCATATCCTGCTTCTATTTGATTTCTTTCATATACGCCTTCTTTATCATATACAAACATATCTTTAACATAAGGAGTTGGATTATCAATATTGTTTAGCTCCTCCAATGTCCCAATGCGTATATAAGGAAACTGTTCTTTTAAAAAACTGCTTTCGATATTAAAACTCGTTCCCTTTTCATTATAATACTCGCTTTCAGTAACTACTTTATCTCCCAACATGGAGTAATCACTATGATCTAAAGTTTGCTGTAGGTTTACTTTAAACTCTGTGATTGCGGATGAATAATTTGATTTACCCGCTATACTGCTGTTATCTTGTTCGTTAAATACCCTGACGGTATATCTACCTGCAGGCATTTTAAAGCCAGAACCAGTATTGATACCTAACTTTCCAGATGAAATAGTGCTTGCATCAGCTATCACCTTAGTATCATGCACTTTACCAGTCTTATCGTTTATAACAACAGCTTTTATTTTTTGATTAGGTCCTGTTGAAGCTGTATAATCCAATTCAATAGTATCATTCAGCTTGGCTGTTTTCTCTGTAAGCTGGTCCTGTGGAATATCTAATTTTATATTTGGATCATACATTGTTAATGTAACTGCTTCATTCTGTGGATCACCGTTCATTGATTTATTATCTGTACCTGTAGTAAATAAAATATTAGATAAATCAGCAATAACAACAGGGCGTAGATGTGCCGTATATTGCGCACCATCATAAATATTACATTCATCCCCCTCTTTTAATTCATACGATTTTTTTGTCTTGTTTGCTTGACTCAATGATTGACTGTATATTCTATTTGGATTAAAATTTCCACATACTGGACAGCTTGCTAAGGGATCTCTTGCAGTATTTGCAAGATAATGCGAATGTTTTTCTCCATTTGAAAAACACATAGGATGAACTGATGAACCATAAAGCCCACCACAGTTACGGGAAGAATCAAAAATATAATCCTGTACTTTTTTTAGTCCGACAAAAGACTCTGAAGAGCTCCAATAATGTGTTTTTGGATTTGCATCTTCTACAGTCGAGTATTTTTGCTCAATATCCCAAGTGACTGTTGCTGTTGTTTCTCCACGCCCATCTCTAGGCCATATCGGTTCATCCACCGCTTTAAAGCCTTCTGCTCCCTGGATTTTTTCATCTGAAAATTTACATGTACCATCATCCTGTAAATACCCTTTATAATAAGTCCATGGTGAAGGAAAGCTCCCTTCATAGTTTAAAACCTGCTTTGTTCCTTCAACTTTACCATTCGTTGAAGTCCATGTAATTATACCACTATTCAGATTAGGAATAAAATTAGCAATATTCATACTTCCAATATAGAGCTCATCCATAGCAGGGAGTCGCACACTTGCTGATTCGTTAGTTACATAGCGATTAAAATCATCAGTAGTAGTAACTTTCTCATTACGCCATTTTTCCATCGCATCTTGTGCATCAGTATATTTATGTCTATCATCTTTTAATTCACTCTTTATAGATTGTCTTTTCATGATAGTCCCTTTTACAGGATCAAGCACGGTATATTCGTCTCCAGCAAATATCACTTGATCGCCTGAATGTAACTCTGCATAGGATTTTATCGTATTCTGTTTCTCATTCTCTGCAAACAGCTGTCCGATATTCACGATACCTGTCGCTAAGGCACTGCATAGTGACACTGATAAAATACTCGCCCCTATTACTATTTTTGTTTTATTCTTCATACTCCTTTTCCTCCTAAACATTTTCTGTCAATAATTTCACAGAATAGTTTTCTCCATTTGAAAAAATTTAATTATCTTATGAATCACCATCCTTTATGTCATAAAATTAAATACGAATATCATTTATGGACCAATGGAAAATGCATAGCACGGACAGCGGTTGCGAAAAAAACAATGAGTAAATTCACTTTTTACGACCTGCATGCTCCCTCTCCTCTCATTCTGTATGCCCCTATTTGTTTTCCCCTTGTATTTCACTGGAATTCTGCCTAATTATTTGTTAAAATATCATTTTCTTACAGGTACATACTGTAAGATAATACCTTTTCAGGCAGTTCATGAATGAGGTGTCGCTGCTTTCATAGATGCAGCATTGTCCATTTTCTGTATTTCCCGCTGCAGCTGCTCAATGGTCGCATGCATATAAATATTCTCCGTGATGGAGGTGTTGGAGTGTCCCAGTATAGCCGAGCAATATTTGATATTCATACCGGATTCCAAGGCTCTTGTTGCAAAGGTATGACGCAAGGAATGGAAATGTATATCATAGATATTCAGGTTTTTTAATTTCTTCTGAAAGTGATAGGTAAGATTTCTTGGTTCCATCGCTTTTTTATTGCGATTCATAAACAACGGATTTTTTGGATCCCTTTTTATTTCCTTTGGCATCGTCTTCATATAAATGCTCAGCATATTGTACAAGGTGTCAGAAATCGGAGTAAACCGTACTTTTTGCGTTTTGGTATTGCCGTAGACTAATGGATGTGCGATATATCCGTCCGCCTGATATACAGTAGTGCGGTTTAAGGATTCATCAATCCGGATTCTGCGATTCACAAAATCAATATCATCCAGCCGCAGTGCCGCCACCTCACCGATGCGCAGACCGGAATATAGGGCAATCATCATAGCCAGATCCGAATTGTATTTCCATACGCAGTTGATGGAGGAGGTCAGCGCTTCCTGCTCTCTGTGTGTCAGAACCTTAATTTCTTTTTGGATGGATTTCGGAAATCGGATGCCGATGCAGGGATTATGTGTCAACAGACCAGCTTCCACAGCCTTTTGAAGAGCCGATTTCAGCACCTGCATATGCTCCTTGATCGTACGAATGGATAATCCGCCCTTTTGATCCAATCTTCCATTCTCCAGCTTCCTATCGATATAGCACTGGAAATGCCGATAATCCAGATCTGTAATCAGATAATCCCCCAGCATCGGTATGATATGGGAACAGCAGTAGGATTTAAAATTCGCATATGTGCTGTTGCTGCAGGAATCCAGAATATAAGTCTCCAGCCAGTAATTCAGCCATTCCTCTACGGATGGTGTACTTTCAAACACCTGCCGTCTTTCATATTTTTTTAATTCCTCCTTGCATATTACTCTTTTCTTTAATTTTACCATGTTGCATTTTCTCCTCTCTTTCTATGCTTTAAAGCCTTTGATTACTCCTAAAATCGTAAATTTTATAACAATATCGCCAATTTGTAATATGTGTTTTTCATTTATTTCTATATTTTTACAATTTTCCCTTTATTTAACGTGATGTTCATGTTATAAATATAAGTGATAATGATATAAATTTTCTTACAGTATGTACCTGTATGATACTTTTCAAGGCTGATAACAAGGCCTTTTTTTGACTTCAAAAAGCTCACAAAAGACTGATTTTATACGGTAAAATGCAACAAAAAGAAATTCTGCATTGCAAAAAGAGCAACCCCCTTGATATAAAATCTATTACCTTTATCTCAGTTCAGTTTCTCTTTTTGTTAAGATTATTATACAAGATATGATATCCTATATGGTAAAAAATAACATCGAATTTCAGTGTACTATAGCTCCTTTTATTATTTACATTTACAAAAATTTGAAATTACTGCATATCATCTATTTTAATGAAATTTTATGTAGCACAAAACTATGTTCATAGATTTTCATACATGATGTATCTGAATAGCGGGAGGCTTTTCGACATCTTTGGCTTTTTCGCTGTACTTATATACACATAGCCCCGCATGAATAATACAATTTCATTTTCCAAGTATTACAGCATATACCCTATAAGTCATCTGCAATTCTTGCGTTATCGTAATGTACACCATATTCAAAAGAAAAAGTCTGATCAAATCACTCATCAGACTTTCCTTAACGATTTAAATTATATTGAGTCCCTATAAACCAAATAATGCCAGGAATTTGACTTACCTTCATACATCTTGAAAATCGTGATGAGTTGAAGGAAAAGCTGGTATTACATATCCGCCCTATGTATTATCGTTTAAAATATGGCATCCGCCTTCACAACGTATTAAACGAGGATATCAAAAAGGATTATGCTTTGTATTTTAATCTTACGAAAAAGGCTGTAAAGCTATCTATGAGCAGTCAGGATCCGGATATGCCAGAGGATGAACTCGCCTATCTTTGTGTGTATCTGGCCGGATGGATCAATCAAAGTGTTTCCCAAATTGAGCAGGAGGAAGCGGCTGATCAGCTGCTGCTTGTGATTCCAGGAGGCAACAGCATGTCTTCCCTAATACAGCTGCAATTGATCAATTTATTAAAGCCCTTGCGCTTTCAATATGAAATAATTTCTCTACAGGATTTTACGGAGTCGATGGCAGATGCGTATCCCCTTGTCTTATACAATGGTTCCTATAATGGCGTAAAAAAGAATATTATTATGATTTCCACCCACATGAATGAATCCCAGCGTAACCGCATCCTGCAATGGAGCGCACGATATTCCAACATGGATAATAATGATGAGCTTACCCGTTTATATGACCTTGTAAAACATCATTGTATCGTACAGGATGAGGATCTCTTGAAAGCGAAGCTCTTTAGCTTTCTGAACGATTCACGAAATCGTTCCCAATCTCAGATACCATCCCTACTGCAGATTCTACATGTCTCCTCCATCAGTTTATTTTCCAAAACCATGGAAATAGACAGACTTTTGATATTGGCTACAAAGGAATTCATCAAGAATAATACCGTGAAGGATCTCTATGTCCCAAACCTTATGCATCTGCTGTCTACAATGGGAGCATATGGTGAAATCACGCAGGGTGTTTTGCTGCTGCATGCGGAGAATGTGCAGTATTGCAATCATCTTGGCGTACATATCTGTAATTTGAAGGAAGCGCTTTATCTAAAAAACAATCCGGATGCAATCCATACGATCCTTCTTTTGTCGACACCGGATAAGACTTCGCATTTAAGAATTCTGAAAGATCTATCACAGCTGTTTCGCGAACACTCCTTTGTTAAGAAATTAGAAGAATTCGAGTTTGCCGAAGAGCAGGATATGTATGATGAAATCTGTATGATTTTAAAAAAGGAAAGCTGATAAACAGCCTGTCCACTGCGTTTTGAAAAAAAACAAAAAGCCTGTTTAAATTGTGAGAGCTCTTTAAATAAAAAGCCATAGATGATAAAATCTCTTATCTGCAGCAGAGAAATTATCTATGGCTTTTTGAATGATAAGCAGTCCATCGCCATAGCTCTGGCCTTGTGTAATTACCTTATTCCACGTATTTCAGGATAAGTTGTAAACCTAACTCTGACATTTGGAGCACCTATTGATTAGATTTTCCTTTTGCTAGCTCTTATCATATCCTTTCCCGGTATGAAAATATGCTTTACCGCCTTTAAAAAGCTGATTAAAAATTTCAAAACGCCAGCGTTATTTTAAGCAGCCCCAAGCAGCACTTGGAAGAAAAACGAATGCAGAAATCTGCACAGCCAGCCAGAAATCAACGATAGCTGCCAGTAGTAAATTCTCAAATATTTAAAATCTGCGAAAAGTAGCACTACAAAAAGTAAGATACGCAGCATCGTCTATTAAACCGTGCGCTATGTTTAAGAGCGCTGCAAAACATCGGCATAAAAGCCACTATGAAGCCTATGATTTCGATTTTTGTACATACATCAAACATATACTACAATAAAGCAGACACCTGTTCATGAAACATCAGCAACGTGCCTGAACGTCAGACAGTCTGCAGCTATCAAAGGGTCACCAGCTACCCATATGGCTGCTTTACTGAACACGACGATTCTTCTGCTAATAGGATCAGTTATGATATTGACCATCGTCTTTTCACGGTGTTCCTTTTCATATACCGCGTAAAAAAGCCGTTCACAGCTTTTATCGTTTTTTCAATCCTTCACATGCCCTTCAAGCTTTTAAAATATGAAGAAAGAATGACTACGCGACCTTCAGAATTGACAAAAAAATCATACGTTGATGCAGATTTCATATGAAGAAAAGACGGAGAGATTCCGCCTTCTCATAGCACCTTCTCCACATGGAAAACTGCACGCTTATTCTTGCTAGGCCGTGTTATCATTCCCAGCTTTTCCAATTCTTGAATCTCCCTTTTAAACACCCCCTTATAAGAATGCTTATATCCTTGTTCCACAAGCCCCTTGTGCACCTTCAGCAAAGAGATTCTCCCCTCTACCGCCTGTGCTCGCATTTCTCTTATAATTGCTTTACGATACCGCATTCTATCTTTTTCAGTCTCTGCCAGCGATACCACTGGATCAACCTGATCCGAAAAGCAGCCTTTGAAATAGAAATCAATATGATCATCATAGACAACGATTCGCTGAAACAGAATATGCAGCTCCTGCTTCGTGTAATTCTGCTTCGCAATCATCTCGTCGAGCACATCCAGTGCAGTTTCAAATGAGTCGTTATCCATGTCCAGCGCAGCAAGCTTCCCATGCAAAGCCTCTATTTCATCCTCACAGGCTTTTTCCTGTTCTATTTTATCATTGATGAGCGAATGATACGATTCCTGAATCAGCTGATAGTTTTCCGGCTGTGCCATACTTTCCTTCATTTTATTTTCCAGCAGCTGTTTGATTTCTTTCTTAAGCTCATTCACCTGATTTTCATAGGAATGAAGTCTCTTCCTATACCGCTGTTTCTGTATATCCTTTGTTATGGCATTAACCTTCAGTTTCTTTAAATAGTTTTTATATACCTCTCTGCAGCGTTTCAGAAATATGGTGACTGCCATTTTTAATTTAACATCCGTTATTCCCTTGGCACTGCAGGCTTCCTTTCCCAGTCTGTGATAGGTGGTGCAATAATATCTGGTATTTCCCGTTTGATTATCTTTGGGTGTCTTATATGGAGACAGATAACTACCGCAATCCCCGCAATAAAGAAAGCCCTGAAATATACTGTCAGCCTCCTTTACTGACCGCTTCGACCGAAACTGTTTTGCGGCCAGGCGTTCCTGACACAAAGCGAACAAGTCTTCCTCGATGATTGCCTCGTGGTGGTGTGGGAATTGTATCCACTTACTGGAGGGTAGCTGCTTGTATTTTCCCCTTATTTTAACACATTCCCCTTTATGCTGAACAAGTGTTCCGATATAGATTTCATTATCCAGCATTCGCCGGATACCTTTATCATTCCATATATCACTATAGCGCCCTTTATCCTTCCGGTCTTTCCTGATTCGCTGTTCATGTAAATATCTGGAGGGTGTGGGAACCTGCTCTTTTGTCAGTATTCGTGCAATTTTTAAAATGCCATATCCGTCCGCATACATCTGAAAGATACGCTTCACCACCTCTGCAGCCTCCGGATCTATTTCAAGCTCACACCTTGTGTTCCTTTTCTTTTTATAGCCATAGGGCGGTGTCGATAGCCATTCTCCTTCCTCCTGCTTCATCCGGATAACATTTTTCACCTTCTTACTGGATTCCTTTACATACAATTCATTGTGCCAGGTTTTGATACCGATGGTAGAATCATTATCCTGATAATTGGAATATCCATCGTCCAGTGCAATAACCTCACAGCCGTTATCCTTGGATTCCTCCATGAATAACAATGCCTTCGCATTATGTCTTCCAAGACGCGACATATCCTTAATCAGCAGCCGTTTTACCTTTCCTGCGAGAATATCCTCCTTCAATACATCAAAATCCGGGCGGTCGAAGGAATATCCGCTTTCTCCATCATCGATATAGCGGTGACGAACAGCATAATGATTCTGTTCTGCAAATCTCGTCAGCATCCTGTCCTGATTTTCTATGGATACAGAAAATCCTTTATTTTTATCATCACGGGACAGTCTCAGATATAGATCTACATATCGATCATCGGTTTCTATGACAAAATCTATCATGAAAACGACACCAGCCCTTCTATTATGACGATTATGTCAAACCTCTGATCATTAGACACCGCCCTAATTTTCATATTTCTCTTTCATCCTACAGGCGACCAGATCCTTCAGTAATTCCCTCATATCTATACTGCCTTTAAGAAACTCAGCTTCTATATCAGCAGTATCTTTTTTTGACTCTCTTAATTTTTGTATAGGCTCCTTTTGCTTGGAATTCATAGTATCACTCCTATGGTATCATATGAGCAACTCAGAATTTGGTTTTTCTTTTTAATCCATGCATTGCTTATTTATTCCATTTAATCCCTGTAAGTAGAAATCCCACGTTCTCTAGGTCTATTCACTTCTCCATTGTATTAGAGAAATCGTTCCCATATACTTGTATAAATTTTTTTATATCTGATTTACTTTAGCTAGATTCTTATAGTATATGTGGTAAACCCAGTGCATTTTTTTCGATTTTTCCAAGGAATACAGCTTTCATAAGATAAAAGTAAATAATCATTATAGTTCATGCTGGAACAATAGGCAAAAACAGTCTTTCCCCCTATATATCAGTGTTTCCATCGTTATTTCAAGTGTATACTATCCATCTTCCCTTTCTAGACACCGACCTGGGTTCACTTCGACAAACGGTATGGCACACCGGCCTGCAGTGCCGGATTCCCTGTTTTACGCAGTGGCAGCCGTGGTGTTTACGTTTTGATTCTGCAGGATGCATTGAACGCATTAGGATACAGCACACAGACCCTTGATGGGGTATTCGGAGGAAATACACGGAATGCATTAGTTGCATATCAGCGTGATAACGGACTGAGTGCAGATGGCGTAGTTGGATGTGGAACCTGGACAAGAATTGTTAATGAGGTAGTAGGGATCGGAAGAACACCTACGGTTATCGATCCTTAAATTTTTCTGTAGCCTGCATAATTCAAAATTCAAAAAAGACAGAAAAGAGTGCCTGCTATTTCGCAGACACTCTCTTGCTGTAAACATCAAATCATATACTATTGCTTGAATTACATAAAAATATTCTATATTTCGTAATGATTTACTCTAAGTTATCAATTTGTTTCAAGCTAATAAATAAAAGCATCCTATTAAAGTTAGTTTGATAATCAATACTGATACAAATTTAATTTAAACTTAAAATAAGTTTCTGATTATCTTTTCATAAATTCTTATATGTCCGCAAAGCCTTATTCTATGGGCTTTATGGGCATTTTTACTATCGGTAGATACTTCACGTTTCTTCTCATAAATTCTCATGTTTTGCCTTTGGAAAGTGGTAAATTCCTTACGCTATCAGACTTACCATTTCAGCCTTTACACCGTCCAGTGACGCATGGGCGTACAGGTTCAGCGTGATATTGATGTTGGAATGCCCCATGATATACTGCAAGCTCTTAGGGTTCATGTTCTTGTTCGCTAAACGGGTACAGAACGTGTGGCGCAGGATATGTGGTGTAATGTTCGGTAACTGTTCCTCATGGCTCTTGTTATATTTCTTGACAAGATTTCCAAAGGTAGAGGTATAGTAAGCCCCAGTCATGGGATAGCCTTTTTGATTGATAAAGACAAAATCACTGTAACCGTCAATCACTATCGGCTGTATGTTCTTACGCTCTGCCACCACCTTTTGAAGCGTCTGGCAGGTTTCCTCACTCATTGGAATCAAACGAATGCCACTCTTTGTCTTTGGCGTTTCAATGTAATAGCCGACTTCCTTATTCCGTAGTAGCTGGTGGTCTACATTGATGAGCCTGTTCTCAAAGTCCAAGTCACTGACCGTCAATCCGCACAGTTCTGAAATACGAAGCCCCGTTTTCAAAAGCAGGACAATCACATCATAATACTTGCGGTATGTTCTGTCACTTTTTACAAAGGATAACAGCTTTTCTTCCTGTTCCTCTGTCAATGCAATCCGTGGCTTTCTATCGTCCTCAATTACCGTGTTCAGTGCATAGTTGAATGGGTTCTTTCTCACACAGCCATCCTCTATGGCAGTGTAAAATGACGCTTTCAGCGAACGCTTGTAATTGTTGATGGTCTGATAGACGTAGCCGTTCTCTTTCATTCTGACAGCCCATTCTTTAGCGTCTGACGGTTTTATGCTGTCAATGCTCCTTGCTCCCAGCTTGTCCGCTTTCAGTATCTCCATGAGCTGTTCACGCTGTTTCTGTGTGCTTTTCTTCACGTTGCCCCTCTGGGCGTTCTGTTTGGCGTAAAGCTGGCACAGCGTCATTTTCTTGCCCACAGCGTCTATCCCGTCCTCTAGGTCTTTGCGTATCTCCGCTTCTCTTTCCCGTAGTGATACGCAGTCACGTTTCCCTTTCGGTACGCTGTCCGTAGCGGTCAGTTTCCATGAGTACACCGATTGCGGTTCTCCAAAGGTATCTATGTATTTGTATAAGTATCTGCCGTCTGTTCTCTGGCTCTCTCCGGTCTTTAAAATGCGACCTCTGTTATCTCTTCTTTTTTCTGACATGCTGTCATGCTCCTTTCCGTATTGGAAAGAGCCTTGATACGACTAATTCTATGATAGCATATGCAAAGCTCATTTTCATTAGATAGCGTCCAATTTATCTATGATTTTTTCAAATTGCTTCCGCTTAATCTGAATGCGGTTGCCGTTACGAATGAGCCAGTTTGCATGTTTGTTTTCTTCTGCCAGTTTCCGCAGTTTATTTTCTCCAATGCGGAAGTAGCGCGACGCTTCTTCTATGGTCAGCGTGTAACGCTCCCATACTGGAATATCTTTGTTGCTTTTTTCTATAAGAACCACCTATCCTTTCTTTGTATCGTACTGCACACGGGGTATCAGTTCTTCCCTGTGTATTCTGCATAAATGCCCTGTGAGCTTGTTCCCTAATGCTGGACTGTATCTGACGTGTTTCAGCATATCTTCCACACGTTCTAAATCTCCCAATGCCTGATGGACTTCCAAGAAATGGAATGCTTTTACCGCAGACAATACGCCACCCTCTTTGAGCCAGCGTTGGGTTTCTAACAGGGTGTTGTGCGGTGTTTCCACATGGAGTTTTAAAGGTTCTACAGCCCCTAAGAAGCGTTTCCAGAAACGGCATGTTTTCCAACGGCTTTTATTGCTCTGTGTCTTGTCTGGAACGACAAAGCGTAGACTTCCAGCCAGTAAGTCAAATGCCAGCTTTCCCAAGTCAAAAGGATTATCCTTGAACAGCATAGCGAATGTATGCGCCTTTTCATCACGCAACTGCATTTCTGTCCGTTTCCAGCTCCCAATATCATCTAGTGTCTTGTCATGCTTCATGCTGACCTCTTTGTCCTTATCATAAAACCGATAGGACATGGCAGACTTGCCAGCACCGATATAGACCGTCTTAGCAGTGCTGTATTCTTGATACTTGCTCTCATTGAATCGGTGGTTGTTGCTGTTGGCGATATATTCTTCCCGTTCACATTTCCGCTTTAACTGCTTGATTGTGAAATATGGCACTTCGTTTCTATCGTCTATGGCAATGTCAAGTCTTGTGAAATGGAACTTGTCGCAGAACCAACGTTCACACCGTTTGAATAAATCTCCGAAGCTCTGACCGTGCATATCCAGTATGCAGAAGATTTCATCACATCCCATGCCCTTAAGCACAAGATAAGAGCCAAGCCCGAACGGGTTATCCTCATTTTTCTTTGGATTGCCGAATACCTTAATGCTCCCAATGGCATAGGCACTCTGATAAGTCTTGTGTTGTACCTTTGCCGACTGTATGTCGAAAATATCGACAGGCAGTTCCAAGACTCGCCGTATGACTTCCTCTGCCGTTGCAGTGTCAAACACAATGCTGATGTAGTCAATCTTGATGGTTAAAAATTCATGTTTTGCTATAATTCATTTCTCCTTTGTCTGCACCATTTTTGTGCGTCGCAAAATCCTTGATAAACGCTGATTTTAAGCCCGTTTTCAATTATCAGTTCTGTATACGCAGGGCGGTGTTACTAATGCGCCCTGCTGGAACGTCAAAGGCGTTCCTTTCCTAAAGCAACTGTCTGTCCAGAACACGTCTGGGGGACGTGTCCCGTCCAGCCAGTCACTTTAGGAAACCATGCTTTCCAATTCCAAAAGTATGATAGGCTTAAACAAGTGAGAAAGTGAGGAATAACAACATGAACTATCAGCTTTTAGGAGAGAATATACAAAGAGTTCGGAAGTTTCGTGGCATGAACCAGCAAGAACTGGCTGACGCAATCGGTATCAATATGCAGAGCCTTTCCAAGATTGAAAGAGGGGTCAACTTTCCCACCTTTGACACATTGGAAAAGATTACTTCCGCTTTAGGTGTGACACCCAATGAACTGCTATCTGGGGAATGGAAGAACACTTCTCATATGGAACAGGAGATTTTGAAATTTCTGGAATGTGAGGAACGGTTGAATGTGGAGCTTGCACACGGACAGCATGACAATGATTTTGACAGTGACGAAGAATGGAAAGAATACGAATTAAAGAAGCTCCGTGAATATATCATGGGCTATATCGGTTCAGAAGAGGACAGGGAAAGTCTATCCAGTGTTCCAGGCATAGAAGGCTTTGAAGATTTAAAAGGCATAGAATAGCTCTTATCCTCTCACGAAAGATACAGTAAAGTAAAAAGCCCAGTCAAGAATGCTTCGCACCACCTCTGGTGGCAGGTTCTTGACAGGGCTTTTTATTTCCTGTGTTGGGTAATCAAGAGGATAAAGAGGGCGTGTGCTGACGCTCTTTTCTATATTGGATAAAGGCGACACAGATTTCACAGTTTGAACTTGTGCTTTATAAAGACGGAAACTGAAAAATCTTTAAGTGACTCACTAAAGTACGATATATCTTGACATAAAGTAAAACAAAATATAAAATAAAGCATATTATCAATAAATACATTTATTGTTCAAAGGAGAATTCATATGCCAGCAAAAAAACTAATATCAAGAGAAAAAATTCTTACTGCATCACTCGATATTTTTCGTAAAGGTGGAATGGATGCTATTGATACAAAAAGTTTAACGAAAAAACTAAATTGTTCAACACAGCCAATTTATCTATCATTCCCTGGGATGGATGAAGTAAAAGAAGCACTAAAAATAGAAATTCAAAAGGCTTATAAAACATACATAGAAAATGAAATTAAAGAGAAACGATATTCTCCATATAAGGCATCTGCTATTGCATACATACGTTTTGCAAAAGAAGAACAGGAAATGTTTCATTATTTGTTTATGAGGAAACGCTCTTTTGAAGAAATGGAGCAGGATATTGATCAAACTGCATCTACTGCTATTCAAGCACTCATGGAGAAATTTGGAATGAGTTATAATGAAGCTCGAATTTTCCATATGAAACAATGGATTTATGTACATGGTATAGCTACAGCACTTGCCAGCTCTTATTATCATTGGGAAGATGATACTATTTCTGAGTTACTTACTGAGCATTATACTATTTTGATAGAGAGATACCAAAAGGAAACAGGAGAATAGATATGGAAAAAGGCTTAAATTTTCGGACAATAAAAAGTCAAATAGAATATTTTGAGGCATATGAGGCATCACTTCAACTATTCTCTGTTCCTTGCAATGAGCAATATATTTCTACATCCTTTGGCCAAAGTCATGTGATATGTAGTGGAGATGTTGGAAATCCACCATTAGTATTACTCCATGCGGCAAGTTGTGGCTCAACTATTTGGTATAAGAACATACCATTTTGGAGTAAATATTACAGAGTCTATGCAATAGATTTGATTGGCGAATCTTCTAAAAGCATTTTGAGAAAAAAAATGAAAACGACATATGATAACGCAAAATGGCTAGATGAAACCTTAACTGGATTAGGATTAGACAAATTTTACCTTTGCGGACTTTCAATAGGTGGGTGGAATGTTGCCAATTATGCAGGATTTTGCCCAGAAAAAGTACTAAAAGTGATACTCTTAAGTCCAGTGCAAACTTTTGCAAGAATGTACAATTCATTTTTTGTAAAGATAATGAAAATGGGATTCAATCCAACAAGAAAAAACGTTGAAACTTATATTGGGTGGGCAAATGAAATGGAAAAACCACTTCCTGATTGCTTAATTAAGCAGTTTACAATTTCAGTAATAAATATGAACTCAAATGCCTGTTTTCCTAAATGGTTAAAAAAAGAGCATTTATCAAATTTAACAATGCCTGTTCTTGTTATGTTTGGAGAAAAAGAATTTGCATTTTCAATACAGAAAGCAACAAAGCGTGCAAAAAGTATAATCAGTCATTTAGACTTACAAATAGTTGATGGAGCCTCCCATCTACTCCCTGTAAGCAAGCCCGATTATATTAATAGTAAAGTATTAGAATTTATAAATAAGTAATTAACTTTGAAAGATTATATTTCGAGGATGATTAAAAAAAGGTAGGTGGTATTATGGGAAAATATTAATTGTAGAATTTACAGATAATGAAGAAACTGTTTTCCAACAAACCGTTGAATGGCTATCTTCTAAACTTTCCAGTTCTCCAGCTTTTATTAAGCAACAAACAGTTGAATTTCAGATTGACCCATTTACTAGAACCTTTACTAATGATAAAGGAGAAAACATATATCTAACTGCTAAAGAATTTGACCTGTTATATTTTCTTTTTTGTCACAAAGGACAAGTATTTACGAAAGACCAACTCTATGAAAATATCTGGGGCTACAATTATTTATCAGATACCAAAAATCTGACTTCCTTTATACGGAAACTAAGAAAAAAGATTGAGCCGTTCCCAGATTCTCCGCAATATATACTGACGGTCTGGGGTGTCGGTTATAAATTCAACAAAGAAAAAGCGTAGGTTATGTATCATTATTTAGTGATTTTCATATAACCTACGCTTTTTATATCTAACATATGCTTTTAACCATAACGTCATATCAAAGCTCTTTCACAAGTGGTAAATTAGTGGTAAACTAAACTCTCATAACCTACGTTATTACTTGTAAACCTAGTGTTTAAGCGATAATCAGCATTTTAATTTTAAATTTTTAATATAAAAATTCTTCCAGTATGTATAAATAGGTTTTCTTTTACCTCGTTCCCATGATAATACAGTATGATAGTCTACACCAAGATACTTCGCTACATCAGATGTCTTTAGCCCGTGTTCCTGTTTAAAGGCCTTTATAACACCACCATAATCACAATACAGGTATTCAAGTTCATAGTTCCCTATATGTATCAGCCTACACCTCACAGCTATTACCTCTTATAGATCCTGCTTGTTAAACTCATGAAGCGATAGACCTATTCCAACAATTCCAGCGCAAAGCACGGAAGCAATGCAAATATATAAATACTGGCTATTTTGCGGCAGCATAGTAGATATCTGTATTGCTAGCCACGGTACAAAACTTGCTACTGGAAGTAATTCCTCTGATACCTGTGCACCTATCGATTGCAATAATACAAAAACGAGCGTACACAGCATACTCGGATAAAATAATGTTCTCTGCCTTATAGCAATCCAGATAATCGGTAACGATGCAATGTAGCTTAAAAAACCAATTTGTGTGAATAACTGTATTGTAAAACAAATCGTCGCTGGTGTAACTTGTGTAGGGAACAACATCAATGAACCAACGATTGTCAAACACTCTGTAACCATCATAACGACGAAGCACCAGCAAAACCACACCGCAATTTTGCTCAATACAAAAGTTTTTCTGTTTACTGGTGCAGTAACAATATTGATAATGGTTTTTTCCCCATATTCTTTTTGCATGGACTGTGTAATAAAAAATCCACTCATAATAGGCAACACTACATTTACCAGCATAGAAACGGTCATAATCCATTCGTGATAATCAATTTTTGTTTTATCAATTAGGATCGACTTTAAAATCAGTAGAATAGGAATAGAAATTGTAACAGCAAAGCCAATAAGAGCCATGTTGTTTTTCTTTAATTTTAGAATTTCCGTTTGAAAGGCATCATTCAAATCTCGCACCCCCAGTCAATGAAGTAAAATATTCTTCCAATGTTTCATGTTTCCAATACAAGGATGATACTCCTACGCCATGTGAAACCAAACAATTTGCTAATTCTTCTGTATCCAAAGCTTCATCATATATTTCTATACAGTTTATATCTGTAACAGAATAGTTTTTACATTTCATTACATTCTCTAATAATTGCGCAGCTATAGGAACATGATTCACTTTAATTTCAATATACTTTTTATTCTTTTCTTCCAGTTCATTCATAGAAATTTCTTTCAATAAATGACCATCATGCAGTATTCCTATATCATCAGCAAGTAAAGAAATCTCAGATAAAATATGACTTGAAATAATAATAGTTTTCCCTTGCTCATGACACAATGACTGCAAAAATTTTCTGATTTCAACGATTCCCACCGGGTCAAGTCCGTTTGTTGGCTCATCTAATATTAAAATTTCAGAATCGTTCAAAATAGCATTTGCGATTCCTAGTCGTTGTTTCATTCCCAATGAATAAGAAGAGAATGGTTTCTTATCTTTATAAGGCAGTCCAACTATTTCTAAAGCACCTTTTACAGCATTCTTTTTGATTGTCCCTCTTAATCTGGAAAAAACTTCTAAATTTTCTGTTCCCGTTAAATAAGAATAAAAACCGGGTGTTTCAATAATAGAACCTATTCTTGTATAAATATCTTTTTCATTTCCTTTTAACTGTTTTCCGAAAATCTCTATTTCCCCAGAAGAAATAGAAATCAGCCCAAGAACCATTTTCATTATGGTAGTTTTCCCAGCACCATTTCTTCCTAACAATCCATATATACGCCCTTTTCTGACATTTAAGTTTATGTTCTCAACTGCTGTAATATCCCCATATTTTTTCGTCAGCTGTCTGGTAGCAAGAATAATTCCATCGTCCATTTTCTAGCCTCCTTTCTCTAATTAAATCACACAAACCTTGCCAAAACCTTGCCATAATTATGCTTTCTTCATGTTTTGTTAAATTTTAAATTGAAAGTTGTACCTTTTCCATAACAGCTATCTACCACGATGGTTCCATCGAGGGCAGTTATCAGTTCTTTTGCAATCGCCAATCCTAAACCATTACTATTTTCTGTGCGTGACGTATCACATTTATACAAGCGGTCAAATATAAAAGGTACATCCTTTTCTTCTATTCCAACACCATTGTCTGTGATAGCGATTTGTATTTCATCTTGGATCGCAAGAATTTGCACAATCAGTCTGTTTGCATGACTATGCTTTATTGTATTTGCCAATAAATTATTGATAATTCTATGATAAGCATTTCTATCCATGTTCACGTATAACGCTTTTTCTGGTATATCAAAATGAAAATCAATCTTATTTTCTTCAAATTTCATTATCCACTCAGCAAGGACTAATCTGGTCAATTCACAAATGTTTTCTGTTTGGAAATCATACACCCATTCTCCAGACTCTAATTTCAACCATGCAAACAAAGATTGTATATAATCACTTAAATATTGTGCCTTTTCATTGGCAATCTGTAAAAACCTCTGCTGTTCAGCATAACTCAAATCATCCTTTTCTAACACCTCTAAATATCCAACAAGAGAGGATAATGGTGTACGAATATCATGGGATAAACTGGTAACTAATTGTTTGTACGCTTTTTTTGACGCATTTGATGCTAATAGCTCGTTTTTATCCTTGATTACAATTTCATTGATTTTGTAAACAAGGTTACTCATTTCCGTATGTTCATGAACAATCAGTCGTCTATCTAAATTTCCCAAATAAATTTCATCAAGAATTTGTTCAATTTCTTTTATCTTTTTTCGTGTTTGATACAGATGATTTACGAGAGCGAGTATGCAAAGAGAAAGTATGATTACAAGATATATCATAATCAAACCCCTAAGCAAAAACGATACCCTATACCATGAATGGTTTGAATATAATCGATATCCAGTTTCTCATTCTTTATTTTCTTTCGTAATTTGCTGACAAAAGACATGATATTTCTATCATCATAAGAATACTCATTACCCCAAACATGAGTGTAAATTTGTTCTTTTGTAAACACTTTTCCCTGATTAGAAGCAAGAAAATATAATAAATCAAATTCCTTAGCTGTTACATAAACTTCACTGTCATTGATCCGTACCATCCTTGATATTACATCTATCTGCAATCCTTTAAATATTAAGGGGATGCTTTCTTCTGCTTGGTTATTGAAAACTGTAAATCTTCTGATAAGTGACTGTACCCTTGCAATAAATTCAGACATTAAGAAGGGCTTTGTCAAATAATCATCAGCACCTAATCTCAGACCAGATACCGTATCAGCTTCAGAGTCTTTTGCAGTCAACATTAAAACGGGGACATTATTTAATTTTCTTATCTCAGTCAAAACATCATACCCATTCATAACAGGAAGCATGATATCCAAAATGACTAGCTGATACTTTTGTTTCTTAAAAGTGTCAAGTCCTGTTTTTCCATCATGGCATACAATAATTTCAAAATTTTCTTTTTTTAATTCACGCTCTAACAGATTACATAAATCCTTATCATCATCAATAAGCAATATTTTATTCACGGCTTTTCCTCTTTTCATAATAGCAATTATCAAAACCTAGTTTATTTTGTAAATGTGTACAAATATTCTTCAGGTATAGGGCGCTCATTGCCAGCATTCTTTCTGAAATTTTCCTGCACATCTGGGTCTCACTTCATCAATCGCCGCTTCCATAAACGCTTGAACATCAAATTCTGTCCTTCCTCATTTTCTATCGCAAAATGAAGTATGTTTCCAACATTATGATAAAAATATACCGCGCAAAAGAAAATAAGTCAATAAATGAACTCGCTTGATCCTCCTATAATCTTCCTGTTACTCTCCTTATACAAAACAAGCTCATACGGTGAAACTAAAGCTGCCGTTGTCTGGTGATCAAGAACGAAGCTGAAACGCGCATTTTTTTTAGCTTATCCCATTCTTGACCTGAAGCATAGGATGATTCCAATGCTGAAAAAGAAGAAAGTCCTGTTTTGATAGGATGATTTCAGGCATCTGTCCCTTTTATTTCAAGCAAGCTAAGCCGTCAAACGAAACATCTTATGCCAATAGAAATTGCATATATAAAGACCTCCATCAGCATTCAATTCACTTGTATCGCACAGCCATTATAAAAAAAGATTTCAGAACACATCCTCTGAAACCTTTTTCTTACAAACATTATGGCCGATTCCTTTTTCAGGACTACATGTCCCTCTGCTAATCACATGAACCTGAATACCGTTTTTGAGCGGTGCTATGAAAAATCCAGTAATCACACCAAGCAGAAATGCATTCAGGAGATACGACTTCTGATGCTGTCCCATAAAAGCTCCTCCTGTAATCCCCTACAGAATAGCATGAAACATATACAAACGCAAGACTGATTCCCTATATCCTTGCGTATGGAATCGCCAACAGCTCCATCACCAGCGGTTCCTGTTCCTTTGAAAATGTGCGGTACACCTGACGGCTGTAAACCTCACCGCTCCGCTTCAGCTTATGCTCCTTGAAAAAAGAGCGAACCGTATCCGATATTCCTGCATCTGTCTGTAAATTGTCGAATGTGCATAAAATAGCATGCGTTGCCCCCCGCAGATGAAAATACGGATTTTCGCAATATTGTGCATATTCTGCACAATCCTTATAAATGCCGAAGCCCTTCTCGTTTCTCCAAACACCGTTTTCCTCATAGTAATGCGTGCTTTGGAAAAAGAGATCCGCATGATTGGAGAAATTGCGAAACCCCTTTGGCTGCTCTTGTGCAAAGGAGGACTGGATGCAATGCTTTGTCGATATAAAATACATATCCGGACGCATTCCATACATACACTTCCCCCTTGACTGCTCTGCAGTTTGTAGAATATCCAGGCAGTTCATCAAGTTGCTGGCTTTCATCTGCAAAATTCTCAGACGCTCCTGTGTAGCTTGCAGGGTATCCGCGATCACCTGCTCATAGGAATGCAGAGAACCATTCAGAAACTGTTCCCGTATCAGCTGCAGGCTGATTCCCATCTGTGACAGGCGCTGTATGTACAGCAGCTGGCTCAGCTGCTCCTCCGTAAAGTAGCGATACTTGGTCTGTGGATCCTTTTCCGGTCTGATCAGTCCCATGCGCTCATAATGTCGTATCGCTTCTGTTGTAACCCCCATAACCTTTGCAATATCGCCGATTTTATACATCATGGCATTCACCCCCTTGCTATTGTAATCCTCTTTCCAAATTCTGTATAGTAAAACACTCGGCTTTAACACACAGCATCATCGCTGATTTTTCAGAAAACGGATTTCACACTCCAGCTCATAGCCGCTATGTGCTTTGACCTCCTGCTGCACCTTGTGAATCAGCTCCAAAAAATCCTGACTGCTGGCAGCACTGCGATTGATGAGAAAGCCGGCATGCTTTGTCGATACCTGGGCATCATGAACCTTTGTACCCATCAATCCTGCATCCCGTATCAAAGCTGATGCATAATTACCCTGTGGACGCTTAAAGGTAGAACCGGCACTATAGGCATCCAGCGGCTGCTTTTCTCTTCGCCGCCGCATCAGCTCCTCCATTTGTGCCAGAATTGCCTCCTGCCTTCCAGGGGTCAATGCATATACAGCTTCCAGCACGATACCGCCATGCTTTGAAAATCGACTGTGTCGATATGACAGCTCCAGCTGTGCAGCGCAGCTTGTATGAAGACTTCCGTTTTCATCCATCCAAACAGCTTCCAGCAATACATCCTTTGTTTCTCCGCCATATGCGCCGGCATTCATATATACAGCTCCTCCGACGCTTCCCGGAATTCCGCAGGCAAATTCCAGACCACTTAAAGAATGCGCGGCACAAAATGCACTAACCGCCTTGATGGCTGCCCCGCTTTGTGCACGTACACGATTTTCCTTCTCCAGATGGATGCTGTTATAATTCGTTGACAGAACAATGACCATACCCAAAAAGCCTTCATCCATTGCCAGAACATTGCTGCCATTTCCAAGCAGAAACCATTCTATGCGATATTTCTTACATATTGCCAGACATTGCTGAATCTGCGCAATACTGGACGGCTCTGCCAGAATCTGTGCCTCACCTCCGATATGCAGGGTTGTATATTGTTTTAATTCGATATGTCTTCTCGCCGCAATCCCTTCATCCTGAAGAAACTGGAATGCCTTTTCTAATGTATCCACATGTATCATCCTCTCACCTCTATTATATGTAGAATCTGATAATGTTAAATAGAAATGCCCGTAAAATTCATATCCGCCGTAAAAGAAAGACTGCACACCGGCAGTCAGACAACGCGATTGATAACAGCTCCCTTTAGATATGCTTCAATATTACCAGCCACCAGCTGCAAAAGACGCTGTCTGGTTTCCAAACCCCGCCATCCCATATGCGGTGTAACAATAACATTTGGCATAGTAAACAATGGATTATCCTCACGCATCGGCTCCTCTTCCTGCACATCCAGGGCAGCTTTGGCAATCTGCTTGCTCTGCAAGGCAGCTATCAGCGCCTGTTCATCGATAAGGGCACCTCGCGCCGTATTGATGATCGCGGCAGAAGGCTTCATCATAGACAGATGAGCTTCATCAATCAGATGTCTGGTTTGCGAGGTAAGCGGACAATGCAGAGAAACATAATCACTTTCCTTCAGAAGCGTTGTCAGGGAAACAAAACGCACGCCCTCAACATGCTCCCGCGGTGTTCTTGTGTACACCAGAATATGCATGTCCAGAACCCGCGCAATACGGATTACCTCCTGTCCGATACTGCCATAGCCGATAACGCCCAGCGTCTTATCATTGACCTCGGTATGCTCCACCATCATATGCCTTGTGAAATTTCGGTAATCTTTATGTTCCAGCATTTGCAGCTGCTCGCGCATGGAGCTGCTGAGGCTTAAAAGCAGCATGATCGCCGTATGTGCCACACGCTTTGTGGAATAGGCAGGCGTATTGCAGACGATGATCCCCTTTTTGCGGCAGGCTTCCAGATCAATATTGTTATAGCCGGTTCCTGCCTCACAAATCAGTTGGACACTGTCTGGAAACTGCTCAATCAGTGCTTTGGATAGCTCCAGCTCCTTACTGACTACGATTTCACAGCCCTGAACACGCTGCAGAATCTGCTGGGAATCACTGTCCTCATAGGCTATAACCTCTCCCTTTATACAGCTGGTATCCAGCTTATGATCATAATTGATTCTTGCAATATTTAAAATACAGATACGATGCTTCATGTCTTCTCCTCCTGTAAGATACACCCTACATTTCGTAAATTGTCTTCCGATAGCTCTTTCCTTACATGACATTATTTTATCATGTTTTGCTAGGATATCTGTCTTTTTTTACAAAATTGTAGTATCCTTATGCATATGAGGTAAGATTATGAAGGAATGGTTGAAGCATACAGTAAAATATGTGCTGCTGGCATTGTTTGTTGCCGGCATGCTCTACATCAATATCAAAGACCATGCTGCGGAAATTATCGATACGCTGCAGCATTTGCAGCTGCGCTACACATTTGTGCTGATTCTGCTCAGTGCTTCCGTCTATGTGATTGGAGGAATCGGAATCTATGTGCTTTGCAGAAAGGTCAATCCTGCTTATCGTATGAAAAGCGGGATATCCAATTCACTGATTTCTCTGTTTCTGATGAATGTCAGTGCATCCGCTGTTGCAAAGGCGGCGCAAATGCTGTTATTCAAGGTCAAGAGCATTTCATGGGAACAGGGCTGCAGCATCCTTGTCATGGATCAGCTTCTGTATCAGATTTCCTATATGGCACTCAGCGCCTGCGCTGTCTTCATCAGCTGTGATCTTCTGATTCCTTTATTTCCGGAGGAAAGCATTCTGGCTCTGACCGGCTTTGTAATCAGTACCGTTCCCATTCTGGCAGTCGCACTGCTGTTTCTGTGTCCGGGAGTTTTCACAGGATTGAGCAAGGGCATCGGTTTTCTGATTGACAAGCTGCAGCTGCCATTTGATCAGCTGTCCATTCAGCAGGCATTGCAGCGCTTCGCGGACTCTCTGCAGACAGCAAACGGTCTGTATAAAAAAGATTATCGCCTGATGCTGAAGGTTCATCTGCTGAACACATTAAAGCTGAGTGTGCGGCATTCCCTGCCGCTTTTCATAGCATTCTTTCTGCAAATTGATATTCATCCGCAGGATATACCACTCTTTTTTTCGGCATCCTTTTTCGTAGATCTCATCTTATCTGCGCTGCCGGTATATGGCAAGCATGGCGTGGCAGAAACAACCTTTACCCTTATCTTTACGCCGCTTGTCACAGCAGCCCAGGCCGCCAGCATCATGCTGGTATGGCGGGCAATCACCTTTTATACCAATACCGTACTTGGCGGCATCTGTATGCTTTTATCACCGGATATCAGCCGCAGCAGTCTGAAAAAAATCAAACAGAATACCGAGATGTCTGCTTAACAGACGTCGATTGTTGAGCGCTGAGACAAACGCAGCCACCCACAGACACATGATTCTGCGGAAGCAATTACTGCTCCTGTGTTGCCACATCACGCTCACCATGAGAGAAAGTAATATGCACACAGTACAGCATCTTGTAGGAAACTGCAGCGATAAAAATTCCTGCCTGTCCGGAGAAAATGCATCCGGAATCCCTTTGCTTTTTACATGGTTATACGAGAACATCCCGTGCACAACCTTTGATAAGCTATCATTTATATATACTTTGCAGGCTGCAGAAACGTACAGCTGATACAGAAAACAGCAGGATCGCAAGCACAAAAGCCTTGCTGCTTCATCAAAAAAGCTGTCTGCGCCTCACATCGTTATGTACAGGTATCAGACAGCTTTTTATATCCAGTTCCTTTGCTTTTAAGCCGTTAATTTTGTATCATCAGCTTTATGATTTCATCATCTGTTTCCTTCATACCATCTCTTGCCAGCTGACCAACCCCCATGATGGTTTCCTCAATATCGCGGCAAACAATTCCCTCTCCACGATAAAACTGCTTCCCCTTTTGATACATCATGCAGCCCATGATCCCGGCATCAACCGCAGTTGATATTTTTGCTGCACAGGAGGGCTTGGCTCCATCACAGATCATTCCTGATGTTATCGCGAGTGCATTGACGATGGCATGGCAGATATGATCATAGTCTCCTCCCAGCAGATACGCGATTCCTGCTCCGGCTCCAGCACCCGCACTGACCGCACCGCAATAGGCGGAAAGGCGCCCGATATACTTTTTCTGATACAGTGTGGAGAGATTGGAAATCAGCAGTGCCCGGTACAGCTGCTCCTTGCTGGAATGAAGCTCCCTTGCATAGGCGATCACCGGTAGGGAGCAGGTCATCCCCTGATTTCCGCTTCCGCTGTTGATAATCACAGGCAGCTCACAGCCGCTCATTCTGGCATCACTTCCAGCCGCAGCCAGCGCACGCGCACGAATCTGTACACTGTCTCCATAGGTAGAGAGCAGCACAGAACCGATATTGGCTCCATAGGAATGGGCAAGTCCCTCTTCCGCTATTGCGGTATTGCATTGTATCTGGCGCTCCAGCACCGCCTGTACATCCGCAAGATCCGCTATTTGTGCAAATTCATAGATTCCCTGCATGGAAAACTGCATGGCATCCAACAGCTCCTGTGTATTCCTGTTCTCTGTCTTGTCCAGCACACACACTCCATCCTCTTCAATACGGACGATATTGGAATGCTCGTTCTGGATACATACCAGAACCGTATGCAAATCCCCCGTAACTTTGACACCAACCTGCAAAGCACAGCTGCACTGCTCATGATGCACATACATCGCTGTCTTTTCAAGAAATGCTTCCATTTGTACAATCTGTTCTGCTTGAACATGTGAAATAACCTCCAGACCAAGGGAAGGATCTCCGGCGATAATACCGATAGCGGCCGCACTTTGTATTCCCTTGCGCCCTCCGGTATTGGGCACTGTAACACTTTTCACATTTTTGATAATATTTCCACTGGCATAAATATCCACCTGTTTTATTTCTTCCTTCAGACGTGCAGCTGCCTGGGCTGCCGCATAGGCAATCGCAATCGGCTCCGTACACCCCATAGCCGGAACGAGCTCTTTTTTCAGCAGTGCCACATATCCTCGATACTGCGCATCCTGTTTTTTCATAAAATTTCTCCCTTTTCGCGTTTTGCGTTGACTTCTCTTTAAATGTATTATATCATCACCATATATTTATGAAAATTTTATATATTTTATAAGATGATTAAATTATCTTTATGGGAGGATTTATGGAACTGCGTACATTACGAACATTTCAGCGGGTAGCTCAGCTGAAGAGCTTCTCGAAGGCTGCGGCTGCACTGGGCTATACACAGGCTGCCGTCACCATTCAGATTCAGCAGCTGGAAAAAGAGCTGCATACACGGCTGTTTGACCGCTTCGGTAAGACGATTTCACTTACGCAGCAGGGTGATATCTTCTATGGCTATGCCTGCCGCATTATCGATGAAAGTGAAAAAGCCAAGCTGGCACTGCAGGAGGCACAGGAGCTGGAGGGGCATCTGCGCATCGGCATGACGGAATCGCTGTGTGCTTCCTCCTTCCCGGAGCTTCTGCATGCCTTTCATACGACGTATCCGCAAATCTCTATCAGCGTGGAAACCTCATCTCCGGAGATTTTACTGGATATGATGAATCACAACGAACTCGATATTGTATATTTTATCGACCGCAGACAGTATCATCCAGACTGGATTCGCGTCGTAGATGAACCGGAGGAAATCGTATTTGTGTGCCACCCATCCCATGCACTGACAAAACGAAAGTCGCTGATTCTCAAGGATTTATTACAGGAGGAGCTGATTCTTACGGAGAGTGCTGCCAGCTATCGCTATGAGCTGGATCAGTATGCCTTGTCTATCAAGCAGCAGGTTCACCCGTATTTGGAAATAGGAAATACTGAATTTATCATACGGGAGCTGTTAAGCGAACCGGAGATTTCCTTTCTTCCCGCCTTCTGTGTACAGCCCTATGTGGATCAGGGACGTCTGTCCATTCTACGACCGCGGGATTTTCAGCTGCGGGTATACCGCCAGATCGTATATCATAAAAGCAAGTGGCTCACTCCACATATGAATGCCTTTTTATCCTTTGCTTCCTAGCCTGTATTTGAAGCCGGTTTGCTGAATGTTGCGCTGCACAGCACCTTTGATCAGCCATTTTCAAAGCATGGGAAAAGATGGCATCCGCATGCTGCCGAATCGTAGGGGATGTTGAACGTTGTATCTTCTCACCCTTTCACCGTCCAACTATATACACGCAAATAGATGGAATCACTACATTTGACATATTTTTATACAAAAAATGGGAAACTATTTTCATCGCATTCCCATTTTTTCTTTTCGTATTTATTTTAGCAGCCTTGCAGCCTCCATCTTTTTCAGGAGCGATTCTCTACTGCCTGGACACCGGTTATGATGCCAATGGAATAGATCGTATCCACACTTGCTCTTCGTGTCAAAATATTTACCGGCTTGCGCAAGCCCTGTAAAATCGGGCCGAACATGGTAAAGCCGCCCAGCTCAACAGCAATCTTATAGCCGATATTTCCAGCATCGATATTTGGAAAAATCAGCGTATTCATTTCTCCTGCTATCGTAGATTCGCTCGCCTTAACCTTTGCGACGATCGGTGAGATTGCGGCATCCACCTGTATCTCCCCATCAACAGCGAAATCCAGCGGCATTCGTTTCAGATGCTCAGCCACAACACGCACTTTATCCACGCTTGCACCGCTTCCGGAGCCAAACGTGGAATAGGATAAAATGCCTACCTTTGGCTCAATGCCAAACTGTCGTGCTGTTCTGGCACACTGCAGGGTGATCTCGACCAGCTCTGAAACGGATGGATCCACATTCAGCGTACAATCACCCATAATATAATGAACGTTATCCCGTTCCAGCAATACACAGCTGGATACAGTCCGCTCGTTCTCCGCAGTTCTGATCAGCTGTAAAGCGGGCCGCATGGTTTCCGCTGTCGTTGCGATAACACCGCCGACCAGGCCATCGATATAGCCCAGCTCCAGATACATCGTTGAAAAATAATTGATGTCCCGCAGCTTTTCCTCACAGTCTGTTCTGCTCCAGTCACCACGGCGGATCATCAGCATGCGGGACACCATTTCCGCCTTATTTGCAAAGCTTTCTATATCAGCGATTTCCACACCGCTGATATCAACACCCATCTCCTTCGCATGCCATAGAATTTCCTTTTTATGACCAATCAGCACCGGCAGTATAAAGCCGTTCTCGACATGCCGTATAGCCGCACGGATCACATCGGGATTGGCACCCTCAGCAAATCCGATTCTCGGGTGCTTGCCCAATAGATGATGCTCCAGATTCTTCATATGCTTATCACACTCACCTTTCTTACACAGCTATTCTAACACTTGTGATACCGCTTTCAAATAAAAACTTTATGAATTTTTTCACAACATATGATAACCTGACAGGTTTCCCGCTTGCAAGTAAGAGCCAGGTATCGTACAATGACCATAAAGATAATCAAAAGGAGGAGGTCCTCATATGAACGTGGTATTTCACATTGATGAAGAAAAACGCTGGCCGCTTGTACAGGGAAATGTAACCCATATGCTTGCATATTGCGAACAGCTGCATCAGGATTCCCATATTGAAATCGTCGTTAACGGCAGAGCAGTCCGTCAGCTGAAGGAGGAGGCCGCTGAGCAGCTGGAATACAAAGCGGTTTTCTGTGATTTTATGAAGCGCGGTGTAATCATAGCAGCCTGCCGCAATGCGATGAAGGGGCAGAAGCTGGAGGAACAGGAGCTTTTAAACGGCGTATCTACCGTAGCAAGCGGTGTCGTCGAGCTGGCTGTCAAACAGCAGGAGGGATATTCCTACATCAAACCGTAATCCGGCACAGGTCGGATTTTTTTTTCATTTGAAATAAATGGAAATTCGTACTATAATAAATACCATTCGGAGAGGAGGATGTGCATGTTAAAAAAAGCGGTGGACTGGGTCAAAGAGCATCCGTATGCGCTGTGCCTTCTTTATTTTATCCCCTATCTGCTTTACTTTGAGCTTCTGGAGGCCTTTGCGGTTCCCAGATTTATCATACATTGCCCCATCGATGACTGGATTCCCTTTCATGAAGGCTTTGTGATTCCTTACTTTGCCTGGTTCCCCATGCTTGCAGCTTCTCTCGGGTATTTTCTATTTCATTCACGTAAGGATTTTTTGGACCTTTGCTTTATCATGTTTAGCGGTATGACAATCTGTTTGCTGATTTATACCATACTGCCCAACGGACTGCAGCTGCGTCCAACGATCGTACATGACAACCTGCTTGCACGAATAGCCGGTATGCTGTATGCCATCGACACACCAACCAATGTCTGTCCCTCCATCCATGTTTCCAGTACCGTGGCAATCATGATCATCGTCATGCGCTACCAAACGTTTTCCCATGCGGCGCTCGTCAAGAGTCTTACCCTGGTAAGCGGAATTGCGGTGTGTCTTTCAACGGTTGTCCTGAAACAGCACTCCATCATTGATGTCGTTTTGGGAGGACTTCTGACGCTGGCTTTATATAAGGTATGCATGCAGACAAACTGGAGAAAATATCTATATAAAATCCCATATAGGAAGCTTCTATATCGAAAATCCAAGTCCCCTGACCTTTAGCGTACACAAAAAGATGCAGACCCTCTGCATCTTTTTAATCCCATGATGATGTGAAACAAAGCAGTTACCTACGAAATCTCATAAGGGTGTGGAGTGATATTCACTCAATCCTACGTTAATTAAAAGCCCTTTCGCGATTGCTTCATGTGCAGACCATGTCTTTCAGGTAATGCTGGCATCATAAATTGATTGGATAGAGCTTTTCAGTAAAGCATCAAATTCCTCATCACTCTGTGTCACACAAAGCCCCTGCGATAATGCCCGGGAGAAGCTCGCAATCAGACCCGGATTTCTTGCCAGTTTTTCATTTGCTTCATCTCTTGTATATCCGCCGGATAATGCGACAATGCGAAGAACGTGCGGGTCCTCCATCAGCTCGCTGTAAAAGTCGTCAATACTTGGAATGGTCAGCTTAAACATAATGATTTCATCTGCTGTCAGCTTCGCCAGATGCTTTTTGATTTCCGCCTTCAGCAGAACCTCGCAATCTGCCTTATCGAATGCTTTGATATCTACCTCAGGCTCCAGAATCGGAAGAATCCCCTTCTGATTCCACAGATAATCCGCGGTGTACTCCCCCTTCACCTTTCGTTCCATGGTGTTTTCAAACAGAATAGCTGCGAGGATATGCTCGCTTGTAAAGGAAGGGCACGTCATTATTCTGGTTCTCATTTCATGAACCAGATCAAACATCTCTTCATCGCTATGATATGCATCCTCTGCAATACCATACAGTCGAAGTGCTTTCGGTGTACTGCCGCCGCTTTGATCAAGCGCTGCAATAAAACCTTTGCCTGTGTGCATGCGAATACGTCTTGGATCACTCATGATGATACCTCCTTCCATCTATTGTCATCATACCACTTTATGATATAGAAAAACAGTGCTTTTGAGAATTTTCAAGATATCGGTATGCAGCCCTTCCGCTACAACTGCACCAGCTCATAAAACAGTATGAAAAAGCCGGATTTTTCTGCAGCATCCGGCTTCAAAATTATTTATGAATCATACTGCGCTGTGTGCAGCAGCTCATTCGCATGCTCTACAAGTGCTTTGTCCGGAGGCAGGACATCCTTTAGTGCATAGGGATAGCCAAGCTCCTCCCACTTATAGGCACCCAGTGTATGATATGGTAAAATCTCAACACGCTCCACATTGTGCAAGGTCTGTAAAAAAGCATCCAGCTTGTGAAGATCCTCATCACTGTCATTGATTCCCGGTACGAGTACATGGCGTATCCAGACAGGCTTACCGATATCAGAAAGATATCTCGCCAGATCCAGAATATTGCGATTGCTTTGGCCCGTTAGCGCACGATGCTTATCCTCATCGAAAACCTTAAGATCGAGCAGAATAAGATCGGTAACCTCCATCAGCTGCTGAAACATCGCAAAGAATTTTCCTTCTCTGGTAAATGGATTTCCTGCCGTATCTAAAACCGTATGAATATTCTCCTTCTTCGCCTTTTGAAACAAATCCAGAAGAAAGTCAAGTTGTAGCAAAGGCTCTCCCCCGCTGACAGTGATACCGCCGGTTTTCCCCCAATAGCTGCGATAGCGCAATGCACGCTTCAGCAATGCCTCACTGTCTGTATCCGGCTCTTCGCATTTCCAGGTATCCGGATTATGGCAATATTGGCAGCGCATGGCACAGCCCTTTAGAAAAATAACAAAGCGCACCCCTGGTCCATCAACGGAACCAAAGGTTTCAATGGAATGAATTGCTCCTTTTACACTCATAAGATAACCTCCGTAAATGTAGAAAGGCCTGTTTGTATAACAGACCTCTTTGATTTGTTAATTACAGACTGGCGTGGCAGGTTCTGGAAATAACATCCAGCTGCTGTTCACGTGTCAGGTCAATAAATTTCACAGCATATCCGGAAACACGGATCGTGAAGTTTGCGTATTCCTCTTTCTCCGGGTGCTCCATAGCATCATGCAGCTTTTCAATACCGAATACATTGACATTCAGGTGGTGAGCTCCCTGATCGAAATATCCGTCCAGAACATGTACCAGATTATCGGCACGCTCATCCTCGTTGTGTCCCAATGCGTCCGGACTGATCGTCTGCGTATTGCTGATGCCGTCCAATGCATATTCATAAGGCAGCTTAGTTACAGAATTCAGGGAAGCCAGCAGACCATTCTGCTCTGCACCATAGGAAGGATTTGCCCCCGGTGACAGTGGTTCCCCGGCCTTGCGCCCGTCTGGGAGCGCTCCGGTAGCCTTACCGTATACGACATTGGAGGTAATGGTAAGAATCGAGGTTGTCGGCTCAGAGTCACGGTAGGTATGACGCTTTTCGATTTTCTCCATAAAGGTCTTCAGCAGCCATACTGCGATGTCATCTGCACGGTCATCATCGTTTCCATAGCGAGGGAAATCACCCTCAATTTCATAATCGATCACCAGTCCGTCTTCATCACGAACTGTTTTAACCTTGGCATATTTGATTGCTGCCAGGGAATCTACAACGTGTGAGAATCCGGCAATACCGGTTGCAAAGGTTCTGCGCACATCGGTATCGATCAGCGCCATCAAGGAGCTTTCATAATAATATTTATCATGCATGTACTGAATCAGGTTCAAAATGTTGACATACAGGTCAGCAAGCCATTCCATCATGTTGTCATACTTATGCATAACCTCATCATAATCCAGATACTCGCTTGTGATTGGGCGATATTCCGGACCAACCTGTGCCTTCGTCTTTTCATCGACTCCACCGTTGATCGCATACAGCAGACATTTCGCAAGGTTTGCACGTGCTCCGAAGAACTGCATTTCCTTGCCGGTCTGTGTAGCACTTACACAGCAGCATACCGCATAGTCATCGCCCCATACCGGACGCATAACATCATCATTCTCATACTGAACAGAGCTTGTTTCAATCGAGATGCGCGCAGAATATGTTTTAAAGCTTTCCGGCAGATGTGAAGAATACAGCACCGTAAGGTTCGGCTCCGGTGCCGGCCCCATATTTTCCAGTGTGTGCAGGAAACGGAAGTCAGATTTTGTAACCATGTGGCGGCCATCCATTCCCAGACCTGCCAGATCCAGTGTAGCCCATACCGGGTCACCGGAGAACAGCTGATTGTAGGAAGGAATACGTGCAAATTTCACCATACGGAACTTCATCGTCATATGATCGATCAGCTCCTGAGCCTCGCTCTCGGTAAGAATTCCTGCCTCCAGATCACGTTCGATATAAATATCAAGGAAGGTGGAAACACGGCCGACACTCATCGCAGCACCGTTCTGTGTTTTGATAGCAGCCAGATAACCGAAGTACAGCCACTGAACAGCCTCCTTCGCAGTTGTTGCAGGTCCGCTGATATCAAAGCCGTAAAGTGCAGCCATCGCCTTCATACCCTTTAACGCCTTGATCTGCTCCGCTAGCTCCTCACGCTGCCGGATGATGTCATCGCTCATCACACCGCAGCCGCAATTTGCCTTATCCTTCTGTTTTTGTTCGATCAGATAATCGATACCGTACAGGGCAACCCGACGATAATCGCCAACGATCCGTCCGCGTCCATAGGTATCCGGAAGACCGGTGACGATCTTGTTCCGTCTGGCAAGACGCATTTCCGGTGTATAGCAATCAAACACGGCATCATTGTGTGTCTTGTGATATTCGTGGAAGATTTCATGCAGCTTTTCACTTGGCTCATATCCATAGGTCGTACAAGCCTCTTCGCTCATTTTGATACCGCCGTATGGCATGAAAGCACGCTTCAGCGGCTTGTCTGTCTGCAAGCCAACGACTGCCTCCAAATCCTTTAATTCATCCTTGATGTAGCCGGGACCGTATGAGGTCAAAGAGGAAACGATTTCTGTTTCCATATCGAGAACACCGTTCTTTGCGCGTTCTTCCTTCTGCAGCTTCTGCAGCTCTTGCCACAGCTTGTTCGTTGCTTCTGTTGGTTCAGCCAGAAAAGACTCGTCCCCATCATATGGCTTGTAGTTGTTCTGAATAAAATCCCGAACATTGATTTCCTCTTTCCAGAGGCGGCCTGTAAAGCCTTCCCATTCTTTGCGTTCATTCATCATAAATCCTGCGTCCTCCTGTTTCATTCTGTTATGAAATGGTTTCGTAAGATAAATCATATGACTGATTCATCCACAAGAAAAGAGCCGACAGTTGTCCCGAGCTCTTCTGCCCAGACGGTCGGCTCCTATACATTATACTCCCTGTGGTCAATTCCACTTCCGTCAGTCATATAACTGACTAAACTGTATCATTTTTTTAGCCGAACGTCAATAGGCTTGCATACAAATTAAGCTTACAAAAAGGTAGACCGCCTGTTGCAGCTTACCGGCAGAAACAGACAGTCTTTTTATGAAGTCAGATGTTCTCTGGTTGTAAGGTTATAAGGAAAACAAAGACACTGCAATCTCTTTGTTAGTTTTATCTAACTCCATTTATAGAATACGCTATTTTACAGAATCTGTCAACAATAACCTTCTTGTTTTTTTGTTTCATACTCCACCTTATTTACTTCTGGCACCTATTCATGCAAAAGCAGTCCAATCTAAGCTCCCTTCTGCAGATGACAAAACGAAGAGGTTTTCATGTCCTCTTCGCTTGTATGTGAATCATAGTATGCCAACGGCATCAAAATCAGCTAAAGCGCTATGCGTAATCATCATACGACTGCGCAAGCAGCAGGGGCAGCGGATTGCTTATGTATTCCAGTCAAAACCACAGCAGCTCCTACGCTTTGTATGTAGGCGCTTCAAATCATACTGTTTCCTGGCTTCTTCTGGAAACTCGTTTTACAATACTTGGGCCTTTCGGGATGCTGCACAAGGGAAAATGCCTTATAGAAGTGTTATCCTACAAAGCCGCCGTCAACAGACAAGACAGCACCAGTGACATATGCTGCCAGATCACTTGCTAGAAACAGCATTGCATTAGCAATGTCTTCCGGATTTCCAATTCGCTTTAAAGGAATCGTTGATGCCATGGCATTGATCATATTTTGATCCAGTGCCTTTACCATATCCGTACCAATGATGCCTGGGGCAACTGCATTGATTCGGATTCCATAGGACCCAAGCTCTCTGGCAAGCGACTGCGTCATTCCATTCACTGCGAATTTACTTGTTGGATATGCACTACCGGACTGCTGACCAAAACGGGAGACCATCGAGCTTGTATTGATGATCACACCAGCCCCCTTTTCCTTCATCATCGGTGCGCACAGGCGTGAGAGACGGAAAACTGCATCGACATTGATTTTCATTACCTCAAGGAAATGAGAATCGCTGTAATCAAAGATAGAGTAAGCATCAGAAACACCTGCGTTGTTGATCAGAACATCAACCGTACCAAATTCCTTTTTGATATCCGCAAGCACCTCTGTAATTTCCTCTTCACTCTGTAAATCCGGATGGTATCCTCTTACCGGATAGTCCGGATTTTCTTCCTTTAGAGCTTTCATTGCCTTGTCAACGGTTTCCTGACGGGAGCCAAACATTGCAACCTTTGATCCATTATCCAAAAATCCTTTTACTGCCGCAAAACCGATACCGCGTGTTCCCCCTGTTACAACTACTACCTTGTCTTTTAAAGACTCGAATGTACTCATGAAAGCACTCCTTTCCTGTATGTTAAGTACACTATAGCACAACTGATTTTTAACTTCAACTTAAGAAAGGAAAAGACGAGCCACATAGAACCCGTCTTTTCCTTTCGCCTGAAATGTCAAAAAAGCTATTCGATTTTCCTTTACAAGGCTGCACTAAGCAATTATTTGCTAGTGCTCCAGCTCATTCATTGAAATGGTCGTAAAATTCAAGGCCTCCAGCACCTTTAATATCGCATTTGCCGTATCAAAGGAGGTGAAGCAGCTGATATTATTTTCTGCGGATACACGACGAATCAGGAAGCCGTCATTGGTTACCTCCTTATCCTCGCTGGACATGGTATTGATCACATAATTTACCTTCCCCCTGCGGATCACATCCAGGACATTCAAATCGCCCTCCTGGGAAATCTTATTAACCGTTTTCACAAACAACCCGTTTTCCTGTAAGAACTTCGCGGTTCCACTTGTCGCATAAATGCCATAACCGATGGCAGAGAAACGCTTTGCCATGCGCAGCCCCTCTTCCTTGTCGTCATCCGCAATCGTCATCAATACATTTCCATGATTCGGAATACGGATACCGCTGGCAAGCAGTGCCTTATACAGTGCTTTTTCCAAGGTAACATCACCACCCAGTGCTTCTCCGGTCGATTTCATTTCCGGTCCCAGCACCGTATCAACGCTGCGCAGCTTCGCAAAGGAGAACACCGGCGCCTTGACAAAAACACGATCCTCAAACGGACGGAGACCTTCCTCATAGCCTTGCTCAGCCAAGGAGTCACCTAGAACACAGCGTGTTGCGATATGACTCATTGCCACTCCGGTGATTTTGCTTAAGAATGGTACGGTACGGGAGCTTCGCGGATTGACCTCCAGAACATATACCATTTCCTCTTTTCCATCCTTTGGCGCCTCCACGATAAACTGGATATTGAACAAGCCGATAAAGTGGAATCCCTTTCCGATACGAATGCTGTAATCAACAATGGTGTCGCGCACCTTGTCGGAAATGGTCTGCGGCGGATAGACACTGATCGAGTCACCGGAGTGAATACCGGCCCGCTCGATATGCTCCATGATTCCCGGAATAACCACATGCTCACCATCGCAGATGGCATCGATTTCCAGCTCCTTGCCGACGATGTATTTATCCACCAAAATCGGTGCATCGTGGCTGATTTCCTTAACTGCTGTCGCCATATAAATACGCAGATCGTCATCATTGTGCACGATTTCCATCGCACGTCCGCCAAGGACATAAGAAGGGCGTACCAGTACCGGATACCCGATGCGGTTCGCAATGTCGACTGCTTCCTCAACCTCCACAGCTGTTTCCCCCTGTGGCTGTGGAATATCCAGCGTATGCAGCATTGCTTCAAACGCATGGCGGTCTTCGGCACGGTCAATATCCTTGAGGGAGGTTCCCAGAATCTTCACACCGCGCTCCACCAGCTTATCCGCCAGATTGATTGCCGTCTGTCCGCCGAACTGTACAATCACGCCCAGCGGCTGTTCCAGATCCACAACGTGCATAACATCCTCAATCGTCAGCGGTTCAAAATACAGCTTATCGGATATAGAAAAGTCTGTCGATACCGTTTCCGGATTGTTGTTGATAACGATCGCCTCATAGCCGCGCTCCCGCAGTGTCATTACACAGTGTACGGTCGCATAGTCGAATTCCACACCCTGTCCGATACGAATCGGTCCGGAGCCGAGAACGATGATTTTCTTACGGTCTGTACGGAAGGATTCCGTTTCCTGTTCATAGGTGGAATAGAAATACGGTGTCGCACTTTCAAATTCCGCTGCACAGGTATCTACCATTTTGTATACTGGTACGATGCCGTTATTCTTCCGCAGCTCATAGAGGGAGCGCTCCTTCATCCCCCACTTGCGGGCGATATAGGAATCCGCAAAGCCGTTTTCCTTCAACGTACGGAGTACGGAAAGATTTTGTGGATGTGCCATCATTTCCTCTTCCAGAGAAATGATATTCGCAAATTTATGCAGGAAGAACATGTCAATCTTCGTGATTTCATGAACACGTGCCAGCGATTCCTTGCGGCGAATCAGCTCAGCGATGCCAAACATGCGCAGATCATCCTTTACCGCAATCTTCTCCCACAGCTGCTCGGTTGTACAGGCATCGATTTCCTTATGATCGATGTGATCACATTTCATTTCCAGAGAGCGTACTGCCTTCAGAAAGCTTTCTTCAAAATTGCGACCGATGGACATAACTTCACCGGTAGACTTCATCTGTGTTCCCAAACGACGATCGGCCCTCTCAAATTTATCAAACGGGAATCGTGCCAGCTTCGTAACGATGTAATCCAGTGACGGCTCAAAGCAGGCATAGCTCGTCCTGGTAATCGGATTGATGATTTCATCCAACGTCATACCGACTGCAATCTTTGCGGCCAGCTTTGCAATCGGATAGCCGGTAGCCTTGGAGGCGAGCGCTGAAGAGCGGGATACTCTTGGATTCACCTCAATGATATAGTATTTGAAGTTATTGGGATCCAGAGCCAGCTGTACATTGCAGCCGCCGCATATTTTCAGGGCACGTATAATTTTCAGACTGGCATTGCGCAGCATCTGATGCTCACGATCGGACAACGTCTGCACAGGCGCCACAACCATAGAATCACCGGTATGAATTCCCACCGGATCGATGTTTTCCATGTTACAGACCATGATAGCATTATCGTTATTGTCCCGCATAACCTCATATTCGATTTCTTTAAAGCCTGCGATGCTGCGTTCAATCAGACACTGATGTACCGGAGACAGCTTTAATCCGTTATCCGCAATGATACGCAGCTCCTCTTCCGTATCCGCAAAGCCTCCACCGGTTCCTCCCAGTGTGTACGCCGGACGAACAACTACCGGATAGCCAATGGAATTCGCAAAGGCAATCGCCTCCTCCACGGTATGTACGATATCGCTCTCCGGTACCGGTTCGTTGATTTCATACATCAGATTCCGAAACAGCTCACGATCCTCCGCCTTGTTGATGGCAGCTAAGTCCGTTCCCAAAATCTCCACATCGTATTCCTCAAGGATACCTGATTCAGCTAGTTCAACAACCAGATTCAATCCGGTTTGTCCCCCCAGACTGCCCAGTACGGCATCCGGGCGTTCTTTATATATGATGCGGCTGGCAAATTCAAGGGTCAGAGGTTCAATATAGACACGATCCGCAATCGCCGTATCGGTCATGATCGTTGCCGGATTGGAATTGATCAGGACGACCTCATAGCCTTCCTCACGAAGGGACTGACAGGCCTGACTTCCGGCATAATCAAACTCCGCAGCCTGTCCGATGACAATTGGTCCAGACCCGATCACAAGTATTTTTTTCATATCTGTACGCTTTGTCATAATTACGCATTCTCCTTTTCCATCAGTTCCATGAATTGATCAAACAGATAATTCGCATCCTCCGGTCCCGGTGCAGCCTCCGGATGATACTGTACACTGAATACCGGGTAGCGTTTATGGCGGACACCCTCCACACTCTTATCATTCAGTGCCTGATGTGTCATTATCAGGTCTGTGCTCGCAAGACTTTCTACTTCCACAGCATAGCCGTGATTCTGCGAGGTGATTTCCACTTTTCCGCTGGACAGATTCAGGACGGGATGATTACAGCCGCGATGTCCGAATTTCAGCTTGACCGTATTGGCACCGCACGCCAGAGAAATCAGCTGATGTCCAAGGCAGATGCCGAATACCGGAACATGCTTGATCAGCTCGCGGATTTCCTTGATTGCGCCTGTCATATCCTTGGGATCCCCCGGACCGTTGCTCAGCATAATGCCATCCGGATGCAGGGCAAGAATTGCCTGTGCTGATGTATTATATGGTACAACAACAAGATCGCAGCTTCTGCGGGACAGCTCGCGGATGATGCCATGCTTTGCCCCGAAATCCATCAGTACAACCTTTTTCCCACGAGCTGGAATTGGAAATGGCTTCTGCGTGGATACGCGTGCAACCTGATCGTGCAAAAAATCAGTCTCCTTCAACAGCCTGACCATTGCTTCCACATCTGCATCCGCATCTGCCATAATGGCACGCATGGTACCGCTGCTGCGCAGCTTTCTTGTAATCGCGCGGGTATCCACATGGCAGATTCCCGGTATTTCCTTTAGCTTTAAAAATTCATCCAGTGTCAGATCGCATCGGAAGTTGCTTGGCTGCGCACAGTATTCCTTCACAACAAAGCCGAACACAGCAGGATCCAGACTCTCAAAGTCATCCCGGTTGATTCCATAATTTCCAATCATCGGATAGGTCATCATAACGATTTGACCGCAATAGGATAAATCGGACAGTACCTCCTGATAGCCGCTCATTCCGGTATTGAATACAAGCTCCCCTACCTGATAATGATCAGCTCCGAAGCCGCAGCCTTCATATACACTGCCGTCCTCCAGTATCAGTAAACGTTTTTTCATATAGCTCCTCCTGTAAGTCCTTACAATTGCCGTTTCCACCAAAAGGGCATAGAATACCTGCTGTATTCTATGCCCCAATGCATTGTGCTCTCTATTCTATTTTTCCATCCAGGATTCATCCTTCGGATCCTGTTTCCATGCCTTTAATTTCTCAAGGTCACCATCCTTGATATAGGCATTCTCCAATGCCACATCTATCAGTACATCATAATTGCTCAATGTCTTAAATTCACAGGAAATACTGTGAAACAGCTCTGTAGATGCCGGTAACAGATAGGTGAAAATTGCCACAACGCCCAGTACCTCGGCACCTGCCTCACGCAGAGATTCAATGACATCCTTGACGGAGCCTCCTGTTGAAATCAAATCCTCTACGACAACAACCTTGGCACCCTGTTCGATTTTTCCCTCAATTTTATTTCCTTTTCCATGACTCTTGTTGGAGCTGCGCACATAGCCAAACGGCTTCTCCAGCTTGTCTGCCACCATCGCTCCCCATGGGATACCGGCAGTCGCTGTACCGACGATGACCTCAGCCTCTGCATATTCCTGCTTGATCAGTTCTACAAAGCCTTGCACAACCACACTGCGCTTTTCCGGAAAGGAAAGTACCAGACGGTTGTCACAGTAGATTGGTGATTTGATTCCGCTTGCCCATGTAAATGGATCATTTGGCTGCAGAGATACCGCCTGGATATCCAGCAGATTCTTTGCGACAGTTTTTTCAATATTCATTTATTTACCCTCCATCGTTTTTTCAATTTCATGATAGGTAGCCACCGGATCGGCACTTTTTGTAATGCTTCTTCCCACGACGATGTAGTCACAGCCCTGTTCTTTGGCAAATGCCGGGGTTGCCACGCGCTTTTGATCATCCTTGGAATCATCCGCAAGACGAATACCCGGTGTAACCGTCAGAAAGTCAGACCCGCATGCCTCATGAATTGCCTTTGCTTCATGAACAGAGCACACAACACCGTCCAGTCCGCTTTCCTTTGCCAGCTTCGCATAGGAGATGACAACATCCTTTACATCTCCGGGAATCAGCAGCTCTTCATTCATTGCTTCCTGTGATGTACTTGTCAGCTGAGTTACAGCGATACAAAGCGGACGCTTGCCATGGACAGCTCCCTCTTCCAGACCTTCGATTGCTGCCTTCATCATGGCACTTCCACCTGCCGCATGCAGATTAACGATATCCACATCCAGCTTTGCCAGATTCTTCATACCGTTTTTTACAGTGTTTGGTATATCGTGCAGCTTCAGATCCAGAAAAATTTTGTGTCCGCGCTTTTTGATTTCATGAATCATTTCAAAACCGAACGCATAGGTAAGCTCCATTCCGACCTTCACATATACCGGTTCTTTAAATTTATCAAGAAAATTCATGACGTCTTCTTTTCTGGAAAAATCCAGAGCAACAATTGTTTTACTCATCAACGAAAACTCCTTCCAACAGCATCATTCAGACTGTTATTCCCATATTTCTTCAGGACCTTTGGCAAATCCTCTATTATTTTAACACAGCACAGCGGATCAATAAAGTTCTGCATTCCAACTTCAACCGCACTTGCTCCGGCATACAGAAATTCCAGTACATCCTCCGCACGCGTGATACCACCGACACCGATAATCGGGATATTGACGGCAGATGCCACCTGATGCACCATACGCAGTGCTACCGGTTTGATGGCAGGACCGCTCAGACCGCCGGTCACATTGGCCAGCAGCGGCTTTCCCGTATGCAGATCCATACGCATACCCATCAGGGTATTGATGAGCACCAGCCCATCTGCCCCTGCCGCTTCTACTGCCTTGGCAATCTCTACGATGTTGGTAACATTCGGTGACAGCTTGACATAGACCGGCTTTTGCGCCGCTTCCTTAGCCATGCGGGTGACACTCGCCGCCAGCTTGGGATCCGTACCCAGACCGATTCCCCCGTGCTTCACATTCGGACAGCTGATGTTCAGCTCATATGCCTTGACAACCTCGCTTTGATTCAGCTTCGTGATCACCTCGACATATTCCTCTTCACTGGCACCTGCCACATTGGCAATGATTTCCGTATCAAACTGCGCCAGCCATGGCAGCTCCCGCTCCATGATGACATCCACCCCCGGATTTTGAAGACCGATGGCATTCAGCATGCCGCACGGTGTCTCCGCAACACGCGGTGTCGGATTTCCGAATCGGCTGTGCGGTGTTGCACTCTTGATCGCAATACCTCCCAAAAGACTCAGATCGTACAGCTCGGCAAATTCACGTCCAAAGCCGAAGCAGCCGCTGGCCGGGATGATGGGGTTCTTCAGATGAAGTCCCGGTAGTTCTACATGCAGATCCATCAGTATTCCACCTTTCCGATTGGGAAAACAGGACCTTCCTTGCAAATGCGATGGTACATGTTTTCTTCCAACTTGTCCTTTGCCACACACGCCATGCAGGCTCCGATGCCGCATGCCATACGGCTTTCAAAGGACATATAGCCGCGGGTGTAGTGCGCTTCCACTGCTTTCAGCATCGGTCTTGGACCGCAGCTGCAGGTAAACTCTGTCGTGATATGATGCTCTTCGATGGCATCCATCACCGTTCCCTTTGTCCCATAGCTTCCATCCATGGTCGCTACCGCAACATGACAGCCCAGCCGCTGAAATTCATTCTCGTAAAATACGCTTTCCTGATCATTGAAGCCAAGCACCACATGAACAGAGGCATTGATATTACGGTATTGCTTTGCCAGCTCATACAGCGGCGGCACTCCCACACCGCCACCGATCAGCAGCACCTCATGCTCCTCCTCATGAATCGGATAGCTGCTGCCAAGGGGACCAAACACATCGATGATTCCCTGCGTGCGCAGCGTGGAAAGCTTGGCAGTGCCATCCCCTACCACCTTGTAGATGATGACAAAGCGTGTTTTATCTTCAACAGAACAGATGCTGATGGGGCGGCGCAGCATAAACCCCTCCACCGCTACATTCACAAACTGTCCCGGCTTCATATCCTTTGCAATGGATGCCTGTATTTCCATACGGTAGGTATCCTTCGCTAACTTCTTATTACTTAAGATCAGTCCTTTTTCTTCCTGCATCTTATCCCTCCAGTTCATTCATGGAAATGGTTGTAAAGGTTTGGGATTCCAGCACGCGCAGAATCGCATTGGCGGTATCCAGTGACGTGAAGCAGCTGATGTTATTCTCAGCGGCAGCACGGCGGATTTCAAAGCCGTCACGGTTCACCTCGCTGGAGATACTCATCGTATTAACCACATAATTGACGCGTCCCTTGCGGATGACATCAATGACATTGTTGTCCGTTTCCTCCTTCACCTTGTCTACGGTTTTCACATAGATGCCGTTGGAGGAAAGATACTGTGCCGTTCCCTTTGTCGCATAAATGCCATAGCCGATGGCTGAGAAGCGCTTCGCAATCTTCAGACCCTCCTGCTTGTCATCATCCGCAACCGTAATCAAAACATTTCCATGCAGCGGAATCTTTACCCCGCTTGCCAGCAGCGCCTTGTATAACGCCTTTTCCAGCGTCACATCACCGCCCAGTGCTTCTCCGGTTGATTTCATTTCCGGCCCCAGTGTCGTATCAACACTTCGCAGCTTCGCAAAGGAGAACACCGGTGCCTTGACGAAGACACGCTCACTTTCCGGATGCACACCTTCCTCATAGCCCTGCTCCTTTAGGGAATCACCAAGAACACAGCGTGTTGCTACATAGGACATTGGAACATTGGTAACCTTGCTCAGGAACGGTACGGTACGAGAGCTTCTTGGATTGACCTCCAGAACATACACTCTTTCTTCTCCGCTTTTCTTATCGGTTTCCACGATGAACTGTATATTATACAGACCGATGAAATGGAATCCCTTACCGATGCGAATCGCATAATCTGTAATTGTATCCTTCACCTTTTGGCTGGCTGTCGGCGCCGGATAGACACTGATGGAGTCACCGGAGTGCACACCGGCACGCTCGATATGCTCCATGATGCCCGGAATGTACACATGCTCACCATCACAGATCGCATCCACTTCCATTTCCTTGCCGATGATATATTTATCAACCAGAATCGGTGCATCATGGCTGATTTCCTTCACTGCCGTTGCCATATAGACACGCAGGTCGTCGTCGTTGTGCACAATCTCCATCGCACGTCCGCCCAATACATAGGATGGGCGTACCAGTACCGGATATCCGATACGGTTTGCGATTTTCACCGCTTCCTCAACCTCTACAGCAGTTTCTCCCTGCGGCTGCGGGATATCCAGCTTATGCAGCATTTCCTCAAATTCATGACGGTCTTCGGCACGATCGATATTTTCCAGGGAGGTTCCCAGAATCTTTACCCCGCGTGCAACCAGCTTGTCAGCAAGATTGATTGCCGTCTGCCCGCCGAACTGAACCACAACCCCCAGCGGCTGTTCCAAATCGATGACATGCATAACATCCTCAATCGTCAGCGGTTCAAAATACAGTTTATCGGAAATGGAGTAATCCGTTGACACGGTTTCCGGATTGTTGTTGATAACGATAGCTTCATAGCCGCGTTCACGAATCGTCTTCACACAGTGTACGGTCGCATAGTCAAACTCCACACCCTGTCCGATCCGGATGGGACCGGAGCCCAGAACGATAATTTTGCGGTTGTCACTGCGAATGGATTCATTTTCATGCTCATAGGTGGAATACAGATACGGCGTATGGGAAACATACTCCCCTGCACATGTATCCACATTTTTATATACCGGCGTAATGCCGTTTTGTTTCCTTGTATCATAGAGAGCTGCTTCCTCTACATGCCAGCTTCTTGCTATCCAGGAATCCGCAAAGCCCATTTTCTTGGAAGCCTTTAAAATCTCCAGATTCATAGGATGCTGCCGGATAAGTGCCTCCTGTGCAACGATATTTTTAAAGCGGTTCAGGAAGTAGCGGTCCATTTTTGTCACTGCGAAGATGTCCTCGATGTCAGCCCCTCTGCGCAGCAATGCGGTAATGACATAGATGCGCTCATCATCACACTGTGCAAGCTTCTTCCATAAGGCATCCTCATCCATCGCATTGATATCATTTTGTTCCAGATGATCCGTCTTCATTTCCAGAGAGCGGATAGCCTTTAAAATCGCTTCATCGAAGGTGCGTCCGATGGACATAACCTCTCCGGTCGCCTTCATCTGTGTTCCCAGCGTACGGTCTGCCTTCGGGAATTTATCAAAGGCAAAGCGCGGAAATTTTGCGACAACGTAGTCAATGCACGGCTCCACACACGCATAGCTGGTCGTTGTGACCGGATTGATGATTTCATCCAGCGTCAGGCCAACCGCCACCTTTGCCGCAAGCTTGGCAATCGGATAGCCGGTAGCCTTGGAGGCAAGAGCGGAGGAACGGGATACACGCGGATTGACCTCAATGACATAGTAGTTGAAGCTGTTTGGATCAAGTGCCAGCTGTACATTGCAGCCGCCACAGATTTTTAATGCACGGATGATTTTCAGTGCAGATGCACGCATAATGCCGCATTCTCTGTCCGTCAGTGTCTGCGTTGGCGCAACAACAATGGAATCCCCGGTATGAATACCGACCGGATCAACATTTTCCATATTGCAGACAACGATTGCATTATCTGCATTGTCACGCATAACCTCGTATTCAATTTCCTTATAACCGGCAATGCTCTGTTCGATCAGGCACTGGTGTACCGGAGAAATTTTCAGACCGTTGTCACAGATAACACGCAGCTCTTCCTCGCTGTGTGCAAATCCGCCTCCGGTTCCACCCAGCGTAAACGCAGGACGAACAACAACCGGATAGCCGTTCTCAGCAGCAAATGCAGCAGCTTCCTCGACGGTGTGGACAATCACACTTTCCGGAACCGGCTCCCCGATTTCATACATCAGCTCACGGAATTTATCACGATCCTCTGCCTTTTCGATAGCATCCAGTGCCGTTCCCAAAATCTCCACGTGGTATTCATCCAGAATACCGCTTTCTGCCAGCTCAACAACCAGATTTAAACCGGTCTGTCCTCCCAGACTACCCAAAATAGCATCCGGGCGCTCCTTATAGATAACGCGGCTTGCAAATTCCAGTGTCAGCGGCTCGATATATACACGATCCGCAATGACGGTATCCGTCATAATCGTTGCAGGATTGGAGTTGATCAGAATAACCTCATAGCCTTCCTCACGCAACGCTGTACATGCCTGACAGCCGGCATAGTCAAATTCCGCTGCCTGTCCAATGACGATCGGACCGGAGCCAATCACCATAATTTTCTTAATATCGCTTCTTTTCGGCATTCTATTCAGCACTCCTTTCCTTCATCAAATTGCAGAAATCATCAAAGATATAGGTACAGTCATCCGCACCTGGTGCTGCCTCCGGCTCAAAGGAGAAGGAGAACAGCGGATAGGTTTCATGGGTAAAGCCTTCTATGGAGCCGTCATTCAGCGCCGTGTAGGTTGTAATCAGCCCGGTTCCCTCAATGGATTCCGGTGTGACCTCATATCCGTGATTCTGTGCGGTAAATTCAATTTTCTGTTTTTTCAGATTACGCACCGGAGAAGAATTCCCATGGTGACCAACCTTCATTTTCACAACCGTTGCACCGCATGCAGCCGCTATAACCTCATGACCCAGACCGATTCCCAGCATCGGCACACTGCCCAGCAGCTCCTTACAGGTGGCTACCGTTTCCGGTATGTCCTGCGGTGCTCCCGGACCACCGCTGTAGACGATGCCATCCGGATGGATTGCCAGAATATCCTGTGCACTCATATTATAAGGTACGACGATCAGATCGCAGCCGCGCATATTGAATTCACGAATCACAGCAAACTTTGTTCCGATATCCACCATGACAACCTTCTGTCCACGGGATGGAATCGGGAACGGCTTCACTGTGGAAACCACCTGTACACCATCCTTAGGAAGCTCTGTTTCCCGCAGCTGCTTCACAAGCGCTTCTACATCAGCATCCGCATCTGCCATGATTGCCTTGCACGTACCGTGATCTCTAATTTTTCTTGTAATTTCACGCGTATCAATATCCGCTATACCGGGAATTCCCTTCAGCTTCATAAAGGCATCCAGCGTCATATCGCTGCGGAAGTTGCTCGGTGTCTCACAGTATTCCTTGACAACAAAGCCAAACATCTTCGGTGAGATACTTTCAAAATCATCACGGTTGATCCCGCAGTTTCCCATCGCAGGATAGGTCATCATGACGATTTGTCCATAGTAGGACAGATCGGAGATAATTTCCTGATACCCGCTCATACCCGTCTGGAAGATCAGCTCTCCCATCTGATACCGGTCGCCTCCAAAGGCGATTCCTTCGTAAACACTGCCGTCTTCAAGAATCAATAGTCGCTTTTTCATTTCAGCAAACCCTCCCTGTTATCGTATACGCAGATTCCATCCACAAATGTCTTTGCCGCAAAGCCGCTGCAGACAATACCGTCAAACGGTGTGTTTTTTCCCATGGAATAGAATCCCTGTTTCTCTATCTTTCGTACGCTGTCCAGATCCATCAATACAAAATCCGAAGCGTTTCCTTCTTTCAGTTTTCCCTTACGCTCCATCTGAAAGCGTTTTGCGGGCGCCTCGCTCATCCAGTACACCAGCTGTTCCAGCGTGAAGATGCCTTCTTCTTTCACAAAGCGGGTATACAGCAGCGGAAATGCAGTTTCCAGCGCAACGATGCCAAAGGGAGCCTTCTCCATTCCTCTGCTTTTTTCTTCCTCACTGTGCGGAGCATGGTCGTTGGCAATCATATCAATGGTACCGTCCAGCAACCCCTGAATCAGAGCCTGACGGTCCTCTTCCCTGCGCAGTGGCGGGTTCATCTTATGATTGGCGTTCTCCACGTCCATTTCATTGAGCAGCAGGTGATGTGCCGTTACCTCCCCGCTGACATTCAGCCCGTCCTTCTTTGCCTTGCGCAAAGACTCCACACTTTCCTGCGCACTCATGTGGCATACATGATAGCGGCAGCCGGTTTCCCTGACAAGTGCTAAATCCCGTTGAAACTGTGCATATTCACAGGCACTGGGAATCCCGGTAAGACCAAGCTGTTCACTGCGAATGCCCGCATGCATGCAGGCATTCGGCTTGCGATAGCTCATATCCTCGGTATGGGCAACGATGATACCGTCAACATCGCGACACTTCTGCATGGCTGCTTTCATCATGTCTGCTGTTGCTACACCGACACCGTCATCACTGAATGCATGAATGCCCATAGCATGCAGTCCTTCCATGTCACTCAACTCCTGACTCGCCTCCGCCTTCGTGATGCAGGCATAGGGAATCACATGGACAAGGCTGTCCTGTTTGATTTTCGCCAGATATGTCTTCATCGTTTCCGTATTATCCGGATACGGGATGACATTGGGCATCGCCATGATGGTTGTAAAGCCGCCATGAGCCGCTGCCGCAGTTCCGCTGGCAATCGTTTCCTTATGTGCATAGCCCGGCTCACGCAGATGGGCATGCACATCGATCAGCCCGGGGAGTAGTACACAATTTTCTGCCGGGATGACCTCCTGTGCCAACGCAGGATCAATATGCTCTGCAATCTTTACAATCTGTGTTTCATCGAAAAGCACATCCATCCGTTCTGTTTCATTTCCTTTGGTAATGATACGGGCCTGCTGAATTAGTTTCATAACTGCACCTCTTTCCTTGTTCATGCGCTATGTATGCTATTTATCAAATGGATAGCCGAGCGCGCGTTTGATCACTGCCTTGCGCACAAGGACTCCATTGCTCATCTGTTTGAAGATACGGCTGTTTTCCGCCTCCACCAGATCGCTGTCGATTTCCACACCACGATTGACCGGTGCCGGATGCATGATGATGGCATGCGGCTGCATCATGGCAGCACGCTTTTTCGTCAGACCGTAGCGCTCCAGATATTCCGCCTTGCTCATCGCCATGGTTTCTTCATGACGCTCATGCTGAATGCGAAGCATCATAACGGCATCCGCCCATTGCACTGCCTCATCTACCGGTTTGTAATATGCATCCTTTGCGACCCATTCATCCGGGCCAGAGAAGGCAACCTCTCCCCCCAGCATGCCAAGCGCTTCCTTGATGCTGTTCGCAACACGGGAATGTGCAATATCACCGATGACAGCCACCTTGATGCCCTCAAATGTCTGAAATTCCTGATAGATGGTGAGCAGATCCAGCAGACACTGGGTCGGATGATTCCCACAGCCGTCTCCGGCATTCAGGATCGGAATCCGGATATCTTCCAGCTCCCTGAAATATTCATCCTGACTGTGACGGATGACCACAGCATCGAAGCCGATGCTTTCAAATGTCTTGACCGTGTCGTACAGCGTTTCCCCCTTTTCCACGCTGCTTCCCTGTGCAGTGAAATTTTCTACACAGGCACCCAGCTGATGCTCTGCGCTGGCAAATGAGAAATGTGTCCGCGTGCTTGGTTCAAAAAAAAGATTAGCAACCAGCGTTTTACGCGGAAATTGCCAATCTGATTGAGAACTGGAAAAAGCAGCAGCATCCTCAAGAATGTGAAAAATCTCTTCTTTCGTTAAGTCACAGATTCTCAGTAAACTGTTCTTGTTCATATGCTATCCTCCTGCCGGTCCTATCAAAAAAAGGTCCATTTTGATACACAAAAGGACCCTTTCTATACACTTCAGGTTTGGTGTTCGCCTTCATAACCTCTCTGGATTATCTTAAAGGACCTTTTATCACTCAATATTTTACCATATATCTGTCGTATTGCAAGATTTTTTTACACAGGTTGAAGAGATTGGACTTTTTCTGTTTTATATTGTATGTGATAAGCGTTTTCAGCAGGTCTGCGTGAATGCAATGATTTCCCTGTCCCGCTTATCCTATGCAAAAAAAAAACATGGAACAGCCTCCTCGCTGAGGCGGTTTGCATATTGTACAAGATTGCTCTGCTTATCTCCGTTTCCTTTCACATCGTTTTTCTGCCAACAATGAAAGCAAGTCGCTTTGCAGCTGACAGCAGTTCCCCATGACGTCGGGTTTAAATAGTGCTATACTATATTTAGATGGGAGGTGTTCCATATGGCTTTCTGGCTGTTTATGCTTATTATGAATCTTCTGATTCCCTTGACCATGATAGGCTTTGGCTTTTTATTCCAAAACCATCCCCCAAAGGAAATCAATGGGGTTTACGGATAATGCACAGCCCTGTCCATGAAAAATGAAGACACATGGAAAACCGCACATCTGCTATGTGGCAGAATCTGGTTTGTCTGGGGATGGATTTGTGCGATTTTCTCTCTTCCTTGTATGCTGTTACTGTATGGAAAAAGCGATACAGCATGTGGCATCTATGGCAGCCTTCTCTGTTTGCTGCAATGCATTATCCTTCTTCTGACGCTGCTCCCTGTAGAACGCAGCCTGCATAAAATTTTCAATAAGGACGGCATCCGTATGACAGAATAACGAGGGGCATAGGATTCTATGCAAAAGCAGGCGCTGTTTTCCTCTTCCCATTTAAACAAGTGAACCATCTTTTGTAGAAACCTGTTATCCTTTTGAATAGCAGCAATGAAGCTGCGGCTTTCTTACAGCAGCCTGTTCATCCTTATCAAGCTAAAGCAGGAAAAACCTCGTTTACAAGCATATCCATGATTCACTGCTTCTCAAACAGCGTAAAGAAAAGAAGAAATAAGCTCCTGCATCGGAATTTACTTCTTCTTTTTTGCTTTCCATATATTTTTACCCTGATATGAGTATCCCACCAATAGATGCCCATATCCTTTTTTATGCCGTCGCTTGGCATCATCTGTTTTTCAGGGAAAGTCAAAGAGTCCCTTGCCCTGTGTAAAGTGATCCCTTTGTACGATTCGCCTTTGTTCGATACAACGCAGCGTCTGCTTCCTTTAACAGCTTTCTTTGATCCTTTTCCCTGTCCGCAGTAAACGCATATCCACAGGATAAGGATAACACTGCAGCGGTATATGATCCTGCATGCTCGATGTGCTTCTCGGCAACTGCCCGCTTTACCGTATCCAGGATGTGCTTCACCTCTTTTTCCTCCTGATTCAGAAAGATAATGGAAAATTCATCACCGCCATAGCGATAAGGCCGTATACCGTCCCCCTTCACCGACAGCAGTGTGCGGCCAACCTCCACCAGTGCCTGATCCCCCATCTGATGACCATACAAATCATTGTATTCCTTAAAATAATCGATATCCAGCATAGCGATTGCAAGAGTGTCCGCTTCAAATAGCTGCGAACTCTCCATATCATGGTTGAAGCAGCGCCGATTCCATACATGTGTAAGATCATCGAGATTCATCGTTTTTTCCAGCGCTTCGTTTTCCTTCTCCAAATCCACCTGTACCGCCTTACTGCGATGCAGCTCCATTTTCGCAGAAAGTCCTGCACTGTAATCGTCCACATCCATATCCTCGATGGCCAGTATAATTTTATGAAATTCACTATAGGCCTTATATTGCTGCGCTTCATTACAGAATTTCTCACAGTATTTTACAATCAGCTTCTGCAGCTCCTTCCTTGATTTGATATCATCATCCTGATTGATATCCGCAAGTATCTTCAAGCATTCCTCTGCATAGTCACGCGCATTGATATCCAGCATCATATCACAGACATTGGTAATAACCTGATGTACCAGCAATCGATTTTCCACCTTTTGCTGTATCTCAAACAGCTCCTTCGTCAGTGCTCTGAACTTCTCATCCTTTTTCATATAGTATTCCATCAGCACACAGTACCGGTATAAAAGCAGCATTCCTTCTACAAACGCTTGCTGATCGATCCGTTGAAACAGTGTGATATATGCCTGTAGCTCCTTTAGGTTATGCAGCTTGAATGAGCAGTTGCACAGGTTGGTCAAGGAAACCGCTCGGGAATATGCTGTATTCTCTTTTTCCTGTGCCAGCACATCATAGCTTTTCCGATAGAAGACAACAGCCTCTTCATAATTGTGTTTTAAATCAAAGCAGGTGGCTATGTTATTGTAAGCGGATGCCATCTGCATATAATTTTGATTTTTTTCTGCAATATCCAGAGATTTCAGATAATAATCCAGGGCCGTGATTTCATCATATATAGCATTGCAAAACATCCCGTAGAAATTGTAAATGCGAATGAGGAGATCATCATACTGCTGTGCTTCACAAAGTGATTTTGCACGGGACAGATAAAGAATACAGCTTTTATTATCCCGGACTGCCAAATAGCAATCCGCAAGGAAGGTATAGGAAAAGGCGAGCGCATAGCGATCACTGGTCAGCTTTGCCCTCTCATTCAGAGTAAAGCAAAGCTCCTGTTCTTTTTCCAGATCAATCAGGCGTACACGAAGAATCTCATCCTGAATCTTTTTCGTACTCCACTTCTGATACCTGCTATCTGCCATAGCACTCACCCCTGCCTGTTGTTTATGTAGATATTATTACATTCTCAGGGGAATCTTACAAGCGTTTTCTACTCTCAAAAGCAATGCAAATTTTCCTTTCCGAAGCAATAACGAAGCAATATTCAATCCATGTCACAGCAGCGTCATGGAAAAGGATTATCCTATTCCCATATCCGACACAGCAATATCTTCACGGAAGTGCAATACCTCTGCTGTTTTATGCGTTTCAGTCACCTTTCGATATACAGCGACTTATCCGTTTATGGAAAACATGCTTCTATTCGTTATGCTTTTTTATTTGAACTAGCTGAGGCTGCAAAAAAGGCAGATACTACAGCTCAATGGCATCAACCTAAGGAAATGTGGTTGATGCCATTTT
>QULU01000080.1 GCA_003481775.1 Clostridiaceae bacterium OM02-2AC
ACCGGATTCGGTAAGTCTACACTGATGAAGCTGTTGATCCGTTTCTATATCCGCACACACAAAAAGATCATCTGGATAGATCCGGAGAACAAGAACAGCTCCCTGACGAAGCGTTATGGAGGCACGTTCATCAACTGGGGACGGCGAGGCCATATCATCAATGTCTTCGATCTGAAGCCGATCTCCGTGGAAGAGGATGAGGACGCCAGTGTCAAATGGGATACAGAGCTTGCCATATACAACTGTGTCGATGATGTCAAGATCATCCTGCGCTATCTCGTACCCTCTATAAGTGATGACACCCTTTCCATCGTAGGAGATCAGATGGTCATGCTGTATGCCGATCATGGATTGACGCCGGAAACGGATTTCCGTGGACTTCCGGCTTCTGCATATCCGACCTTCTCTGATCTTGATGTACGTCTGCAGAAGAGCATAGAGGAGTGTCAACAGCAGCCGCATGCCGATACGAAGGAGCTGGAGCTGCTGCGGGATCTGCGGCTGAAGATAAAACCACTGCTCAAAGAATGGTCGATCTACTTCAATGGACATACATCACTGGGTCAGGAGGACTTATCGAAGGATATCATCGCGTTCGGTACGAAGACGCTGCTGGAGAAGCCGATGACATTGATCAATGCACTGAATCACATCATGTACCAATTTGCCTGGTCGTTATGTCTGGATGAGTCCGTAGAGTCTGCTTTCGTTCTGGATGAGGCGCATACGCAGATACTGACGCCGATGAGTGCAGAAAGAGTAGCACAATACACAAGAAGATCCAGAAAGTATCACAATGTCTGTACAATCGCGACGCAGGAGCCGAAAGACTTTGCAGGCAAAGATATCCTCGTACATGGAAAGGCGATCTTCAACAACAGCGTCTATAAGATGATCATGCATCTGGAGCGCGACGGGACCAACGATCTGAGCAAGTTTATCACCGTCAATGAGAATGAGAAAGGACTAATCGAACAGCTGCGTATGGGCGACGCGTTGTTCGTCTGTGGAGACCGGCATATCCCGTTGCATGTCCTTGCGACAGAGAACGAGTTGAAGGAGATGGCATGATCAAGGAACCGAAGACCAGGCACATGGATCTATAACCTATCATTCAAACATCAGTTTTCATGACAGGTGGTCCACGAACGTGATAGATCCATCCGGAAAAGACTGCACATGGCAAGTTGCCAGATAAGATAAAAGTATACGGGATATTAACGTTTGAACACCTGAAGAAATCTTATCAGAAAAATCAAATATGCATATACGAATGAGTTTTCTTGTGATATCTTAAAATAAAGAGGTGTTAAAATTGAAGATCAAAAACATACAAATAGCTCATATATTTATAGAACTCACAAAGAAAACGAAATACGGAGGTAAGTTTATGGACTTATTCAAAAATGTTTTCAACGTGATCCGCATAGTTACTATGAAAGAATATCCTCTTTCAGAAATAAAGCAGCAGATCAGAAACAAGGTCATAGGACCAGGTGAGCGGATCAGAGTCAAAGGATATCTGAGCTGTTTTGCACCGATATGTGAACCTGATACATTCGTTCCTAAAATGATTACATACGATCGTAAAAATGATGAAGTACATGTGGTATTCTGTTCGCCAGTCGTAATGAATCTTCAATCTGAAGAATATGCAGTTGCATTTCTCTATCCGCAACAGGAAGGGCGTTTTGAATATGAGTTAGAAAACAGTGCGGAGAGATTGCAGATCACAGATAAGAATAGATTCATCCCAGTAGTTTTGAAAAAACAGGAGTATAGAAAATTTTCAGAAAAACAGATTGAGATGATCTGTTCCATCGAAGATATATGTGTATGTGATCCAAAAGATGAATTCATATTTAAGACTCGCGAATTCAGAAAAGTGAATGATTGGTTCACAGACCTTTATATTCCCCAATATTCAGCATATTGTCTAAAGGCGCAATCAATAATTCCGGATAAAAACGGAGATAGAAAAGATTCTGTTATCGTACCGTATGCCATCGAATATCGGGTACTTTGTAATGATGAAGAAATAGATCTATTCGAAGAGATCCACACAGCTCTTGTAAAAGCCTTCGTAAACGAAAATAGCCGATTCAAGATATGGCACATGGGAGAAGAAAGTTATGACTTCATACTAGCAGAAGATCCGGGCCTAAAGATCGTTTATATGTTTGATAGGAAAGTTGGCTTTTATCAAAATATAGATATAGCAGATACTTTGATTTATGAGCAGCAAATAACGCTATTGGAAGAACGATTATTGCAGTTCAAAGATCATTTACATGATTCGATACATCTGGATCTAGTATATCTATCCGATATTGGTATGTTAAGATCCCTGGATATAGATCGTTATAAACCAAAGGCAAATTTAGCCTAAAATAGATATGATCAGAAGATTGATATCTAGATCAAACAGAAGACCAATCTATTTTGTAGTCATTCTATTGAAATAATACAGAATTGCTGCAGATGGCAGGTGATCCACGAGCTAGATATCCCTATCCTAGAATGCATTACCTGGCAAGTTGCCAGGTAACTTATAAAATTGGAATGAAGAAAGGTTACGCCTTGGTTGATGGTATATGATTTTTTTAAATAGGCGGGAGATTTCCCGTTTTTTTGCTCGCAGATTGAAAGATTTCGGTACGGAAAGGAGTTGATACGAACGAAAAGAATAGGCAGCATAGCTTTGATCATCCTATTGGTCTCGATATCCTTATGTTCAAGCAGTCATTTTCGAATCTACTGTATTACGAGCGGATCTATGGAGCCGACGATATCCATCGGTAGTCTCATACTGGTCGATACCGACGCAGAACTGCATACGGAGGATATCGTTACCTTTCAAAAACAGGATTCCATCATCACACACAGGATCGTGAGACAGATTGATAATCAAAGAACCATCACAAAGGGAGACGCCAATGACAGAGATGATCCTACACCGCTCTATAAGACGCAGATCATCGGTAAGGTCATCCTGGTCATCCCTTACATCGGCTATATCGTCCTATTCATCAGACGATATCTCTGGCTGCTGTGCGCGGCCTTTTTGGCATGGCAGATCATACGAAAAAGGAAAAGGAGATAAGAAATTTATGGAAATCAGAAACAAGAAAAAAGTAGGCATCCTCTCGATTGCGGCATTGGCAGGGATCACTGTCATCGGATCCTCTATCGCATATTTCACTTCGACGGATACGAAGGACAATCTCTTTACCGTAGGCTCTGTGAGGACCGTCCTGCATGAGGACAGATGGGACGATCTCGCAGATACCGATCATAATGGTATACCCGATATGGCAGAAGATATCATTCCTAATAAAACGATTCCAAAAGATCCGACAATCGAAAACACCGGCAAGAATCCTGCCTGGGTCTATCTGGAGATCAGAGTACCGATCGTGAATATCATCACCGCACAAGAGGATGGCTCACGGAATCCTAAAGCTGATACAGAGCTCTACCTCTTCAAGCCGGACCTGGATCACTGGCGACAGCTGAGTAAAATCGTCGAAGAGGATACCGATGGCAAGAAAACAGCGGTCTATGTCTTTGGTTATGAGGCTGTATTGAATCCGGGACAGACGACGACAGAGCTATTCTCATCTGTAACCTTCTGTAATGCCATCGAAGAGCAGGGACTGGAGGACAGCGAACAGACAATCACGGTCAAGAGCATAGCTATCCAGCTGGAGGAGACCGGAACGATGGAGGAAGCTTATGGAAGTTTCATCAATCAGGAACATGTCCGAAAGGATACCACAGATACCACAAACACGAAGGAACCTGCACCACAGATGCCGGAAAACAGAGAAGCTGCTGTCGATGATGGAGGCCACGATGAATGAAGCACAGGAAGAAATGGTCCCTCGTCTTCCTGCTGGCAGGGATCATCCTTATGATGGTCCCCTTCAGTATCGCCTATCTGACACATGTGGAAACGAGAGAGAACCGGATAACGATTGGACAGAACGATGTCATGATAGAAGAGGATTTCACACCTCCAAAGCAGTGGCAGCCGGATACGACGTACGAAAAGGACGTGAAGGTCCGCAATACCGGCAGCGTCCCTTGCTATGTCCGTGTCTATACGGCTCTTTCCGACCATACTGTCCCGGCAGAGCTGGACTTCGATACGAAGGACTGGACGCAGGCCGATGACGGCTACTGGTACTATGCCGGCATTGTGGAGCCGGGAGCTGTCACCTCCAGTCTGTTCACGAAGGTGATGATCCGAGATATCGAAACAGAGCAGCGGAAGACATTCGACATCATCATCTATGCAGAATCTGTACAGGCGGATGGCTATAGCGATATCCGGGATGCCTTCGCCGGTATACGGTAAAAGGAGGCAGAATCATGAAGAAAAGAAAAATACTTATTCCATCTCTTATCGTATCTCTGCTCATCTGCGGACTGATTATGGGGGATTCCCTCTCCTCCATATTACGTTCCTTCCGGCAGCGTTTCACCGCACAGACGGATACCGTGGAGGTGACATTGGTCGATGACTTGAAACGAAGTGTTCCGCTCGTACCGGGAAGCAGGATCCCCCTGGATATGGATGTGCAGAACCTGGGAGCTGCCTGTCGGGTACGTTTTAAGGTCTGTGTCTATACCGATGGTGAGCTGCTCCGTGAGCTTACAGAGGCGGAGCTGGAGCTGGCGGATGGCTGGGAACGGAAGAAGGACGGCTATCTCTACCATACAGGCATCCTGGAAGAGGATGGCATACTGGAGCTGTATGACGCTGTCATCGTGAGCAGTGACATCATCACGAAAGAAGATCAGACACTGGTACTGGAGACGACGATCCAGGCCGTACAGAGTGAGCATCTTGAGGTCTCTTCGGATGGCTGGGGAGATACCGAGATCCGACAAACGCTCCGTTCAAGGAATGAGGTGAGATCCGATGCGTAGGAAACTGCTGTTACTGACAATACTGCTATTACCCTTCCTCCCTGTAAGGATACAGGCAGAAGGATCAGGCAGGGACGACATCCACATCCGGATCACGGAAGCAGGGATGCAGAAGACATCGGCAGATGATATCGTACTACCACAGATGCTACCGGGAGATGAACAGATCTATACCCTAAGGGTGGAGAACCGAAGCAAGGAGGAACAGGAGCTCTATCTCAAGCTTTGCGCAGGAGAAGGACAGCTTACCGAGATACTGGAGCTGCAAGTGATGCAGGATGGCCACCGCCTCTATGAAGGAACTATGCAGGACGCGCAAAGCGGTATAGAGATGGGACGCTATGCACCACAGGAGATGACGACGCTCCGGATCACACTGCGTCTTCCAAAAGAGACAGATAACACATATTCGATCAGGGAGGCTGCTGTCGATGTCGAGCTCACTGCGCAGATGGTACGATCGAGCGTGGCCACAGGAGATAGGACGCAGCGGACACTGCTCATATCCAGCATCCTGGCATCCATCTCCTTCCTGATCATCATAAGAAGGAGGCGAAAAGATCATGAAGAAGCACGGTAGACTACTCATATCGTTCCTGTTGCTGTTCCTGCTGCTCATCCTTCCCCAGGATGGCCATATCACAGCAGCGACCATCCATGAGGTATCCGGAAGCAGCACCATCATCGATTCCTATTACAGCTTCGCACCGAAGTTCACGCCTGGGGTATCCTGGGCGGAATTCTATGGCTGCAGAAGCTATGACGACAGCGCGCTGTTCCGCAATGAGGGAGCGTCCAGTGGACGACTGCCGGCGAACAGTCACCTCGCCCTGTTATCGAGCAATGCGCTCGTGAGAAGTGGTACGATTGGCGTGCGATACAATAACATCGGCCACTATGACGGCTCGGCAATAGATCTAAAGATCATGCTGGTGGACGGAGAGATCCGCACGGCAACTACGACGACACATCCGGATACGAACATGCCGAGCGTCGCCTTCATGGACAACAGTATCGACATCTACCAGCAATCTTATCAGAGCAGGAATTTCGTTTGGCAGTTCACCTTCTATAGGAGAGGGACGAACACACCGATATCAGTACCCTTCCATGCGAATTTCAAAGATATCGATAATACGGAGATCTTAGGTCATGGCTATAGCGGGATCGACGGCGTCTATGTGATGAGCAGAGGCAGTGGCGGTAATCTGAGCTATAACAGTTCTCAAGTGTATGCACCGTCTGAATTGAGTGGAGATGATGACCGACAGAACTGGGCTACATTGATAGGAGCGGCCTCGAGCTTCCGGCTGGGGTATACGAGAAGACTGGATATCGATGTCGAGACATGGGACAAAGGAAGTGATTATCGAACGTTCTATCACTGGAAATGGTCCAACGATTCCCTCGTGAAGTTCGATACACCGGTCCCGACGAAACGCATCAACGGGAATACCTCCGCATCAATCTACGATACCACTGCTTTTGACTATACGATAGACTTTGCGGTCCCACCGGAAGCTGCATCCACCTATTACACGAGCTTCAAGCTCAACGATACCCTGGCAAGCTGTATACAGCTTGTCAATGGCGCAAGCAGTATCATCGTACGAGATTCAGCCGGTAACGATGTGACATCGAGATTCGATCGTACCATCAGCGGTCAGTCCATACAGCTGAGCCTTCGTAATGTCGGTGATGCTTCGTTCTATGGAAGGAGCTATACTGTCACGCTGAAGTGTAAAAAGAAAAGCGGTCATGACCTGTCTGCCTGGTTCAGCACATCCGGTTCCGGATCTGTCCGCAATACAGCGTCGATAACGACGGATAGAGGAACGAAGACATCGAATACAGTGACTGTGGGCTTCTATTTCAAGATAACGACATCTGTGATGAACGGGACGATCACGGCGAGCATAGCCTCCCAGCTGCCGAATACGAGCAGGACGATCAGCTACAGTCCCGTGGATAGCAACCATGTATTGGAGAGCGTCACCGTCGATGGGAAAGCAGTCGATATCAAGAAATATCCGAAGAGCTATACCTTCAGCGGTATAAAGGAGGATCACAGCGTACAAGTGAAATATAAACGAGTCTACAAGATCGAGACCGGTGCGAGCGGTGGGACGATCACATCCAAGGTGACCGGCATCGACAAAGGAGAAGAGAGAACGATCACATATACAGCGGATAAGGGATACTATCTGCGTAGACTGCGTGTAGACGGAAAGGAAGTAGACGTGAAGCGATACCCTACCTCGTATACCTTCTGTGATATCTCTTCAGACCATGTCATAAAGGCAGAATTCCTGCCGATACCGGAACTGCGGATCACGAAGCGGATCTATGGGGAGGAGATGTATCCAACGTCGGGAGATCCGACCTTCATCTTTCATATCGAAGGCACCGATTACACCGGGAAGAGGCAGGAATATACGGAGGTCATACGATTCACAGCGTCTGACAGGAAAGCGTCAGGAGGCATAGAGAAAACGATCGTACGGAAGGATATACCGGCCGGTGAATATGAGATCAGCGAGATCCCGGTATCGAGATATCGTTTGGAACGCATCACAGAGGTGGTATCCGGAAGCGTGAGCGGCAGTAAGGTGATACTCGATACCGATGGACAGGATGCGAAGGCGACCTTCGTGAATCGCAGGTCGAACTATAGAGATTACAGCGATAACGATCTGGTGGTCAATACGTTCCACTGATGATGAGGCTTACCTGGCAAGTTGCCATGTAGTTATGGAATACCGCTTACGGCTCCTCAGTCAAGGACCGGGTCGTATTTTCCTTTCGGAAAATCTCCACCCTGCCCACGGCTCCTTTGACTGCTCCACCTCCAGCGGTGTGAAGAAAGTGTAAGGTAGCTACACTTACAGTCGATAGCGGCAGAACCGCACAGGAGGAACCTATGAAACAGGAAATCATCTTAACAGAGGAAGGCATCAAAGAAGTATGCAAGGAAGCACGAGCTCAGTTTTTAGGAAATATCGAGCATATCGTCGGTCTCATGCCGGAAGAGGATGAGCATCAAAAGCAATTGAAAGAGACTATCAGTCTTGCCGTAACAGGGATAAAGGAGCTGATGCCACGATATGAGGATGCATTCAAAAGCGCATTGATTGACTACGAAAATAAGATATATCCACTCATCTCGATCGCATTGGAAGAAAGAGGAGAGGTCTGGCTTCCATCCCTCGGTATATCAAAAGAATTTCTCGATAAGGTGGGGACAGACATGACGAGATTTCTGGAATACATGAACGATGTATTAGAAGCGTTCGGCAATGCATTATACGGTATCCACAAAAGATTGGGTGATGCTTCAAAGCTACAAGCACTCTTCGTGAATGTAGATAAGAAAAGATTCCAAGCTTGATATGATGAAACAGTGAGGCTCTTTCCTCACTGTTTCATGAACGCGAAGCATTGCATACAATGAAAGATATAGAAGGTATCGTCCTACCTGGCAATTTGCCAGGTAGGTATGGAATACCGCTTACGGCTTCCCAATCAAGGACCGGGTCGTATTTTTCTAACGAAAAATCTCCACCCTGCCTTCGGCTCCTTGACTGCTCCACCTCCGGCGGTATGAAGAAAGTGTAAGGTAACTGACTTACATAGTAAGAGC
>QULU01000081.1 GCA_003481775.1 Clostridiaceae bacterium OM02-2AC
GATTTCAAGTTAAGTGAAGTCCTAGAAAATGATACCAAAGAGAAAGTCGCATTGACAGAGGAACAGGAACAAGCCCTACTCTCATTCATCAAGACGGACAATGTGTATCACAAGTATTATGATGATGTGCTGATACTGTTAAAGACAGGACTTCGTATCTCGGAACTGTGCGGACTGACAATCATGGACGTTGATTTTATCCATGAGGTTGTGGTTATCGACCACCAGTTACTAAAGAGCAAGGAACAGGGTTATTATATTGAAACGCCTAAGACAAAGAGCGGAATAAGGCAAGTGCCATTAAGCAGAGAAACAATACAGGCATTTCAACGGGTTATGAAGAAACACCCAAAGGCAGAACCATTTGTGATAGACGGACGGAGCAATTTCCTATTTGTCAATCATAAAGGCAAGCCCAAAGTTGCGATTGATTACAACGCCTTATTTGTCCGTATGATAAAGAAATACAACAAGCACCACAAGGACAATCCCTTGCCACATATCACACCGCATACGCTACGCCATACATTCTGCACAAGGCTGGCAAGCAAGAACATGAACCCGAAAGATTTACAGTATATCATGGGACATTCAAACATCAGTATCACAATGAACTGGTATGCTCATGCGTCCATAGATACCGCAAAATCAGAGGTTCAGCGTCTAATCGCATAAGAAGTATTTACCACGATTTTAACCACGCTTGATAGCGAAAATATAAGAAGATAGACCTAGATATGTGAGGTTTACCATAAAAGAAAATGCCCGTAGAGCCTATAAAATAAGGCTTTGCGGACATTTAAGAAGATATAAAAAGATAGTCAAAAAGACATATATAATTTTATACAAAGATGTGATGTTTTTATACATTATTCTTATTTGTTATATTTCTAAAATCTCCGTATTCATACGATCTTCTCTGTTGGCAATCAAAGATATTCGTAAGCGGAAGACGCTTCCATCCAGCTATGAAAGAAAAGAACTGTGAAAAGTGATGCTTTATCTGCACCATTTTTCACAGTTCTTTTTGTATGTTTTATCAGCTAAGGTCAATAGAGTTCTTTGTCCAGAAGAAAATTTTCATCAAAATCTCTTTGGGTTGTTCTATTCAAGAATTGCTTTGGTGTAATTCCCTCATATTTTTTAAAGGTCCTATAGAAATGCGAACTGTCAAAAAAACCTAAACGTTTTGAACATTCTGCAATCGGCATCCCCGTGGCTAAAAAAAACTTTGAAATGGCTATCTTTCGTTGATTGGCATATTCTGTGATGCTCATATGTACCTCTCTTTTAAAGTGCCGCCGTAACGCACTTTCTGAAAGAAAAAAATGCTTTGCCACATCAGATGTTTTATATGGTCCGTAAATCTTTAGGTTAATATACTGTATCACAGACAGTATGAAAGGTGAATAAGCACTGTTTGCCAGATTGTGCAGTTCTTTTGTGAAATGGATAATCGCACTATCCCTTACCGCCAGGACATCCACCAGTTTTTCTTTCTGTTCCAGTTTCTTTATGTAAAATTCTCGTAACCGGATCGTTTCCAGTACATCCTTTCCCATATGAAGAGCAAGGGAAGACAGTTTTTCCAGAATAACAATGGTATAGTTTTTTTCTGTGCGTACAGAATCATTATGCCAGGTGGGGATCACGCTGCATCCGATTTTGGCAACCCCCTGTTTCAAAGTATCCAGGTCTCCTTTTGCAACAAGTTCTAGTATTTTATTTTCATAATAGAAGGCATATTGCTCGGATTCAAAATCCTGAAAAAAAGGTCTCTTTAATGCCTGACTTTTTAATTCCAATTCATTCCGATAAACTTCTATATGAAGCCTTCTGGAATAAATTTCTTCCAGGTCGATATTTAAGATTGCCCCCAGCAGTATGACGAAATCACGAATATCCCCTAATGCGTAGATCGGTAGATTTTCATAGTAAGAAAACCACTCCTTCCCTGTGACAGAGGGCTGCGATTTCATTTTATCTCCTTCCACAAGTTTCTCGATTTCTTCCGGCTCCAGATGATTTGTTAAAAACGGACCAAGCGTGATAATAACATCCTTATGCCGGACAAATATAAAGATTTCTTTCAGCCAGCCATACTCATACCAGATAAGATCTCTGCAGTCCGTGTTTTCAGAATGGATACGGGAGAAATCATAAGGGATCTCATACCGGTTCCCGGAACTGTACACTTTGAGCAGCTTGAAACAAAGATCATAGATATGCACAGGTATTTTCGTTGTCACATGGAGTGCTTTTATATTCTGCAATTCTTTTCCTGTAAGTTTCATCAAACTCAATCCTCCTCTATATTGGCGGTTTCTGTCATATGAGGTCAAATCCCGCAAATCACAATAAAAAGACGAAATTTACTTAAGTATAAAATAGCATAATTAAACGATAAAACACATTTAATTGATAAATAATATTAAAAACGCATCAATTATACAATTAAATTGGCCTTTTATACATTTATCAAATATTTTATTTAGAGATGCAGAATCTACAGAATCCTACCATACTTATACATGCCCTTTTCATCCATTTTGATGTACCGCTATAAAGAAAAAGAACGCAGTTTTGCCGATATTTCTTTTCAAATATATCATGATATGTTTTTTATGTATATTTGATTAAAACAGTAGTATAAAACAACCTTTTTTGTAAAAATACTGTCATAATATTGGATATTTTGGTTTTGTATCTTAGAATAGTCCTAATAGTAGTTTCTTTGACACATCATCAGGAAACAGGAAGACTTTTTATAACGGAAGGGGTGAGCTTGCATTCTGCTGTCTTACAGAAAGAACATGCAGTACATATTATGATAAAAAGATATCTGGATTTGAATGTATATGAAGCCTTATTGGAACGATTCCATTTTATTTTCCAGGAATTCGATTCCATTTATATTTCTTTTTCCGGTGGAAAAGACAGTGGACTGCTGCTGTATCTTCTGCTTGATTTTCGGGATTGGAACTATCCGGATAAAACGATTGGAGTATTCCATCAGGATTTTGAAGCCCAGTATTCAGCCACGACAAGATATGTAGAGGAAACCTTCCAGATGCTGGAAAAACGCCCTCATGTAGAATTGTATTGGATCTGCCTTCCTATGGCTACACGTACGGCACTGAGCAGCTATGAAATGTACTGGTACCCTTGGGATGATAAAAAGGCAGACAGCTGGGTACGTCCAATGCCGGAACATGATTATGTGTTCAATTTGACACATAATCCCATGACGACCTATCACTATAAGATGCACCAGGAAGACCTTGCAAGACAATTTGGCAGATGGTATCGCATATCCCATAACAATAAGAAAACGATCTGTCTTCTGGGAATTCGTGCCGATGAATCCTTACAGCGCTACAGCGGTTTTCTTAATAAGAAATACGGCTACAAAGGACAGTGCTGGATCACCCATCAGTTTAAAGATGTCTGGACTGCGTCCCCTCTGTATGACTGGTCGGTCAATGATATCTGGCATGCCTACTATCGCTTTGATTATCCATATAATGAATTATATGATTTATTTTACAAGGCCGGCCTGACGGTTTACCAGATGCGCGTAGCCTCCCCTTTTCAAGACTATGCCAAGGATTCGCTGAATCTTTATCGGGTCATCGATCCCCAGATATGGACAAAGCTGCTCGGGCGTGTGCAGGGCGCAAATTTTACTTCTATCTATTCAAAAACAAGAGCTATGGGATACCGTAACATCACGCTTCCCGAGGGTCATACGTGGCAATCCTATACCAAATTTTTGCTGGCAACGCTGCCGAAACGCCTGCAGAAAAATTATTTCGATAAGTTTAATAAATCTCTAAAGTTCTGGCATACTGTTGGCGGCGGATTAGAGGAAGAGACCATTCAAGAGCTGATAGAACATGGATACCATATCAAGAGAAACGGCATATCCAACTATACGATATTTAAAAATTCACGCATTATTTTTCTGGATAAGATTCCAGATCATACAGATGATATCAAGTCTACAAAGGATATACCAAGCTGGAAACGGATGTGTTTCTGCATTTTAAAAAACGATCATATCTGCCGTTTCATGGGATTTGGTTTGACACGTGAACAGCAAAAAAAGTTAGATTACTTAAAAGATAAATATAGAACTGTGGAGGAACTAAACGATGACAAAAAGTCCCGTATATGACATACGAGCCGTACCTGTTGAAAAGATTCATCCCAATGATTACAACCCCAATGCAGTAGCACCACCGGAAATGAAACTTCTCTATGACAGTATCAAAGCAGACGGCTATACGATGCCGATTGTATGTTATTATGATAAACCAAACGATGAGTATATCATAGTGGATGGCTTTCATAGATACCGGATCATGAAAGAATATCCAGATATCTATGAGCGGGAACAGGGTCTATTGCCTGTTTCTGTGATCGATAAACCATTAGATCAGAGAATGGCGAGCACCATCCGTCATAACCGTGCAAGAGGTAGTCATGATGTAGATTTAATGAGCAATATCGTCAAAGAACTGCATGAATTCGGACGCTCAGATACATGGATCGCAAAACATCTTGGAATGGATCGAGATGAGATATTACGTTTGAAACAGATTACTGGGTTGGCTGCTTTATTCAAGGAAGTTGACTTTGGAGAATCCTGGGAACCGATAGAAGATCTTCCTTTTGAATCAGACAATATGGAGAAATAATTCCTGTAGGTATGTGAATATCTAAAAATAGTGTTATCAATATTCATATTGTTTCAAGCATTGTATAAAACGTGTTTTTAATGTAATAATCGGGCCAAATGCAATATAGTATACGGTAAACAGCGAGTTATAATTACAGGTGTAGAAATCAAAAGGAGTGAGCCAAATGTCAGACAAAGGATTTACAGACAAAGTAAAAGGTAAAGTAAAAAAAGCTGTTGGTGATGCAACAGGTGACAATTCTGCGTATTTATGCTTTTTGCAAAAGGTGTACTTTTTGATAGTTCAGGAATATAGCAAAAGATGTGTAAATAGTAAAAAGCGGGTAAGAATGTAGATACGAAACATACTTACAGGAGGAAAAATACTATGAACACATCTTTTATTTCGACAAAGCAGATCAAGGACCTTGTGAATGAACAAAAGTTTACATCAACACAGGACATTATGGAGTGCATGAAAGGCATGTTTGCGGATGTATTAGAACAGACCTTACAGGCTGAAATTGATCAGCATTTAGGCTATGATCGCGCTGAAAGAACGACATGTGAAGGCAAGAAAAACTATCGCAACGGATCTGTAAAACGCACAATGAAAACACAGTTAGGTGAAGTGGATGTGAATGTACCACGTGATCGTAACGGTGAATTTGAACCTCAGATTATTGGAAAATATCAGAGAAATGCCGATGGCATTGAGAAATGCATCCTTTCCTTGTATGCTACTGGAATGTCCACAAGAGATATCAGAGACCAGATCAAAGGACTGTACGATGTAGAGATTTCAGAAGGACTGGTAAGCAAGATCAGCGAGCGCATTCTGCCCGAAGTAACAGAATGGCAAAACAGACCCTTAGAAGCCTTCTATCCATTCATATTTATGGATGCGATCCATTATAAAATCAGAGAAGATCATCAGGTCGTGACTAAGGTTGCATACGTTGTTTTGGGCATCAATAACGAAGGAATGAAGGAAGTTTTAGGATTATGGGTAGGAGCCAGTGAATCTGCGAAATACTGGATGGGAGTGCTGAATGAGTTGAAAAGCAGAGGGGTTAAGGATGTTTCCTTATTCTGCGTAGATAGTCTTACAGGCTTCAGAGAAATTATAGGAGCTGTCTATCCAAAGGCACGTATTCAGCGTTGTATTATCCATCAAATTCGCAACAGCACACGCTTCGTGAGTTATAAGCATATCAAGGAGTTCATGAGAGATTTAAAAACTGTTTACCAAGCAAATACAGAGGAACAGGCACTGAATCAGTTAGCAATTTTCAAGGATAAATGGGGCAAGCAATATCCAACCGCAGTACGTAGCTGGGAAGAGAATTGGGATATACTAAGCACATACTATGATTATCCAGTTGAAATCCGCAAAATCATTTACACGACAAATGCGATTGAAGGATTGAACAGACAGTTCAGAAAAGTCACGAAAACAAAGACGGTTTTCCCAAATGATGACAGTTTGAGAAAGATGCTTTACTTGGCTATTCAGAACCTCAGCAGCAAATGGACACAGAGATGTCGAAACTGGGATATGATTCAAAATCAACTTGCCATTATGGAAGCAGTAGAAGCATAATGAGTAATGATAAAGGCATATAAAAATTAGATAATAGAAATCAAGCCTAAATTTCAGAAAATATCACTTCATTATCAGTAGATCACTTGTCTACGACAAAAAGATGGAATCTTCCATTTTTTTAAAAAATATGTATAATATAAATAGGCTATCTTTGAAAGATAGTGTTGTTATTGCACATACTGTAAATGATTTTAGCTAGTTTAGCGGTACATGCAACCTTGGCGGCTTATGAATTTAACGGGTTCAATTGCTGCCTTTTCTTTTGATAAAACTGATTGATGGGATTTACTTTCTTTAACCTTATATTACATGTGACCGCTAAATACAGTAGACATCGTAATTGCTTGTTTCCCTTCTTTGAGATAGATAAAATGATCACCATCCAGTTGTCCTGATTGACTGATATTTGGATCTAAGCCAAGATAAGCTATCAATGCTTCCCGTGTCTTAAATCACTTTATATCACCTATTTCTGCCAATATTCTAGATGCCAGGTTAGGACCGATTCCATCTATGCTTAAAATATGCTTAAAATATGCTTAAAATAAGATAATATTCATTTATCGTTTCCGCTATCTGAATTATTTTCCGTAGGGTTTTATCCGCATCGTTTCTGATCATCTCAACTTTCTCTAACAGGTCCTGTAATATCTTGACTTCAATATTATCATAATCGCATCCAGGGTATGTTTCATTCGCAAAAATCAAGCTTGAGTTTTTTTAGAATGGATACCTTCTTTTCGTTTTCTGGCAGATTCTAGCGGCGAAATGATATATTGTTTGATATCATTTTTTCAAGAAATCTTTGAAGTGGATGTGTGTATACACCTGTAGCTTCATAAACCACACAGACTTTCTCGCCAACTTTATCAGAAAGAATTTTAATATCTGTTTTTAAACGAGCGAATCCTTCAACATCATGGTTGATTTTATGTACTCCTCCAACTTTCTTATTATTCTTCTCAAAAAGAATATAGTGACTGTTTCCATTGGATACATCAATACTAATTATAGGTCCTTCCATCACTAGTTCCTCCTCACTAATATCATAGAGTTTACTTCCTGTATCTTGTTCCATATAGTTTCGTTGTACATACTGACTGAATCATAAACGATCGTCGTTTTAGATATAAGCTTATTCATAAACAAGAATAGGAAGAATGATGTTTTTTATTACTAACTCAAAGGTTTATAAAGCAAGCACGTCATTTCTTCTCTATCGACTTTATTCTGTTTGTATGCAACAAAAAGATAAAGCCAGGAATAATTATACACCCTGGCTTTCTATCATGAATATCAAATTTATAGTTGATTCTCTTTCCTACAGAAATTATTCTTTCTATTTCATATGGGTTATTCAATTCTATATTAAGCAGGTTGTTTTTCTTCCTGCTTTTATTATACGAAAAATCAGTATAACCCTTGATGAATTGGGCATACTGATAATACATAAACAAATGATGATTAGACAAGATTCGTCATCTACTATCTATACCTGTCGATTTTTACTTACACATAATTCTTCACATTCCTAATAGTTCAGTACAGATCATTGCTGTTTCAACAAGCGATATTTATTAAACATCATTATACTAAAAAGACCGTAATACGAGGATTGTTTTATCCAAATATTACGGTTCCTTTTTGAGATTCGAGACCGTTTGTTGAATCAGCAATCACCTATTCCTAGTTACAGCACCTCAGATCATTGATAAAGCGGGTATCACTTTTCATTTAAATTCATGAAAATCACCACGTTCAATCAAATCTGAATGGATTTAAAAGGAATATTCCTGCTCTGCAAGAATCACTTGCTGCATCTCTCCTTATTTCATAGTCTATCGATCTCTCAATGCTTTCTTTTTCTTCCATACCGCCAGGATAGCGATACATACTACACTCATTTCGAACAGAGAGGTATAGAAGCTTATATTGGTTCGATCTCCTGTTTCTACACTACCTGTATCTTTGTTCTGCTCATCCGTATCCGGTTTATTTATATCTGCTTTGAATTCTTTATCCTTTACGGTGATCGTTATCGTCTTCGTTGTGGACGCTCCTTCACTGTCTGTTACTTTATATGT
>QULU01000082.1 GCA_003481775.1 Clostridiaceae bacterium OM02-2AC
CACTGAAAAAGGCGACCTTCTATAAATATGTGAAGGTGCTGCAGAGCACGGAAATGGAAATGTGAGCATGAGGAGGGTTTCCTTATGCTTTTTCTAATACATACGATAAGCGATGGAAGCTTTTATTCTAAAATATCTATTAAATTCTCATGAAAAGATATACATATATATAAATACAGCATGACAGCCTGCTTTCTTCCTTGTATAAAAGCTTTAACCATTGATATGTCTGCCATATGAAAAAAGGTCATGTCAATCGACCGACCTTTATATCTGTTAGCCTTAGCTATTCAAATTATCATGTATCCTAGCTTTCTCCAACACAGAGGTACAATGCGGGCAGCGAACCGCCTCTGTGGCAATCTCACTTTTGCAATACGGACATACTTTTGTAGCCTGTGCAGCGTCCTCCTTCTCCTGCGGCTTCTTGACCTTTCTAGAGAGTGAATTCATCATTTTTACCATCATAAAGATAATAAACGCCATGATGATGAAGTTGATCACCTCTGTGAGAAAGGTTCCGTAATTCAGTGTCGCAGCCTTGGCAGCTACTGCATCCTGCAAAGTATTGTAATGATTTCCATCCAGTGCAATAAACCAGTTGGTAAAATCGATACCGCCGGTACATAATGTAATAACCGGCATGATAACATCATTGACCAGAGAGGCTATGATTTTTTGGAATGCACCGCCGATGATAACCCCGACCGCCAGATCAAGCACATTTCCCCGCATGATAAACTCTTTAAATTCATTGATAATATGTTTCATAAACACTCCTGCACAGTTTGCTTATCAAACTGTCTTTTTCTTTTCTTACACTTTCAGATGAATGTTGTGTTCCTGCATATATGCTTCGATTTCATCCGGATCCTTGATGATAGAGGAAGACAGATTTATACAGCCATCCTCAGTGACCAGCACGTTGTCCTCGATGCGGATGCCGATTCCTTCATCCTCCAGATATAAGCCTGGTTCAATCGTAAACACATTGCCGGGACGCAGCTTATAGCCGCTCAAAGACACATCGTGTGTTTCCAGTCCCAGCATGTGCGATACTCCATGCCAGTAATAATCCTCAACCCTTTTTCCACGCTTCAACAAGCCAAGCGGCTTCAGCTTGCCTTCATAAAAGTGAAGCAGCTCCTGATTCAGCTCCTTCAGCGTAACGCCCGGATGTACCAGTGACATGATGGTTTGATTGGCCTCGAGAACAATATTGTAGATTTCTCTTTGCCGCTTTGTAAAGGCACCATTTGCCGGAAAGGTTCTTGTGATATCGGCATTCATATAATGATAGCTGGCACCCAGATCACACAGCACAAGGGAGTTCTTTTTTATTTTCTGGTTATTTTCATCATAATGCAGCACAGTGGCATTTCTTCCACTGGCGATAATGGATGGAAAGGAATGCGAGCAGCCATTGGTCTTTAATACAAAATCAAACCATGCCTCAACCTGATTCTCTTTCATCGTACTGCATACATGATCCATCATCGCCATAATTCCCTGTCGTGTGACTTCAATAGCCTGCTTCAAATCAGCAAGCTCTTTTTCATCCTTGATTAAACGCAGACTGCTTATTCTGGCGGCTGCATTATGCAGGGTTACATAGGGGTACTGACGCAGCAGCTCTCTTGTGAAGCGATGTGCCTCACTGTCCGCCTGATAGGCTTCTTGCCGTGTGAAATCCGCATAGATATCAACACGGGATTCATGATCAAATAATCGTGAAATCTGAAGACCCAGCAGATCCATTGCTTCCTCGATCCAGAAAATCTCCGTAATCTCACTGATATCAGATGCCTCCTTGGGTAAAAGCTTTCCACCGACCCATTTCGCCTGTTCCTCATCATATTGCTCCAGAAACAGCTGTTCTTTTATTTCTCCCTGCGTTCGGATAATTGCCAGAATCATGTTCTCCTTATCCAGACCGCTCAGGTAATAGAAGCTTCTGTCTACGCTGAATGGGTACTTTTCATCGCCTACCTTATACGGGGCTTTACCGCTGAAGAACAAAGCGATGGAATTTTCCGGCAGCAGATTAGCCAGTGCATGACGTCGTTGCTTATACATTCTATCAATCCTCTTTTCTACTATGTATTGTACCACGAAATGTTGATTTAAGTAAAAGGTGCAGGAAAATGATGCAGTTGGTGTTGATTGGCTTATACATTTGTACAGAAGCGCGGACAGGTATCCTTTACAGCGTTTAAAAAGCTGTGAACTTATCGGATGTAATGGGGTTTTATAGACTTTATGAAGAGGCAGACAGAATTTATGTGCAAAAAGAAAAGGAAAAGATCATACAGATACTCCTGTTGTAATGTGGAAATCCTTTGTTTATCGTCATATTTTCATATTGTGAAAGAACTATCATTCAATCATTGTTTCTATATGGAACAAATGATTAAGATAAACATTTAACAAAATTCACTTATACATATGTTCAGTATTTATGCATTGACCTCAATAAAATGCTGTGGTAATCTTAAAGCAGATAAAGGAACCGCTTACAGAAAGGAGGCGCTGGAATGAAAAAAATTGTTGATGATGCTCGGCTGATTTATAAATGCTGTTATCTGTATTACATGGATGGACTCGGACAAAAGGAAATCTGTGATCAGCTTGGAATCTCACGAGCGACTGTTTCAAGGCTGTTAAAGGCCGGCAAGGAAAACGGTGTTGTCAGAATTGAATTGGATAATCCGGATAGTATTCTGTATGGGGAGCTGGAGAGAAGCATAGAACAGCAGCTGGGTCTGAAGGAAGTGCTGATTGTTGATGAAATGGAGCTGGAAAGCAAAGCCGATCATATGCAGCGGGTATATGAGGAGGCACTGGCCTATCTGGCGCGCATCTTTCACAATCAGGATTATATTGGAGTTTCCATGGGAAAGACCTTGTATAATCTGGCCAACGGTAAAATCAGTGTTGAGGAGATTGACTGTACCTTTGTTCCGGTAGTTGGCGGTGTCGGTACACAGCTGCAATCGGATGAGGGATATCATTCCAACGAAATCGCCAATGCCTTTGCGAAGAAGTTTCACGGCAGTGCTGTTCAGTTCTTCGCGCCTGCCATGTTCAATGATACGAATATCATGGAGGGCTTTCTCAAGGAACGCCCCGTGCAGGAAGTAACCGCACTGTTTAAAAAGCTGAAAACCGTCATTATGGGAATTGGCTCCTGCAGCTCCAGAGATTCCACCCTCGTGAAATGCGGTTATCTCAGCAAAGAGGACTATGAGCAGTTCAAGGAACAGGGAGCTGTCGGAGATGTGTTATTGAAGTTTCTGGATAAAGATGGAAACAGTACAGCATTTCATGAATTTAATGAACGGGTGATGGGACTGTCGGATGAAGGACTCATGAATATAGAAAACCGTATCGGAATCGCGGTGGGTGAAGAAAAGAGCAAGGCCATTCTCGGTGTAATCCGGGCAAAGAAAATCAATATTCTGATTACCGATATCAGCTGTGTTAAGCAGCTGCTGTTATTGATGGAAGAGGAGGGATCATCATGTCAAACGATTTGATGCTGATCTTTATGATTGCGATATCACTGTTTGTTATGCAGGCAGTGGGAGGTGTATTCCAGATTAGAAATTATAAAACTGCTATACGGCGTGTTCATAAAAAGGGAAATGTGGGAATCGGACAGAAAAGAGGTAAGCTCTTCAATGGAAATATCGTAATCATTGCCTGTGATTGTGAGCAAATCATCACAGATTGTGAGATTATGGACGGCAAGACCTTCCTGGCAAAGTTTCATCAGGTAGATCGTCTGCTGGGCAAAAATTTAAAAGGGGTATCAATCGATGAGCTTCTAAAACAGCTTCGCTCCATGGAAGCGAAAAAACAGAAGCAGTATCGAGGATATATACAGGCATTGGAAGCACTGGAGCTGCGCTTTCACAATGCAGACTGCACGGAAGAGATGAACACGGCCGAACATCTCGAACTGCGTAAGAGTGGATTGACATAAGGAGGAAGTGACATATGGAATTCATATCTGATTTTGCACAAGGATTCATGGCATTATTTCAGGCAGGAGGAGAAACCTTCGTAGGGTGGGTTACCGGGATTATCCCTATGGTAATCTGTCTGATGACAGCCATCAATTCCATCATCAAGCTGATAGGAGAAAAACGAGTTGAAAGCTTCACAAAGAAACTGACAAGATATACGATTGCGCGCTATACCGTTGTACCGGTGCTGGCAGTGCTGTTTCTGGGAAACCCGATGTGTTATACCTTTGGGCGCTTCGTGGAAGAAAAATACAAGCCTGCATATTATGATTCCTGTGTAAGCTTTCTGCATCCGGTAACCGGATTATTCCCGCATGCAAATCCAGGAGAGCTGTTTGTATACATGGGGATTGCGGCAGGTATTACAAAGCTGAATCTGCCGCTTGGGGATCTGGCAGTTCGTTATTTCATCGTTGGTCTGATTGTCATTTTGATCAGAGGTGTACTGACGGAGAAAATCTATCAGCGACTGACTTCAAAATTTACAAATGCAAAAGGAAACACGGAGGAATAGGACATGTATAGAAAGGTAAAAATCACGAAGGGAAGCAGTGGCTGGGGCGGACCGCTGGTGCTGGAACCCAATGAAACCTGCAATAAAATCTTGTGTGTAACCGGTGGGGGAATTCATCCGATTGCCGCAAAAATCGCTGAAATGACTGGAGCTGAAACCGTAGATGGCTTTAAAACGACTGTTCCGGATGAACAGGTGCTTGTAGCGGTAGTGGACTGCGGGGGGACTGCACGCTGTGGTGTTTATCCGAAAAAACGCATTCATACAGTGAATATCGTTCCGGTAGGTGCTGTCGGACCACTGGCACAGTTTATTACAGAGGACATCTATGTATCTGATGTAAAAGAGGATAACATCGTATTTACGGATGAAGAGGTGCATACGGAAAAAGAACCGGAAGAGAAACGTAAGCCGGGGGCACCAAAGACAAAGGCACAGGCCAGAAAAGAGCTGGAAGAGGCGAATCAGGGGAAAAAGCCCGGTATTATTACCAGAATCGGTATTGGTGTCGGTCAGGTGGTAAACAAATTCTTTGCGGCAGGACGTGAGTCCATCGAAATGGTGATCAAGAATGTATTGCCGTTCATGGCCTTTACATCCACAATTCTTGGTATTATACAGGTCAGTGGTTTGGGAAATGTCATCGCAAATACGATTTCTCCACTATGCTCGACCATGCCGGGAATGATTGTAATCTCATTGATTTGCGGTCTGCCGTTCCTGTCTCCCATCTTGGGTCCTGGTGCAGTTATCGCACAGGTTGTCGGTACCCTGCTCGGTGCGGAAATCGGTCTGGGAAATATCCCTGCACAATACGCACTACCAGCTTTGTTTGCTATCAATGCACAGGTCGGCGGTGACTTTGTACCGGTAGGATTATCGCTTGGTGAGGCAGAACCGGAAACGATTGAGTTCGGTGTTCCGGCAGTCTTATACTCCCGTGTGATAACCGGGCCTCTGGCTGTTATCATCGCATTCGTATTCAGTATTGGCATGTACTAAAAAGGAGGCATCATGAAATATCAGGCAACGATTACAGGACTCGGCGCATGTGCTCTGGATTTTCTGGATGAATGCTGTAACTTCATTATCATCTTCAATGAGGATGCACCTTCGGAGCTGGCAGACATCTCTGTCCTGCATACCAAATGTGAAGTGAAAGAAGACCCGAAAAAGGGAGATACAGTTCGTATCTGCGGTGTGGAATATACGATATCCGATGTCGGCTGGGAAGCACTCAATACGCTGAAAGAGCTGGGGCACTGTACGCTGTCCTTCAAGGGGCTGGATACAGTGGAACGACCGGGGATCATTGAGCTTGTCGGCGAGCCTATCAAAGCAGAACAGCTGCTTGTCGGTGGAACAATAGAAATTGAATGACGAAATTGTAAATGAATCAAGAGATTAAACAAAGCAGAAAATAGAAATTGTGCAACGAAATTATTAAAGGATGGAAGCAAGAAAATAACAGGATCTATTTATATATAGGAAAAAGGAGGACATCTGTTATGTTAAACATGAACAAGAAACTGGAACAAAGAGAAAAGGAAGGAAACATCATCAAATGCGGTATCGTAGGTGCCGGTCAGATGGGACGCGGTATGGTTACGCAGATGGTGCTGATGAAGGGAATCACACCAGCTGTAGTATCTGATATCGATTTGGAGCTTGCGGTGCACGCATTCAAATATGCAGGGGTAAAGGATGCGGATATTGTACGTACCAATGACACTGCAGAAGCGGATCGAGCAATGGATGAAGGAAAGTATGTCGCAACGACCAATTCCAACCTGATTTCCCAGTGCCGCCCAGTTGAAGTGGCAATCGATGCTACCGGTGTACCTGATGTAGGGGCAAAGGTCGCAACAGATGCGATTAAAAATAAAAAGCATGTGGTTATGCTGAATGTGGAAACTGATGTTGTCATCGGGCCGCTGCTGGATAAAATGGCAAAGGACAACGGTGTTATTTATACAGGAAGCGCCGGAGATGAGCCGGGTGCTGTTATGGAGCTGTATGATTTCGCTACAGCGATGGGTCTGGAAGTTAAGGTCATGGGAAAAGGTAAGAACAATCGCATTGATAAGAATTGTAATCCGGATACCGTTTTGGAAGAGGCTACAAGAAGAAAAATGTCTCCGAAGATGCTGTGTGCCTTTAAGGATGGTACAAAAACCATGGTAGAAATGACAGCGATGTCAAACGCTACAGGGCTTGTTCCTGATGTGATCGGAGGACATGGAATCGCCAGTGACGTGAAGAGTCTGAATGAAACGTATAAGCTGAAGGAGGATGGCGGTATTCTGAATCAGCATGGTGTTGTGGAGTATGTGAACGGTATTGCGCCGGGAGTCTTTGTGACAGTGGCAACCGATAATGAAGAAATTGCATATCAGATGCAGTATCACTCTATGGGGCCTGGTCCACTGTGGACACTGTATCGTCCATACCACCTGTGCAATCTGGAAACTCCTTTGACGGCTGCCAAGGTTGTTATTGACGGGGAGCCTACTATTGTTCCGAAAAACGGTTTGGTTTCCGAATGTATTACTGTTGCGAAAATCGATTTGAAGGCGGGACAGACGATTGACGGTATTGGCGGGTATACCACCTATGGTTCCATCTGCAAGCATGAAGAGGCAAAGGAAAAGGGCTATGTACCATATGGTCTGGTCAATAATAAGGCAGTCATGAAGCGTGATGTGAAGAAGGGGGAGCTGATCACATATGATGATATCGAGCTAGACACATCAACACTGATCTATAAGCTGCGTCAGGAGCAGGATAAAATATTCGGTTAACGATACAATGCATACTGTAGCAGCTGTGATATTTCTTATTCTGTCAGGCTGTCAAGCTCACCTTTAGAAAACGGCGCAAGAAAAGCAGGATCCGGGAGTATCGTTTACAGAACGTGTCTTATAGTGATGCTTGCTTTCATAATCAAAAAAGAAAAGCTCTTTCCAGGCAATGATGGATGCCGATGAAAAGAGCTTTTTTCTATGCTTTTTCTATAAATTATCTTCTGTCAGCTGTATACAGTAAGCTTGCTTCAAAACTGCTCTTTCTGTTTACGGTAATAAACTGTAATGTATTTTCAGAATATCCGCTTTATTGAACAGTGCTGATCGGTGCTCCTGCGTTATCATAAAAACAGCTGTTATCTTCTGCATCTCTTGTCAAAAGCGGTGTATTATCAGCTGTGAAAAAGCTGTTGATTTCATAATCATTTACTGCAATATCCTGGTATATGGTGCTATATTGTTTTTGCTCATATTTGAAAAGGTGCTCGCAGAGAAAGCTGTCTGTCACATCCATGCCGTTGGCGGATACGGTAGCGTGCTTTTCAAAAATGGCTTTGAGGATAGTGTCCTGTTTCTGATTCTGTAGACTGCTTCTCAGTATCTGCACACCTCCAACACACGTCAGCAAAGTCGCTGCTAATAAAATACGATGTTTACATTTCATGAGGAAGCCTCCTTGCTTTCTTTATTATACATAGGTAAAAAGGGAAATGCAATGGGCAGGTGATACAAAAGGGTAAATGCTGAAGTGAAAAGTTAAATTCCACTTTCAAAGTAGCTAAGTAG
>QULU01000083.1 GCA_003481775.1 Clostridiaceae bacterium OM02-2AC
GTACTCGTATTTCCCGTAGTCTGTGAATCAGCGATCTTAGCTGCTTCCTCTATCGGCATATCCGCATCGTTTACACGCTGTCGATACCAGGTGAAGGTTCCGTTCTTTTCATCTTCCCCCAGGTAGGAAGCACCCAGCGTATCCAGGACCTTCGTCGTATCCGTCGTTTCGATTCTGGCGGTTCCTGTGATCAATGCACCCTCCAGTGGGTTTTCCGTGATATGGGTGATCGTTCCAGAATAATCATCAACCCCAGTCATCGTGACCTTCAGGTACTGATTTGTATACTTTAAAGGGATCTGGAATCGGCTCATGGCATACTTACCATCTGCACTGATGTCATCGGCTCGCCAGTCATCCAACGCCTTCATCTCGGCATCGATATTCTGCCATTTTGCAGATGCATCCTTCGTCGCTGATACGTAATATTTCCAGGAGACCGTAGGCGCTTTGCCATCCACCGTATACCGCAGTGTCTTGGACTGCAATGTCTTCCATTCCACACTGCTGTCTGCTTCCTCGATCTTATCGTAGCCTACTCTTACCAGTGGTTCCTTCTCACTCTTGACAGACCTCGTTGAATTGATACCGCTCGCCGCATGACTTCTCGATTCCAGCCTTGCGACATAGGTCACATAGCTGCGGTTCGCCTCCACTCGGATATCCATATCCTTCGCTGTCACCTTGATCCAGTGCCCGGTATTGGCTGTCGTCGTATTATCGACCTTGCTTGTTGCCGCTTTATCAACATCCTCCGATATCTCCAGAGCTGGCAGATCGTCGATATCAGAAGACTGCAGATAATAATACATATCGTCGATCTTCTCTTCATTGTTCACAAGATGCAGCAGACTTCCAATCTGCGTATTATCCTCTCCCTTTGAAGTTACTGTCGGAGCCTTCGGTGTCAGATGATCATCCTTGAATACCTTTCCAAAGGATCTCTCTATCGAGCCGGTAAAGCTGCTGCCTTCTTTTGCGGTGTAGCTCACCCTTACCTCCGGATTTCTATCGACTGGTGGTATTTTATAGGAAGCTGATGTACCTCCTTCTGATTCCGGCACTGGCTCATCCCCCAGATACCACTGCCAGCTGCCGCTTCCCGTATCGTCCGCATTGTCCGGATAGATTCCCTTGTCATAAGAAACTGTGATCGTACTCTCCACACTCGGCTTTTGATTATCCCCAACTGAGATGTTCCCCAACAGTAACGACTTTTTCGTCCTGACTGCAGTTGTGTTGATCTTCGACCAATCGCTGGCATCATATCCGATCTTTGCGGCCTTACGGATGAAGAAATCATAATCGGTGTTTCTCGACAGCCCGCTCATCACGACATCCTTGTTCCAGGTCACCGTGACATGATTGGAGCTGATCTCCCCTGTTTCATCATGCTTTCGATATCCGAATTCATAGATCGCTGCAGTATCATCTGTTTTTGTGACATTCAATGTCGCCTGATACTGCTGTACACCATCGATCGATGCGTTGACGTCGGTTCCCAGTATCTGTCCTGCGTTCTGGATCTCCGCCGTCATCAGTGTACAGCTTCCTTTATAGTCACCATTCGCATTAAATGTGGCTCTGATCTTATAGCCTGCATCCTCCGGCTTCAGCTCATAGCTGATCCTGTTGGCGTTCTCTGCATCGACTGTTCCCAATACAGTATTCGTATTATTGTCCTGATCGACTCTCTCCAGGACCCAGATACCGGTAAGATCCTTCGTATCATCCTTCGTGCCTTTCACATCGAAGGTGATCGTTTCCTCGACCTTTTCTGTTCCGGATACTGTGATCTCACTGCTTCCCGTGATTGGAGATTTATCCGTCGTCACAGTCGTATACGCTGACCAGCCACTTGGCTCATATTCTTCTTTCTCATGAGCTCTGGCATAGACATAATACATCGTATTACGCTTCAGTCCTGTAACCTTCACCGCTGTATTTCCGGCATATCCATTTCCAGCGTTATCCATCTGCTGGCTAACTTTTCCTGCGGTTTCCGTATACCCAAAATCGTATGTTCCGGTGCCGGCATGGCTGATTTCGATCGTATGTGCATCGACCATCTCGCCTGTTGGCTCACTCGGTGCGGCCTGTGCTTTTTTTAGAATCGTAGGCGTGGTATACGCTACAGCTGCTTTGGAAGGATCTTTGAAATCCCCTGCACCGTTATAGGTGAAGCACAGCTTACTGCCGACATCCTCTTTCGTCAGTGTATAATAGATATCATATTGTTCTTTCTTATTTGCTTTTGCAGTGATATCCTGCTTTGTGCCGTCTGTATGGATACGTTCGATCTTCCACGTACCCTTTTGAAGGTTATCGTCACCAATATAGGCACGAATCTCACGTTCCATATTGACCTCACCATTCGTCTTCACCGGACCGACGATATCAGTGCGGCTGGTTTGTATTTCTCTCGCTTCACTCCACTCACTCGCCTCATAACCGGAGCCGCCAGCCACTCTGGCAAAGAGCCAGTATGTAGTATTTCTGGAAAGGCCGGAGATCGTGAATGCATCTGTAGAATGACCGGCAATGATCTTGTTTCCATTTAGGGAGCTTGCATAGGCATATTCATAATCAGCACCTTCAACGCCCTGTGCTTTAACCGTTACAGAATTATCAGGTATATCCGTCGGAACTTCGATGCCTGTAGGCTTAACAGAAGTCACCGCTTTTGTGAAGCCGGAGGACATCGTCGCATAATTTGTAGCACTAACATCGACATTGATTTCATACCCAACATCAGAGGCTTTTATCGTATACGTATCAGAAGTAGCTTCGGAAATTGCTTCTCTGGCCGTTGTGCCTGTTTTTCTGCGATACCATTGATATTTAATACCGGATGCCCCTGTCGCTGTAGCCTTAAGTTTTTTTCCAGGATTCGTATCACCTGTAAGATTGACAGATTCCAGTGCCTTAACCTTTTGTTTTATAGTGAAATTATATGTATTAGAAGCTGTTCCGCCAATCGTAGCATCCGGTTCAGTATATGTAATCGTGATGTCAGCACTTTTTCCTACATCGCCAACAGGTAAGATTGTCCCACCTTCTGTAACCTTCAAAATATTAGAATTACTAGAACTGATAGAATAAGAATTTTTCTGTAATTCCTCCGGTATTTTTATCGCACCGGAAATCTTCCCATTGAACATATCCGAGCTATTTGTAAGTCCATCCTCAGATACAAATGCTCCTCTTGTTGCTGTATATAGTGCTACAACCGGATGATCTTGTATCCATTTAAGTCTAGGATAGTATCCAGCGTTATTTACCCATTCGCTGTCGCTATTAAATAAATCATCGGTCGTCATTTCATAGGAGTTTTTTCCATGCACTCTACCTTCAAATCCTTTTATAACAGCATTTGGCATAATCGTAGAATCGTAAAATGCATTACTTAATGTAATATTTGATGTTCTGTTACTTACAACATTTAGTGAATTAAAATTTTGTAGAGCCAGATAAATATTTTCAACCTTTGAAGATCCTGAACCGATAAAACCAAGCATTCCAGCAGCTCCTTGCCCCGCACCATAAGTACCGAATTTTATATTTAAAATAAACATGTTTTTAAAATATGAACTTCCAGTTGAAAGATTTGCCGCATTTCCGACTAATCCACCCAATGCTCTTCCCGCCTTAACACTACCTCCAACTGATCCTACATTTGTAACAGTCAGCTTGCCTTCACCATGTCCTCCCATGATATAACCTGTATCCCACTCACTAGCCAAATCAGAGTCTATAAGAAATATATTTTTTATTGTCATATCAATACCGTTTGTCAATGATGTAACACATGCTCCCGGAGTATCTCCGGTCATATTGATGTTTCCATTCTGGATAATTAGATTCTGAACTACAGAATTATCGCTCATTCGATAGATTACAGGCGAGCTCATATAGCTTAAGGTATGATAGTCACCATCAAAGCTACCGGTATCTGTCAATTCATTCTTGAAATCAGCAGTAGAAACCGTTTTCCCCTTCATATTTATATTATTTGTTAATACATAATGAGCTGCGCTGTTTGCAAATGGTTCTTGCTTCGTTATAAATTTGTATAACTCATCTGCATTACTAATTGGAATACCATATTTATAGGGAATTCGATCACTTTTATATTTAGTATCTGAGGAGATAGCTTTCAATTCATCATCTACATAAAGCATAATATTATCAGGCATACCTAATCGTGCATATACATTTTCTCCATTTCGCCCGCTCATATTACTTAATGTTACAGACAGCCTATTATCAATAATAGATGCGCCAGTCAGCTCTAATGGTGTTAAGTCATTGATGTATGCGTTTAATCTTCCTGACAGACTTTCTCCACTCCAATTATCAACTGTTGCAGTTATTTTTGTATTAGAATACGCCGCATAATTCCCATTTCCATCTTTCGTACTTGACTCAATGGTAATCTGCTCATTATAGATCTTTCTGACATAATTCGTATTCACCTTCTTGATGCTAGCTCCACCATAGCCTATCTCATTATTTGGTACGAATTCTGCTTTGATATAGTGCTTCCACAGATCCTCATTGATCGTCAGCGTACTATAGGCCTTATTGATTGTCGGACTATATCCACTCGCCAGCTGCATCCACGACTCACTGTCGGCTGCCGGCGCTCCGATCGTACCGTTCGCACCACAATCAGTCGTACTCTTATACCATTTCCATGTTCCCTGTACGTTGTTTGCATTCTCCAGCTCTGCTGTGATCGTCTTCCCCACGACTGGATTGCTGATCTCCTTATATGTGATACTGCCATCTTCCGCTTCCTTGACATCCGTCGTGTTCTTTACACTCATCGTTCCTTTCTGCGTGATCGTTCCGATCGTCGTTTTCTCCGTTATGATACTGCTGACCTGCGTATCTCCTGTCTCCGGTCGAACTACATACAGCGCATATTCTGTATTTGCTTCCAGATAGGCATTTGCATAGTCCTTTTCCGTATTCATGCTACTGCCTGTACATTTTGTCCATTTAGCGGTTTTCAGTGCTTCTTCCGTGGTCTCCGTTGGAACCTTCGGTGCATCCTCTGTTGCATTCTGGATCCGATACCATACGCCTTCATATGCCTCCAATTCAAAATCCAGTGTCGGTCGGCTCGCTGCGGTATCTCCCCCCTGTACAAAGCTCTTGATGACAGGATTCACTGCCAGCTGCTTCTTGATCTCTGTCGTTACAGCTTCCTTACTACCGATGAAGCTGCTTGTTCCGGGTACACTGTATTTCGCTTTCAATCGTTTCTTGATATCATTGCTCGTTGGCGTATAATCCTTATCCGTCGCTCCTGTGATCTCCTCGAAACTTCCATCGTCTTTTTCTCGATACCACTGCCAGCTTCCATCCGTATCATTGCCTACCGGCATATAATTCGCTTTATTGTACACTGCGCTCAGCTTCTGTCCAGCGGTATTTGTACCATCGATCTCCACATATCCAAGGATACTGGTCTTCTTCGTTTCCACAGTCAGATACGCGTCTGACCAGTCACTGTCCGCAAAATTTTCGTTGCCCTTTACCTTTACCCATATATGGTACTCTGTATTTCGCTCCAATCCCTTGATCGTTACGTTCGTTCCCGTATATGTGTCATAATCGGCAGGCTCTGCGGTTTCCACATCGGTTCCTTTGCTGTATCGGAATCCATATACCAGTCCTGCTGTCCCCTCCATCTGGAATGTGATCGTGGAGTCTGTTGCCAGCTCTTTCGCTTCCTTCAGCTTAGTTCCATCTGCTTTGTCCATCTTTTCCTGATCGTATTGCAGCAGCGCCGCTGACTCTGCTGTTACGGATCCAACGACAGCTCCGTTATCCTGTGTTTTCTTGTAGTCCTGTTGAAATTCAAATGCAACACTGTATATCGTTCCCGGCGCCTCATCCTTCGGGATCTCATAATATGTAGAGCGGCCATCCTCTCCCGGATAGAAGTTTTTGATTACTTCCTTTTCCTGACCGGGTGCCTGCTTGTACCAGCTCCATACGCCATCCACTGTATTCGGCTCTGCACCTCCAGGTGAACCCTTTTTTATCAAGCTCGCTTCCAAACGCTCTCCCTGTGTCGGTGCGGTTCCGGCACTTCCATATACAAAGTTGATTTCTCCATCAAACTCGGTCTGTTCCGTTTTGACCCTTATGCTGCTCTGTGACCAATCCGATTTCTCGTGCTTATCGTTTCCGGCGAATCGCAGGAAGAAATAATATGTCGTATTTCTCTGCAGTCCCTCCACCCCGATATCCTGTCCCGGTGTGAAGCTGCCGCTATTCCCTCCAGGACGATACTCCTCCGGAACACCGTTTTCCAGCTTGGAGTAGCCGATATTCAATGTCTCTCCTTCGATATCTATCGATGGGATTTTGACCTTGACACTGTCATCCGTCTTTACATTATTGTATATCAGTGTTTCGACGGGTGCTTCCTGTATGGCCAGCTTGATGACTTCACTCTGTGCACTCACCTCTCCGCCATAATTCCCGGTCCCTGTCAACACGACCTCCAGTCGATGTCCGATATAGGCCGTCGATTTCAGTTGGATCGTTCTCCCGGTCGGTGATGGTGTCGTTACACGGTTTCCTCTGCTTCCATCATCATTGACAAGATACCATGCATAATTCCCGGTTTGATCAGGATCTGCGCCGGTTATCTTAGCATTCAACGTATCTCCGTATCGATAGCCGCTTCCTGTTGAGGAGATTTCAAGAGTTCCCTTCACATATGGATTCTTGGTATTTACCTCCAGATAGAGGCTCGTGTACGCGGAATTCAGATGACCGTTTTCCCCGATTGCACGGACATAGATATAGTAGAGTGAGTTCGGCTGCAGGCCTGTGATCGTTACCGGATTGCTCCCCCTGGCATATACCTTGAATTCCTGCTTCTCTTCGTTCTCTGGCTTGAATGCAAACTGATACAGACCGTTTCCTTTTGTGTAGGCTTCCGGCATCTTGACAGTTACCGATGTGTCTTCGATCGAGGTTGCTTCATCCACTGCCAGTACCGGAGCTTTTGTAGGCACGGCGGTTGGTGCTGCTTTGACTGCCTGTGTGAACTGCCCACTGATCACAGTTCCGCTCGCTCCGCCTTCTCCCTTTGCGCTCGCCTTGACATAGATGTGCTTATCGACATCCTTTCCCTGCAACAGATAGGAATTTCCACGGCCCAGTATCTCATCATTCTCACTACCGTCCGTATTATAATGATGCCACGTGTATTCCACCTCTGTATCGAAGTTTTGTGGTTCTACCCATGCATACAGTCGCTTATCTACGATCATATCCGCATCTGTCGCTTTTTCAGTACGTTCCGTATTATTGTAAATGCTGATGCTGCTCAGGGGCGCCTTGACCACGGTCTTACTGCTTGCTGTGATACTGCCCTCAAATGCATCATCTGCTGCGGTAAAGGTTGCTCGGATATACTTACTGCTGTCATCTTGTTTTAGTACGTAGCTGCTTGATATATTGTTTTCTTTCGCACTTGTTTCTTTTGATAATTCTGTCCATGTCGTACTGGTCGGTGATTCCGCCTTCTCCCATTTCCAGCTTCCTTTCGTCGTCATGGTTTCCTTCAGTGTTGCTGTCAGGGTAGCTCCGGCTGCCATTTCTTCCGACAACTGGATGCTTCCGCCGATCTGTCCCTTCTTCGTTGTTATGCTTTTATAGGTTGCCTGCTTTGTATCCTTCAGATCATAGTCATACACATGATAGGTCGTATTCCAGTTCAGACCATCCCAGCTGATTGCTCCATCCC
>QULU01000084.1 GCA_003481775.1 Clostridiaceae bacterium OM02-2AC
ACATCGAGGCTGGATTCATCGAACAGCTCATTTTCCGTTGTCGCGATTGCACTCGCTGCACTTATACCCGATGGTGCATAAACATTGGTTCCCAGAAATTTTGCATACAGTTTATAGCTGCTTCTTCGATCCAGTTTTCGGAACCAATTATCTCCGTAGTCAGAATCCTTCTGCCATGTAATTTCCGCATCGGCTGGTGTACCATCTACATTCACCTTTTGATATCCAACAACAATTTGCGGTATCTTGTCCATTCCTTTCGGATTATAGTTTGATATTGCTTTGAACTGTATACTGTTTCCATTGACCTGCAGGATTTTTGGCGCTTCCGGTGTATTCTGCGCTGCCTTATGATTGATATAGACACTGTCGGTTACTGACTCTCCACTGAACTGTCCGCTTGGCGCTGCCACATATACTGCATAGATATAGCATTCAAAATCCGCCTCCTGCGTCTGATAGCTGCTTGTCGTACCCGGTGCGTCCTTTTTGATAAGCTCAGGATCACTCATTCCATCTTTTTTGCGGTACCAGTAGAAGGTTCCCGATGGATCATCCTCTTCACTGATTTCCTGAAATTTGTATTCCGCCTGCAAGGTATCCAGTAACGCATAACTATCGGAATGTGTAATCACCGCTGTACTTGTCAACAGTTTTCCCTGCAATTTTTCCTTGGTCACATATTCGACCTGATTACTGTAATCATCTACACCAATCAAGACTGCTTTCAGATAGAAACCTGTATACTTCAACGGTACCTTAAACGTTGAATAGGAGACATTGTCTTTGACCTCGTCCACTCTTCCCAGTGCCTTCAATTCCGCATCAATATTCTGCCATGTTGTCGCTACCTCTGGAGTCTTCGTCACATAGTACTTCCATGTAGCCGTTGGTGCTTTTCCATATAAGGAGTACTGAAGTGTCTTTTCTTGAAGCGTTTTCCAGACAACCTTAGGATCACTCTCTGTTATCTGCCCCTCTGTTTCCGGGTCTCTCAACAAAGGTTCCTTTGCGCTCAATTTGCCACGTGTGGAATTGATTCCACTTGCCATCCTGGAGCGTGTTTCCAGTCTTGCGGCATAGACAACATAGGTTCTATTCGCAGGTACCCGGATATCCATGGATGCTTCTGCTTTCAGCCAGCGTTCCACATTATCCGTATTGTCTTTGACAGCACCGTTGTCCACAATATCCTTTTCTGCAATCAGTTCCGGCAGATTATCATTCGATGACAGCTGCAGATAATAATACACAGCCTCATCTACATCCGCACTTTCAAGATGCAGAACACTTCCTTCCTTCTTTTTATCTTCCCCTTGTGCCGCAACTGTAGGAGCTGCAGGTACATCAGCGCTTTTTTTATAAACTCTTCCAAAATCCCTCGTGATCGTTCCTTGGAATCCACTCTTCTCCTTTGCTGTATAGGTCACGGTCACCTCCGGATTTCCATCGACAGGTTCGATTATAAGAGAATCTGACTGACCGCCCCTATCTGCTGGAACATCTACATCATCCAGCTTCCACTGCCAACTTCCGCCGGAATCATCCCCGGCATATGGATACTTACCTTGTTCATAGGTAACATGAAGGATATCCTGCACACTCGTCGTTCCGGTATATGTGATATTTCCAGTTAATGTGGACGTTTGGGTCTTTGAATCAACACCTTCCGACCATCCACTGGCATCATATCCGGTTTTTGCGGCTTTTCTCACATATATAGTATAGGTAGTTTCACGAAGCAGGGGCGTGATTGCCACTTCCTTTCCCCATGCTGCCGTTACCGGATGTGGTGTGATATTGCTGTCTCCTTCTTTTTTATAACCAAATTCATAGACATCATCACTTACTTTATTGATAATGGCATTGATATTGTATTCACCAGCTGACTGGATAGTTGGCAGCACATCTCCGATATGCTGAGCGTCATTCTGTATGAGCGCACTCTTCCCCTCACAGCTTTCCTTGTAATCCTGTATACCGATAAATTTTGCCTTGATTTGATATCCTGAATCTTCAGGAACCAGCTTATAGGTAATCGTCTGTGTATCCACACTCATCGTTGTAGGAACCAGTGTATTAGAGTTATCCTTTCCCACACGCTCCAGAACCCACATACCAGTTTGATCCTTTGTATTATCATCCTTATGATTCACTGTGAACGTCAGAAACTGATTGACCTTTTCACTCCCACTAACCGTGATAGTATTATTTTTTACACTGGATCGATCTGTTGTTAGCTGAGCAGCAGGAGACCATGGACTTGGTTCATAGAGATCCTTTTCTGCTTTTCTCACATAGATGTAATAGGTCGTATTGCGTTCAAGTCCGGATATAGTGACTGGTGTATCAGCTGTGACACCGCCGCCGGACACAGGCTTTATATCCTCACTCGCACTCTTACGGTAACCGAATTCATATGTAGTTCCGGCTTCCACGACACTCTCCTGTACCTGTAGGGAGTGATCCTTCTTTGCGGCTGTGATCTCGACAGGTGCCTGAGAAGGCGCCTCCTGTGAACGCTTCAATATCGGATCGGTCTCGATGGAAACAGACTTGTCAAAATCCGTATCTGCCAGGGCGGAATATGTGATTTTTATTTTAGAGCCGGCATCCGCATCCGTCAGCTCGTAGGTCAGGCCATAGTCTGTAGAGGTCTTCGGCGTGAGCGGGGTGACTGTTCCATCATCCTTCGTCCTCTCAATTTTCCAGTTTCCCTTTTGAAGATTGGTATCCGCAATAGAAGCGGTAAGGGTACTTCCTGCATTGATGACGCCGTTCAATTTAATCGGTCCTGCAATATTGGTTTTCTCCGTCTTGATTGTAACAGCTTTACTCCATTCGCTTGGGGCATAACTGCCATCTTCGGCACCAGCAACTCTTGCGAATAGCCAATATTGCTTATTTCTCTGTAAACCGCTGATTTTAAACGCTGAAGTAGAATGTCCTGCAATGATTTTATTTCCTCCCTCAGTAGTCGCATAGGCATATTCATATTTTGCACCATCAATCCCGTTCGCTTTTACTGTGACAGCCTGATCTGTCAATTCCGTAGTCTGAAGATCGGTTGGCTTGATCGAGGTGACGACACTGGAAAATTTAGAAGACATCGTAGCATACCCAGGTGCTCCGACATCCACATTGATTTCATAACCAATATCCTTAGGCTGAATGGTATAGGCAGCTTCTGTGGCTCCAGCGATTATTTCTCGTGAAGTATCTCCATGTTTTCTACGATACCACTGATAATTTTTAGCACCTGATGCTGATGCACTCAAAATCTGACCGGGATTTGTTGTTCCAGTGATAGAAACAGAAGTTAAGGCCTTAACTTGCTTTTTGACAGTAAACTCATAAGTGTTTGATGCAGAACCACCGATTGTTTCATCAGGCTCTGTATAGGTAATCGTTATTGTAGCCTTTTGTTCCGGAGTACCTACTGGGATAATGGTTCCTCCCTCGGTAATTTTGAGCACATTTTGATCACTACTCTTGTAAGTAAAGTCATTCCCTTGTAAATCGACAGGTATTGCTATGCTTCCATTAAGATTCCCTGTGAACATATCACCACTGCCTGTCTGATTATCTATAGATGTAAAAGATCCCCTCGTTGAAGAGTACAATAATGAAAGCTTGCTGTTTTTCAACCATGTTAAAATAGGATAGTAGCCTTCTTTATAGGTCCATATATTACTCTTATCATATGTATCAAATGATGCTTTCAGATTACTTCCTACAAGTTCACTCGAAGTTTTCGGTGTTCCATAGTTTATATCACTAAGATTTGTTCCACTCGTCATTGTACTGTCATAATAAGTATTCGTGATAACATTGTTCGTAAAATCCTTTGTTCCATAACCGCCAATTGCACCCCCGATTGCCGGATTTCTGTAATTTCCTACTTTTAGTTTTGCAGCGGAATAGTTATTGATTAGATAGGACTTGCTTGTTCGTGATGCATATCCAATGAAACCACCAATCCAATTACCTCCGATAACTTCTGTACTTACACTTGAATTATTTAACACTCTACCTGTAGGTGCAAAGCCGATAAAACCTCCAGTTGAAGTATTTACAGTTTCATTATTCAAAACACCTGAAGCTGTTGAACATTCTGAAATTTCTGCATCGTATATATCAGCTCCCTGTGATAACTGAGGGTTATAACTGGAGCCATATTCCTCAAGCCCCAACTGACCAACCAGCATCCCTGTACGCGCATTCGTATTAAAGGTAGCATCTACTACAAGAATTCTTCTTACGACAGCGGGCTGATAGACTTCACGGCATAGCACACCGATATTACCATCCTTTACAGAAGGCTTATATACAATATTAGCTTTCTTTATGATGATATTTTCAACAACTGCCTTTGTACTACCATTCCCTTTCACCGTACCTAACAGTTCCGATGAAAGACCCGTAATTGTATGATAATCACCATCTAAATGACCACTGAAATTATCACAGGCCGCTGTTGTTACTCCTGCTAATGATATATTCTGCGTAATGATATATGATCCTGCACGATTGGAGTAAGCCCCTGTTCCTTCTATAAAGCTTTTAAGCTCCGTTGGATTCGATATAGATTCTCCTGAACGATATAGGATCCGATCACTCTCATATTCTGTTCCTGCTTTAATAACATTTAGCTTTTCGTCTACGTACAACATGATGTTATCAGGTACCGTTAGCTTCGCATATATATTTCTGCCATCCCTGTCACTCCAGTTTGATTCTGTAGATGTCATGGTATTGTCTTTATATGTACGACTATCATCTTCATGTGGAACAGGATCAAGATCACCGATATACATTTCAAAACGCTTACTTAGATCATCCCCAGTCCAATTCGCTACAGTTGCAGTAACTTTTGTACCAGAATAAGCTGTATTGTTTCCATTTCCATCCTTTGTATCAGATGTAATCGTAATTTGTTCATTATATATCTTTCGGATATATGCACTGTTGACTAACTGAATATTGGTGCCGCCATAACCAATATCACTATTTGGCACAAATTCTGCCTTGACATAGTATTTCCACATATCCTCACTAATCGTCAGCGTACTGGTATCACTATCAATGCTTGGACTATATCCACTGGATAATTGTTCCCATTTCGCTGTTTCATCAACTCCAGGCGCGGCTATAGATCCTGTCTCTCCACAATCTGTTGTACTTTTATACCACTTCCAGGTCCCCTTGTTATTGTTTGCATTTTTAAGACTAGCTGTAATCGTCTTTCCCACAACTTCATTCCCTGAAAAAATAATGGTTCCAGACTGAGTGATAACGCCTAGCTCTATGGATTTGCTGATGATATTACTAACCTGAGTTTCTGTGCTTTCCTGCTTCACAATATAGACGGTATAACTTATATTAGGTTCAAAATATTTTTTTTCATAATCTTGCGTAACCTGAAAGCTTGTAGATGAAGCTTTTGTCCATCCAGCCTTCGTCAATACGCTGTCTTCTATTCCCAATGGTACATTTGGTGCTAGATCCGTTTGCTTTTGTATTCGGTACCATATATTGTCTATTTCATTTAGACTGATCTCCATGCTCAAATGACTATCAACATCATTTCCTTTTGATAAGTTGGTTATTTGCGGATCGATTGCTACATTCTTTTTTATACTTGTTGTAACTGCTTCTTTATCATCTTTGAAATCACCAGTACCTGTATAAACGGCTTTTAGTCTTTTTCCGATATCTGACCCTGTTGGTGTATAAGTAGATATGGTCTTATTACTAGAAATACCGGTAGCGATTTTGATATAGCCGCCCTCATCTTCTCGATACCAGGTCCATGTCCCACTCGCATCATCACCCTCTGGTATGTAATTTGCTCTGGTATATGTAGCCTTCAGTTCTTTCCCTGCGGTATCATTTCCCTCGATACTAACATATCCAAGAATGCTGGTCTTTTCTGTATTCATTTTCAGATTTGATAAGCACCATGGACTCGCTTCATAATTATCATCCTTTGCGCGCCTAACCCAAATATAATATGGCGTATTGCGATCTAGCCCTGTTACAGTAACATCTGTTCCCTTATAAGCTTTGGTTTCCACGAGTTTGTTTGTAGCTGCATCTATACTATCTTCTTTTCCATATTGAAATTCATAAACGACATCTGCATCCGCGTCCTCTCCCATTTGAAAGGTAAGTGTCGTATCTGTTTGTTTTACTAGCTTAGGAGCAATCGTTGGAGCATCATACTGTTCCTGCACATATTGCTGAACAGCTGTTGATAATGCTTTTTTCTCTCCACTGAACCCAGCTATCGGTGTAAAGGTGACTTCATATGTTGTTCCTACAGGTTCTGTTGCAGGAATCATATAATATGTACCATCGTCTTTTTCCGGAAAGAAGTTCGTAATATTACTTTTCTCGCCATTCACATTTTTCGTCCATTTCCAGGTACCTTCTTTTGTATTTACTCCATCCAATCGGGCGATCAATTTTTCTCCCTGAATCGGATTGGTAGCCCCAGTGTTATCGTAAATGAATGATAACGATCCCTGTAATTCAGTTTTCGAGGTTTTGGCGGTTACACGCTTGCTCGCAGGAGTCCATTCTGATTTGTAATGCTCATTCTGCTCCACATATCGTAAAAACAGATAATAAGTTGTATCCCTGTCCAGATTTTTCATTACGACTTCTGTTCTTGGTTGATATTCTTTAACAATACCTTCTTCGCGATACTCTATCGGAACACCATTCTCACTTAAGGAGTAGCCAATTATAAATCGTTCATTGACTCCAAGTGCACCTTCTGCAGGATCCTGATCTGGAAGTGTAAAAGTTAAAGTTGAATCCGTCGATTTAATTTTATTTTCTTCCATTACGTCTGCCGGTGCATCTACTTCTGCTTTTTTCACTATCTCACTCTGCGCACTAATTTCACCTGCATAGAATTGTGTGCTATCTCCAGAATAAACTGCCTCAATCCTCATACCGATATCTCGTGGATCCTTGATTGTGTATTTATTCTGCTTCATTAAAGATTCACTTCTATTTCCATCAGCATCAATTCGATACCAGTTCCAAACCCCTTGTTGTCCTAATTTTCCGTTCGTTATCTTTGCAGAAAGTGTTTGTCCATAAGCTGTTGTATTCTGAGTTACACTTAATTCAACAGTACCTCCTACATGAGGATAATCTGTATCAGCTTCCAGTGAATAATCACCCCATGCAGAATCTTCATATCCATCCTCTCCTATCTGTTTCACATAGATAAGATATCGCTTATCAGCTTCCAACCCGGTAATGGTCACAGGATTATTACCTCTAGCAAGAATATCAAATGGTTGAATTTCAGTACCACCTTCAGACAATACATATCCAAATTGATACAATCCTTTTGTGACTGAGGAAGGCATTTTCACAGTCAGAGAGATATCCTCGCGGCTCACTAATTCCGGTGTGACCTTAGGTTTCTCAGTTGCGGCTTTTTTTACCACTGCATCTGTATACGCTTTGATTGCCCCACTGGCTCCACCATCATTTTTGGCTGTAGCTTTTACATAGATTTTTTTCCCAACATCTTTTCCTGTTATCAAATAACTGCTTTCATTACCTTCCCGTTTGTCATCCTGATCCTTATCATCATCCGTTTTGTGATGCCAACTGTATGTAACATCCGCATCGAATTTGTCCTGTGTAAGCTTTGCATACAG
>QULU01000085.1 GCA_003481775.1 Clostridiaceae bacterium OM02-2AC
TCTTCATCTATATTATACACAATATTTAAGGTGATTCAACACAAAAGGCCTAAATAATAAAAAAAACTCAATCACACCTATTAGGTGTTTTTTTGTGCTAGATAACGAAGTAGCTATATCGTAATAATCTTTCATTTTATCCGGAAATGATATATACATAAACAGGAGTCTATCATACAGTAAACATGTAAAATAACAACTCTGCACGTTCAAGCAGATTAGAGCTATAATACATATCCGTAAAGGAAGTGAGCGAAATGGAAAATATGAGGTTGATCCTTGGGAATGCCTACGAGGAGATCAAGAAGTTGCCTGATAAAAGTGTGGATCTGATTATCACAGATCCACCTTATGACATCGATACAAAATATACATCTTGTATGAGAAATGATATCGGAAAAAGTTATCATTCTGTGATAAGGGAGCTATCTGCGGATGATCTAACTTCCGGTATAGAGTTTTCCATACTGGACGATTTTCTTCGAGTGCTAAAGACAGTTAATATTTATATATGGTGTAATCGCCGACAGATCATCCCCTATCTTGATTTCTTCGTGAAAGAACACGGATGTAATTATGATATCCTGGTGTGGATCAAAACGAACCCGATTCCGGCTTGTGGCAGAAATTATCTAAACGATAAAGAGTATTGCTTATATTTTCGGAAATCCGCACGATTACATACTACATACCAAAGAGGTCACACATACTGGATCACACCTACGAATAAAAAAGATAAGACGCTATATGGCCATCCAACTGTAAAACCACAAGCGATCATAGAAGACCTAGTGCTCAACTCTTCTGAAGAAGGAGATATGATCCTTGACCCTTTCAGTGGTTCTGGTACGACAGGAGCAGCTGCGGTAAAGCTTCACCGATCATTTATTGGATTTGAAAAAAATGAAACATATTATGATGTATCTCTACAAAGAATAAATCAGCTCATTCCTATATGCTAGTATAAATGACCAGGAAATCTAATATAGTTATGCATATACTATATAACGTAATATAATAAAAGAACTAGTTACTCTTTGTTTTGATATAAGCAAGGGGTGAAATAATTGATTTGGAGGATAATTGTAGGAACGCAATGATATACAGACTAGAGTGGTAATATATAATAGGGTATCCAATCAAAGTGAGCAGCATTTTAACATAGCGATACATATAGAAAAATGCAGAACAACAAGGTTATATGATTGCAAAGGAAATCACAGAAGTAGCAAAGGGAAATACGCTTCAGCGGCTGGTATATGTTGAATATATCAGCTTGCACATAATAAAGAAATAGATAAGGTGTTGATATATTCAGACTATCGTCTTGCTCAGGTGGAGAATGTTCTTTTAAAATCTATACTTAAATTCAAGGATTATGGTGTAATAGTAGGAACTAAGAAAGAAGGTCAATTTGATATTTCATTATTCGATCCATCCAATATTCAGGTGTTAGATATTAGCAAATAACATTTCATATTTACATTTTATAGGAATAATGCTATTATAAAAGTGCCTCTGTTAAGAGTGAAGGAATAGTACACTATCCACATACTTCCTGAAGACTTGATATAGGCAGAAAGAGGACATATTATCTGACGATATTATGTTCTTTTTTTTCGTTTTGATATTGTCCTCTGGATGCCAAAGGAGGACAAAAAAATGAATATAACATCAAGAAAAAATAGTATAAATAACATTCCGACCAATGGAACGATCGATACAAAATTCCTTATCAAATTGCGAGAATCAAAAGAACAAGATTTAGGATCAAAGAAAAGAGCTGCGTATGCTAGAGTGTCAACTAAGGAACAAGCTATTTCCGGATTTGGAATCGATGTGCAGATAGCAAATATCAAGAGCCAACTCAAAAATCAGGGCATCGACCCTAATGATGTAGAGTTCTATGTAGATGATGGGTATAGTGCAAAAAATCTTAATCGTCCGGCGATGCAAAGGCTGTTAGTTGATATATTATCAGGGAAAGTCAATGAAATCTTAATTTATAAATTAGATCGTCTTGCTCGAAATGTAATTGATACATACGAATTATTGCAATTCTTCATTGATCAAAAATGTGAATTAAAGGCTATCGTTGATAATTTAGATATACACAGTGCCAACGGAAGACTTCTTGTAGGAGTTTTAGCTATCATTGCACAATGGGAACGCGAGACCATCCGGGAGAGAGTAGTGGATACGCAAATAGAAATGTTGGAAGAAGGAAGATACCCTTTTGGACAGATACCATTTGGATGGGTTTTGGATGAAAATAAATATCCTCATGTAAATGAAAAGGAAGCATTATTTTTGATATTTTGTTTTGATCTAGCAATCAGTGGAAGTACCATGAAAGAAATAGAATGTAAAGCTGCACAAGAATATCCAGACTTTCAAAAAAAATCGGAGACTATTCGAAGATTACTTTTACGAAAACTAAATTACGGTATCGTTGAATATCTAGATAAAGAATATTCGATTCCGAGAATCATTACAAAACAGACATATGATAAAGCTAGAAAGATGATATATAAAAGATATAAGGAAACAGATACGAATAAGTATTATTTCGGTAACAAGATCAAAGATGTTTGTGGTGATGTATGCGAAAGAAAAAGTACAAACAAGAAACTAAGAAATGGGCATAAGAAATATTATTACTACACTTGTCCAAAATGCAAAAAAAGAATCAGTCAGGATAGACTTATTGAAGGAACGATTCCAAGGATACTGATTTTTGCTAACGGTCAAAACAAAAATAAAGAAATTTCAAAGATATCCAATCGTTTAAAAACATTGGATAGTAAGGCAAGAGAAATTTTTATAGAATTTACTAACGATCGAATTGATGGGCGCACATATGGGTGTATGATCGGTAATATTGAAAGAGAAAAACAGAAAACAATAAATAGACTAACTGTGTTGGAAAAAGCATCCGGTATGAGTATGGAGGAGTGGAACAACATGGAAGACGGTTGTAAAAAACAATATATAGATGAATATATTACTGAAATTATTGTTGACACATCGTTAAACCTCATCATTTCAATAGTATTTAAAGACAAAAAATCTAGTAAATGATGTAGAAAAATGTCCTAGTCTACTGGAATGAAAAAGCACATTTTGAAAAAGTACTTAATTTGCAAAAAAAACTATTGCAATAAATTGAAAAGGGTATATAATTCTAGTATACAGAGGTAAACGAAGAAGTATGTGGATGTGCAAACAAGTTTACTGAATTAAGTTGGTAAGAGTTCGACCTAGTAAGGTATCGCTCCACCATGATAGATCAGAAAAGATTCCTAACGGAATCTTTTTTTGTACTTATTATATGTCGGAAGCCGCATTCTTTGGCTAATAGAATACGGCTTTTTACTATATCGTCTTATATATACGATTTTGTGTCTGTGCATCAAACACAAATACATGCTCCCACACAAACCAGAATTGAATATTCTCTGTGCGCTGACGAATATGGGAAGCATCCCCCTTCATAATAACGATTCCCTCCTCATATTGGATATGATAATACACCTGTTCACCGGACTGTTCAACTAAAACAATCCTGCCACAGATACCGCCTGTTGATACCTCAATAATATGTTCACAACGTGCTGCTAGTATTACCGATAGACTCTCAGCCTCCGCAAGCCATGGTATCCGCTGATTATGAAAATGAAGTGCTCCCTGCACAAGGGCAGCCTGAAATTGATTGATATCATACAATCCTAAAAAAGAGGCTGTAAACAGATTGATTGGATCGCGATAAATTGTAATCGGATTGCCCATTTGCTGAATCTGTCCATCCTTCATAATAATCAGAATATCCGCAAGTGTCATTGCCTCCATCTGATCATGTGTAACATAAAGAAAGGTTGCATCGTTTTTCTGATACAGCTGAGCGATTTCAATTCGCAGCTGTGTCTTCAGTCTCGCATCCAAAGAGCTCAAAGGCTCATCCATCAGAAACAAGGACGGTTTTCTTACCAGCGCACGGGCAATCGCACAACGCTGTCTCTGTCCACCTGATAAATCTCCTGCTTTGCGTTCCAGTAGGTCGCAGATACCCAGCAGTTCACATATCTGATCGACCGCTTCCTTAATATCCTGCTGCTTCATCCCGCTGTGGGCAAGACCAAATGATATATTCTCAAAAACGCTCATATGAGGGAACAAGGCAGCTTCCTGAAACACCATGGAGATATTTCGCTGGGCAGGCGCTTTCTGATTGACGAGTTCATCATCAATATATATTTCCCCTGAATCGGGGGAAAGAAATCCTGCGACTAGCTGCAGCAGTGTCGTTTTCCCGCAACCGGATGGTCCTGCCAGTACAACAAAGCTTTTATCCGACAGCTCCAGATGAAAATCCTGTACAGCCTTTATATCTCCATAGGATTTTGTTATATTTTTCAGAACGAGTTTACTCATGCACATCTCTCCATATTCCCCATTAAGTTTAGCCGAAGAATGCAAAAAAAGCAACCTTGTCGAACAAAGCTGCTATCCTTGCAAATCCCCCATTCGTATTGATCTCGTAAACAGTATCAGTTGATTTACTAAGAGTGTACATGAGAATAAACGGGCTTGGGGAAGACCATTTTCACAATCTCCATCAATACGAATCCCATATGATCACCGAAGTGATCCCCAGTGTCTCGAAGCCCACCCTCTTCAAGACACCTATATGTTACTAGAAATAGTAAATTTATACAATGAATTTCATGCAAGTTGACATTTAATAAAAATTTTGATGATTATCGCAGTTTTTCAAGAAAACCGTCAACTCGGAGCATAAAAGAAAAAACTTCTTATGAAAAGAAGTAGTTTTCAAGTATTACATTCTGACGTGCAAATATCCACCATTTCCACAAACATTCATGTTCGCATCATTAGCAAATGCTACACAGCCAAGCAATAAACTCAAGCCACATAAACCAGCAAGTAAAGCCTTTTTCATTTTTTATACCCACAAAACTTAGAGACCATATGCATATCATCGTTCAACACGCATATGATAAATGAATTCTGAGTATTACTCAATAAATTATCTTCAACTTGCTATTAATGTATTAAAACACGTGATTAGAGTCATTTTTCAAAAAAACCGTCAACTTAAGTATACAATTATCTATTGTGTATTTTTTTCTGTATTTCTCTTTCAAATACAAGGAAATTCTTATACTGGCCTGTTATATCAACAATTCTTCCTAGTTCATATTTAAAAATTTCTATATTAACCTCATTTTCTAAATGGGGCAATATTTGCTTCATAATATAATTTTGTTTTACAAATACGGGTATATCATCTCCTAATGTAAAATATTTATACATCTTGATCAACTCGACAGGATAAGATGAAATATCTTTATCATTTAGGATTGGTATGTTTATATCTAAACCAAGTCTATTTTGACAGTCCGCCATATACAATATAGTGGGTAGATAACTATCTCTATAATAACTAAATGATTTTTTATAATACTCAAGTGATAATATATAATTCTTATCATTATGAAATGCAGATCCTATATTAGCAAATGTTTCACTTAATTTTATGTCTGGATACTTATATTTTTTGATAAGTTCCTCAATACGATCTATAACAATATTTAAATTCACTTTATTATTATAACTATTTAAAGATACTCTACAGTTCAATATATCAAGTAATCTAATTTTATTGCCTTCTTCTAGAAAAACATGCTCTAGATCATCAATTATATTATTCATACTAATGAAATCGCCTATAGAAAGGTAATAATGTATTAGATTAATTTTAAGACAATGCAAATCAACATCAACCAAATCAATCATATCTACAATCTTGGTATAAAGCTCCATGTCAAGAACACAATACGATGATGATTTAGAATATATCAATAGTTTTAATATATCATTGATTTTCAATAATCCTTTACTTAAGATTACTAGGTACTTCTGTAAATCTACTTCATCTATTTGGCTATCATAATTGTAATACTCATACAATTTATCCAATATTTGATAAATCTCTGAATAGTATACATATTCCTTTACTTCATATAAAACACGTTTACTTTTATCAATAAGGATTATTACATCTTCTCTTTCATAAAATTCGATAGCTTTGTAAAGTCCTTTCATCAGTTTATCAATAGCCTCATCGATTACTGGAAATTCACCAAACTTCAAATCCAGTTTATCTAATAATTCAATATAAACATCCTCAGATCTGCTCAATCCGCCAGCCTCAATATTCTTCAAAGTATTGATACTGCAAATACCCTCGCAAAATTTCTTCAGGGTAAAACTATTCTGTGTATTCCCCCGACGCTCTTCTCTATAAATACCAATTAGTTTGCCGATAACTGATAATCTATCTCTACTAACATTCATATATATCCCTGCCTTTAACTTCACTCTCTAGTAATGCTACTCATATATTATAGAGGTAATTTCCAATATTTGGAAGTTAAAATCACATAAATGTCACATTCTTACTTCTTTCCTATTACTTTTCCCTAATCATTGTCAAAAAGATTAAAAAAATTCTTATGAAAAAAGGTAGCTAATGTCTCATATCGCTTTTGTGAAACTTCACAAAAGCATTGAATTGCAGCCTTTACAAAATGTGTTTACTGAAGCTGCAGGCTTTTTAACAGTGAGTCAAATGAAAAAAAAGAGCTGTATAAACAGCCCAATGGCATCAACCTAAGGAAATTTGGTTGATGCTATTTT
>QULU01000086.1 GCA_003481775.1 Clostridiaceae bacterium OM02-2AC
AATTCCCCGAGGATACTTTTCTTCGCCATATCATATCACCTCCAGTATTTCTTTTGTGAGCCTTTCGTAGTCTCTGGCAGCCTTCGATGTATACCGGTAGCGATAAGAGAGCGGCGCATGATGCTGCCTTGCTCTTCGGACTGGTATCCGATTCTCCCGGATATAGGTGTCGAAGCATAATGTTCCGATATCCTCTTTCAAAGCTGTGAATAGATTCTCTGCATATTTGCTTCTGTCCACCATCGTTGCCAAAACCCTGCAGCGGATGCTTTCCCCAAACAATGCCATCAGTTCCTGGATTGTCGTCATGACGCCTCTCATAGAATCGTCTTCCAGCAGGGTTGGGATGATGACCAGGTCACTGATCTTAAGTATTTCTGCGGTGAGCTTATTGAAATAGGGCGATGTGTCGATGACGATGTGATCATAATCCTCTCGGATTGGTAATACCTGTTTTATCAAGATATCGTCCTGTACCTCTGTACTGGCAAGATAATCATTACCCGGCAGGATATCCAGATCTTTGAACCTTGTTTTGTAGATACACTTTCGTACCGGCATCCATTCCAGCATCCCGATGACAGTCCGGCTATACTTTCTACTCGTCAGCCCTTCGGTCGCATTGCATTGTGGATCCAGATCGATGAGCAGCACATGTTTCCCGTTCAGTGTGAGATCGTATGCTAGATTCTTGGCGGTCGTCGTCTTTCCACTGCCACCTTTTCTGTTTGTTATAGCGATGATTTTATTCATGTCAGTTTCTCCTTTACGTTTCTGTTTTCGTTTTCTTTGTACCAGTGAGTGGTACAATTAGTTCCGTTTTTCTATTTCTATGAATTGGATCTTCTTTTTGCTGTTTTGCTTTTTTGAAGGAGATATCTTGCTTTCCTCCACGATGAGATAATTCTCTTTGATGTTTTTTATAAGATCCAATCTTTCTTTTTCATGTATGTATTCAATACGTAAGATCATAATATTCCTTCCTTATTTCAGACTCCAGATGCCAAGTCTCTCAGCCTTAGCTTTCTTTTCTGCTTCTTGCAATCTACCGGTATATTTATAGTCACCATATAGGTATGCGACCTTTGCATAACCTTTTTGTATCAGCTGTTCCTGCAGTAATTCATCATCTACGAACACCCACGCCAGACACCTTCCATACTTATCGTCCTTTTCTTTTTCATATTCCAAACGGATCTCTTTTGCGCTGCTGAGGGCATCACATGTATATCGGCTTGCTTCTTTGCCATAGGGTTGTACCGGCGTGTTTGGCTTTTTTGTCTCCGGTGTGTCGATGGCTAGGAACCGCACCGTCGTATCTTGCCCATCGATCATGAAATGGGCGGTATCGCCATCCGTACATTTTGTCAGCTTCACGCCTTCCTGTTCCAACGGCTGCAGTTTCTTCAATCCAGGTAATGCGGCTGATAGTATGATTGCCGATGCGATGATGATACGTCTGATATGTTTCTTCATTTCTGTTTTTCCTTTCTTCCGTTTTCGTCTTATCCTTTATCAATGAGCTTCATGACATATGTTTCCGTTCCGTTCTATTCATGACGCTTTCACCTCTTCCAAGCATCTTGGAAGGTTTCCCACATGAAGTGATAGACATTATGCAATCCTTTTTGTCGGATCCATTTCTGCATTTCGATATGCTGTGCATATCCGACACAGCCTTGATGTAAGTAGCCCAACATATGAAGTACGGCTGTTATCTTATGTTTCCGCATAGGCATCTGACGAGATAGGTCGTTCCGCTTTTTCCTTCCCCGCTATGATCGATCGTGAGGAACTCACAATCGTAACCCTCTTCTCGTAGGAGGGGCAATAATTCATCTCCGAGTTCTTTTGCGATCTTCCTTCCGATGGCACAATTACCGTATCTTTTCAGATGTGATAGTACCCATGCAGGGACCCTTCCTGTTTTTGATTTCTTCATGTCACACTACCTCCTTCTCCTGTTTCGTCCAGTTCGAACAGTGACTCACTCATAACAGAAATTTCCAAGGATCTCACGCAGCATAGCTTCCAGACGATATATATCCCTCGTCATCTTTATCTGCACATAGTCGATACTGTCGTCTTGCTTTGGCAGTTGTTTGAAACATTCTCGCAGGTGATACTGTAATTCCTGTTGATGTTCTTTCGTATAGCTGCGTAGGCGAGTTTCCACTTCCTTCCACGAGATCTTTTCATATGTACAAACGCGCTGCAGGTCATTACAGCTGTTTCCGTATCCACCATCAAATTCGATACCACCATCCTCATCGATAGAAAAGTATACGCACTCATGATCCTGGTCTTCCATGATCACGCCATTCTCTACCATTGTTGCTTTTATCCATTCGAAGTAAAGGGGAGTATAGCGGAATGCCTCCTGTATACAGCGCTTCTGCGCATCTGTTTCCGCCTGTTGGAGTCCTTCAGTTTCTGTCAATGGGGTCGTATGATGCGGGTATAACGCCTCATTGCGTCTCTGATACCACTGATGTGCTGCTTCCGTCTCATCATCACCTCCGCGATGCTCATCAGATGCCACTAGATCATACACGAAGGATTCCAGCAGTTCGGAAACCTTCTGATCATGATGTGCTGCAGCTTTTACGAGTTGTTCTGCCTCTGTGGCTGTAAGTCTTAGTTTTATACTGTATTCTTTCATGTTCTTGTCCTTCTTTCGTTTTCGTTAGCAAGGGGATGCCCCTCGAAAGGCTATCAATGGGGAAACTTATGGTTGTTCTATCTCTGCGAAAACACCCTTGCACAGATTCCTCAATGCTGCCTATTTTTTTGCAACTCCCTTATCTCTGCACATCTGCGTACATGCGCCACGGCTTGATTTCAGCCGTTTTAGGAGTTGTTTCCTCGATATCTGTTACTGGCGTACCTGCTGTTTAATAGATGATTATATCCTGCGAAGACTTATTTACGATCGTTCGCATATACGCCTTCACATCGTCCTCATTTTCACAGACTGCTAAAACAATATGTTCATCTGATAAACGTGCTATTACATTGAATTTTCCCGGTAGATCAGCACTAGGTTTTACAAAAATATCATTACATTCAATGATTCGTGTATGTTCTTTGTTTAAAAATATCATGTTTTTCACTCCTCTTTATTTCGTGTTTTCTGTTATAATTGAATTGATGAAAGGGGGGGAGAGTTAAAATGGAAGCAAGATTGCACTTGATAGATGGAAGTATCATAACGATTGATAATGAGACATACGTTGATTATGATGATATGCCTGTTGGCGATACCAAAGATGATCTATGTGCCTTTTATTACGACCTTATGGATAAATCCATGGATCCATCTATCGTTTTGATCAAGGGAAATACAGAATATCATTTCCCTAGAAAATCAATTTCACATTTTGAAATACTCTCAGATTAAGTTTATTGCATTCCTATGGATCATATCTTTTTGCATATGGTCCTTTTATTTACTCTCATGTCACAGCTACATTTAATTCTTGTATCAAATACTCTAGAGCAATTTGAGCATAACCTATCCATTTTTCAAGCTGTTGTTGCCTTTGATAGGTGAGGCGTAGTCGATAGTCATCTGTTTCTTTTCTTTCCTTCAGCCTATCCATGTAATCTTTTAATAAGAGCTTGAATCTGGAGGGATTCTGCTTGATATGCTGCAGGTCCCTCGTGATTTGAGATCTGTCGACCGCAAGGATATCGGCGATATCCTTGTTCTTCAGATGATGTACGTTCTTCAGTTCACATACTCTCGTTCTCCTTTCCAGGATCTCCTGCTGTTTGGGTGTTAGATTCGTCAGTGTATTCTTGCGTTTCCTCTTGGCATACTCTGATTTCTTCAACCATTTCCGTTTGAGCACTTTTAGTTTTTTCTGCTCAGTCATCGTGATGTTCAATTTTGCGATGATCTTCGCAATCGAACATTTGTGTCTCCCCGGTGATGGCCTGCAAACAGTTTCCACTTCCTTTTCAGACAAGGGCTGATGCATCTCCTTATTCAGCGCCATAGCAAGGTCAACCGATTCCTTGATCGTATATCCCGACCAGACGGCTCTTTCTCTTACAAGATATAGCAGCATCTCTCGGTATCCTTCATACTGGCCGTTATGATTCCTTAAGATGATCAGCTTTCGCATGTCTTCGTAGAAATCTTTAAAATAAGGTTTCCTCGCCGATATGTCCTTTTTCACTTCCTTCTCCGGCTTCTTCTTTTCCTTTTTCTTCAGCCGATGTTGCTTGACCTCCTCCTGTGACCAGGGGAGCATTTCAATGAAATCCTGGATACGGTAATCCGTATCCTCATACTGCAAGATCCTTACCTGTCTTCCGGATTTACTGTTGATCGTACCGGGTAGTCGTATCACCTGCGTGATGAGCATCGCACCGGCATCGATACATAATTCTTCAAAACGGATATAGAACGCCTTCATGATTGCTCTGTAGAGACCTTCCATATGGTAGGAACAATGCTGGAATGCATAGATGACATAAAGACCACGACCGGAATCCATGACAGCAGTCGGAGGGAAGGGAAGCTTGTCCTTTACCTTCTTTTTGTAAAATCTTTCAGCTTCCCAGTCCATAAACCTGTCATCCTTGTAATAGTCAAAATCCAATACCATAGCATTGATATGTCTGACATTACTGCCTGCTTTCTTAGGCTTATAAAAGCTATTGATTGAATAATAGACATCTTCCGTTTGAGCAAACATCATTTCTTCACATTGGTCTAGAAAGATAGAGTTCTGTAGCATATGATCATACATACATCGTTTTCCTTTATCCATCCGGATATGTTCACAATCCGTTAGCAAAGCTTTTGCGCCGGCCGGAGTGATATGCAGCTGCTTTACGGCCGTTTGCATATCCATACCTTTACATAAAAGAGACATCAGCTCTTCCAATCTTTCATACCTCGATTTTTCCTCCCAAGTGGTGAGGATGGATGAATAACAGGTATCATCAGCACCGGCATGGATCTTTTTGATGAGATCGATTGCTTTCATATCTATTTCCCACTGTTCTGTCCGATTTTATAAGCTGCAGCACAGGCAATGATTACACCGAGACATATCAGTATAAATGAGTGTAAATTGAATTCATCCTGTAACAATGCAATAAAGAATGTCTCCATCACTGTTATCACATATAAAGGAAAAGTATTGTACAATGTTTCTTCATCTGTTTTTGAAATCATTCTTGGTTTGAAAAAGATATTTCTCTTCGCCATGTTATCTACTTCCTCACTTTTCTCTTTGTTTTTTTAACCTTCCAATTCATCTCTTTGCATATCAATTCAGATACATCAACATGCACTCCTTGTTTCCCCAGTTGTTTCATTGCTTCGTTGATGATCCGTAAGGTAGGGGAGTATTTTAGCAATGACAAGGAGTCTGCTTTAAGTAGAACATCATCATCAAATATGTATTCCAGTATAGGTGTGTTAGCAACAGCGAGTACACAGATCCTAACTACGGCGGCTTCCGGAATAGCAACACGAGCTGCGAGCTGTCTTATCTGTTCATATTCTTTACTCGTAACATAATAGTGGTATTGCTTCCTTCTTTCTTTTGTGGTTTCCATGCTGTCCTCCTTTTTTCAGATAGAAATAAAAAAAGCACTGTATACAGATGTAATAGTCTGTTTACAGTGCCTCTTATAGTAACTTTTTCCCAATTTCATGAAAAAAGTCGAACTCTATTAAGATATGAAGTTCGACTGAATTTGTCATGGTGGAGCGTATCGGGATCGAACCGATGACCCCCTGCGTGCAAAGCAGGTGCTCTCCCAGCTGAGCTAACACCCCATCTCGATTGCTTAATAAATATATCATGTACAGAGCAGCTTTGTCAATGCTTTTTTTCATTTTTTGATAAATATCTCAGCTTGCTAAATTTTCTAAATGACAAAGCCATCCTTGCAGGGAAAGGTGGCTTTGCTTTTCTCTATGGTATGTATATTCAAAAATATAAAATGCAATCCCCAGCTATAAATGTACAACATGCTGCGTAATCTACTTTTTCCTATGTGAGAGCAAAGCGTTCAAAGTATAGGAATAGTTTTTCACTTACAATTACTAGGTATTGCTTGCGGGGGTGATTTGATTTTTTATGTCCTCCAATGTGTCACAAGTTAATAGAAGGTGGGCGATTTGTTCCATCTGTGCTGTTGACAAGGTGCACAGCCACGCTGAGCAGTCTTCATGATACTTGCTTTCCATCATGCGGTTTAAAAATAATCGTTCTCCCTCTGCTTTCCCTTTCACTAATCCTACTTTTTCACCCTCTTCTCTCCCTTCTTCTCTTCCTTTTATGATTCCCTCCTTCATCCCCTCTTCAAAGCTGTCCTCCAG
>QULU01000087.1 GCA_003481775.1 Clostridiaceae bacterium OM02-2AC
ATATAGATAATCACCTGCAAACGAATGTTGAATTGAATACGAAGGAGAACGTATGGTATCGCGTGCAAAAGGATACCATACCAGCACCGAATGCACCGGAAGGAACAACAGAGAGTGCGATGACAGCGGCAGGCTGGACGAAGGTACCTTCCACCAACTTTCAGCTCATACAGGACTATGAGAAAGCCTATTTTGAGGCAAATAGAGTTTACACATTATATATTGTGAAACAGGAAACTGCAGATACACAGGTGAGTAATGTCAGAAGCAAAAGTGTGGAGCTGGGTCCGGTAACACAGTCAGGAACAATCGCATTTACGGGAAATGAAGTCGTAGGAAAGACTGTGAGCGCAACATTAAAAGATGCGAACAACAATAAGGGTACGTGGAAATGGTATATGAGCACAACAGACTGCGGTACTACAGGAACAGATGCTGCGCCATCTATAAATGATACGGCGAAATGGAAACAGCTAGCAAGTGGATACAGCCCAACGATAGACAGTGACACGAGTACATTGACGATCAGCGAGGATATGTGGAAACACTACATCAAAGCAGAATTCGTGCCAAACAGTGACATTGGATATGGTGGCGAAAGTATCAAGAAGATGGCAGCTACCTATGTGAAAAAGATATATGATGAAAAAATTTCAATCAAGTCAGATACAAAGGATGGGGAAGGAAACGATGCCGCTTATTCCGGAACAAAGGTCACAGCGACAGTTGAAAACTGGATTGGCAATGGCGATGACTTGAAAGGGCGCTTTAAGATGTATATCAATGAATCCTCTCCAACGCTTCATACAAATAGTACTTATAATGGCAATACAATGACCACTACGGAAGAAAACTGGAGCCAGCATAATGGAAAGCACATCTATGCAGAATTAACAGTGCCAAGTAATATAGCGCTGTATGTAGATGTAAATTTAAATGCTATTTCATCAGGTAAAAAATATACAAGTGATCAGATTCTTTATAAATATGGAACTTCCATAAAGAATGAAACAGATTTAAAAAATTTCATTTTAGGTACAGATAATTATACGAATAGAGGAGGTACATACGTTATTACAAATAATATTAGCTTTACAAGCAGTACTAAATTTACTGTACCTACAACGTCATTCTCTGGAACTTTAGATGGGGATGGTCATGTTATCAATTACCTTCCTGTATATCTTTTTGATAATGTTAAAGGAACAAGTTCAAATTATGCCGTAATAAAAAATTTGATACTTAAGAATGCGAATTTAACATACTCAGATAAGACGAAAGAAAATGTTGGTGTAATAGCAAGAAGGCTAGAAAATTATGTAAAAGTCAATCGTGTTTTTGCTGTTGATTCTAATCTTGCATCCTATGGAAATGTAGGATTCATTGCAGGCTCTACAGGTCCAGATAACGGTGTTGATGTCAATACTGTTGAAATCTCCGAATGTGGAACTGTCGGAGGTAGCGTTTCTTATTCAGGAGTAGGCTCACTTGGAGGATTTGTTGGTTTTGCGAGCTCAAATAAATTCTATGATAATTATTCAATCGGAACTATTGTTTATGGACATAGTGCACAATCAGCAGGGGGATATATTGGATATGGAACACGTGTTGGTAAAGACTATGTACAAAGAAACTACACTGCCAGTAAAGTTCAACAGGAAGCTGAAACCAGTAATGCATATAGTGCTTCTGGAGGTATTTTTGGAAGTGTTAATACAACGAATACAACAAATATAAAAAATAACTTCTTTGATAGTAACATTATGGGACAGTTTATTGTAAATCAAAGCAATGCAAAGGCTACACGAGGAACTGCTAAAACTACACAAGAAATGGTAGGAAACGGTTTAAAGACATCATTTTCTGGCACTTCTGCGTGGGTTTATAAAGATGGTTATTACCCCTTGTTATCATGGCTTCAGGATAATAAAATTGCTAATTTATATGGGGCTACCAGAATGGCATTTGTTTCTATTGATAATGCAACTAGCAGTAGTAATCTGGCAGTGGGAAACCTGTACGGTCCTGTTAAAATACCTAATGAATTACAGACAAAAGGTTTCACATATTCAACAAGTAGTGCGAGTGTTTTGAAGATAACGGCTGGTGGGACGATACTACCGGTAGGAGCAGTTGGCACAACAGCTAAAATAACCATTCGCTACGATGATACGGAGAATGGTGGATATGCAACCAATACCTATGACTTTACAGTAAAAAAGAAAGTAAATGCGCTAAACGTAAACGATGTAACGGTTAATGGCACAACGAATCCTGGTAAGGTGTTGACAGCCAATGCTTCTGGCGCCACTACTTTCCAGTGGTATCGAAGAAAAGCAGGGACTGTTTCAAGAGAAGCTATTTCAGGTGCTACAAATAGTACTTATACATTAAAATCTTCCGATATCGGCTATGAAATCAACGTCGATGTTGGTGCACCGAATTATGCGACCATGTCCTCCGGCTTTACTGCCGCAGTTACGTCTGTAAGACCGGACGGCTTGACGACCTCTGAGAAAAGCGATAATGGGGTAACGGTCAAGGCAAACGGAATCAGCGGAGCTGACTATGAATACGCGTATGCTGTTTCTTCTTCCGGAGATAAGATCATTGCCGGTCATTCTACATCCGATTTCAAGATCACCGGTTTATCCAGAAACAAGGACTACTGGCTCTATGCAAGAGTCGCCGGTGCTGCAGATGGTTCTTATGAACCGAGTGCATGGAGTGAGGCCTGTAAGATAACGACTGAGAAGACCGACATCGAAGGCCCGATCAAGCTGAACGGCGTCATCAATGCAGGAAGTACCCTTACCGCTTCTATCGCAGATACCAATCTTCAAAAGGGAAGCTGGAAAATCGAGAGGACGAAGGATGGAACGATCACCCCACTCACGCCGAAGACCTCTACAGACTATGGTCTGACCTATGAGCTGACGGACGCGGATGCCGGCTCTAAAATAAAGATCACATATTCCGCCCTGGCAGATACGGATTTTGACAAGTCTGTCTCCATCGAGACCGATCCGATATTGAAGCGTTCACAGGAGGCGCCTTCTCAGGCACCTGTCGAGATCACAGCCGCAAAGAAGGATCACTCCCTACAGGTACAGGAGAGTGTCGTGGAAGCCAGAACTACATATGAATTCGGTTACCGTAAGAGTGCGAGTGAGGAAATAAAGCCTGTGTCCGGCGGCGGTGTCGCAGCGGATACACCGGTCACCATATCCGGACTTGAACGCAATACGACCTATTACATCTATGTGAGAAGAGCAGGAAAGGATCTCTATGAGCCTAGTGGCTGGTCTCCTGCCGTCCAGATGACGACAGACCGCTCCAGTGTACAGGATAATACCGTCACAGTCAGCGGTACTGCAAGGGTCAATCAGACCCTGACCTTCACAGCATCTCATAAGGATGATAATACGAAGGATCAGACTGGTATGTGGGTCCTGGAGCGTGTAGGTACAGATCTTTCAAATACACTGCTCCCTACGACGACCAGTGCGGATACCCATACGATCACATATAAGCTGGTACCGGAGGATTCCGGTTATCAGATCAAAGCCTCCTATATCGGTACCGGGGATTATAAGGATGAATGCATGGCTACGAGTACCAGCATAAAGAATGATTCCCAGACGATCGGTAGTGTCCTTCCGGCTCTCGGCACAGTGGATGAATACAGTATAGGAGTCAAGGTCTCCGACTCCAGTGATGATATCTATGAGTTCGGGTATAAAAAGGATGGCGATAGTACCATCACGCCTTATCCCGTAACGGCAGCCTGGGGGAAAGAGGTGTCGATCACACCGCTGATCCGTGATTCAGCGTATACGCTCTATGTGAGAAAAGCTGCCAGGACCGGGTACGATGCCAGCGACTGGTCGAGCGGTATCACATCGAGGACCCTGCAGTCGACACTCTCGGGAAATATCACATATACCGGGACGACCGGTGTAGAGGATACGCTGGAGGTCACCTATGAAAAAGGGAAATATCCATACAGCGGCGATGATTCCAAAGGAAGCTGGCAGTGGAAGCTGGATGATGTGGCAGTCCCTGCAGAAAAGGGTGGAAATTCCAATAAGCTGTATATCGAGCCGGTGGATGGAAATCCGGAGGTGACCGTGACCTATACGGCAGAGGAAGGCAGCGGTTTTCAGGGAAGTGTGACACGTAGCTTCGGCAGGGTGTTCAAAAAGGCATACGAGGTACCGAAGGCACCTGTCGTTACGGCGGATGCAGAGGATGATACCCGGGAAGGAAGTATCCTGAAGCTTGAAAGCAGTGAAGTGGATGATGTCTACTACTATCTCCGTCTTGCCTCCAATGACAATCTACCGACTCTGAAGGCAGCGAAGGATGTAGAGCAGGAGGGCAGGCTCAGTGATGATAGGAACAATGTGGAGCGCTGGCTGAAGGCAGAGACTTCTATGGAGATCAGAGTGCCTGCCAATAGGACCTATGTCGTCTATGCCGCAAGGCTGGAGACGAATACCAATGTCGCAAGTGAGATCAATTCCACGCGTGGGAAGCTGAGCGCAAAGGAGCCTCTATTACGGAACCCTCGAACAGACGGGCAGATCAAGGAGAGCGACAGCAGCGTGGTGTGGAAGACATTGCAGGAGAAGACCCTGCAGTATTCCCTGTATGGCAAGGCACCGACAGCGACATGGAGGTATTACGTGACGAAGACTCCGGAAAATGCTGCTTCCTGGCAGAACATCGATGCGGAGCTGAAAGCACTGGGACGCGTGGATGAGGTCAAAGACGATGTGTCATATTCCACCTTCGAGGTCCCTCTGAAATATACCGACTATCATCTGAAGGCGACGCTGACCGGTGTCGATGATTATAGCGGACAGGTGGAATTCATAACACCAGATAAGCTGGAGGGAACACTGATCAAGGGAAATTCCTCCATCACACATTCCGCTACCTACAGTCTGCTGGATATATTGACAGCGGAATATCAGGGAACGGATGATAAGTCCGGTACCTTCTACTGGTATCGGAAGAAGGAGGGGAAGGACCCTGTCCTTGTGAAGAAGGACGCACCGGGTACGACAAGCAGCTATCAGACGCAGGAGGCGGATTTTGAATGCTATATCTATGCAGTATATGTGGCAGCGCCAAGCGGACAGTTCAGTGGAGAGTCGATAACCGACAGTGTCTATGTCGATCATAAGGCAGCACAGAATACACCGGACGCGCCACAGATCCTGCAGATCAATGGAAACAGCATCCAGTTCAAGGCACCATCGAACTATAATCCGAAAGGGATGGACAAGATACCGCAGGTACAGGTCGGCTATCAGAAGGTGAAGGCGGACGGTACGGCGATCGATGCGGACATCACCTGGCAGGAGGAAAAGGATTTTGAAGAGAACTGGTTTAGAAAGCTGGATCGAAGGAGCAGCTATAAGCTGTATGCGAGATTCTTGGGGACCAGCGTCTATGCACCATCGGATATAAGTGCAGCGAGTACGATCGCGACAACGGAAAATGAGCTGTTCGATGAATCCAGCCTCGATGT
>QULU01000088.1 GCA_003481775.1 Clostridiaceae bacterium OM02-2AC
CTACTTAGCTACTTTGAAAGTGGAATTTAACTTTTCACTTCAGCATCTAAAATGACTTTTGAATCATTGTATATGAATTTTTCCTATGTTAAAATAAAGTCATAGATCGAAAGTCGTTACATGGTAGGCTGATATACCATGTGAAAAATGAATATAAGGAAAATACAATATGAAAAACAAGTTATTTATTTTAGGCAATGGATTTGATTTAGCACATAATCTTCCAACTAGATTTAATCCGGATTTTAAGAATATTGCTCAAAAGTTTGAACAGGATAATTTTTGGGATTTATATCAATCTCGTGAATATGATATCTGGTCTGATTTTGAAAACTTGCTAGGTTGTCCAGACTTTAACACTCTCGAGGAAATCTTTAGTGGTTATGAGCCCAATTATTTATCAGAGAGAGAAAGTGATCGTGATAGCATTATCCATCAAGTGAATTTGAATGGAAATTTAATGGATGCATTATACGAATTTGCAGATAAGGCAGATGATTCTTTACATAGTTTACAAGCTAATGATGTAATAAAACAAATTCTTGATTCAGATGGGTATTATATTATTTTCAATTATACGCATACTTTGGAAGAAATTTATGATATACCGTGGGAACAGATTTTACACATTCATGGTGAAGTAGGGGAAAATAATCTGGAATTAGGATATACAAAAGGAAATTTTACACCTGAAAAATATGGCTATGATGCAAGAAAAAAAGGAAAGGGTCCTTATAGTGAAGCGGAAATAGAAAATTATATCAACGGTATTGAAGACTATTATATCAGAACAGCATATGAAGATTTGATTAATAAGTGCAAAACATTTTATAAAGTAAGCAGAATTGAACTGTTAAAAGACTTTCTAAATAAAAATCGATGTAAAATTGAAGAGATTATTATTTATGGACATTCCTGTGCGATTGATTTTGAATATTTTAATTATCTGAATATTAGATATCCAAATGCTTATTGGAATTTTTATGTAAGAGGGACAGAACAGGAAAATAATGTTTGTTATTTGATTAAGGAATATGGTATTAAGATTACTAATATCGTAAGAGTATAGAAATACCCATACTGTTAATGATGTCTAAAAATTTCAATTTTGTACTATTAAAAAAAATAGTGTGAGGTTCAATTAGATAAAAGAAACGAAGATATTTTATGATGGATAATATAGGCAAGATAATGATGATGCAGTGGAATTTAAAATCTTTAATAAGTGGTAATTGCATATATACGTTTATCACTTTAGTGATAATGAGTGGATTCATTAATCAATTCCTTTAAATAAGAATAGAAATAAATGTTATATGTACATTTACTCATCAAATAAAGGTTATAAATGGACTAAATACGAAAAACAATCTATATGGCACAGGGCTATACGGATCTTAGAAAAGGAATCGATGGCTATGCCTCTATCGTACAGGAGCATGTCAAATCGAATCCCTTTGAAGATGCTTTATATATATTCTGTAACAGGCAACGGGATAAGCTGAAATGTTTGTATTGGGACGGTAGTGGCTTCTGGCTTCTTTACAAGCGATTAGAAAAAGATCATTTCAAGTGGAAAAAAGATGCAAACGGAGCCATGTTAATATCCCATCAACAGCTGCAATGGCTTCTTGATGGTCTGAAGATCGAACAAAAAAACGGCATTCAAAACAACAGCTCCAAAGTATTTATAATTGTTCAAAAAGCCTTTATATATCATGCATCTCGCTTGTTTTTATGCTATTGGATAGAAAAAACAAACAAAAAAAACAAGAAGTTAGAGAAATATAAGGATTATAATAAAATTCCATTCGAGTACAACAAAAGAGAAGAGGTCATTTTCTCCCCCTTTTCAGTGAGGTAATATTTATTCTTTTTAGCTACACGTTTAATGACACCATGAGCTTTCAACTTAGAAAGCAAACGTGTCATTCTATTGATGTTTGACGCAGTCTCGGCATCATCAAAAATGACATTGCGGATATCCTTATTCGTAAATCCATTGATTAAATATTTCCCTTTTGAAATCTCACTCATCAATTGCAGTGTTTCAATATTTAATAAATTTAGTGCTGAATATACCCGTCCATTTACCTCAGTACGTTGTGAAATCTTGTTCAAAGAAGAAAGGCTGATTTGATCAGTGTCAATTTCAGGTAAAGCATTTATGAAACGCTGTATAATTGAATTACTGATATCTGCGTAACGATATAAATTGGCAATTGATTTTCCCATGGGCTTCCACTTTTTTGTATTTGTCACTTCGCCTGTTGAATAATCCTCTACAGTTTTCAATATTTTGAAATCTCTGGGATTATTGATCGTTACTTCGATTCTCAAATTATTCCCTTTATCATACATCTTTACTTGATTGTGATCAATCTTGAATTTGATCCGATATCCCTGATATCTTTTTCTTAAATCAGAAATAATATCACCGGTTCTAAGGTGCTGAATATAGGAAATTTTTCTTCCAAAAAAGGAATAGATGTCTTCACTACTAAAGGTGAAATATGTTGTTTCGACCAGTTTTTTGTAAATGCTACTTAAATCTTCTCTAGTTTTAAAATTAATATCGGTTGCAAATTCACATTGATCAATACACCAGTAATAGCTATGATTCAGTTTCTCCTTGATATTAGGAAGATGAGGATTCAATTTGTTAGCTAATCCATCGAAGGAATCGGATATCTTTTTTGATAACATAGTGTCTGCCAATTCCTGTGCTTTAGGAAAATCATCAAGATATGCAAAAGAGTTATGGAACATTTCATATTGCATTCCTTCTTTATCCAGCATTTTTGCCAGGTGCTCATGTCCATTAATATAAATTTGAACATTATAGGGAAACCATGTTTGTATCTTGAAGAACATCCATCCAAATTCTTCATCATTAAAATAGAGATAATAATATTTACACTTTGTATGTTTACTTTCCGGATACAAATGTCCGGTATCTTTCATATATTTGACTGTCATCGCACGGCATAGTTCTACTGTAGAAAAAGCCGCAATTAATCCATATTTTTCAGGATTCAATTCTAATGCCTCACGAGCTAGAGCATCTTTATCTGTCTTTGCTGTTGGCAAGTATTGTATATGTACCTTATGTGTGTTTGCGAAGTTTTCTATACATTGACACAGTTCTTCTGTCTGTTTTTGTGCAAAATCATGAAAATCAACTAACTTGATATCGTTCTGATTTAAATAGTAAAGGAATAATCTAGGATTTTGTAAAGATAAGATATAGCCATTAATAATCAATCTATCAAATGTGCTGAGAGTACCATTGATTTTTGATTCATATTGTTTTAATATATTCATACAAGCCTCCTATAATACCACGCATACAAACAGGAACAAAAGGTCACGCTTGAGGTTCCGATAATAAAGTAGCATGGTCTGCTTAGTAAATCCAAGACATTCGTCCTATAACGATATTATATCGTTTTAGCGTTTCGTTTTATAGGGGGTTTGCTTTTTTTGTTTTTCTTAGGTTGCGGACATTCTGTCTGCCGTATGGTATAATATGTGTATGGAAAACAGAGAAGAAATCAAGAAGAAAATAGAATCGATGAGCAAAGAAGAACTCGTCGATTTTTATATGGAAAAAGATTCTGAAATCGCATGGTATAAAGAACAGTTAGCCCTTATGAATAAATTGCGTTATTCCACGAAGAGTGAAAAAAACATCGTTGGGCAGCTGAATCTGTTCAATGAAGTTGAAGATATACATGATATGCCTGTAGAAAAAACAGAACAGGTCAAGGTGAAGAAGAAAAAAAGAAGAGAAGCAAATTTTTCAAAACTTCCTACAAGAACGATCCACATGAGTTAGAGGACAGGCGTTGTGAAATTTGTGAAAGCGAAATGAAGGAATTAGCACCGCAAGTGATCGATGTTCTTAAGTATCAGCCAGCACTCTATACGATAGAACGCCATGTGGTGCATCAATACATCTGTACAAGTTGTACAGATGAGAATCTGGAAGCAGAAATCGTAGTCGCAGAAGGAGCACCGAAGCGCTTGATCAAATGAAGTGTTGTATCTCCTTCTGTTGTGGCAGGAATCGTTTTCAACAAATACGTAAGTGGCGCACCGCTATTATCGACAGGAACAGGAATTAAAACGCAAGAAAGTAGAGATTAGTCGTGCCAACATGTCGAACTGGCTGATGAAGTGTGGAGAATTACTAAGACCACTGTATGAACAGATGCAAAAAAATCTTCATGAGTTATCACACATACATATGGATGAAATTACAGTTGTCGTGCTAGAAGATAAAAAACAGATGGACAGGTCCAAAAGTTACATGTGGTTAGCAGCTAGTGGAAAATACGAAGAAAAGCAGATGGCGATTTATCGGTACAATGAAAGTCGTGAGTATGACTTTGCCAAAGAAATGATTGGCAGTGATTATACTGGCGGCATCCATTGTGATGGATATGAAGCATATCATAAATTTGATCAAGCAAAGATTTATGGTTGTATGGCACATGCTCGGCGATATTTCGTAGAAGCGATGGAAATAAGTCCTCATCACAAGAGTGCAAAGAAGCTGAAAGGTGATGCATTAAAGCGTTACTGTGAAGATCATCCATCCTATGGAAACCTAGTCTATATCGTAAATAGCATAAGAGAGCTATTTCATATGGAGAAATCATATGTGGAAGACCGATTGACAATAGAGCAGATCAAAGAAAAACGTCAAGCAGAACAAAAGGCAAAGCTTGAAGAGCTTTTCATATACCTTGAAGATAAGCAAAGCGAATACACAACAAAATCAAAGGCGGGAAACGCAATCACCTATGCGCTGAACCAGAAGCAATACCTTATGAAATATCTAGAGGATGGAGCATCAGAAATCAGCAACAACAGGGGAGAACGCATGATCAAGCCATTTGTAATGGGGAGCAAAGCATGGCTATTCTCCAACACCAAAAGTGGGGCAGAAATGAGCAGCATATATTATTCATTGATTGAGAGTGCGAAATTGAACAATCTGGATATACATGAATATTTAGAATATGTGTTGTCTCAATTACAAGAGAACCCTGATCAAACTGATATACAGAACTTATTACCCTATTCTAAAGAATTACCAAATATAATACGAGTATAGAGCCGCCTCCTATGGATAAATAATATCATGGGTTGCGGTTCTTTTATAGATGTACTGTATTTGACGCTTACAGAGGAGCACAAAGCAGTGCGATGATTTACAGCCTTGTAGAGAGTGCAAAGGAAAACAGTATGATACCAAGGCGTTACCTAAATTATCTATTGGAGGAACTCCCAAAAATGGAAGTTGATAATTACAATGAACTAGAGCGACTGATGCCATGGCATCAAGATGTACAGAAACTATGTAGTGCAATGAAGGCAGACACCTAACCCAAGGGTATCTGCCTCTTTCTTTGGACATGTGGGGAGTATCCCAAAGATTGTGTAAACCTCTAAACTGATGTAAGATA
>QULU01000089.1:0-4773 GCA_003481775.1 Clostridiaceae bacterium OM02-2AC
ATCGCGACAACGGAAAATGAGCTGTTCGATGAATCCAGCCTCGATGTGCAGGCGCTGAGTACCTTTGGCACTACGGACAGCGATATCGGAAACAAGGTCATGATGAGCTTTACCGGTGACGGCTATGATGAAGGATATTTCCGCATCCGTCGAAGCAATGGGGATACGATCGTGGAACAGGTGGAGGATGCCGTTGTCACCGGAACCAGCATCTCCTATAGCTATACGTATACCGCAGATGATGTAGGCAGCTATATCATCGTCGACTATATTGCAAGGGACAGTGCAAAACGCTTTGAGGGAACGATAACGAAATCGAATAAGCTCGTCATCACGAAGCCGGAGAATCCGGATACGGCGATACGACCTGTCCTGCAGCAGGATCTGGATACGAACCTGTATGTGGAGGTTCAGGACGGCTATGAATACTATCTCAGTACCTCTTCGACCTCACCTCTTGCGGATAGCGGGGATTGGGATACGCTGACAAAGCTCACAGAAGGGGAACATGCCGGACAACATGAATTCACCAATCTGGACAGGACGACCTTCTATTATCTGCACGCAAGGATCGCTGAAACGAAGGAATACCGTCACAGTACGGCTGTCGTGAGTGAGAAAATGGCTCCTTCACCGTTCATCGACTTCAAAACGACAGATGTCAAGAATACGAAGAATAAAGAAGCTGCCATGGCGTTGAGTGAGGCGATCCCATTCCCGTCCACCCTGAAAAAGGGGAAGATCACGATCGAGGACATGTCCTTCATGAAAGAGACAGGTGACAAGGGCGATCTTGTCCGTAATGAGATCTCGGTATTCGCAGATGCCGAAGGGAATGCAACGGATGCCGTATATGAGCGTGGAAGCAGATGGGGGAATAAGAACTTTGCGACAGAGATCATCCTCTATGACAAGGATGGAAGCATCGTCGATCGAACGAATGGCACGAAGACGACGCTGGATGCGACACGAGCGGAAACGGTGAAGCTTGCCGTGTATCGTGTGAATGCGGTCAGTGATCCGGGACCGTATGTCTGGCAGGCGACATTGAAGGATTCAACGACAGAAGGGATCACCGCACTGTTGAAGGGGAATGTGATCATGACGACGCAGCTGGAGGCGCTCGTTCCACAACAGATCCGGATGCATGCAGAGGGCTCCCTCATCCGGCAAAGTACCAACAATGCATCCCTGCGCAACGATACTGCGATGCCGATCACGATCGGCGTGGACAGACTGGCAGTGAAAGGGAATGGGATGCCGTCTTTGATGGGGGTCATGAAGGGTGGTATCGCCACGATCCAAAAGGATGAGGCGTATCTGAAGATGAGCAATGATGGTTCCAACTTTACCAGTCCGCGAAACGGAGCATGGTTCCAGACAGAGACAGCTTCTCAGAAGGAGGACCTGTTCCTCATGGGGCGTGGAAGCCGTGCCGATTACTATGTGAGCGGTGCTGCAAATGCGGGACAAAAGTGGCCGTGGGACAGTGATGGAGAGGTCAAGGAAGCCTATAAGATCCGCTTCATCACATCGATCAGTGAAGAGGATGTCGCAACCTATGAAAGAAAACAGTACGAGATCAGAGAGGAGTAAGGGATGGAAACAGAAGAGAAGAGAGCAGGGAAGCAGCGCAAGGGGATGATCTTCCTGATCGTCCTGCTCCTGCTTGCGGCATGTCTGGCGGGATGGTCCCTGTTGCGTGGTGGCTTTCGGTTCGACAGTGCAGCTGAGGATGGAAGTCTGGACGGACTGACGAAGGACCAGATCCAGGAGCTGATGAACAACAAGGTGGATGAGGGGATGCTGGCGATCTCGATCAACAGTACCCCGGTATTCGAGAATGGGAAGAGCAAGGGGACGCTGCGTATCGAAAATGCAGCGAACAACAACTACAACATGCGGGTGCGCATCGTGATCGATGATGGAGATAAAGAGATCTATTACAGTGATGGGATCAAGCCCGGTCAGGTGATCAAGGAGGATCATCTGGACGAGGAGTTATCCAGGGGGACGTATGCCTGTACGGCAACGTTTGAGGCATATGACGATGATGGGAAGAAGGCAGGTGAAGCGAAGGCACAGCTGAACATCGTAGTGAAGAAGTAAGAGAAAAAACAGAACGTATCCCAGAGAGATCCCCGGGGATGTAAAAGATACGGGAGGGAAAAGGAGAAAAAGAAAATGAAAAAATTAGTAGCACTGAGTATGGCAGCCATGATGATGGCAATGATCACACCGATCGCAGCAGCAGAAAAGAACGAAACGAAGTATGTAGATACCACAGACGGGACATCTGATCAGAATGGTGAGATCTGGGCAACCTTGTCCAGTAAGAAGCTGGCGCAGTTGAAAGCTACGATGCCGATCCGTATCGATTTTGCAGTCGTAAAAGGAGAGAAGGATGGTGCAGTAGCGAATGATTTCATGGTAGGAGATTATAAGATCAAGGTCGCAAGTGATTCCGAGATCGGTGTCGAACTGAAAAATATCACCGTACAGAATGCAGATAAGGGTAAATGGACACTGACAGATGCAACTGGTATCGCAGCTACGAAGACTGCGATCACCGAGGATAGTACGGAAAAAGAAAAGGAGAATGCCATGAAGACGGTAAGCCTTCAGATCGCCGGTAAGGACCTTGCATATGGTGAGAACAAACTGGTGGATGATACATTCGTAGTGAAAAAGGGTACTGACAAATCGCTTGGCATCAAGGGAGCACCAACACAGGCACCGATCGATGCTGCTATCGAAGCTAAGGCAGAACTGGCATTCAACGTCGTCTATACGATCGCACAGAAGGAAGAGGCAGCACCTGCAGCATAAGGAGATCACATACATAAGAGCACATCGTGCTCTTACATGAGGAAGGAAAGGATTCCTTCCCTATGCAAAGGTACGATGGAAGGAGAGAGAGAATGGAAGAGATAAAAGAGAAACAGAAGAAGGGGAAGAAAGCGTGGCCGATGATCCTATTGCTTCTGCTGGTGGTCGCTGGCTGCAGTGTATGGTTCTTACAGGAAAAAACAGATCTGTGGCTGGATCCGGACCAGAGTGAGGGGACGCTGGATGGTCTTTCAAAAGAGGAGATCCAGAAGCTGATGGATGACAAGGTGGACGAGGGACAGTTCATGATCTCTATCAATACGCAGCCGGTATTTGCGGATGGCCGAAGTGAAGGTACCCTGCGCATCGAGAACAGTCCGCAGAACCGCTATCTGATGATCGTGAAGATCTATCGCTATGAGAACAAAAAGCTGGGAGAGCTGATCTATGAGAGTGGCGCGATCAAGCCGGGGAACAAGATCGAGACAGCGAAGCTGGATGTCGATCTGCCAAAGGGGAAGTATCCGGTCATCGTGTATTTTGAAGGGTATCGGGAAAAGGACCGTGAGTATGTAGGGAAGGCCGGCAGTGAACTGGATATCATCATACAGAAATAGGAAGTAGAGGGAAAACGATGAAGGAAAGAGAAGACTATAAAGAAAAAGGAAAAAAGAAGTGGCTGCTTCTACTACTGGTGCTGTGCCTTTGTATCGGAGGATTCCTGTTTGTAAGATCATGGAACACAGAGGATGATCGTCTGGCAAGAGAGCGGGATGCGAAGGAAGGCTATCTTCCGGGAATGACACGGGAAGAGATCCAGAAGATGATGGATGACAAGGTGGCAGAGGGAAGCGTCCAGATCAATATCAACAGCAATCTGGTGTTCGAGACAGGAAGCAGTAAGGGACTGGTGCGGATCGTGAATTCCAAGAACAATCATTATCTGATGGTGGTGGAGATGATCCGCAAGGACAATAAACAGAAGATCTATCAAAGTGGAGCGATGGAGCCGGGAAACTATCTGGAGGAGGACAAGCTGGATGTCGATCTACCCAAGGGGGATTATCCGGTGAATATCCATTTCAAGAATTATGATCCAAAAAGTGAGGAATTCGTCGGTGAGGCAGTAGCAGAGAATGTCGTTCACGTATTGAAGTGACGGGAGGGAAAGACGATGAGGAAAGCAAGTGCAGTATTCCTGTGTCTGCTCATGGTGACACTATGTGTGCAAGAGATAACAGCCAAAGAAAACGATCACACGGAGAGTGATGGAAACGGGAACATCGTGACGGATCTTCCGTGGAATCAGGAGATCGAAGGAAAGATGTATGGACAGCTGATCGGAAAGGTGAAGGATGATGACATCGATATCGACGTACCTGCCCCAGAGGATAAGGAAGACCCGGTAAGCCCCGAGGAACCGGATACTGGAACAGTTGATAATGGTGGTGAAGGCGGTAATAAGGAAGAAAACAGCAAACCATCCAGGGATCCGAACAATGCTGCATCGGGAGAGCAGGGAACATCAGCGATCCGGAATTTTTATCCCAACATCACAGCGGCGAATCAACAGCGCTATGGGATCCAAAGAAATGGAACAGATAAGAATGGAAGAGCGTATTACAAGTGGGAGGAAAAGGCCGAACGCCTGACGATCTATCCGGCATTATTTGAAAAAGCGAAGGAAGAGCAGAAGAACATCGTGATGCGCGTCGTGGACAGGAGCGAGGGCAAGATGCATTACCGACTGCGACTGTTATACAGTGATATCAAGGATATGAAGGAAACGACGCTGGATTTTGAATTTGGAGCGAAGTGCAGCCATAAGGAAGCGATGTATGAAATGAGTGGAACCAATGACATCACATATCTGTTGCAGTGTGAGCAGGCGCATGTGAGCATACCGGTGTATATCGGGATCGGAGTACCTGCGAGCTGGGATCA
>QULU01000089.1:4859-5092 GCA_003481775.1 Clostridiaceae bacterium OM02-2AC
GAGGAGAACATCATCGAGGTGAGGATGGCACCGGGGAAGGACTATGTGTTTTCACAGCGCAGTCTGCCGGTGGAGGAGAAGAGTCTGAACACGTGGGTGAGCGGACTGGTCGGTGGAAGCCGAAGGGTGGATCAGAAGCTGGCACTGGGAAGCACGGCGATGTTTGCGGCAGCGGGATTCCTCGGCGTGAGTCTGGTCGGCGGCCTGTATTTGAAAAAGAGCGGAAAGGGAAG
>QULU01000009.1:0-450 GCA_003481775.1 Clostridiaceae bacterium OM02-2AC
AAAGCAGAAGCATCCAAAGGAAGGATTTCAGCATTCCGATTATGGAAGGATCAAAAAGGTCTGTTCCATCTGGATCTGTATCAATCATGCCCTGCAAAAGGATGATGTCATCAATACCTATAGGATACAGGAAACATGTGAAACAAACATATGGCATGCAGCGAAGGAGGACTACGACCTGATAACGGCAGTCATGGTATATCCGAAAAAGGAAGCCGTACAAACAGAGAAGGAAATAGCGAATGCAGTGAAGCAGAAGGATGAGAATAAGCAGAGACTGCTGGAGCTGTTAAAAATATTGTTTATAAAAAATCTCGCAATAGTGGATAAAAAGGAACAATTGCAGAAGGGGTATGGTATACTGATGGAGAAAGAGATAGAAGAGGAGGTCATGGATATGTGCAACTTTAGTGATTTTATCGAGCAGAGAGGAATTGAGAAGGGCCTGGA
>QULU01000009.1:460-115803 GCA_003481775.1 Clostridiaceae bacterium OM02-2AC
AATTGAGAAGGGCCTGGAACAAGGGATAGAACAAGGCTTATTACAGGGAATAGCTGTAGGTAAAAAAGAAGGGAAGGCAGAAGGAAAAGTGGAAGCGACTATTCTTCATGTAAAAAAACTGATGCAGAGAATCAATGTCAGTGCAGTAGATGCGATGAATATGCTGGATGTCGAAGATGATATCCGACCTGCCATTTTACAATCTCTGCAGCATTCCTGAATAGCAATATGACCCATAACCTAAAGAGCTGTGCAAGTACAGCTCTTTTCTGTAATTAACACCTGTTCAGGATGTATGGGGCCAGAGGAAGCTTTTTGAGATAAATGCATGCATACAGAACTGTATTGTAAGTAGTTATGCTTTGCAAGGGCTGTAATTACTATGGAGGATGCCAAGGGTGGTATACAATCTTCGCCTGTCAAACAGCGATGCATGGATCAATAACGATCCTGGTAAATAATGCACGCAGTGGCTAATATTGCAGCAAATTCCTTAAAAATAGAGATGAGAACCGCTGTCGTAATAGCATGAGCTGAAAAGACGAAAAAGCTTGGTGTAGAACGCTTAACCGCAGGAAGTAATCGTGCAGATTCTCATACTGCCTTGTAATGAATTCCTCAAACGTATAGAAGTTATCTTAGGCATGCCATTGATTTTTGATAAGCATTGGAATACTATAAGAAAGCAGGTTATGCAAATAAAAAAATGCTTACACGAAAATTTTTCGTGTGCTATACTTATTCATAAAGAGACTGTAACTGTTGCTTACACGTGAAGGTCATTTGCGTGGCAAGCTACCGCTATGGTCTTTTTGTTATGTTGAACAGAAATGGAGGATTATATGAATCAAAATGTAAATTGTTATTTAGCTAAGGAACCCATCGGAAAACTCATGCTGAAGTTTTCCATACCATGCATCATGTCTTTGCTGGTATCTGCTTTGTACAATATCGTTGATCAGATATTTATTGGAAGAGGAATCGGTTATCTGGGAAACGGGGCTACCAATGTGGTATTTCCCATTACGATTATTGCACTATCCCTGGCGTTGCTTGTAGGAGATGGCTGCGCTGCTTTTTTAAGCATCTGTCAGGGGAAAAAGGATGAAGAGAATGCACATCGCAGTGTTGGCAATGCAATCGTATTGACCGTACTGGTGGCAATTCTTTTAACAATTATGTTAATGCTGACCAGAAAACAGGTTTTGTTTGGCTTTGGCGCAACAGAAAACACGTACGCATACGCAGATGAATACTTCACTTATATTGTTCTGGGAATACCGTTTTTTATGTTCGCAAATATGATGAATTCCATCATTCGCGCAGATGTGAGTCCGCAATTCGCGATGCTGTCAACACTGGCAGGATGTATCATCAATATAATTCTGGATCCAATCGCCATCTTTATTATGGGATGGGGGATGAAGGGAGCTGCACTGGCGACGATCATCGGACAGATTGTCACCGCATTACTGGCAATGTATTATGGAAAGCATTTCAAGTCTGTGAAGCTAAAAAAAGACAGCTTTCAGTTGCGGCTTTCCCTGTTGAAGGAACTTGTGCCTTTGGGCATCAGCAGCTTTCTTACACAGATTTCCATTGTTGTCATCATGGGGGTCATGAACAATGTCCTGGTTATTTTCGGTGCACAGTCCAAATACGGTGCTGATATCCCGTTAACTGTTGTCGGTATCGTCATGAAGGTATTTCAGATTGTGATTTCCTTTGTTGTGGGGATCGCAGCCGGTGCACAGCCGATCGTCGGGTATAATTATGGAGCACGGGAAATGAAGCGTGTAAAGAAGCTCTTTAAAATCATGATGCTGGCAGAGCTTGTCGTGGGATTGATCGCGATGGTCTGCTTTGAATTTTTCCCGCTTCAGATCATTCATATCTTTGGCAGTGAAAACAGCTTGTATAACGAATTCGCAGTTCTGGCCTTCCGCTTGTATTTAGGAACGATTGTATTATGCTGTATGCAGAAAGCAATGAGTATATTTTTGCAGTCCCTAGGCAAACCGACGCTCTCAATCGGGCTGTCGCTGTTAAGGGATTTCGTATTAAGTGTCCCCTTTATCCTTTTACTTCCAACCATATTCGGTGTGAAAGGAGCCTTGTATTCTGCTCCGCTGGCTGATTGTATTTCCTTTGTTTTCGTAATACTTGTCACTATGTATATCCTTCGTCATCTAAACACAGAGCAGGAAGCTGTTCATGGAAAGCGGAAGCTAAAGGAAGCTTCCTAACGTCCAGATAGGAATTCATACAGGTTATAAGCAATCTGTTTTGAATTCCTTTTTTTGCACAGGCTATGCGTGTTCGCAAAGAAAGCTGTCCGATAGAAATGTGACTGTGTATGTTTATAACAACCGGGATATGTAACAGTTCATACGTGAATTAACTCGTATAGGGGTATGTGAAGCGTGAAATGTAAAGCAATCATTCGCGAAGGACTTGTTTTTTGCAATCGCCGATAGTATACTGAGCTTCATACATACCAATGAGGATATGACTGCAAATGCACATGCACAGTCATCAGGAAGGGAGAAAACGCATGGAGTATCAGAAGCTATATGAATGCCTGTTTACCGCAACTCGTATCGCCGGTATTGTTGCGGATATGATGCAGGCGACCATCGTCAATGAGGGCAAACAGGTGGAAGCGGTGGAGGATGAGGATGAACGTCATCTGCGCATGCGGGAAGCCAAAACCAGAGCCGATGAAATCGTTCAGGAAATTCTGTTGCAGGCTGTACTTCCGGAATATCAGGCTGTACTGAGTCTGGATGTGGAGGAGGATACGGCAAGTCGCACCTGCTTTTTGAAACAGGACTATGATTATACGCTTGTACTGGATCCGATCGATGGAACCCTGGATTATTTGCACCAGAAGGATACCTGGTCGATTTGCAGTGCCGTTTTGCATGAGCATGAGGTACATCTCGCGATTGTCTACTTTCCAAAACGCGATAGCATGTATACCTATGTGGATGGTCAGGGCTGCAGGGTATATCATCAGCTGAAGCAGTGTACGGCAGCCGATGGCGAAGTGCTGTCTGTACAATGCGAGAAAATACCCTCTGTCATATACAAAAACAGCCGTCTGTCCGAGGAGATCGTACAGCAGCTGAGGGAACGCGGATTTCAGGTCAGAGATGACAGTGAACAGGAGCTGGGATGTCCCGATGCCATTTTGGCCTGTATGAAGGGAGAAGCCCTTGCGTATTTCTCCGATACCCGCAATATTCGCGATATTCTGCTTGGGGCAATCCTATCCAAGCTGGAAAACGGACATGCCTACGACTATGCAGGCAATGCAGCGCGCTGGGATTCGCATGGCCGTCAGAAGGAAATTGTCTTCAGTATATTTGAAAAAAATCAAATATTTCAATAAAATTTAGGAATTCGGTACCTTTCATTCGTATATAAGAGTATATAGGAGGTAAATGGATGAAGGAGACTGAATTTTTTTATGAGCAATGTGTCGATGAAGCACAGACTATCCGCACGATGAAGCGACAGCTTTTGTTTTTAAAGCAGTACACAGCCTCGCTGCGTCTGCACAGCGTGCTGTATGGCGAGGAATGCGTTCAGCTGCAGGTGGAGGATGAACTCAGTGATTATCTGAATTATACCCGCAGTATCGTACAGACATCAAAAAACGGCGGCTATGTACATAGAGATCCCGTGCTGGAGGCGATGGAGCGACAGCGCAGAGCCAAGGAAAGGGTGATGGAACAGGATCAGCGAGCCTATATTCTCTTGCAGGGTATCCTGCAGCTGGAGGAGCAGGAGAAGGAGCTTTTACTGGATGTGTATGTGCGCGGTTTGAAGCGGGAGCTGGTATTGCGCCATCAGGGAGACATTGTGGAAAGCACGCTGAATCGAAGGCTTCGCCGTTCCTGTCTGCACCTTGCAGCCCTGCTGCATCTGCAGGTTTTAAAGGAACGCTCATAGTTACAAACTTGTAATACTTGCATTATGAGTTTCAACGTCTATCGGTTTATGGTATAATATTTTAAGGTGGTTATGAAAACCATGTGAACAGGAAGCGGAGGAATGGATTTGGATAAGAAAATCGTAATCAATATGCTGTCCAGTGCCGACAAGGTGGAAGGACAGGGTGTGGGGAGTGCCTATCTGGAACAGGTTAATCTGGTAAAGGAAGGCGCGAGTGATCTGTTTACCGTTGAAATCAACAGCGGGAAGAAGGCTGATATCATACACTCTCACACCATTGATCCGCAGAATTATCTGAAGATGAAGAATAATAAAAATGCCAACGTATGCTATGTGCATTTTCTACCGGATACGCTGAATGGAAGTATACAGCTTCCGAAGGCACTGTTTTCGGTGTTTAAAAAATATGTGATCAGTTTCTATAAAACAGCGGATTATCTGATTGTTGTAAATCCGATTTTTATGAAGGAGCTGGAGAAATACGGAATTGCCCGGGAGAAGATGATCTATATTCCGAATTATGTATCCAAGGAGCAGTTTTATGTGAAGCCGGTGGAGCAGCGCAATGCCATCCGTGAGCAGTATGGGATCAAAGCGGATGAATTTGTTGTGATCGGCGTCGGACAGGTACAGACACGAAAGGGCGTGCTGGACTTTGTCGATGTTGCCAAAAAGCTGCCGGATGTGCGCTTTGTCTGGTGCGGAGGCTTTTCATTTGGGAAAATTACGGACGGCTATGAGGAGCTAAAGAAGGTTGTGGAAAATCCGCCGGCAAACGTACAGTTTCCAGGAATCGTCCCAAGAAGTGAAATGAATGATATCTACAATATGGCGGATGTGCTGTTTATGCCATCCTACAATGAGCTGTTTCCAATGGCGATACTGGAGGCGGTCAATCTGCACAGGCCGATGGTGCTGCGCTCTTTGGAGCTGTATGAGGATATCTTATTTAAGAAATACCAGATGGCCGATGATAATGACAGCTTTGCTGAATTGATTCGTAAGCTGCATGAGGATCCGGCCTACTATGCGCGCTGTGCAGCTGACAGTGCCTATATCAGCGAATATTATTCCAAGGAGAATGTGCTCAGCATCTGGAAAGAATTTTATACGCGTGTATATGAGGAGCTGCAGGAACGCAAACGGGGGTAGAGAAGCGCAGCGTTCGCGCTCAGGCAGGAAGGCAGTTGAGGGTTCATGAAAAGTTCATTACGGAGTTATATTTTAAATTTTGTAGTCATCATCGGACTGACCGCTGTTTCTCTGTGGTTTGCACTGAAGGATAACTATCACGAAATCATGCATCTCATCAGCAGTATCTCCTGGTACTGGCTGCTCATCATTTTCCTGTGGGGAATGATCTATGTCATGATTTTAGGGCAGATCATCATGATCTTTGCCCGGCGCTATAAAAAGGATTACACGTATCGGCAGGGGCTGAGCAATGCGCTTGTCGGAACGTTTTTCAGCGGAATTACACCAAGTGCCACCGGCGGACAGTTCGGTCAGGCATACGTATTCAAAAAGCAGGGCATCAAATACAGTGACGGGGCGAGTATTCTGTGGGCGGATTTTATCGTTTATCAGACGACGATGATGGTCTATGTCACGATTCTGTTTCTTTTGCGCTATACGCATTATATGGCGATTATCGGGCCGGCGTTTCTGGGGATTCTGATCGGCTATATTGTAAATGTATGTGTAATCAGTATCCTGTGGACGATGGCGCTGTTTCCGCGTGTCTATGTGAAGCTGAGTGGGCATGCCGTGACGCTGCTGGCGAAGCTGCGTATTGTGAAAAACAAGGAAAAGACGCTTGCCTCCTGGACCATTCAGGTCGAGGGCTTTACCAAAGAAATCAAGGAAATGAAGCACGAGAAGAAAATCATATGCAAAACCGTGCTGTGGAATGTGATTCGTATGACGGTGCAGTTTTCTCTGCCGTTTTTCATAGCCTATGCGCTGAACCTGAATCTGGGGCTGGATAAGTTCGTGGATTGTCTGGCGTTGGCGAGCTTCGTGCTGATGACAAATGCATTTATTCCGATACCGGGGGCAAGCGGCGGTACCGAGCTGGTATTCGTCCAGCTGTTCAAATATCTGGTCGGCGGACTGAAGGCCAGCGGAATTATGATCTTGTGGAGATTTTCCACGTATCACATCGTGATTCTGGTAGGAGCGTTTGTGTTCCTGCATTTAAAAAGAACCTACGATGATGAAAAATATGGAAGAAGGAAGAAACCGAAAGACATCAGGGAGGTGGATTCATGAGAATCGGGCTTTTTACCGATACGTATACACCGGACATCAACGGTGTGGTTTCCAGTATTGTAACGCTGCAAAGGGAGCTGGAAAAAAACGGACATGACGTTTACGTCATCACCAATCACAAGGCAATGACGATGAAAAAGGAAGGCAATGTACTGCGTCTTCCCGGACTGGAGCTGAAATGGCTGTACGGCTATAAGCTGTCTACACCCTATCATTTCAGTGCCCGTGATGAAATCAGAAATATGCAGCTGGATGTGATTCATGTGCATACGGAATTCGGTGTGGGCATGTTTGGCCGCATCGTTGCAAAATACCTGAATATTCCGGTTGTGACAACCTATCATACAATGTATGAGGATTATACACATTATGTAAACCGCTTTGAAATCGATGAGGTGGATAAGGTGACGAAGAAGGTGGTTTCCACCTTTTCCCGTTCGATATCCGACAGTGCGCAGGCGGTGATTTCACCAAGTGAAAAAACGAAGGAAACGCTGTTGAAGTACGGGGTGAAGACTCCGATCTACGTCATACCGACAGGGCTGAATTTCGAGAAATTTCACCCGGATAATATCAATCCTGCCCGGGTGCAGGAAATCCGCAGACAATACGGTATTCAGGAGGATGAACGCCTGATTGTATTTGTCGGTCGGATTGCACAGGAAAAAAGCATTGAGATTCCCATCGAGGGCTTTCGCTATGTAAGCGATGCGAAAATCAAGCTGATGATCGTCGGGGGAGGACCGCAGCTGGAGGAGCTGCAGAAGCTGGTGCAACGCTATCATCTGGAGCGGCAGGTGATTTTTACAGATAAAAAGCTGCCGGAGGAAATACCGGCCTATTATGCCTGTGCGGACTGCTTTGTATCCGCATCCCTGACGGAAACGCAGGGGATGACCTATATTGAAGCGCTGGCGTGCGGGTTGCCGGTCTTTGCCCGCTATGATGATGTGTTAAAGGATCTCGTCATTGAAGAGGACAGCGGCTTTCTGTTTGAAACACCGCAGGAATTTGCAGAGAAGCTGACGGACTTTATGCACCGAAGCGCTGAAGAACGCAGAGCCTTTTCCCAGCGTGCGCTGAGCAAGATCGTCAAATACGATTCCAAGGTATTCTATTCCAAGGTGCTCAGTGTATATTATCAGGCAATCAATGACTTTGAGGATGCTTACGAGGTTATCAAAATCAAAACGCTGGATGATTATGTACGCATTTATGTGCAGAACGACAAGGAGGATCAGCCGCAGAAGCTTCTGATAGATCTCGATGATTACTTCACCTATAAAATTCGTCTGCATACAATGCTTGACCGCTATACCGTTGCGCACTTCCAACGGAAGGAAATTGTGCTGGAGGCCTATCGCGGGGCGATTCGCAAGCTTCGTATGCGTGATTATACCCGCAAGGAAATGGGCACCTGGCTGCATCGGCAGCCTGGCTTATCCGTTGAGGATGTCGAGGGCTTGTTATCCGAGCTGGAGGAAAAGGGCTATATCAATGATGCGCTGTATATGCAGCAGAAAATTGAAAAGATGCAGTTTTCCCTGAGTGGAAAGGGGAATATACGGCGGACCCTAATCAATAAAGGAATACAGGCGGAGGATGTCGATGAGGCATTGTCCGGTCTGGATGATGAGGAGGAGCGTCTGCGTGCCTTGAAAATGGCAGAAAAGCTGATGGCTACCATCAAAGATAAATCCAGAAAAATGAAAAAGCAGACCATCGTACAAAAGCTGATATCACTTGGCTTTGACAGTGATATCGCCAGAAGTACCTCGGAGCGCTTGAATTTTGAAGAAGAGGATGACAGTGAAGCGCTGAACAAGACGATTGCCAAGGCAATTCGTACATACAGCCGCAAGCTGAGCGGACAGCCGCTGAAAAACAAGGTTCTGGTATATTGCATGCAGAAGGGCTTTCTGCATGAGGATATCATGAACCATCTAAATGAAATGGAGTGGCGTGATGAGCAATAAAATAAAAGAGTTATACGACGGATACAAGGGAGAGCTGACAGCGCTGATCATCAGTATGAACCGCGGTGTCACGGCAAAGGGAGCACCGTACCTGTCCTTTGTGTTTCAGGATAAAAGCGGCAGCATTGATGCGAAATACTGGAATGTAAGCGAGGAGCTGCTGCATAAATTTCAACCAGGTATGCTGGTGGAAATGAGCGGAGATGTGCTCTGTCATCAAAAGCAGCTGCAGTTTCGTGTGCAGCAGATGAAAGAGCTGGCGGATGCTGCGGATATTTCCGATTATGTAAAGGAAGGACCGTTTTCCCAGCAGGCACTGCAGGAAAGCATCCAGCTTTATATCGATGAAATTGAAAACACGGTCATGAAGCAGCTGGTATGCGGGATATTGAAGGATCATGAAAAGGATTTCTTTGAATATCCGGCGGCGACAAAAAATCACCATGATTTCTATGCCGGACTGGCAACGCATGTACTGGGGATGCTGCAGCTGGCAGAGCAGCTGTGTCATTTATACCCCATGCTGGACAGGGATCTGCTGTACAGCGGTGTCATCCTGCACGATGTAGGAAAGACTGTGGAGCTGAGTGGTGCCATTGTCAGTGAATACACCACACAGGGGAAGCTGCTGGGACATATTTCCATTATGCAGGCTGAGGTCTTAGCAAAAGCAAAGCAGCTGGGGCTGGAGAATCATGAGGAAGCCATGCTGCTTCGTCATATGATTTTATCCCATCACGGAGTGTATGAATACGGTTCTCCTGTGCTGCCGATGATACCGGAAGCAGAAATGCTGCATATGATCGATAACATTGATGCACGCATGAATACGTTGCATAAGGCATTGGAACCGGTACAGGCCGGAGAGTTCACACAACGGGTATTTGCATTGGAAAATCGTTCGTTTTATAAAAGCAGATACAAAAATTCAGACGGTAAATAGACGCAAAAGCGCTTATTTACCGCTTTTTTTCGGCGCTTTTCCAGTTTGTGGATAAATTTTTCATGTTTCTTGTGAAATAGTTAATCTTTTTATTTTTAGAAACTTTCGATATACTAACCATGCAAGCTGATAACGCTTTCACCTAAGCGTCAGCAATCCCATCCAGAGGAAAGGAGGAAACAGCCAAATGAGAGAAAAACGAATACTGGAAGAGCTCATGCATGCAGATCAGTACTGCAGTCTGGAATACTTCTCCAGACAGCTGCAGGTATCGACCAGAACCATCAGCAATGATATCAAATATCTGATGCAGGATGGTGAGCGTAACGGTTTTCGCATCCATCTGAAGCGGCGCTTCGGCTACTATCTGGAAATTACGGCACCCCAGAAATTCAAGCAGTACATGCAAAATGATGAAGACAGTATGACCATCAGCAGCAAGGAGCGTGTCGACACCATCATCGCCCTGCTGCTTCTGCAAGGTGACTACATCACGCAGGAAACAATCGCTGATACACTGGCAGTCAGCAAATCCATCATCAAGGTTGATATGGCCAAGGTAGAAAAGGCATTGTTTGAGCACAGCATTTCCCTGATTAAAAAAGCACATTACGGAATCAGCTTATCGTGTGAGGGCATGATGCGCAAGCTGTATCTGCTGGAGCTGCAGGAAAAAGACAATCCCTATATGAAGAAGATCATGGATCATTACTTATCCCAGCAGCACATACAGCATTTGGAAAAGCGGCTGATCGCCCTGCTGAAGCAATATCGGCTGAACACCAATTATATCGAGCTGAAAAAAATCGACCTGTTCCTGAAGGTCACGGTGCTTCTGGCGGAAAAGGGCATTGAATCCGCTGCAGGCGCGATAGACAGCAGTGTCCATAAGCAGATGGCAGTTGAGCTGGCAGATGTGATTCAGGAAATCTATCAGGTAACACTGAGCAGCGGAGATATCTGTGATATCGGCAATTATCTGAAGCAGAAGACAAAGCCGAGCGATGTCTATCTGTATGATGAAGGGCTGATTCAGGATATCGAGGTCTTTCTGCAGGATGCCGATGAACAGTATCATACACAGTTCAATGCCGATGCAGAGTTTAAAAAGAGTCTTCTGGCACATGTATCCCTGCTGTTGGACCGGCTGCATCAAAGCATTTCCTTCTCCAATCCGCTGGTTCACGAAATCAGTGTGAAGTATCCGGTGATTTTCAATATCTGTATCCGCTTTGCCGGTATGCTGGAGGAGAAATATCATGTGAAGACCACACAGGATGAAATCGGATTCATCGCAACACACTTTGCCGCTCATATGGAAAAGGAGCTGCATCACAAGCTGAATCTGTATCACCGCATCGCCATCATCTGTTCCAGCGGTGGTGGAAGTGCCTTTCTAATCAAGCTGAAGCTGGAAACGATCTTCTCCTCCAGTAATATTGAAACCTTCTCTTTGCTGGAGCTGGATGAGGTTCGCTCCTATGAGCCGGATATTATCTTCACTATCAAAAAGCTGGATGAGGTCTTCGATGTTCCCATCGTTCTCATCAAGGAGCTGCTGGATGATGCGGATATTCAAAAAATCAAGAATATGCTGGAAACAGACGCATCCCTTGTCCTGCAGGAGCGCTCCTTCACCTCCTTGTTTCGCAAAAACGCATTCCACATCTTTCAGGAGGGTAGCTATGCGGATATGGTTTCCTGTATGGCTGCAAGGCTGGAACAGGAGGGATATTGTGAGGCAGGCTACACGGCTTCCGTGAAACAGCGTGAGGAAGTATTGTCCACCGTGTATAACAATGGTATTGCGATTCCGCATCCCTTGGAAATGTGCGGCAGAGGAAACATTCTGTCGGTGGGAATTGTGAAGCAGGAGGCATCGGTCCGCGAGCTGCCGGTTCAGGTCATCTTTCTGGTCGATCTGGAGAAGGGGGATTTAAAGCTGCATCAGAATATAACCAGAGTATTGTTTGAGGTTATGAGTGATACGGCACTGATTGAAAAGCTGCGACGTGCAGAATCGTATGAGGATTTCATGAAATGCATATCGCATCTGAAATTTTAAAGGAGGGACTATATGAATATACAATTTTTAGAAAAGCTGTCGAATGCGGACGGCATTGCATCCAATGAGCAGGAGGTACGGGATGTTCTGGTTGCGGAGCTGAAGGAGTATGCCGATGAAGTATCCACGGATCATCTTGGCAGTATTATCTTCAAAAAGGGGAACCGGGGGCCGAAGATCATGCTGTGCGCACATATTGATGAGGTCGGCTTCATCGTGCGCAGTGTATCCGATATGGGGCAGGTCATGCTGATGAGCGTGGGCGGTGTAAAGCCGCTGGCGCAGTTTATGCAAAGGGTTCGTATCACGACAGAGGATGGTAAGAAGATTCACGGTATCATCCAGGCAACCTATGAGAACAACGCCGCCACCAAAGTCTATGTGGATCTGGGGGCACAGAGTGCACAGGAGGTCTATGATCTGGGCATTCAGGTCGGAGACATGGTAACGTATACGACAGAATTTGAGCACTTCGCCTTATCGAATGTTGTGGCAGGAAAGGCGTTTGATGACCGTCTGGGCTGCTTCATAATGGGGGAGGTATTGAAACGATTGCAGAGCATCGATCATCCCAATACCGTTTACATGGTGGGCACCTCCAGTGAGGAGGTCGGGATACGCGGGGCAAAAACCGCAGTTTACAAAGTGAATCCGGATGTGGTATTCCCGCTTGATGTTGCCTGCTTTAACGATGAATTTGTTCGCAATCATACCAATCAGCGCCAGATTGGCAAGGGGATGATGCTGACAAACTTCGATCGCACACTTGCTCCCAATCGTGCCTTGATTCATCGTATCAAGGACACGGCAAATACATTGCATAAGCCACTGCAGCTGGATATGTTCAATGGAGGAGGAACCGATGGCGGCGAGGCTCATAAGAGCCGGGATGGGAAACCGACCGCTGTCAGCTGCCTGCCGGTGCGTTATGGACACTGCGCCTATTCGATCGCACATCTGCAGGATATTGCGGACGCCATCGACATCTTTACAGAGCTGATTGCCAATTTTGACGAAGCAGCGTATCGTACATCAACAAATTTTTTGAAAGGAGTCTAGCATGACAGAATTAGAACAGCAGATCATCGGTATTATTTCCGCTGCCGGTGACAGTAAGGGGAAGGCATTTGAAGCCCTTCGCAAGGTAAAGGAAAGCGATTATGAGGGAGCTCGCGCACTGCTTGAGGAAAGCAGAAAAATCGATCTGGAGGCACACAAAATCCAGACCAAGCTGATCCAGTCGGAAATGGATCCGGAGGCTGAAAAGCCGGAGCTGTCACTGCTCATGGTTCATGCGCAGGATCATTATATGACCAGCCAGCTGGCAAGAGATGTCATCGAGGCGCTGGTAGATGTATTTGAAACAAAAGAAGGAGGAAACTAACATGAGAATTTTATTATGCTGTGCAGGTGGCTTCTCCACCAATATGCTGATGCAGAACATGAAAAAGGTAGTAAAGGAAAGTGCTAAGCTGAACGAAGAGGATTTTAAGTTTACGGCGATTCCTGCAGACTCTTTGGAGGAGGAAATCGATAACTGGGACGTGGTTCTGGTAGGGCCGCAGGTATCCCACAAGATTGACTTCATCGAGGCTGTATGCAAACCGAAAAACGTGCCGTTTGCAGTCATTGACAAGGATGTATACGGACAGATGGATGGAGCTACCGTTTTAAAGCTCGCTCTGGTTACACGCAAGAAACACGAAATGGGAAAGTAATCCCTGATTTAGAATCATAAAATGCTATGCGTCTTCATTGGCAGCTAATCTCATACTGTTCATCAGGCTATGAGATGGATAAGCAGGTGAATACCTTCAGGAATGTTCACTTGCTGTGTTATGTGAAGACAGCATATAGCAATAGAAAGGAACCTAGTATGTTTAATAAATTTGAGGCCTTTATGAACAAATGGCTGATGCCAATTGCTCAAAAAGTAGATAAACAGCGTCATCTGAGTGCCATTAAGGCATCCATGGTGGCTATGACACCATTTACGATTCTGGGGAGCTTCTTCGCTATTATCCCCGCATTACCAAACATGATTGGAGAAAATAACGCATTCAGTCAGTTCATTCTGAACAATGCGGAGCTGCTTGACCTGCCGGTTACCTTATCCATCGGTATGATGAGTGTATACGTAACTATGTGTATTGCATACAATCTGGGAAATCACTACAAGCTGTATATTCCAGGCTGTATCACCCTATCCACCTTTGCCTTCCTGTTTGTAGCTGCTGAAAACGTAGAGGGCGGTATCAGCATCACCAATTTCGGGGCAAAGGGACTGTTCTGTGCCATGCTGGTCGGTATGGCTGCGACAGAGCTGTATCGCTTCTGCAAGGAAAAGAATCTGACGGTCCGCATGCCGGAGGGGGTACCGGACTTCGTATCCAAATCCTTTGAGTTGATTCCTACAACTATCATCGTTGCCGGAACCTTCATTGCTGTACGCTTCTTCTCTCAGCAGATTTTCGGAGCACTGCCTCCGCAGATTCTGACACAGTTTCTGGCACCGCTGGTTGGTTCCATGGACAACCCGTGGGCAGTATTGTTCCTGCATTTCATGATCTGTCTGATTTTCTTCTTCGGTATTCACTCATCTGTCTTCGGACCGATTACACGTCCGATCATGGCTACGTTCATTGCGGAAAACATCATCGCAAGACAGGCCGGAGAGCCTCTGCCACACTTTTATACGGCAGGTACCTCCAGTGCGTTCTTTGGATTCACCGGCGCCGGTATCACCATCGGATGTGTAGTGGCATGTATGCTGTCCAAATCCAAGCGTTATCGTAAGATCGGGCAGGTCGCCTTGTTCCCATCGCTGTTCGGTATCAATGAACCGATTCTCTTCGGTGCACCGATCATCCTGAATCCGATCATGTTTATTCCATTCGTATTCGGTGGTGCCATCATCGGTACGATGCCAATGTTCTTAATGCACTACGGTCTGCTGGACAAGCCGTTCTTCGATCCGCCTTATGTCGGTGTCTTCCTAGAGGGATTCCTGACAAACGGTGACTGGCGAGTTATTCTGGCGTGCGGTGCACAGCTGATTCTGGCTATTCTGCTCTATCTGCCGTTCTTTAAAATCATGGAGCGTCAGGAGCTGCGTGAGGAAGAAGCAAGAGCGAAGAAAGCTGAGGAAGCAAAAAACATCTTCTCGGATGATGAAGAGGCTTTACTGAACGATCTGGATCTTGATTTCTAGTCATAGCCAGCGGCATCCGTTTGCGGGTGCCGCTTTCCATACAGCTGCACAAAGGCGAAATACCGGTGCAGAGGTATATCATAAAAGGAGGAAGCAGTATGCAGAGAATCCAAAAAATCCGCTCCATTCTGGAGGAAAAACAAATCGACGCCATCTTGATCAAAAGCCGTTCCAACAAGCGCTATCTCGGTGCACTAACGGGAAGCGGCGTCAAGGTGCTGGTGACAAGAGATGCGCTGTATCAGATCATGGATGGGCGTTACAGCAATGAAGCAAGAGAAACAACAAGCGGCTTTACCCTAATCGTGCATGAACAGGGCAGCAGCTATCTGGATGCGGTGGTTCAGCTTCTGGGGAGCCATGCCCGTATTGGAATTGAAGCGGGACAGGTACTCGTGAAGGAATATCTGACCATGCAGGAATACGGGTTGAAAACCGTGCTTTTGGAGCATGAGCTGGAGGAAGCACGCCGCTGTAAGGATGCGCAGGAAATCGCACTGGTGCGCAGGGCCTGTGAAATTACGGATGCGATTTTTCAGGAAACGATTTCTACAATTCGCATCGGGATGAAGGAAACGGAGATCAGTGCGTTGCTGCAGTATCTGGCAATCAAAAACGGCGCCAGCGCTATGGCATTCGATACGATTGTCGCAAGCGGAGTCCGCGGATGTATGCCACATGGACGGCCAAGTGAGAAAACCTTAGAAGCTCATGAATTCATCACGATTGATTTTGGTATCACCTATCAGGGCTACCAGTCCGATATGACCAGAACGGTATGTATTCAGGAGCCGAAGCCAAAGCTGAAGAAAATTTATGATATTGTGCTGGAAGCACAGTGTGCCGGTGTTGACTTTATCAAAGCCGGTATCAGGGGTAAGGACGTGGATGCCCATGTGCGCGGCATCATACAGGAACATGGCTATGGACAATATTTTACACACGGTCTTGGTCATGGCATGGGCATGGGGGATGGAGAGCTTCCCATGCTGAATGCAGGCAGTGAAACCGTGCTGGAGGAGGGCATGATCATGTCCTGTGAGCCGGGAATCTATGTTCCTGGTCTTGGCGGTGTGCGAATTGAGGATGATGTCCTCATTGAAAACGGCCGCGGTGTTCCCTTGAATGCCACAACAAAGGAACTCATCATTTTGGAGGGAAACGAATATGAAGTATGATTTTGACCATGTCATTGACCGCAAGCTTGGAAAATGCAGAAAATGGGACAATACCATTTTGAAGGAAAAATTCGGTTTGAATGAAGAAGCGATCCCCATGGATCTTGCCGATCTGGATTTTGAATGTGCGCCGGCAATCAAGCAGGCGATGATCGAGCGTGCCGCTTTGGGAGACTATGGCTATACGTATACGTATGATGCATATTATGATGCTCTGATTGACTGGAACAAGCGCCGTTTTCATGTTGATATTGAAAAGGAATGGATCAAGCTGACCTTTGGAACCTGCGGCACCCTGCATTATATCGTGCAGTGCTTCTGTAACGAGGGGGATGCAGTTATGATCAATACCCCTGCCTATGATCCCTTCGCAGAAGCGGTAAAACGCGGCGGCTGTCGTTTGATCTGCAATTCCCTGAAGCTGGAAAATATGCGCTATTATCTTGATTTTGAAGAGATGGAACGCCAGATGATAGAAGAGGATGTCAAGCTGTTTATCTTCTGTTCACCGCAAAATCCAAGCGGACGCGTTTGGACGAGGGAGGAGCTGCATCAGCTCAGCGAGCTGTGTCTGAAGCACCACGTTTTGCTTGTCTGTGATGAAATACACAGGGATGTGATTTTTGAACGGGAAAGCTTTACCACGCTATGGAATGCGCATGCGGATATTGCGGATGCATCGATTATGTGTGTATCGCCGAATAAGGGCTTTAACCTCGGCGGTTTAAAATCCTCCTATATCATTGTGAAGAATAAGAAAATCCGGGAGCGCCTGTTAAGCTATCTGCAAAAGGTGTATGTCACCAGTCCGCATGTGTTTGCAGTACCGGCTATCATTGCGGCTTACAATGATTCAGAGGAATGGCTGGATCAGCTGACTGCGTATATCGCTGAGAATTTCACCATTGTATATGACTGGTTTGAACAGCACATGCCTCAGGCAAGCGTAATGCGAAGTGATTCCAGTTTTCTGGCTTGGATCGATATGCGTTCCGTGTTTGCAGATGAGGATGAAATGCGTGCCTTCTTTATCAAGGCAAATGTTTCTATGGTTGTCGGCAGCTATTTTGTGCAGGATGGCTATGGCTGGGTACGCCTGAATATCGGAACACAGAAGTCAATTCTTCAGGAAGCGCTGCGTCGCATCGCTGAGACATGGGAAGCATGGGAGCGAAAGGAAATTACAAACGAATGAGCTGCCGTAAATAGGTATGCAAAAAAAGGATCAGATGCCTGAACGTGGGATATCTGATTTTTTTCATGATCTGTGAATTGCCTACATAAAGAAAATGTAAGACAGATACATCTAAAAAAAGCAGAGAAATACGAAATGAGAAAAAAAGCAGAATCGTCTGCTTTTCATCATAGGGTCCTAAAGCATATAGGAAGGCCTTGCCTGCTTTTGCATACGCTCTATGTAAGCAAAGACAGCTCTTGGGAAGGCGAAATATACACTTCTTATGTACGAATTGAGCGATAGAAGGACTTTTTCTCGTGTTTTGTGTTCACCTGTTTAAGGGCTGTACTGCAGTTACGCTGCGGGCTTTGTATGACAGCTAAGTCCCTGCTGTTCATAAACGGTTCGTGCAGTATGTAAATCGAAGACAGCTTCATCTGAGGTCTGAATGAATTCCAGCTTCTTCAGCTGTGCGGTGTCGATGTCCGTTAGCGTTAGGACAAGCAGCTGCTTCATTTCTTTATCTGTGACAGACGCCTGATAGGTCAAGCCTCTGATGTTCGCATACTCCTTTTGGTGCTGCCGTATACAGGTCTGTGCCTGCTGCTTGCTGTAGCCAAGCGTATGGTAATCTGTATGCAGCTGAATGCTCTGTTTTACGATCCTTTGATTTTCTGCCTCCATTGTCGTTTCAATCAATGTGTCCATCAGGGTACCACGGCATGTTGTTCTGCTTACACCACCTGCTTCTGCTTTTTTCGTACAGCCACTCAATAGAAGCAATAGACCTGCCAGCAGGATTTGTTTCATCATTGTAACCACTCCTATTGGTATTATGGTATTGGAGGCAACGCTTCATGCAGCTGTAAGCCGCTTTATTCGCTTACGACCGTGTGCTTCCCTTTCTGCTTTCCCTGATACAGCAGCTGATCTGCTTTATTGATTAGCTCATCCAGAGAAAGCTGTTGATGGCAGCAGATACCAAATGTCATGGTGACTCGGATTTTTTGTTCCCCGTATTCAAATTCGGTGTGATTCATCCAGTGACAGAAATCTCTCAGCTGCTGCAGGGCGTCCTGCTCCTTTGTATCGTGGAAGAGAAAGACAAATTCCTCGCCACCCCAGCGACAGATGAAAATCGCAGGATCCAGCCTGCTTCGCATATGCTCTGCAAGCTGCTTTAGGATGGCATCCCCGCATAAATGCCCATAGGTGTCATTGATCTGTTTAAAATCATCAATGTCGCCAATAGCAAGACAGCAATCCTTCAGATGAAGCTGAGACGCTGTTTTTTTCAAATAGGTGCGATTGTACAGCCCGGTGAGAGAATCGTAATTAGCAATTTGCAAAAGACTTTCATTCTGCTTTTTCAAAACCTCCTTGCCAATATCGGCACTGGCATTGGAAACATAAGCGACATAGAGGATGGTAAGAAACGCCCCAAAGCTGTTGCATAGAAATAAAAGCTGTAAGGAAACAGCAGGCAGAGGATAGACGATCGTTTCCTTGCTTTGAACATACAGCAAAAAGAAGGTGAGCATATGCAGGATGGAAAACAGATAGGGGATATAGGGACTGCGATAGGGACAGAAATACACAAGAGAGGCCATTGCAATCAGAAAGAGAAAGAACGAAGAATGCCATCCAAACAGCACGGTGTGCAATACAACAAAGCAGATCGTTTCCAGATGAATCAAAGATACGGCAAGAGCATATTGCTTTCTTTTCATGACCAGCAACAGCATACCGATGTAAAACAGGACACTGCATATATTATAGAAGAGGGGAATGCCATAGTGCAAACATCCCATAAGCATGGTATAGACGATATGCAGAAGGATCGCCAGACAGATCAGGTTGCGATAAATATAATAGCTGTAATTGTTCTCATTAAGTTTCATCCGCATGCCCGTAATCCTCCGATCTTTCCATTCCCTGCTGTAAAGCAAGCTGTGATGCTGCATTCACCGCTTTGTGTGGAACACTATATATATGGGATAGCATTCCTGCAGCCAGCCTTTCTGATAAAGCATGATCGCCCTGCCCTGTAGCCACTGGTTCAGTGCGATGGACATACGAAGCTGAAAGAGGCGGGAGGAACCACCACCCGTTCATATATCTTATGTTTTTTGATATTGTAATTATATCACTTTATGATAGATAAAAGCAGATATATTCGATAAGTTCAACCAAAAATGTTGTCTTTTCTGAATTGCACAGGCAGGATAAGGTGCATAGGCGTGTGGCACATCGCATGAATGTGTAGACAGAGGAGAGCCAGCAGGTAAAACAGGGGATGCCCGTTCTATCCTCATGGTGAACTGCGGCTGCTGTAAGGCGTAAAAAAGCTCTCTATTGGCTATGCAACAGAGAGCTTCTTCAGCTTGCATCTACGATTTCTTCATGGATTTATCAGTTTATTTCTTACAGGTTAAACCGCCCTTTTCGATGTTTTCTTTTGTCTTTTCCAGATCCATCACCATTTTTTTACCGCTCAGCTTCTGATTGGTAAAGGAACCATAGTCCTTTGGGTCGATCTTCGTGATATCAAAAACAATGGATTCTGTTATAGAGAACTTATCCTTATCCTCTTTCAGACTGTAGCTCATGCCTTCAACACCCTTCGCCTTGTCTTCCAAGGAAGCACCCTTCAGCGTTGGCAGCATAGCTTCATAGGTTTTCTTATCCGGAGCAACGATGACAGTTTTCTGATCCTGCTTGGTGATATTGTCACCCTGATAGTCGAATTTGATGGTCTGTGTAATGGTAGAACCATTGGATTTCTGTTCTGCTGTACAGGTCATCGTCTTTGTTTCTTCTTTACCGCCGGAGCAGCCTGCCAGCAAAGCAACTGCAAATGCAGCACATACTAATTTTTTCATAGCGTTTTCCCTTTCTTTCATAATGGCAAAACTCAGAGCTTAGCCCTGAGTTTCAAAGATTATTTACAAGTAGCTCCGCCGTCTTTTGCTTCTTCCAGCGTCTTGGACAGACTTGCTTCTCCACCAAAGCCCAGCTTCTTCAGGGTAGCTGTATCTCCGTCTTTCATATCTACGTCAACGGTTGCAATGATGTTCTTGTCCTTGAATTCCGCACTGACACTTACACCTTTTCCTTCTTCAACGCCTAACTGGCTTAATACAGCAGTTTCCAGCTGTTTTTTCTGATCGTCTGTCAGCTCCTTGTCTCCAAGACCTGCAGCAGAAAGATCCATCGTTACCTTTACAGAGGTTTTTGTGATTTTATCATCCTCAGCAGTGAATGTGGCATCCATTTTCATACCGCTCTCTTCCAATGAGCAAGTCTTTGTTTCTGTTTTTGCTCCTCCGGAGCATCCTGCTAATACCAGTACGGCAAATGCAGCGCAAAGTAATTTTTTCATATTGTCCTCCCTATCAAATGTTTGATTGCACAGGATTATGGTATCCTGTATGTAGAAATTATATCATGAAATAAAGAAGAAAAGATTACAAAATTGAAATTTAGAAAAAATATGTGATTTTTGTCAGATATTCGGTATAAAATTGTATAATTTCTGAATTCAACTGCTCTGTATGCGTTTTTTCAGGTGATAATGGCGAGTTGATCGAATCAGCTGTTCCAGCTCTCTGCAGGCAGGCTCCCAAATCAGTTGATCTTCACTGTATATCTGGGTTATCACATGCTTCAAAAAGTAGTCCTCCCGCAGGAAGGGATCGTGCTCGCGCTGCTTGAAGCGGCAATACCGGTGGTAGGCAGTTACATGCTGCGGGAAACGCTCGGGGTAGCGCGGCTCCTGTAATATTTCAGGAGGAAATTCGCGGTCTAGCTGCTCACAAAGGATACAGGCAAGCAGTGCGGCAGGCAGAAAATGATAATCGTCCTGCTTCGCCAGCTCACAGAAATAGTCACATGCTTTTTCATATTGTTCTGTTTCATAATATAGCATTCCACATTGGTACAGGCTTTGCAGATATTTGTTGCGGTGCAGCTCCCCAGCGTGGTCACGAACGATGGCAAAGAGTTTTTCGACATATTCATGATTGGCCGCATCCTTTTGTACATCTGCATACAGCAGGACGATTGCATCGTATACATCCAGCAGACGATTGTAATTGTGCTGCTTCAAAAATGTCTGTTCCAGATACAGGGAATCCCGGAAGCAATCCAGAAAGCGCTCCTCATAATAGGCCTGGTAGCTGCGATTCAATATATTGAGCAGTGAGGTGCTTTCCGCCATATGCAGGCGGTTGAAGACAGCAGCGTTTTTTCTTGCATCACGATGTCTGTGAACGGTATATGTATACAGCATATCCTTCAAAATCTCCTGTATGCTTATATCAAAGACCGGCAGTAGCTCCATGTATTTCTGAAATTGTTCCTCATTCATTTCACTGCAGTTTTCATAATAGGAAGCCATCAGCTGCAGAAGCTCCCGATACTCAACTGCAAAAATATCGGTTTTTTCCCCAAGCTGTGCAAAAAGGGCGGCACATCGCTCTGCCAGCCCTGCAAGGTCATAGCGCGTCACCAGCTCCAGCAGCTCCTGAAAATAGGTGCTCCAGGGCTCCCACCAGCTGGAAGGAAGATTGAGCTCAGCATGAATCTGTACCAGCAGATAATGATAGATGGAATTGCTTTTGATGATTTTACAATTTTCTATTTTACTGTAGGTATCGGCAGAACAGATCGTTGCCCCGTTGTAGGTGATGAAGTCACGCTGGTTCAGATTTGCTTTTTTGCGATAATATTTTAATAGAAGCGACAGCTTCTTTTTTGTTTCATCATCGATTTCCACTCGTCCGTACATACGTTACCTCCCTGTGATATTCTGAATATAATTATAGCAGAGAACAGAAGGAATTTATATGATTCCAGCATGACAATAACAAAATTTTACATAATTTGCGGCTTTCATGAAGCCGGTCTTCATGGTATAGTAGTAATCGAGGTGTTTTATATGAAAATTGGGTTTATATCACTAGGCTGCAGCAAAAATCTGGTAGACAGTGAAAAAATGATGGGTATGATCAATAGCGGCGGCCATGAGCTTGTCCACAATGCGGATGAGGCAGAGGCAATCATTATCAATACGTGCGGATTCATCAATTCCGCAAAGGAAGAGGCCATTCAGACGATTTTTCAGATGGCGGAATATAAAAAGCACAAATGCAGAAAGCTGATCGTTGTCGGCTGTCTGGCACAGCGTTATAAGGAACAGCTGGAGCAGGATATACCGGAAATCGATGCAGTGATCAGCATCCGGGAATATCCGCACCTGCATGAAATTTTACAGGAGCTGCTGGACGGGCATGATCTGGTAAGCTACGACAAATGTGAGCGGAAGGTGTCCAGCAAGCCGTGGACAGCATATCTGAAAATTGCCGAGGGCTGCAGCAATCACTGCACCTATTGTGCGATTCCACTGATTCGCGGGGATAATGTGTCCTTTCCAATCGAGCAGCTGGTGGACGAGGCGAAACAGCTGGCGCAGCGCGGTGTCAAAGAGCTGGTGGTGATTGCACAGGATACGACAAAATACGGTGTCGATCTGTATGGCAGAAGAGCACTGCTTGATCTCTTGCAGAGGCTGCATGAAATCGAAGGCTTCCACTGGATCCGTATTCTGTATATGTATCCGGATGAAATCGATGCCCGGCTGATCGAGGGGATGGCAAAGCTGCCAAAGGTGCTGCCTTATTTTGACATTCCGATGCAGCATGCGTCCAATCGAATGCTGCATCTGATGAATCGAAGAGGAAGTAGGGAAGAGGTTGCGGCTCTGGTGAAGAAGATTCGGGAAACCTTTTCCTATCCAACGCTGCGTTCGACCTTCATTGTTGGGTTCCCGACAGAGGAGGAAGCGGATTTCAGGGAGCTTATGCAGTTTGTAGAGGATATCCACTGGGACCGCATGGGAGCCTTTCCCTATTCTCCTGAGGAGGATACCCCTGCCTATTCCATGGAAGGGGCTGTGGATGAGGAGATCAAGGAAGCGCGTTTAGCTCAGCTGATGAAGCGTCAGGAGGAAATATCACTGGAGAATCAGAGCCGGATGGTCGGTGAGGTCATTGAGGTTCTGGTTGAGGATCAGGAAGGACTTACCGGTATCTATCGTGGACGCGGAGCCAGCTCGGCACCAGATGAGGTCGATGGTATCGTGATGTTTAAAAGTGAGCGCTTTATCGAATACGGAAGCTTTGTAAAGGTACGGATCACGGAGGCATTGCCGCATGACTTCAAGGGAGTGGAAGTGTGCTGAAGGGCTTTGATCCCATCATCCCCGAACATCCAAGGCTGATGATTCTGGGCTCTATGCCCAGCGTGACCTCCCTGGATAAACAGGAATATTACGGCTTTGCCCATAACCGGTTCTGGAAGATACTGCATGCGGTATTTGATATGCCGATTGATACCTATGCTCAGAAAAAGGAAATTTTGTATCAGCATCATATTCTGCTATGGGATGTGATTGGAGAGTGTGAGCGAGAGGGCAGTTTAGACAGCGCCATCCGTCGGGAAAGGGTGAATGACATCGCACACCTGACAGCGGTGTATCCTACGCTGCAAAAGGTAATCTGCAACGGCAGAAAAGCCTATGCGCTGTATCAGAAGCATTTTTCGGATATCGCTTTACCCTGCAGCTATCTGCCAAGTACGAGCAATGCGAATCGCAGTATACGTGAGGAGACCTTGTTTGCACAGTGGAAGCAGGCGCTGATGGAACATGAGGGCGGTATGTGAAGATGCTGGGAAGCATACGACAGCACCAGCATACAAATGGATCCTGAGGCAACTACGCATGCAGGGTAAGGGTACTACAATATAACGCAGATGCTATCGCCACAGGGTACAGCTGCGTTTTTTTTCATTGCACAACTCCTTACGTGAATGCAAAGAACGCCTTTATTTATACGGTCCAAGCACAGATAAAAAGAGCAAAGCGGTTGTTACAGAGCGGCTTCCCGTAGCAGGCGGTTTCTGGACTGCATACAAAGGGGCATAGCTGCACACCGCGATATCCGAAAGAAACCTTAAAGTTACAATATCGTAGGGGAAACCAGAACAGGAACTCGATAGCCGTAATATGCTTTGTATATGGCTGATGAACAGGGATAAAGAGTTCTGCTTTTCATTAAAAACACGTATTGAAAAGGGATTAACGGCTGCCTGTGTATCGTATCTACACAACGAATAGACATTTACAAATGGTAAGCCTTGCTCTATAATGGTAAAAAAACAAGGGAGGAATGTATATGGAACTGCGTGTCTGTAGCAGCGATGAGGATATCCGCGCATTGGCAGCACTTGCCACAGAAATCTGGCATGAGTATTTCACAGCCATCATTTCAAAGGAACAGATTGATTATATGGTTGAGAAATTTCAGAGCTATCCGGCACTGAAGAAAGCCATTGAGGAGGAGCACTACACCTATTTTCTTGCTTATGAGGAGGGGGCGATGATCGGATTTTGCGGTGTGAAGCCGGAAAAGGACCGTCTGTTTCTCAGTAAGCTGTATCTGCATAAGGATGCCAGAGGAAAGGGGCTGTCCAGCATATTGCTGAAGCGGGCGATTTCCTTTGCGAGGGAGCAGGATAAAAAAGCCATTTATCTGACCTGCAACAAATTCAATCAGCACAGTCTGGATGTATATCGGGCGAAGGGGTTTAAGGATATTGACTCTGTACAAACGGATATCGGGCAGGGCTTTATTATGGATGATTACATCCTGCAGCTGGAGCTTGACGACGGAAAATAGAAATTAGCAGTGATTTAGGTAAGAAAAGAATGAGAAACGACATCTATAGCCGCTATAGGTGCCTTTTTTTCATCTTTTTTACATTTGATGTCCTTCCTGCATAGCTCTTTGTGATGGATGTGTGATACAATATCTGCATAGGTGATAATTTATGGAATGGGATATCTCGGCAGAGTGTGTATCTGTCATCATGCTTAACATCATCATGGTATATTCATGGAAGGGGAATCTGCTTCCCTCGCGAAAAAATCAGGCCTTTCGTGCCTGCCTTTTGATAACCTATCTCTCCATTCTGACAAATATTTTGTCAACCCTGCTGCTGGCACAGCTTTCTCCATCCACTATCCTCATCAATCAGGTGCTCCTGCATTTGAATTACATATCCACACCGCTTATGGGCGTTGTGTACTTTATCTATACGCTGACCACCGTATTTGAACAGGATCCTGACAAGCTGAAAAAGCATATCCTGTTTGCAGGGATACCGGCTCTGCTCTATCTGCTGTGCCTGCTGAGCAATCCGCTGACGCATTTGCTGTTTACTCTGGATCTTGCCGTTGGCTATGAGCGGGGACCTTGGGTTTCTCTGACCTATATCGTCTTTTATATCTATGTATTATTTTCGGTGTTCTTTACGATTTCCAAACGCCGTAACCTGGATTCTGCCGTATTCATCATTCTGAATTTCTTTCCGGTGCTCTCGGCAGCAGTGATCCTGTTTCAGCTGCTGTACCCCAATTACATCCTTACGGGAACTGCCGCGACAAGCGCGCTGCTGATCATTTATCTGTATTTGCAGAATAAGCAGCTGTTTACAGATCCGCTGACCGGTATTTTAAACCGTCAGGAATTTAACCGCCTTTTGGAAATCCGTATGAAGGATACAGCGTCCTATTCCATCATCGTGCTGTCGCTGAAGGGCTTTCGCTTTATCAATGACCATTTTTCTCAGAAGGCCGGTGATGTTTTACTGATGAGAATATGTTCCTATCTGGAAAAGCAGCAGCCCACTGCACGTGTCTTTCGTTTCAGTGGGGATGAGTTTGCGATTGTCTGTGAGGATGCGGAAACATGCAGACAATACCATGAGCAGCTGATTGCGCGGATGCAGCGATCATGGTCTGTTGAAAATTTCGATTTTCAGATACAGTACGGCATTGGTATCCTGCATGTCGAGGAGCATAACCGCGATAAGGATGAAATCATCAAGGGGCTGGAATATGCCGTCATGCTGGCAAAGCGCTCAGAGGATAACAAGACCTGTGTCTGCACTGCCGATATGATGGAACGACTGCATCGCAATGAACGGATACTGGAGCTGTTGCGCCGCTGTATTCAGGAGGATAGCTTTGTCGTGGTTTATCAGCCGATTTATGATGTAAAGGAACAGGCATATACAAAGGCAGAGGCACTGCTTCGCCTGCCGCCGCATGATTTGGGACAGCTTGGTCCGGATGAGTTTATACCGCTGGCTGAGGAAAACGGATTGATTACGGAAATTACATATCAGGTGCTGCGAAAGACCTGTTTATTTCTGCAGCAGCTGCAGCATACAGACACAGCGCTGCAAAGCATCAGCGTCAATTTCTCTGCCGTCATGTTTTTACAGCAGGATCTTGGAAGCAATATCCTGCAAATCATAGAAGATTATAAGATACCTGCCCATAGGCTGCAGATAGAGATTACCGAGAGTATGCTGACTCGGGATTATCATATGATCATAGCCTTTATGCAGCGTATGCGCGAGCAGGGGATTGAGTTTCTTCTGGATGATTTTGGTACGGGATACTCCAATATATCCAATGTGCTCAGTCTGCCGGTACAAACCATCAAAATCGATAAGAGTCTGCTTTGGAAAGCGATGGTGTCCACAGAAGGCGCTGTTGTTCTGCGTAAGATGTGTGAGGCTTTTCATGAGGTGCATCAGCTCTTGCTGGTTGAGGGAGTGGAAAATGAGGAACAGGCCGCCTTTGTCAGTGCATGTGCCTGCCGCTATATTCAGGGATATTATTATGCACCGCCGCTGCCGCAGGAGCAGGTTTACAGTTTGCTGATACAGAAACAAAAGGAGATGTCGGGATGACATCTTTTCTTTTGGCGAACGCCTGTACGTGTGCTTTTAAACTGCGTAGTATGAAAGAGAAAGGAGGTGTGTGTATGCGAAGACTTGGAATTGATGTATCTGAGCATAATGGTGTACTGGATTGGGATGCGATAAAAAAAGGTGGAATAGAATTCGCCATTATCCGTTCCAGCTGGGGACATTTTGAAGAGGATAAGCAGTTTCGAAGAAATGTACGGGAGTGCGAGCGTGTAAGGATGCCCTATGGGCTATATCATTACTCCTATGTTGCCAATGATGCACAGATGAAGGAGGAGGCCTCCGGATTTATCAGACTGTGTAAATCCTGTAAGCCAAGCTATCCCTGCTATATAGACATGGAGGATGCAGACGGGTGGAAGCGCCGCAACGGCGTCAGTGATGCCATGAATGTGGAAACCTGTTATTATACATGCAGGGAATTAGAGAAGGCAGGCTTTTATTCCGGAATCTACGCCAACCTGGACTGGCTGACGAACCGCATCAATTCATCCCGTCTGAACCGCTTTGATAAATGGGTGGCACAGTGGGCCAGTGTCAATACCTACCGCAAGCCGTATGGTATGTGGCAGTTTACCAGTGATGGCTCCATTCACGGCTATAACGGCAGAATGGATCTGGATTATGCATATAAGGATTATCCGGCTATTATGAAGGAAAAGGGGTTGAATGGCTATGGCAAGAAACCCGATCAACCAAAACCAGATCCGAAGCCAGAACCAAAACCGAATCCACCAAAGAATCCGAAATATAAGGTAGGAACTCCGGTAACCTATACCGGCTTGTGGACACAGGCAAATGGTGGAAACTGGTATCCCAGAAGACTTCTGGCTGTAAAAGAGGGGATTATTACCCGCATTTTAAAAGGGGCTGAGCATCCGTATCTGATCAACGATGGTACCGGATGGACAAATGATCGGGCGATTGATGATGAGCCGACACGACCAAGCGGGTATTAGGCAACGATACAAAAAAGTAAAAGGGGATGCCATTGCAGCATCCCTTTCCGTTGGCGCTTCTGCGATTTCTCAAGAGGATGATAGAATTGCGATGCATCCATCGTATACTGGATTGCATGCCGCAGCGTTTGGAACCAGCAGGATGCAGGAACATGCTGTTATAATATAGACCATAGCAGTGAGTGAAGGCCTGTTTTGGGTGGTGTTGATCCTTGCCGGCTTTCAATATCTGAAGGGATTCTGGCGGGTACGGCTTTTTCTGACGTATCGCAGGGTATCCTTTGAGAAGGAGTCCGTATAAATTGCACGATTGCTTGTACTACTGAATAAAGAAAAGGTCACCATGAGGTGACCATGCCGCAAAATACTGCCTAGGTATCTTTCTATATTAACGGCGGCAACGGTATCATTATAGTCACACAATCATCACACGCAGTATCGTTTTCTGTCGAATGAACGAATAAGAGATAGGAATTCTATACTGTCTGTTCTATTGAATAAGGGAAACGGGATATGCGTTTACGATAAGCTTGGGGCAGAATACAGACATTTTATTAAATTCGACATATATAGACTCTGTGAGAGCTGGGCAGCATGTATGATGGTTTTCAGGAGGAATGTATACATGAATGGGATAGAGAAACTAAAACCGAGGGTATGCGATCTGTTGACGTGTATGGGGGTTCCCAATCACACAGCAGGCTACAGCTTTTTACATACGGCCATACTGAGCGCCTATGAACAGCCGGAGCTGCTGAGCAGTATCATTGAAAGTTTGTATGTGGTGATTGCGCAAAAGCATAAAACAACTGCGGCACATGTGGAGGAAGAGCTGGAGTATATACTGCTGGCTACCCTGTTATCCGGTAATCATGCCATGCAGCAGCGGGTCCTGCATACGCTGCACTACAGACAGCCTACATTAAGAGAATTCATAGAAATGTCATTGCAATATATGAATGCCAATCGCACAGGGGGATGAAGAATGCTCCTTTGTGAAATTATGAAAAGTGGTCTACAGCGTAAAAAAAGAGGACGCTTGGTATGATTTTCTATGAATTTTGCTCTTTTCTAAAAAAAAGAATAAAAAAATGCAATTTTCTGCAATTTAGGTATTGCAATTATTCAAATCATTTGGTATTATAATTGAGCAAGTTACAAATGACTCCTTAGCTCAGCTGGCAGAGCAACTGACTCTTAATCAGTGGGTCCAGGGTTCGATTCCCTGAGGGGTCACCATGTAAATTTGATAGGCTTTCTTCAATTATGAAGAGAGCTTTTTTTATATTTTGCGAAATTAGTTTTGTGTTGTTTTCTGGATGCAACACATTTCACCACACGTTGTATTACATACATTCGTTAAGTTCTGTTTTTTTAGTTTCATCAGTATGGGCGTGTACAGTGTCATTGTCGTGAGTTCAGCTCATTTCACTAGATCATCAGAAATGAAAGCCTCCCTTGCATATGTTGTTGTAAGTGCTTGCTGTCTTGCCCAATCTAAGACTTTTAATAATTAGCACTTTTAACATTCTTCAACGCAAGTAGACTTATATGCATAGGGGGTCGCATCTCGAATAATAAAATTCTCCCTCTCCTTATATATACTATCTCTCATGCGGCAACTGTTTGATGAGGATATCCTGCTTCCGTGGGAATATAGAAAAACAATTATGTGAAACTGACGGTATCTGGAAAGGGGAGGTGGAAAGTAGCTGAAATTTGTTATATAATGTTTACAACTTACAATGACAAAAAAGGAAGATGGTGTCTATGGTATTTCGAAGGAAGAAGCATAAAAATACAGCAGAGGAATCGATTGATTTTCATGCACTTGTACTGGAACAGCTGGAGCATATGTGTGAGGAGGGTCAGATTCTTGATGATGCCTTTGTGCTGGAAGCACAGGAAATCTATATATATGCAGATGTGATTTCGGTTGAGCATAATGTTGCGCAAATCGTTTTTCAGCTCCATCATGAATGGCTGGATGATGCCATTCTGGAATCTGTGGCAGCGAGCGGGTCAAATGCACAGGAGGCGGTTACACTGGCGTGTGAGGATTTTTACCGGCATACGCTGCAGCTGTATCTGCAGGCTCTGCAGGGAAAGTCGGAGGAAACCGTCTTCGGCTTTACACAGCTTCGTCATTACTTTCAGGTGTATAAGAATGAGGTGCATGGCATCGGGAAGCGGGAAGGTCTGATGGAGCAGGACTTCTGGGAAATGCTGAAGCTGAAGCTGCAGCTGCGCCTTGGCAATAAAAAGGCTTACTGGATCAAGGTGTTTGCTTCCAAGACCAGAAGCACTGTGCTGTGTGAGGTGCGAATCAATGGCATTGAGGACAGTGAGCTGAGTGAGGTGCTTCTGCCCTATGCACAGAGCTGGGACTGTATCGGAAGCTATCATACGGAAAAGCAGAACTTTCTGCTTATACAGGAGGAACGCAGCTTTGAACCCTCTGATTTCACAGGGGATGATATTCGCCAGTATACGAAAAAGGCAATCAAATGGTATGAGAAATGCGGGAGTAAGGAGGATCACCGCAAGCTGCGCGAGCAGCTGATCCGGTTGTGCAAGGATGATTCCTTGGCATATGAAATTTTCTCCTTCGTTCCGGAAATCTATTGTAAATATGCCTACCCGAAGGTAGAATACGGAGCACGTCTGTTCCTGATTCAGAAGGATCAGAAAACACGGGAGCTGTATCAGAGTCAGCTGCAGTCCTTCTCCTATATAGAAGAAACGGTTATGGAGCATCTGAAAAAGGATAGTGTGAATCGCAGCATCATCGAAAACGTGATCAGCTTCAGCGCCAATGCCCGGGCGATTCAAAAAGCAATGGACAACGGGGATGCATTGGATGAGCTCATGATACCGGGAATCGGCTATTACGCCAGAAATGATTATATAATGCGTTAATTATCCTTGACGCAGGTCTTTAACTGTGATATGATAACCAAGCAGAAAAGTTAGTGGAAAGTTAGAAGCACCCCTTCTCACCTGATGTCCGAAGGCATAGGTAAAAGCTACAACATATCGAAAAGACGAAATTGTTGATGAGATATTTGAGCGGGTGCATATGAGTACCCGCTTTTCTTATGGCAACATTGGAGGTGTCTATTATAAACAAGAAAGTTATTCCTAACAACGTAAACGACGATCTGGTAAATGAAAAAATCCGCTTCAAGGAAGTCATGGTGATTGATGCCAACGGAGACAAACTTGGAATCAAGATGCGTCGTGAGGCTCTGGAAATTGCATACAGACAGGAATTGGATCTGTTGTGTGTGGCTCCGAAAGGGCAACCGCCGGTATGTAAGGTGCTGGACTACGGCCGTTATCGCTTTGAACAGCAGAAAAAAGCGAAGGAAGCCAAAAAGAAACAGCACGTTACGGAAATCAAGCCGATTCGACTGTCCCCGGTCATTGACAAGCACGATTTTGATACAAAAATGCGTCATGCGCGCAAATGGATTGAGGACGGTATGAAGGTCAAGGTGGACATGCGCTTCAGAGGAAGACTGATTACGAGACTGGAAGTTGGAAAAAAGATTATGAATAGCTTCACAGAGGAAATCTCAGATATCGCGATTATTGAAAAGAGACCAATTCTGGAAGGTAACACGATGTCATGCGTTTTGGCACCGAAGAAGAAATAGATATAAATTATAGGAGGTACTACTTATGCCAAAGATGAAATCACATAGAGGATTAGCAAAACGAGTTAAACAAACTGGATCTGGAAAGCTGAAAAGAAGTCATGCTTATACTTCTCACCGTTTCCATGGTAAAACACAGAAACAGAAACGTCATTTAAGAAAATCCGGTACGGTACACAGTACAGACTACAAGCGTATCAAAGAGATGTTAGTGAAATAATATAGGAGGAATATAAGATGGCAAGAGTAAAAGGTGGATATACAACACGTCAGAGAAGAAAAAAAGTTTTAAAATTAGCGAAAGGGTACTATGGTGCTAAGCACATTCTGTATAAGACTGCTCATGAGCAGGTTATGCACTCTTTCAAATATGCATATAACGACCGTAAGGATCTGAAACGCAACATGCGTAAGCTGTGGATCGCACGTATCAATGCAGCTGCTAGAATGAACGAGATTTCTTATTCCAAGCTGATGCACGGTCTGAAGCTGGCTAACGTTACGATCAACCGTAAAATGCTGAGTGAGATCGCTATTCACGATCCTAAGGGCTTTACAAAAATCGTAGAAACTGCTAAGGCAGCAATCGAAAAAGCTTAATTGAGGAAGCTTTATGGATGACACACGTCATACTTTGAATGAACTTCTGGTAGATCTGTTCAACTACATACTCTTGATTGAGGAGAAAAATCTCCGCGATCAGGGAGTAAAGCTGTCCATGACCGAAGTACATATTCTGGAAGCAATCGAAAAGAGTGAATCCAATATGATGTCCGCGATTGCCAAGCGTTTGATGGTGACGCAGGGGACACTGACAGTTTCAACTTCCAAGCTTGTGAAAAAAGGATATGTAGAGCGTGTTAAGGATGAGCGGGACAAGAGAATCGTGCGTCTGAAGCTTACCGAAAGGGCAGTGAGTATCCTGGACATTCATAATCGTTTCCACGAGGAAATGATTGAGCGTCTATTGAATGAGCTTGAGCTTGATAAAGAGGTGGAGCTGATTCAATCACTGCGTAATCTAATGGAATTTTTTAAAGGAAAATACTAAAGCCTGTTCCTGGAGCAGGTTTTTTTCTGTATGCAGGCAGGGGAATGGTGCTATAATATTGGCAATGGAGCAGGGAAGATGAAATGTGGGATACAGGATTTTGAAAGCGGATGGATGAGAAATGAAAGCAGGAGAAATCATAATGCTGAAGGTTTTGTATATAGCATGAGAGGAGGATGCAGATGAAGCGTGCACTTGTATTTGGTGGTGGCGGCAGTAAGGGAGCCTACGAGCTGGGTGTTTGGAGGGCTCTGGAGGAGCTGGGGATATCCTTTGATATTGTAACGGGTACCAGTATTGGTGCAATGATTGGTGCCATGTATGTGCAAAAGCAGTATGAACGCTGTCTGGAGCTGTGGGAAAAGCTGTCAGTGGATGATATTATTGCCAATGGTGTGAATCTGGATATGGATATCGAGCTGCTGATGTCACAGAAGGGAAGGTATAAAACACTGTTAAAAAGCTATGTGAAAAACAAGGGTGCGGATATCACCCCCTTTGTGAACAAGCTGCAGGATTATTTTGATGCGGAGCGTTTCTTCTCCTCTAATATTGATTATGCCTGTATGTGCGTGAATGTTACGAAAAAGCAGCCGCAGCCAATCTTTCGCAAGGATATGAGCAAGGATACAGCGCTGGATTACATCATCGCCTCTGCCTCCTGCTTTCCCGCATTTCCGATGAAGGAGATCGAGGGAGAGCATTATGTGGATGGCGGCTATTACGACAATGTTCCCATCGAGCTGGCACGCAGCATGGGCGCACAGCAAATTGTGGCAGTCGATTTGAAGGCTGTCGGAAAGAAGAAAATACATCGTCCGCAGAAGGATGTGGTTTACATTGAACCACAGGTATCCCTTGGCAGCTTTCTGTTGTTTGATCAGGAACGGATTCATCGCAATATGGAACGTGGCTATCAGGATACCCTGAAGAAATTTGACCGCTGTCTGGGAAGCATTTATACGTTTTCTCTACAGGACAAGGCAAACATTATCGCCTTTGAGGAACGCATCCACCGGCAGCTGGAACAGATTGATGATCTGGTGGACCGCCGTTATATGAGCAAGCTTGTGAAAAAGGCGTTTCATCATCAGATGATTGCCAGCTTCTCCCATTTTCAGGAGTATGACTGGCCGTTCCTGCGTATGCTGGAAATGACTGCTCTGGCATTCCAGATGGACGATATCGGAATCCAGAGCTTTCCGGATTTTGCAGAGCAGGTGCTTGCATGTGCACAGAAGCATGTAAGTATCGCAGAACGAGCAGACCGCGATGCTTTGCATCTGCTGGATGCCGCTGCCTCTTTAAAGGGGCAGAGTACGAAGGAGATCATCTGTTCCATCTATTATTACATGCGGACTGCAGGTGCTGTAAGCCGCAAGGAGCTGGAGGCGATTGCACTTCTTATGAATGATTCCTTTGTCATGGCATATCTTCTGTATGCAATGGCACAGCTGGCGGAAAAGGGGAACACCTGTCTTTCCCAGGTGCAGCCACAGGGCTTATGAAGCAGCCTAAAGGAATGCAGTTGCTTGGAAATCCCGCATACCTTCATCACAGGACTTTGCTTCTAAAAAAGGGGCGGGCCAGTCTTTTGTGGATGATAGCTCTGCTATTTCAGTGCGTAAAGGTGATGTGAAAATACCGCAGATAGCTTCATGCGGTTCTAGTGTTTTTTGCGAAAGGATAATCCAACCCGTTTCCTAATTTCTGTTACAGGAAAAAAGGCTTTAAAAGAGAAAACAAAAAGACAGGTGCGAAATAAATCCAGCGCCTGTCTTTTTCATATGCAGTCTGCATCCTGTCTGATTCATAGGATACAGGATTTTCTTACTTGTGATGCTGCTTGTGTTTCTTAGAACAATGCTTCCTGATGTGTTGCGTACAGATATTCATCAATCGTATTTACGATGCGATCCTTAATCAGTGCTTCCGGGTCATTTTCCAAATGTCCTTCACGAACCTTTGTATACTGAATCGGCATGAACTGGGACAATACGCTCAATGGAATACCGCTCTTGCGCAGATTGGCAATCATTTTATCCTTGGCTGCGGCCACCTTTGGATTTGGCATATAATAGCGGCTGCGATCAGAGAAGCTGTATTTGCGTTTGAACCACAGGGCATTGTCATCCCCATGATAATGCTTTTTCCAGTTCTTTGGATCCTCCATCATCGCTTCTTCCAGAACATCGATGAAGTTGCTGAGCTCCTCTTCTTTTCCATGATATACGGCTGTTTCGATGTTTGCGAGTGCGAACAGTGCTTCCCGCATGCCATAGGTCAGTCCCGGACCAACCTTGAGGATGCCGACACCGTCTTCAATCAGCTCGCGCAGCTTGAATTTTGTCTGATAATCGGTGGAGTGTCCTTCAAAAATAAGATTTGGATATTCCTTAATGGAAGCCATCAGCTCGCTTGCCTTGCTGCGGTCATATTCTGTACATCCATCGTCCTTTTCCTCTACACCCGGCTGTACAACAACGCCCATAACATCCTTCCATGTTTCCTCGAGTCCTTCTGCCTTGAATGCCTCTTCAAAGGTTTTGACAGTAGCCTTGAAATCTTCAACACGGGTTACCTGCATACCGGCACCCTCTTCCTGCGCGCCTCCTGGAATCGGTACCTCGCTTCCAACGATGTATACCGGACGTACAGCATCGGGATCCTGCTTCAGCAGCTCCTGATAGGTTTCCTCGCAGATGCGTGCCAGATGTGCACCACGCTTTGCGATAACTGCGTCACTCAGACGAACGTTTGGATCATCATCCGCAACCTTCATGCTGGTATCGATATGAATTTTTGTGAATCCGGCAGCAACATAGCAGCGAACCAGCTCTTCTGCCTTTTCCATCGCTTCCTTTTCCGGTAAAGCGGCGAAGGTCAAAGGACCCAGATGATCTCCTCCCAGGAATATACGGCTTTCATCCACACCGATCGCCTTTGCTTTCTCTAATACGAAATTGCGGAAGTCTTTTGGTGTCATACCGGTATAACCGCCGTTCTGGTCAACCTGATTGGCCGTTGCCTCGATCAGGACGCAGGAATCATCGCGTTTGACACATTCCAGTGCAGCCTCGATTACATAGTCATTTGCGCTGCAGCAGGAATAAATTCCAACCGGTTTTCCTTCTTTCTGTTTAACAACAATCTGTTTCAATGGATTTGCTTGTGGCATTTCAAAACCCTCCTTATATATTCAAATTATAGCACGAAATGAGGGAAAGTAAACGGAAGTGAAACGGAATGCTAGTTTGTATAAAAGTTTTGTACAAAAATACAAATAGTTCTTTATGAAAAGATAAAAAGACAAAAAATGATACAGAAAACAGAGTGGAAAATGCAACCCAAACGAAAATGGAAAATGGAATGAAAATTTCGTCATTCTTTATCTGAAAGGGGTGTTCTTTTGTGACGTCTGTGTGATATACTATAATGAGCAAAACGAAGTAATCGTATACAAGAAAGGTCGGTGGGGCTGATGCTTGACGAACAGGAACAATTTCTTCTCCATCAGGTTCGCATTCTGTTGAAACAGCTGGAAGAGCGGCAGGTAACACAGGAAAATGAAGAGAAGTCGGAGAATAGGGATGACAGGTACCGGACACTGTTAAAGCTGTCCTGTAAAAATATATGGGATTTTGATCCCTTGACACAGATGGTGCGTATTACCTGTCCAAACGGTCATGTCATCATCAATTCCTTTCGGATGCTTATGCAGGGCGTCAATGCGGATGACCATAAGCGAATTAAGGAAGCAGTCCACAGAATCATGCTGGGAACAAGCGAGAAGGAGTTTTTTTCCTATCAGCGGGAAAATAAGAGCGGCGAAATCCGGTTTTATGAGGTGGGTGCTCATGCATACTGGGTCAATGACAATCTGCATATCATCGGTGTCACGAGGTCTGTACGGACGATGGAGGAGCGGCTTGAGCGTGTTTTGCACGAGCAGGAGAAATTTGATCTTCTGCTGAGTATGGCTAATATGTATATATGGGAATACGATGTAGGAAAAAGAGAATTTTCCGCGAATCAATCTCTGTGCGATAAGCTGGGGCTTCCCATGCGTTCATATACGGTGGAGCAGCTGAATGAGCTGCTGCAGATTCACCAGCTGCCGGTATTGCTGGAGCGCATTGAGCGAAAGGCGTTATCGGAGCATGCGGTCATTCATCTGAAGAATATTCAAACCAATCTCGATTTGATCTTTGAAACAAATTTCAAGGGACTGCCGGATAAAAACGGCGATATTAAGGTCGTGCTTGGTACCATGAACGATATAACGGTGAAAACAAGCGCCAGCAGGGACCCGCTCATCGGCTGCTTTAACCGGCGAAGTGGGGATATGACGCTGGTATCCACATTTCAGAAATTTCAGAACCAGGAGGATTTCTATACCATCATATTTTTCGATGTGGATGATTTTAAGAAGGTCAACGATCGGTATGGACACGATATGGGAGACTATGTTCTGCGTCATGTCTGTGAACAAATCGAAAAGGAAATCCGAAGCAGTGACATGCTGTTTCGCTGGGGCGGTGATGAATTTCTGTTAATATGCAGCGGAATCAGTAAGGAGAATATCTATGCGTATATCGAACGTCTGCGCCGTTTGATTGAAAGCTCGGATTTTGTTTTTGACGGGAACCGCGTGCAGGTGACATTGTCCATCGGTGCAGCGTATTATTATAAGAGTGATCACGATTGTCAGGACGCATTAAAAAGAGCCGACCGCAGTGTCTATAAGGCAAAGCTGGCCGGACGTAATAAGGTCTGTATTTTAAAATAAGGAAAGTGTTAATCCAGCAACTGCCGCAGGTCATGCGGCAGCGGGCATTCCACGCGCAGCATGTCGTTGGAAAGGGGGTGTGGGATGAGTACCCGGCATGCATGCAAAGCAAGACGCGGGCATCTGCTGTCGCGCGTCCCATAGAGCGGGTCGCTGAGCAGGGGATGCTGTATTGCGGCCAGATGGACACGGATCTGATGGGTGCGCCCGGTGTATAGCCGACAGCGAATCCATGTGAAATCCGCAAAATTACGGATTACAAACACATCGGTTCTGGCAGCCTTTCCTTGATTGGATATGCGCATTTTGCGCGCATCGTGTCGATCTCTGGCGATTCCCCGGGTGATGGTATACTGCTTTTGTGCCATGTGTCCCTGTGCAAATGCCTCATACTCGCGATAAATTTGCTTGCTTTTCAGCATTGCATCCAGCAGGGGCTGTAAAAAGGGAATCTTGCAGAAAATCAGAGCACCGCTGGTTTCATAATCCAGACGGTGCAGCGCTCGGACACATGTATTGTGTCCCTCCATGAGATAATGTGCCTTTACCAGATTGTAAACGGTATGGACATTCTCTATTCCGTCACTGTGTACCAGAAGATTCGCAGGCTTGTTTACAATACAGAAGAGTTCATCCTCAAAGAGGATTTCCAAATCCTCGTACCAGGGTGCTACCGTATCTTCCTCCATACACAGCGAGATGCGTACGGTATCCTGCTTCTGCAGCTCATGGTTGCGTAGGATGATGCGGTTGTTTATGGAAACACGATTGTTTTGATAGTATTCATAGCGTTTCTTTTTAGCAATATGGAAATATGCGAAAACAGCATCCGTATCCGCACAGGAAATGCTGCGTAATTGCAAGATATTGTTTTTTAATTCGATTTTCATAAAATCACCTCATAAATTTTTGGTCAAATGAATAGAATTTCCTATATGGGTCATGCTATACTGGCATCGAGCCAGGAGGAACTGGTTGTAAAGGATGATCCATAGCAGCAATTGCTACTATGAAGATAACATAAAATAAGGAGGAAATAAACATGAAATTATTAAAATGCTCAGTATGCGGCAACATCGTTGAAATGATCGAGGACAAAGGCGTTCCGGTGATGTGCTGCGGAAAGCCAATGGATGAAGTAAAGGCAAACACAACAGACGGTGCGCTGGAAAAGCACGTTCCGGTTGCTGAAATCGCAGATGGAAATCTGCATGTTAAGGTTGGCTCCATGGAGCACCCAATACTGGCAGAGCACTATATCACGATGATTCTGGTTGAGGCCGGAGATAAGGTTATGCGTAAAAACCTGAAGCCTGGAGAAAAACCGGAGGGTGTCTTCCCGCTTGGTGATTACAAGGGGAAGGTGCATGTATATGAGTATTGCAACCTGCACGGTTTATGGAAGACTGACATCGAAGCATAATCATATGGAAGATAAGGAGCACAGGAGTGCTTCTTTTTTTCACTTTGACAAAATAAGAGGGGGGAAAGCTGACCATCCTGATTTAGGAATTTTCACATGCAGAATCAAACGGCTCAAAATCAGGGAAGCGGGATGCTTCTTGTGCATCTGTAAGGGATACCGTATTTGCGATATGTCTGCAAAGGGGCATGATGCTGCGCATTACAATTTCATATGAAATGCGAAGAAATCATAAAAACTGTGGTATACTGTTGAAAACAGGAGGTTGATTACATGTTTGTAGAGGAGCGGCAGAGTGCTATTATGGAGGAGCTGCATGCCAATGGGAAGGTAAAGGTCAAGGAGCTCAGTGAGCGGTTTTCCGTCAGTGAGGATTTGATTCGTAAGGACCTCAGTGCATTGGAGGCAAAGGGATTGCTGAAAAAGGCATATGGGGGTGCAGTACTGATCCGCGAGAATATACATCGAAAGATTGCTGCACAGCGCAAGGATGTGAATCAGGAGGAAAAGCGCGGCATCGCCAAAGCCGCTGTGGACCAGATTCAGGATGGTGATGTGGTGTTTCTGGATATCTCAACCGTCAACATACGGGTAGCCAGAGAGCTGGTGGAACGGGAAAAGCAGGCAACGATCGTCACCAATATGCTGGAGGTTGTTTCCATCCTGGCAGACAGCAGCCTTCCTGTGATATTCATCGGCGGTGAGTTTGATTATGGTCGGGACGGGTTTGTCGGGAGTCTGGCAATGGAACAGATAATGAAATTTCGATTTGACATATCCTTTCTCGGTGTTGTCGGTATTGACGTACACGATAACAGTGTATATACCTATATGGCCAATGACGGAGCGACAAAGCGGGCCATTCTGTCCAGCAGTAAGCAGGCATTTATGGTATGTGAGTCGGATAAGTTTATGCAGATCGGCAATTACCGCTATGCCGGTGTGGATGAATTCACCGGGATCATTACGGATAAGAAGCTGGACAGGGAAAATGCGAAGCTGATGAAAAACATGCAGCTTTGTATACAGCTTACAGAATAGTCAGGATATGAAATCCCGGCTTTTTTTATTTCTTTCTATTGTTTAATAAAAAGTAATAAGAAATAATAAGAAAAGAGTTGACAATGGGGAAAAGCATATTATAATGAAGATGTAAACGGAGGTATCTGCAATGGAACTGAAAAAAACTGCTCGAATCGATCTTCTAAAGGAACGTATGCTGTCTCAGCCGCGTTATGTGAGTATGGAACAGGCGATGATCATTACCAGAGCCTACCAGAAGCATGAACAGGAGCCGGTCATTTTAAAGCGTGCACATGCGCTTCATGATGCGCTATGTGAGCTTGAAATCGGTATTGAGCCGCAGGAGCTGATCGTAGGTAATCGGACAAAGGGTGTGCGCTATGGTGTTGTTTTTCCCGAAAGTGGAATTTCCTGGGTAGACCAGGAGCTGGAAACACTGCCAACCCGTCCGCAGGATAAATTTCTTGTGCGTCCCGAGGATGTGCAGACATTCCGTGAGGTTATCAAGCCGTACTGGAAGGGCAGGTCGTTGGAGGATGTACTCCGGCAGCGCTATGGAGAGGAAATCAGTTCTCTGTCAACAGTCGTAAAAATCAACCAGAAGGATCACGCACAGGGACATATCTGTCCCAATGTCCGTGAGTGGCTGGAAAAGGGGCCAGCCGGACTTCAGGCGGAAGCACAGCGCCATCTGCAGGATTGCAAAGAGGAGCAGCGCGCGTTTTACGAAAGCATTCGTCTTGTTATGGATGGTGTATGCCGCTTTCTGATGCGCTATCATGATGAGCTGATAAAGGAAGCGAGCCACCATCCGGAATGGAAGCAGGATATGGAAGAGACGGCGGCGGTATGCAAGGCACTGTCCAAACGGCCGGCTGAAACCTTTCATGAGGCGGTACAGTCCATGTGGATACTGTTTGTCGTCCTGCATATGGAAAGCAATGCCTCCAGCTTCTCTCCGGGGCGTCTGGATGAAATACTGTATCCGTATTATAAGAAAGATCGAATGCTGGGACGTCTGGATGAGCAACGAGCATTGGATATCATTGAGTGCTTGTGGCTGAAGTTCAATCAGATTGTCTATCTGCGTAATAAAAACAGTGCGAAATACTTTGCCGGTTTTCCGATCGGCTTCAATATTGCGGTCGGCGGACAGGATGGTAATGGGAAGGATGTATGCAATGAGCTGAGCTTTCTGTTTCTGCTGGCACAGGAGCACATCGGACTGCCGCAGCCCAATCTGTCTGTGCGCCTGCACAAGGGAACCGGGGCTGCCCTTTTGAAGAAGGCTGTTCGCGTGGTGGCAAAGGGAAGCGGTATGCCGCAGTTTTTCAATGATGAAGCGATTATAGCTGAGCTGGAAAAGCTGGGTATTTCCCATCAGGATGCGATGGATTATGCCATCGTTGGCTGCGTTGAGCTGACGACGCAGGGGAATAATCTGGGCTGGAGCGATGCTGCAATGTTCAATCTGAACAAGGTGCTGGAGCTGACGCTGCATCATGGTCGCTGCCTGCTTACCAAACAGCAGCTGGGGCCGGATCTGGGTGGTCTGGATACGTATGAAAGCTATGAGGAGCTGGAATGTGCATTTGATGCCATGATCGATCATTTCCTGCAGCGGATGATTCCAGCCTGCGAAGAAGTGGAAAAGGCACATATCGACATCCTGCCGTCTCCGTTTTTATCCAGTGTCATCGATGACTGCATGGAGCAGGGGCTGGATGTAACCCGGGGAGGGGCTCATTATAATCTGAGCGGTATACAAATGATCCAGGTTGCCAATCTAGCCGATTCTCTGGCTGCAATCAAGGCTTTGGTCTATGAAAAGAAAAGCGTAACAAGGCAAGCTCTGCAGCATGCGCTGGAGCATAATTTTGCACAGGATGAGATGCTGCGACAGCGTCTTTTGAACAAGGTGGACAAGTATGGCAATGATGTGGAATGGGTGGACTCGCTGGGGGCGAAATGGGCATCGGCATTCCGTGATAAGCTGCGCTGTTTTACCAATTATCGCAAGGGGCCGTATCATACCGGCATGTATACCGTCAGCGCCCATGTGCCGATGGGGGAGCATGTCGGTGCGAGTGCAGATGGCAGACTGGCTGGTACACCGCTTGCGGATGGTGGTATGTCCGCAGTTTATGGAAGAGATTTGCATGGGCCTACAGCCGTCCTGAAATCAGTATCCCGTCTGTCCTGTGACTGTACAACCAATGGCGGTCTGCTGAATATGAAATTTCTGCCGGAGTTTTTTCAGAGTGAACAGGGCATAGATAAATTCGCAGGCTTTCTGCGTACCTTCGTTGATTTGAAAATACCGCACATTCAGTTTAATGTCGTGCGCAAGGAGGATTTGCTGGCTGCTCAGAAGCATCCTGAGCAGTATGCTTCCTTAACCGTACGCGTTGCCGGATATACGGCATATTTTGTGGAGCTGGCGCAGGAGCTGCAAAATGAGATTATCGCCAGAACGAGCTATGAAGGCATCTAGTGGCTATGTGTTTGACATCAAGCGCTTTGCGACACATGATGGAGAGGGAATCCGGACAACACTCTTTCTTAAAGGCTGTCCCCTGCGCTGCGCATGGTGTCAGAATCCGGAGGGGCTGCATCCGGTTCCGCAGCTTCTCTACATGGAATCGAAATGTATGCATTGTGGAAGCTGTGCAGCAGCAGCCATTCATGGCGGCGTTTCTATGCAGGAGGGACGTGTAAAGCTTGTGCGTGAGGCTGCTGAGGACTGGGAAGGTCTGCTTGATCTCTGTCCGACAGGAGCGCTTCGCTATGATGCTTCACGCTATCGTGTTGCGGATATCATGCGGGAAATAAAAAAAGACAGCGCGTTTTTCCGCTATGGCGGAGGGGTTACCCTATCCGGAGGAGAGCCGCTGCTACAGCCTGCTTTTGCACTGGAAATTCTGAAGGCATGTAAGGCGGAGGGGATTCATACGACGATGGAGTCATCCCTGTTCGCCCCGCAGGAAACGCTGCGGCAGCTGCTTCCTTATCTGGATCATGTGTATGCCGATTTGAAAGTATTTGACAGTGCCGTGCATAAAGCCTATACTGGAGTGGAGAATACACAGATTCTGGAAAATATCCGCTATCTGCTGCACAGCAGGGAAATTCGCGATCGTGTGACGATCCGCACACCGCTGATACCCGAAATGACGGCGCGCAGAGAAAATATTGCGGCCATTGTGCAGTTTCTGCATGGATGCTATGAAGCTGTGCGTTATGAGCTGCTTAATTATAATCCGCTGGCAAAGGCGAAGTATGAATATCTGGATATGGAGTATTGCTTTGATGAGAATCCGAAACTATATACAAAGGAAGCAATGGAGTCATTCTATCGGATTGCAAGGGATCAGGGTATCCGCAATCTGATTATAGAATAAAGAAATCAGGGAGGACATAGAGATGAAGATTTTAATTGACAACGCAGACATTCAGGAAATCAAAAAGGCTTATGAGTATTTTCCGATTACGGGAGTTACCTGTAATCCTACGATTTTGAAAAAAACAGGAAGAAATCCATATGATGTATTGAAGGAGATTCGGGAATTTATCGGTGCCGAGGGCGATTTGCATGTACAGGTTGTAAGTGCAAGCGCTGAGGACATGGTCGTGGAAGCACACAAAATTCAGGAGGTTCTGGGAAAGAACACCTACATCAAAATTCCGGTTGTCAAAGAAGGGCTGAAGGCGATGAAGCTGCTGCACGCAGAGGGTGCAAACATCACCGGAACGGCAATCTATAACCAGATGCAGGGCTATCTTGCCGGTATGGCAGGGGCTGCATATGTGGCACCGTATGTAAACCGTATTGATAATCTGGGCTACAATGGAGTACAGGTTGCCAAGGATATCCATGATATGCTGAAGCATGCCGGCTTGAAGACTGAGGTGATTGCAGCAAGCTTCAAAAATTCACAGCAGGTACTGGAGCTTGCCAAGTATGGTCTGGGAGCAAGTACGATTGCTCCGGATGTGATCGAAGGTCTGATTAAGGTGGATGCTGCCGTTCTGGCAGTGGATGCATTCACCAGAGATTTCGAGGAACTGTGCGGACAGGGAAGCACCATGCTGAACATCTAAAAGGCTCCCATCAAAAGGGTGCTGCGGCACCTGATTAGCAAGAAAATAGAAAAACACGCACAATCTCAAAGAGAGAACAAGCGTGTTTTTTTGTTTACCCTGAAAGTAGGAGGTTAGATATGAAGCGGGTGCAGCTTGATTGCTGAAATTCCACTCATGGCGTTCTATGCATGACAGCCATTTGTGCTGTTACAAACTCCAAAAAATTTCACATAGCTATAAAGGATATCTCCTACACGGTTTTTGAAATGGAGAAGGAAGTAAAATCGAGTGAGGTTATCAGCTATACGAAGCCAATAGCAGCAATAGAGCTAGGCTATTTTCATGTCTGCATCGTCACTGACAGATAACAGGAATATAGGCTTCACTACGTGAGTTAGGAAAGAACGCTCTGTAAAATTAAAAGAAATCTACAGTAACTGGAAGCTTGTGTAATAAATTACATTTGACAACAGGGGTGTATTTCTGTTATTTTAAGTCAGTTTTGCAAACCTGTTGTTAAAATCTATCTGTAACTGTTACTCAAAAAATCTATACAACCTTTCGGAACACCCAACTCGCTTTCAAGTATAGAAACGAGAATGGTTAGCTTTCGCTCTATTTGCGCTGGTGTCCATGTAAATATACCAGGATCTAATAGAAAGCAAAAAACAGAAAGAATAGTTTCGCTTAATTCGAGTGGATACCTACAATGGAATACGCCTTCTTCATTCCCTTGCTCGATAATCTGTGCAATGATTGGTGAAAGACTGGTTAGTATTTTAGCCAAAGATTTTTGATGTATACCTGCATTTTGAGGCTTATGAAGATATGCGTCTAAATCCGAAGATACGATAGAGCTTCGGTAATGGATATATACGTGCTTCAATTTTTCAATAGCGTTTTTTTCAGTAGCCGAGGCAATTTTTTGGCAATCATCAATGATAGTCTGATAAGTTCGTTCTACTAAGGCGTCAAAAACTTCTTCTTTTGACTTGAAATAATAATACATTCCTCCCTTTGCTATTCCAGCTTTTTTTGCTATATCACTGACGGAACAGCTTTCTCCCTTCTGTTCCGACAGTAGTTCCAGCATAGTATCCAATATTAGGTCTTTCTTTGTCATAATATCACCGCCTTTAAAAAAAATTATATCACAATTCAATGAACTTGAACAGCGGTCAACTTTGTGCTATGATGATGTTGAACAGCGGTCAAAAAATTAAGGAGTGAGAAAAATGATACAAGTAATTATCTTTTTAGGGTTGTTGATCTGCATGATTTTCCTTATCGTGGCAGAGATTGTATGGGGGATTCGTTGGTTATTAAAGAAGCGAAATAAAACTTTATCTTCAAAAAGTCAAGTGCGTTTAAAAAGAAACACCATGTTACTGATTGTAACGATTATATTGATGGGAGGTCTTATGATATATAGTCAGCTAACGGTAAGTACACCCAAAATCAAAGACGAAAATGGAAACGTGATGGAAAACAGCATCGCGACATTAGAAAGCGTTGATTTAAACGCCAGAAGTGAGTGGATAAGTATTCGCGGACAAAACAAAAATAATCCCGTTCTTCTTTTTTTGGCAGGTGGTCCGGGCGGTTCACAAATGGCGGCAGTTCGGCATGAGCTTTCAGAATTGGAGAAGCATTTTGTAGTCGTGGTATGGGATCAGCCCGGTTCTGGTAAATCATATTCTGCTGGAAACGAAAACTTAACTGTGAATACCTATATTGAAGATGGTTTGGCTTTAACAGAATATCTTCGCAACCGATTCAATCATGAGAAGATATATCTTGTAGGTGAATCTTGGGGAAGTGCACTTGCAGTATTTCTTGCATCAAAATCACCGGACTATTACCATGCTGTAATCGGAACGGGACAAATGGTTGATTTTTTAGAAACAGAAAACTTAGACTATGACAAAGCTATTGAAATTGCAACCGAAAAAGGTGATAACGATAAAATCAATAAACTTAAAGAGAATGGTCGTCCTCCATATTACGGTTCTGATGTTACATGGAAAAGTGCTGAATATTTAAATTATTTATCTTCATATATGAATAGCAATCCTAAAATTCAAAATAGTGGCTATCAAACATTTCGAGATATTTTTTCATCGGAATATAGTATACTTGATAAAATCAATTACTTGCGAGGGATTGTAAATACATTTAATTATGTATACCCGCAATTATATGATATAGATTTACGCACAGATTATTCAAAAATCAATGTACCGATTTATTTTTTTCTTGGCAGGCATGATATCAATGCACCGATTTCCTTAGTAGAAAACTATTTGAATGTTTTAGAAGCTCCTCATAAAGAAATCATATGGTTTGAAAATTCAGGTCATAGTCCTTGGATAAATGAAAGCGATAGATTTGTCAGGGAATTGATATCTATTTCCAAACAAAGATATTCCTAACTGCTTTCAGGAAGTTAGAGGTAGGTGTTAATTTTATGAGGAGATACCAGCGATTGAATTACGAAACGTGAGGATATCATCTTTCGACAAACTGTTGCATGGTTATTTTATAGGCTCTCTTTCTCCTCCCTATAGGAAGCAAGAGGAAATGGGGGGCTAGATTGCCCCATCACCCAAACCTTGTTGATAATGACGGAATATAACGAGTGTTTGAGCAATCATCAGCATTTCTTTAAATGTATTAGAAAAATAATGTTGAAGATGAATTGCTAGGAAAAGAAAAAAAAGAGTGTTTGATAACAAGGATAGTAGACAGGATGCAATCGTTATTTGTTGGATTCATGACGCTTATCGGCGTTTGATTTGAAGAATAGGCGTTATTGATCATATCAAAACAGCAAAGGATGATAAAGGGCTGAGAAGATGGATCAATATGAGAAAATACGTGCAAGTACAAGGAAGCTATATACATTCCCTGTTTCAGTTTAAGTCTGTCTGACGATATGGTTGTAAAGCCACATATAGAAAGCTGTGACATTCGGATGTTAGTCCAAGTGTCACAGCCCCTTTCATATTCATTTATAATAATGTACCAGTGCCTGCGTGCCGTTGTTTTCTTCTCCCATGCCAGCAAGTGTTTCATACATCTTGCAGACCGTCTCCAGCATATCCAGATGAACGCCCTGCTGTTCCATCTCCTGCTGAACGATGTGCATATCCTTAATAAAATGCTTGATGTAAAAGCCGGGAGCAAAATCATCCGCAAGAACTCTTGGTGCGGTATTGTCGATCTGCCAGCTGCCGGCAGCTCCTTTGGCAATAGCGGTAAGCATTTTCTGTTCGTCCAGCCCGACCGCTCTTGCATATACCAGTGCTTCACTCATAGCTGCCACAGCTCCTGCCACGGCGATTTGATTACACGCCTTGGTATGCTGTCCGCTTCCTGCTTCGCCCATATACTGAATTCCTGTTCCCAGCAGCAAGAAAAGCGGGCGCATTTGTTCAAATACTTTCTCATCCCCGCCGATCATTATTGACAGGGCTGCGGCTTTTGCACCGCTGTCACCGCCGGATACCGGTGCATCCAGCATAGCAAATCCCTTTGCCTTTGCTGCTGTGTACAGCTTTTTTGCCAGTGCAGGCGAGGAGGTTGTGAAATCTATCAGCACGGCGTGCTCTTTGGCATGCGTAAAGATACCGTCATCCCCCTCATAAATTTCTTTTACATCCGTAGGATATCCAACCATGGTACATACGACATCCGCATCCCTTACACAAGCCTGTAGAGTACGCTCCACCTGAATTCCCTGTTCCAGTAAGGGGACAGCCTTCTCATAGGTGCGGTTATAGGCACGTATCGTGTGTCCGCCCTTTTTCAGATGCAGCAGCATACTGGTTCCCATCACGCCGCAGCCAATCCATGCAATCCTCATACGATCACCTTCCTTTTGCTATTATTATACAGGAAGATTATAGAAACTGCACGCAAAGGATCAGCAAAGCAACAGAAATCAGCCCCTGCAGAATCCGGAAAAGCAGAAAGACGGGATAACGAAGAGGCACCTGCTCCACCATACTCATGATCTGCATATGTACACAGAAGCCAGCAAAGCCAAGCAGGAAGCTGGTGAGGAGCATTCTCTGGATGTTGGAAAAGGGTGTGATATTGATTAGGACGATGCCGCTGGAAAATTCCGCTAGACTGCGTACGATAAGCGCAGGTAATTCCGGAAGGAAGGAAAAGAGCACGGCAGTAACACTCGTGAAAAGCATCAAATACCCACCGATCATATAGAGCGAGATTCCACTTTCCGTAATGGCACTGCTGAGGTGGCGCATAAAGGACTGGGAAGAAGCAACAGCCGTGGGGATTGTATGAATCGTGTGCTTGCGAGTGAGCAGCAGCAACAGCAGACCGCTAAGCAGCTGGAGAACAAACAGCAGCAGCCCGATGTGCAGAGATTTAAAAAAGACGATACCACAGGAAATGATGACAAAGCCCGGTGTCGGAAAGCAGCAGCAATACAGCAGTCGTGAGGCATCGTGACGGGAAAGAGTTCCATCCCGCACCGCCTCATCCACAAAAAGCGAGCCGGTAGGGAAACCGAGAAACATCGTGCATAGGACCAGATTCCACGCACCCTTATCCATCCCCAGCAAAGCAGGAAGACCAAAGGAGGGAAGATGGTCAAAGGCATGTTCCTTATATAGCAGGCGAACCAGAACCATAGATATAAACATCGAGGGAACCAGCTTCTCAAACCAGATGGAAAGTGCATTTTGTGCACTCTGCAGCGTCAGGGTTCCAAAGCCGAGTGTCAGTAAAAGAAGACCGAAAAGCAGAAAGCCTGTGAATTTTTTCATGTTATCACCGATATACTATATGATGAAAAGAAAACTTTCATGTAAATCTTTCCCATTTTGGCGAAATGTGTTAAACTAGATATTCATAAAAGAATTGGGTGATACAATGATAACTTATCTTGCAAAAAAAATGATACACAACTATAACGAGCTGGAAAATCCTGCAGTGCGAAAGGCATACGGAAACCTTACAAGCACGGTGGGAATTGCAAACAATGTGATTTTGTTTCTGTTTAAATTTCTGGCTGGTACGCTGGCTCACAGTGTGTCCATTACAGCAGACGCTGTAAACAACCTTTCCGATGCGGGAAGCTCGGTGATTTCTCTGCTCAGCTTTAAGCTGTCCAGCAAGCCGGCGGATGAGAAGCATCCGTTTGGTCACGCGCGCTATGAGTGCATTGCATCCATGATTGTTGCTGTTGCTATTCTGCTGCTTGGCTTTGAGCTGATCCGCACAAGCTTTCATAAAATTTTACAGCCTGAGGCAGTGTCCTTCAGCTGGCTGAGTGTGCTCATTCTGCTGTTTTCCATTTCCGTTAAGCTGTGGATGTACAGCTACAATAAGAAATACGGGAAGCTTTTGAAGTCCAGTATTATGGAAGCGACAGCAGCAGATTCGGTCAGTGATGTCATGGCGACCGGCGCTGTTCTGGTTTCTACGGTGCTTTCTCCCATCATTCATTTTAATCTGGACGGCTATATGGGCGTTGTTGTTGCCATCTTTATCTTAATGGCGGGTGGAGGCATCATCAAATCGGCACTGGATGAGCTGCTGGGGCAAGCTCCGGATGAGGATCTGGTGAAACAGATTCAGGAGAAAATAAACAGCTATGACGGCGTGCTGGGAATGCATGATCTCATGATTCATGATTATGGTGCACATCGTACCTTTGCATCTGTGCATGTTGAGGTAGATTATAAGGAAGATATATTGAAATCTCATGATATGATTGACAATATCGAACGTGATTTTCAGGATACTATGGGACTGGAGATGGTTATCCACATGGACCCTATCAATATCGATGATCCGCTGACCAACGAACTGCGAACACTGACAGCTGCGGTTGTAAAGGAAATAGATGAAGATTTGAGCATGCACGATTTCCGTATCGTTCCAGGGGAAACACATACGAATATGATCTTCGATGTTGTTGTGCCCTTCCATATCAAAATGAGTAACCAGCAGATTCTGGATGCACTTGCACAGAAGATTCGGGAGTGTAAGGGTGATCATTATTATCTGGTTGTTACCTTTGATCGTGCCTATACAACCCATCATTCGCAGGAATCCGCCTGAAGCAGAGGTAGGAGATTCGTCTTTGCTTCCTGCGTAAAACGGGTGCTGATAGCCTGTAACCTGCATGGCATATATAATAAAAAAATCCACCGCACTTGATACCGGTGGATTTTACTTATGTCAATGCTTTCCCTGCATGCAATGGTTGTGAATCTAACGTCATTGTTTGATGTTTGCCTGTCTCACGCAGGTTTTTTTACTGCTGTTTGTTTTATGGATCCGTAGATTAGATGTTTCTGTTCCGTGTGCAAATTCCTTTGGATTTGGAAATGCTTCCTGCGTGTATGCTCATGAATATGGAGCGTGAAGCAAACTCGCGGCGATTTTCTTCTTCCATGTTACTATGATCAAACGGACCTTGTAGCCTCTCTGCCAGCTTATCGTGCACCCGATTTTTCTTATCACAGGGAAGCGTATCCGATTGCGCAGGAGCCGCACCATCCCTGTACTGCTTTGTACTGCTGAAGTGTCAGGGGATTTGTGTAGGACTTCACGACATTTTGGCAATCAACGAATGTTCGATGTCACCGTTTGTTCTTCAGCCTGTTGGTGGCAGATCGCTGTAAGTCTGTGTTGACTCCTGCAATGGAAGAGCGTTGATGTCAGGAAGCTGAATAGCATCACATTGGCGGATACCGATGCGCCTTGCACAATGTATGATAATGTGAAACAGTTGCTCATAGACCTGTTGTATACAGCGGCAATAGCCGGCGGCATCCCGTCTCAGCAGATAGCCGATTGCTTCCTCACAGCGCTTGTAATATCGCTCGACCAGCTGTTCATCCAGCTGCAGCAGGGTGAAATAAAAGCCCCATGACAGAATCGTGCGAAACTCCTGTAAAATCTGTTTCAGATTGGCGTGTGGAAGGACAACCAGCAGGGCATCAAGAAAACCGACACCATCATAATGACGTTTCTTTATCCGCTCCTCCATAATCGGAGCAAGCACGATCAGCTGATCAAAATATTCCAGACAGCAGCGGGCAATCGTAACGGTGATAAATTGTACAGCTCCTATGAATTTCACTGCATCACGAATCATCATGCTGTCCTCAAGATGTGCCTGAGCAACCCCCTTTTTCAGCTGGATCCGGGTTCCCAGACCATTATAGGTCTTTGCCAGCCCGATGTCATTGAGCTGCTTTAAAACCTTGCGGATCGTTGCGTAGGATACCTGATAGGTTTTGGACAGCTGCTCGATTGGCGGAAGCAGCTGCTGATCGGCATAGGCTTTGCTGGCTATACCGCGGATGATATCCCGAAAGACTAGGGTGTATACATAATCATGAGAATGCTTTGGCTGCCAGAAAAAGGGCTCTGCGTCCTGTATGCTGTGATTGCTGGGAAGCTGTATCTGTGCTGCGTGCTCCTGAATACGCCGGATGGTATAGCAGATCGTGTGATAATAAAAATCATAGACAAAGCTGCGGTTTTTTTCTGTATATGCGGCAAGCAGCAGCTCATAATCGTGCTTCAGAGATCCATGATAGGAGGAAAACAGATCGGTATGGTAGAGCAGCGGATATTCAATATAGGAAAAGGTTGTCAGATACAAATCGAGAATCATATCATTATGATAACGCTGCAGCAGATATACATTGAAATCGCGGATGAGCAGCCTGCGTTTATCCAGATTCTTATCCTCCAGTGCCGCTAGCATCTTGTACAGGTGGCAGATGTCCTTTTCCTGCAGCAGATCGCAAAGTCCGCTGCAAAGCGGAGGAAGACACAGCCGCATGCTTTCCAGAACGTCGATCATCTGCCGGTGGGTGCGCAGAATATAGAAATCCCTCTGCTCATCATGTGCCTGTGAGGGTTTCCAGATGACACGGGCACGCTTGCGTTCCTCCAGCGATATATAGCCGGCATCCCGCATATCGCGCAGGACATCCTGTACGGTACGAATTCCTACCTGGTATGTGCTGCATAGCTGCTTAGCGGATGGAAGACGGCTCCCATAGGGAAGCCGCCTTGTTATGATCAAGGATGTAAGCGAATCGTAGAGACTGCTGTAGTATGTTTTTCCTTTCAAAATGGATCCTCCCGGGGAAATGTTATGTTAAGTATAGCATGAAAATTTATACAGGAGCAATCAGTTCTTTCTGTAAAATTACAAATAAGATGGGAATTGGGTTGCGTACAGCACAAAAGTATACTAAAATAGAAAAGACCTATATGCATACGTATGCAGATTCGGAAAGAGAATTGTTTGTGAAGAATAGAAAAGGGAGGAGATTTTTTTATGTACAAAATCGGAGAGGCTGCCAGATTGCTGGGCCTCAGCACGGAAGCCTTGCGGTATTACGAGCGAAAAGGCCTTATTGTACCACATAAGGACAGTGCATCCAATTACCGCTATTTCGATGCTTCACAAATCAACCACCTTCTGAATATGCAGAAATATCAGAAGCTTGGCTTTACTCTCTATGAGCTGATGGATTTGTTTGAAAGCAGGGGAAATGATATGTTTCTTGAGCTCATGGAACAAAAGGAGAAGGAGCTGCTGCAGGAAAGCGTTTCGATGAGTCTTCGCCTTCACAGCATTCATCTTTCTTTGGAATGCATTGCGCTGGCAGAGCGTGCACAGCATGCCATACAGTTTGTGACACGGCCTGCCCTCTATCGTATTTCCTATATGCAGGATGACGTTATTCTAGCTGATGATGCATCGCTGAATGAGGAGCTCAGGGTATGGTCGAAAAGCAGTGAGCTTCAGTTTCTCAGCGCCCGCATCTGTGCAGAGGATTTTATAGATGGGCAGGAGCGCTTTGATTATGGCTTTTGCATGTACGAAACGATTGGGGATTTTATCGGTATTCGCAGGAACACTGTGGTAAGACAGTATGCAGAGTGTCCGGCACTCGCCTATTGCTTTGAAGCAGATGCCCAGCATACGATTCTGCAGGAAAAGGAAAAGCTTCAGCAGTTCATGGAGGAGCATCATCTGATTCTCGATGGGGATATCCTTTCTCAGGTCTTGTACAGCGCCTGTGAGGAGCATCATTATCAGATGCGTCATATGGTATGGATCCCTTACAAGAGAGTGATATAAAATAATTTAATGAATTTCTTAAATATTTTTAATAAATACTTGACTCTAAAAATACTTTAGGGTTTATGATGGTTCCTGCCTAGGTAGTTGGAGGAATGAAAGATGAAGAGCTTGATTTTTTTAGTAGATGAGAATAAAAATCAGTTATCTGCTTTAGAAAGGGCCATTTCTTCCGTTGAGGAATTTGAACTGGCCGGAATGACAAGCGATGGTGAGGAGTGTATCCGACAGCTGGAGGGGAAACATGTACATGTTCTGGTGTTGGACATGATCCTGCCAAAGAAAGATGGGTTTTATGTATTAGAGGAAATACGCAGCAGAAGGCTGCAAGTGGATCATATCATCTGCATATCCTCATATCTCAGTGAAATGATTCTTTCTGAGTTCAACCGCTATTGTGTCGACTACATCATGATGAAACCCTATGAGATTCCTGATCTGATTCGCAAGATTCATTTCATCAGGAATTATCAGCCGGATTACTCATTGAATGAGGAGCTGCAGAAAAAGCTGGGACGCAGTCAGAACCAGCATCTGGAGGGAACGATTACCGAGCTGCTGCACGAGCTTGGGGTTCCTGCAAACCTGAAAGGGTATCAGTATCTACGCTGTGCAATTATGCAGACCTATCGTGATATGGATCTGCTTGGTAAGGTTACCAAAACATTATATCCGAAGATTGCGCTGGAGTATCAGACGACGCCTTCCCGTGTGGAGCGTGGTATACGGCATGCAATCGAGGTGGCATGGAATCGCGGAAATGCGCATGTGATACATAAGATTTTCGGCTATACGATTTCCATGGAACGAAGCAAACCTACAAATTCGGAATTCATTGCCATGCTGTCAGACAAAATCCATATGGAGGAAACACGTGTCTGAGCATGCGCGTAATGCATCCGGAAATAAAAAAAGGCGGATTGATCATCTGTTCAAATGAAACAGGGTCAGAATACTCCGCCTTTTTATCTGGTTTTATTTACGTAGAATGAAGCTGAGATGCCTTCCGCATGCCGGCTCTCTTCGATAGCTGAAAAATGCATCGTTTTTCAAAAAGGTATCGTTTGGATTCACAGTGATGTGATCGCGTGCAACGCCGAGATTAAGCAGCATCTGCATATTCAGCCCCTTATTGTCTGCGATTGCTCTGCCATTTGGCAGCAGTGTCAGATAAGCGGATGTATCAAAGCTCATAGCAAGGATGCGATCGATGACATCCTGTTGGATTTCAAAGCTTCGATATGCGATAGCAGGGCCGATATAAGCCATCAGGTGTGCAGGATCAACATGCTCCTTCTGTATGAGCAGGCTTACGGTTTTGCGTGTGATTTCCTGTACGGTACCCTGCCAGCCGCTGTGAATGGCGGCAATGATCCCGGTAAAGGGATCATACAGCAGTACCGGTACACAGTCTGCATGAAAGACACCGATTGCGATATTCCTTTCCTTTGTATAAAGTGCATCACAATCCGCGATTCCCTCCTCATAGACCTGATAGCCTCTGCCGGCGTCAGCAGCGGTTACCTCGTGGATGTGATCGGAGTGCGTCTGCATGGCAAAGGTCCATTGTGACGGCGCTATATGGAGTGCTTGTGACAGGGCATCGCGGTTGCTTAAAACATCCTCTTTTCGCATGCAGGCGTGCAGTGCCATGTTATTGTTTTCCGGCAGGGAGGGGTTGCGCAGCGTAGTACCTGCAAGCAGCTCATCCTCGTAATTCCATTGAATATAATTCATATGATCATTCCTTCTTTCTTTTCTTATATATTTATAGTATATGTGTGTGTTGCCAGGTTTGCCCTGGGAAAAGTATATAGCAAGCGAGGGCACTTGGCAATCCATTTGCGTGAACATGTGCATTTTCTGACATTCCAGCAAAGCAAAGCACATTTTTTAAGATATTTTTAAAAATGAAGGACAATTTTTATGGATTTTAGCACTAAATGGTTGACAGTGCTAAAATATTGGAATATACTATTAGCAGACATAGAGGTTGAGTGCTAGAAAGGAGTGAACCATATGCTTACAAAACGCCAGACGGCGATCTTTAAAACCATTGTAGATGAGTTCACCCGGACAGCCGAACCTGTCGGTTCCAAAAAACTGATGGACCTGCTGGATTTCAACTGTTCAAGTGCCACCATCCGCAATGAGATGGCTGCGCTTGAGGATCTGGGTCTGCTGGAGAAGACACATACCTCCAGCGGTCGTATTCCCAGCAGCCGTGGATATCGATTCTATGTTGAAAATCTGATGGAGCGGGAGCTGGATGACGGTGTCAAGCATTCTTTGCAGGCCGTGTTTCAGGAGCGTCATTATTCGATGGATGAAATCGTCAGGAAAAGCTGTGATATTCTATCCCAGATGACCTCGCTGACCTCTGTCGTTTTAGGCCCGGAGAGCCGTTATCAGACGCTGCAGCACATACAGCTGTTTCCACTCAGTGACACCAGTGCGGTTGCAGTCTTCATCACGGATCACGGACATACGGAGAACAAGACATTCCACTTCAATACAGCCGTGAGCGTTGAGGATATCAAAACCTGCTGTAATCTGCTCAATGACAAGCTGAGCGGCACACCAATCAATGAGGTGGTGGAGCGCATGCAGCAGATTGAGCCGCTGCTGGCCAGTCATATTGCCCGTCACGAGGTGCTGTTTGAAGCCTTCGTCAATGCGTTCATGCGGTTTGCAACCGACCATGTATACTGCAGCGGACAAAGCAATATGCTGTATCAGCCGGAATTTGCAGATATCGAAAAGCTGAAGGAGCTTATGAAAATGCTGGAGGACAGCAGCTTGTTTCGACAGCTGGCCAATCATGAGGGCGATGTCGCCATTGAAATCGGCGGAGACAATGAATTGATTCAGGTCAATAATGTTGCCGTGGTATCCAGTAAGTTTAAGCTGAACGAGGATGAAGAAGGGGAACTGATGATCGTGGGACCTACCCGCATGCAGTACAGCCGTGTCGTTGCCCTTATGGAATATATGAGCAAAGTAATCGAAGATTTATACAGAAGTGAAAATCGATAAGGAGGTCATCATGCAGGAAGAAAAAGAAATTGTAAACGAGGAAGCAAAGACTGCCGAGCAAAGCGAAGAAGCAAAGACGGCGCAGGATGCTGCCAAGGCAGAAAAAAAGGATGCGAAGGATGCGGAAAAGGAAGATAAAAAATCCGCAAAATTCGGTAAGAAGAAAAAAATTGAGGAACTGGAAGAGGAAATCGTAAAGCTGAAGGAAGAGGCAGCCGCAAACAAAAATGCCTATTTCAAGGCGTATGCGGATACAGAAAATCTGAAGAAGCGTCTGCAGAGTGAAAGCGATAATGTTCGCAAGTACCGTATCCAAAGCTTTGCGATGGAAATTCTGCCGGTTCTGGATAACCTGGAGCGTGCGCTGGATGTCAAGGTCGATGATCAAAACATCAAAAACTACGCCAAGGGCTTTGAGATGATTTACCAGCAGCTGGTGCACATCCTGAATCAGGAGGGTGTAAAGGAAATCGAAGCGCTGGACAAGCCGTTTGATCCAAATTACCATCAGGCGCTGATGCAGGAGGCCAAGGATGGCGTGGAAAGCGGTATGGTCATCGAGGTCCTGCAAAAGGGATATATGCTGAAGGATCGTGTATTACGTGCAACACTTGTAAAGGTTAGCGAATAGATAAAAGGAGGATAACGATTATGAGTAAAATTATTGGTATTGACTTAGGAACAACAAACAGCTGTGTGTCCGTTATGGACGGTGGTGAATGCAAGGTCATCACAAATCCGGAAGGAAACCGTACAACACCATCTGTAGTCGCATACAAGAATGGTGAACGTATCGTCGGTGATGCCGCAAAGCGTCAGGTTGTTACAAACAAGAACACCATCAGCTCGATCAAGCGTCTGATGGGTACGAATGAAAAGGTTGAATTGGAAGGCAAGCAGTACACGCCGCAGGAAGTCAGCGCGATGATTCTGCAGTATCTGAAATCCTATGCAGAGGATTACCTTGGAGAAAAGGTTGAAAAAGCGGTTATTACTGTACCGGCTTATTTCAACGATGCACAGCGTCAGGCAACCAAGGATGCCGGAAAGATTGCCGGACTGGAAGTAGAGCGTATCATCAACGAGCCGACTGCTGCCGCACTTGCTTACGGTATCGATAAAACTGAAAAAGAACAGAAGGTTCTGGTATATGACTTAGGTGGAGGTACCTTCGACGTTTCTATTCTGGAGCTTGCGGATGGAACCTTTGAGGTACTGTCTACAAATGGAGATACCCGTTTGGGTGGAGATGACTTCGATAACGTTGTCGTTGACTGGATGGTAGATACCTTCAAGAAGGAAAACGGAGTTGACCTGCGTAAGGATACGATGGCTATGCAGCGTTTGAAAGAGGCTGGAGAAAAAGCAAAGAAGGATCTGAGCGGTGTTGTACAGACACAGATTTCCCTGCCGTTTATCTCTGCAGGTGCAGATGGACCTCTGCATTTTGAGGCTACATTATCACGTGCAAAATTCGATGAAATGACAAAATCTCTGGTTGATCGTACAATGGAACCGGTAAGAAACGCACTGCGCGATGCCGGTCTGACAAAAAATGATATTCACCAGGTACTACTGGTAGGTGGATCTACCCGTATCCCTGCTGTACAGGAAGCTGTTAAGAGCGTTCTGGGCAAGGAACCAAACAAATCTGTTAACCCGGATGAAGTAGTTGCTATGGGTGCTGCTATTCAGGGTGGTGTTATCGCTGGTGATGTGAAGGATGTTCTGCTGCTGGATGTTACACCATTAAGCCTTGGTATTGAGACGATGGGCGGCGTCATGACCGTACTGATCCCTCGTAACACAACCATTCCGACAAGCAAATCTCAGGTATTCTCAACTGCTGCGGACAACCAGCCTGCTGTAGATATCCGTGTTCTGCAGGGTGAGCGTCCGATGGCAAATGACAATAAGGAGCTTGGTATGTTCAAGCTGGATGGTATCGCTCCGGCTCGCCGTGGTGTGCCTCAGATTGAAGTTACCTTTGATATTGACGTAAACGGTATCGTGCACGTATCCGCAAAGGATAAGGGTACCGGTAAAGAACAGTCTATCACGATTCAGAACACAAGCGGACTGAGCGATGAGGAAATCGATCGTATGGTTCGTGAGGCTGAGGAGCACAAGGCTGAGGATGAAAAACGCAAGGAAGAAATTGATCTGCGCAACCGTGCAGAGGGCTTCATTGCTCAGATTGACTCCATGCTGGCTGACAACGGTGACAAGATTGATGCGAAGCAGAAGGAAGAAACACAGAAGCTGCGTGATGATTTGCAGAAATCCCTGGATGAAAATGACATGGATGCTGTAAAGGAAAAACTGGAGGCACTGGAAAAGGCTGCACAGGCAGCTAGTGCTCAGATGTATCAGCAGCAGAGTGCGGATCCAAATGCAGGAGCAGGTGCAAACAACACAAACAACGATGACAACGTCGTAGACGCTGAATTTGAAGAAAAGAAGTAAGAAAACGAAACGACTACAATTCCTAGTGCTTGCGCTAGGTTTTGTATGTTGTGTGATGCTGTTCGTCTACTGGATGTATCCGATACAGAAGCAAAAAACTGCTGTTGATGTCTCCTCGCATTATGCACAGAGCGTGCGTGTGAACAAGGAAACACCACTGTATGAGAAAACGGATGGAGAATATAAAGAGACCGGCCGCATCTTTAAGGGGACAGTGCTGCAGCTGGATCAGCGAAGCGCACAAAACATGAAGGAAAATTATTTCAGGCTGCAAACGGATGACTGCTACATCCTGGCTGATCATGTGGTACCCGAACAAACTGAAGAAAACAGTGTCAAAAAGGCCAGTGTGTATCTGCCGTTTAATGAAAATATCGTGACCAAGGATCGCTATATCCTTGAGGATGAAGCGGGAAACAAGCTCGCGGAGGTATCACGAAAAGCTGCCTATCCAATCTATGTGAAGGATGAAAAGCGGTATGGTGTTCAGATTGGAGATACCCTTGTGTATATTCCAAAATCTGCAGTAGCAGGCACACAGCATGCCGATAATACCAGCGAGCCGATCGCAGAGCAAATTCCGGTTTTCATGTATCACTATTTCTATTCCAGAGAAAACGGTGAGGTCTCAAAAAATGGAAACTGGCTGGAGGTCAATGACTTTGAAGCACAGCTGAAGTATCTGAAGGAGCACAACTATGTGACCCTGCGCATGCAGGATGTGGAGAATTTTCTGGATGGCAGGGTACAGCTTCCGAGGAATAGTGTTTCCATTACAATCGATGATGGGACAGCTTCCATATATAAATATGCATATCCGCTGCTGAAGGAGTATGGCTACAGTGCCACACTCTTCCTGATCGGTGATCATTTAAAGGATGACAAGCTGCCGAAAAGCTTTCAGGAAATGAAGCAGAACGGCATGGAGCTGCAGTCGCATTCCTATGGCATGCATACCGGAGGCTGTGAAGGCGGTCATGGCGGTGCACTGCGCTGTGTGGGACATGATGAGGGTGTCGCGGACACAGAAAAGTCGTTTTCCATCCTTGGCGGAGGCAATGTGTATTGTTATCCGTATGGCGATGTTACGGAAAGTGCTCTGCAGATAATGAAAGCTGCAGGTGTGCATATGGCTTTTACGACAAATTATGGTAAAATAGAACCCGGTATGGATAAGCTGCAGCTGCCGAGAGTGCGTATTTTCGGTGATGCAGACATACAGCAGTTCATATACAGTCTGGAAAGTTAGGAGGGTGATCCACATGAGCAAACGAGATTATTATGAGGTCCTGGGACTTAGCAAGGGTGCCAGCGATGATGAAATAAAAAGAGCCTATCGGAAGATGGCGAAGAAGTATCACCCGGATGTCAATAAGGATCCGGGGGCTGAGGAATCATTCAAGGAAGTAAACGAAGCATATGAGGTGCTGAGTGATCCGCAGAAGAAGGCAACGTATGATCAGTTCGGTCATGCAGGCATGGACGGTGCCAACTTTGGCGGCGGTGCCGGCGGCTTTGGCGGTTTCGAGGATTTCGGAGATATCTTTGGTTCCTTTTTCGGCGGCGGCTTTGGCGGCGGTGGAAATCGTCGTGCAAGCAATGGACCGCGAAAGGGCAATGACCGCTTCATGCAGATGCGTATCGAATTCATGGATGCTATTTTCGGAAAGACGGAAACAGTTACGATTGAGGTGGATGAGCAGTGCGATGAATGTATGGGAAGCGGTGCGAAGAGCAAGTCCGATATCAAGTCCTGTCCGCATTGTAATGGTACCGGTACGGTAACGACGCAGCAGAGAACGCCGTTTGGTGTGTTCCAGAGTCAGTCTGTGTGTCCGGATTGTAACGGAACGGGTAAGACGATTGTGAACAAGTGTCCGAAATGTCATGGCAAGGGCTATGAGCATAAGCGTGTGAAGCTGGATATCAAGATTCCGGCAGGTATTCAGTCCGGTCAGCAGGTGCGTGTTCCAAATAAGGGAGAGCGCGGTGTGAATGGCGGACCAAACGGTGATCTGTATATCGAGATTCTGGTAAGCCGTCACAAGCAGTTTGTACGTGATGGAAACGATATCCGTATCACAGTACCGATTAGTGCAGTGGATGCCATTCTTGGATGTAAGGTGGATGTTCCAACCGTTTACGGTGATGTGGAGCTGACGATTCCGGCGGGCACACAGTTTGGACAGCAGTTCCGTTTAAAGGGAAAGGGCGTCAAGTCTGCTTCTTCCCGCGGTGGTCAGGGTGATCAGTATGTCGAGGTCAAGGTAGAAGTACCTACCAAGATTACACGTGACGAAAAGGAGCTGTATGAGAAAATTCGCAATAAGAAGTCTCATGAGTCTCCGTTTGATAAGTTTAAGAAGGCGTTTAAATAAGAATACTGCGACAGCACTTACAGATATCAGTAATGCTGTCGTTTTTTCATATTTTGTAATCGTTAACATTTTTAGGTATGACCGATGTGTGATAAATGATTATTTTGTAAAATAAATAAATATCTAATAATTCGAACTTTTTTGCATAAATTCATTGATTGTAAAGGCCTATTGTAGTAGAATAGCTACGTGTAGAATGGAATGAGCTAAGCATTTGTATACCCTTTATGATTATAAAGGTATACCTTTCTGTCTATATACTTATAATTAACGAAACAGGTGATTTTATATGAAATCATCTGTTTTTTTACGTTTTCAAGTCTATATAAATATACTTTATAACACTATTCTCATTTCATTTAGTATATCTTGAAAGGTATACGTTTTGAGATTTAAAATTCCATTTTATAAAAAGGGAGGGTAGCGAATTCATTAATGAATGTAAGTACATGAGGGAAAAAATAGGAATAACAGCATGTTTGCTGGAGGAAATTGTTGTTTGGAGTCTTTCTTTTCTTTTTGATTTTCCAGGGGATTATACAGTGCGCATCTGTGTCTTGTATTTTGTCATCCAGTATCTGTTTGGTCATTATCGGACAAAGACACTGCTGATCTGGGAAGAAATTGAATTGCTTGTAAAAAGTCATATCTGTTTTTTTATCGTCAGCATGCTACTTGATCCTATGCAGGATTTCAGTATGTATTGTATTTTGATAAATGCAATTATTACATGCATCATGCTTTGCTTCAGTATCCTCTTACAGAGATATCTGCGCATCTGGTTTCGGAACAGCTGTGCGGACAATGTACTGATTATCGGTGCAGGGAAGCAGGCTCTTGCATTTGCAGAGGTCTGTAAGACAAACCGGTTTGCGCTGATGAAGGTGAAGGGCTACATAGATACACAGGATGGTGATGTGGAGGAGGATGTCAAACAGGATGTGTTTGCGTTAGGTGAGCTGGAACAGGCCGTTTCCAGGCTGCAGATAAATTCCGCAGTCATCGCCTCAACGAATCTTACAAATGTACAGTTCGATGACATCCTGCTGAAGCTGCGGACTGTCAGAAAGATTCGCTATATGCCGTCTGTTAAGATTTTGACCTTCGATACAAGGATCGAGGATTTTGACGGGCAGCTGCTCGTATCTACGGCAAAGGGAAAGATATCGACCTTCAATAAAGTTGTCAAGCGGACCATCGATATTCTCGGCGGTATTGCAGGATGTATCCTGCTGATCCCCTTGACGATCTATGTGTGGAGATCAAACAGAAAAAATCATGATCATGATCCCATATTTTTCAAACAGGTGCGGATCGGGAAGGGCGGAAAGAAATTCGTTTTGTATAAATATCGGACAATGATTCCGGATGCCGAGCGCATACTGCATGAGCTTATGGAAAAGAATCCGGCAATTAAAGAAGAATATGAGACGAATAAAAAGCTGAAGAAGGATCCCAGAATCACAAAGGCAGGAGAATTTCTGCGGCGAAAGAGTCTGGATGAATTTCCGCAGTTCCTGAATGTGTTGAAGGGGGATATGAGTCTGACCGGACCAAGACCGTACCTTCCTGGGGAACGTAAGGATATGGGTATTTATTATGACTATGTGATTGGCTGTAAGCCCGGACTGACCGGCATGTGGCAGACGCACGGACGAAGCGACATCAGCTTTTCGGATCGCTTGAAGATGGATGAGTATTATTATAAAAACTGGAGCCTGAAGCTGGATATGACGATTCTTGTCAAAACGATCAAGACCGTATTTCGCGGGGATGGGGCAAGATGATGAAGCCTTGGTATGTACTGTATGTGATGGGAGGCAGAGAAAAAAGGATATTGGAGCTTTTAAATCAACAGGCTGGTATAAAAGCATTCACTCCTTTGAAGGAAGTGATACATCGCATACAGGGTAAGCGGGTGATTGTGAGGAAGCCGTTGTTTCCTTCCTATTTGTTTGTAGAAACAGAGCTGACTCCGAACGGGTTTCAACAAGCGCTGCTTCAATACCGCTCGCAGATCCGTGGTATTTTGAAGGAACTGAAGTACGAGGATGATGTCAGTGCTTTGAGCTCAGAAGAAAGAGCTTATCTGGAAGGTCTTATGGACGAGGAGCACAATGTCCGATTATCAAAGGGTGAAATTCTCGACGGAGAGGTCATCATTACCGAAGGTCCATTAAAGGGCTATGAGAGCAATATTATACGAATTGACAGACATAAACGTCGTGCTATCCTGAATGTTTGCATGAACGATCAGGAGATGCAGGTGGACGTTTCTCTGGAAATAGTGAAAAAGATCGAATCTCAGAAGTAATAGTTGTTGAGGCACTTTATGGAGAGGTTCAGGATACAGTCAACCATTCAACACTGCAGGTGGGGGAAGGGGAGAGTGTATCCTTTTTTATGTAAGATTCTCGCCTCAAAAGAAGAAAGCAAAGGAGAGAAATTAGTGGAAGATTTACAGAAGAGCATAGAACAGAATGAAGAAATAGAAATAGACCTGGGAAGACTGCTGCGGCAGTTGAAGAAAAAGATGTCCTTTATCATCGCAGTGACAGTGATTGCAATTGTCATTTCCTTATTGGTGACGAAGTTTTTGATTCCAAAGAAATATGAAAGCATGGCAAGGATTTATCTGAAGCCGAATATCACGGAAAGTGGAACGATTGATTACAATACACTGACCGCCAATTCCAAAATGGTAAACAACTATGTCCTCATGCTCCAGGGGAACAGCCTGCTGGAGGATGTCACGGAGAAGCTAAAGCTGGAGGATGAGGCATTGGTTAAAAATTCCTTGAGCGTCAGCAATGAAGCGGATAGTGAAATCATTACAGTAAGTGCGCGGACGAAGGATGCGAAGATGTCAAAGGATATCGTAAATACGACGGTGAATCTGTTTTTTGAGAGTATGAAGGATAAGCTGGATATCAAGAATATGACGATTCTGGATGCCCCTCAGGTGAATGAGACACCGGTATCTCCGAGCTTAAAGATGAATCTGTTGATCGGAGCACTGCTTGGTATTATGGTGTCCTGTGGCTTTGTGACTGTTCAGTTTCTGCTGGATAAGCGGCTGCATACGAAGGAAGATGCGGAATCTTATTTAGAAATACCGGTACTGGCAGAGATTCCGTTTCTGGAGGATTAGTGTATGAGCTTCATTGATCTGCATTGCCATATGGCATGGGATATCGATGATGGTATTGATAGCCGTGAAGAAGCAGAAAAGGCGTTACAGCAGGCCAAGGCGGATGGAATCGTAACGCTTGCGGTAACACCGCATTTCATACCCGGAGCTCAAAAGGAAGCGGATGTAAGAGAAATGAATCAGCGAATCCGTGAGCTGAAGGAGCTTGGAAAGGGATATGGCGTCACGATTTATAGCGGTTGTGAGATGTTTCTGAATGATAGTTATCTGGATATGATCGATGGAAAGTATTACAACACGATCAATGAAGGCCGTTATCTACTGTGTGAGTTTGATGTCCGCAAGGATATCGAAAAGAATAGCTATGCGGATGAACAGCTGTATGAATTGTCAATCAGAGGACTGACTCCCATGATTGCGCATGTGGAGCGGTATTTTCATAAGGATGTCGATGTACATAGAGTAAAGGAATGGGTGAACAGCGGCTATGTGATTCAGATGAATCGAACGAGTCTTTTGGGAATGCATGGCAGTCAGATACAGAAAAATGCAAGGCAGTTGCTGAGAGAAGGTCTTGTACATACCGCGGCGAGTGATGCACATCGTGCGCAGGGCAATCGTATCTGTAAGCTGAGTGATGTTTATCAGGAAATTGAAAAGGAGGCGGGGCAGCAAGCTGCTGAGCTGCTTTGTAAAATCAATCCGCGGCATATCCTGTCTGATGAAGATGTGGAAATGATGACGGTAAGAAAAAAATCCTGGTTTCAGCGTATGAGGAGGAGATGATGGAATGGAACGAAAGGTAGCACCAAAACGGAGTGATCCAAAGAAGCATAAAAAGAGTCAGTTTGACAATATGGAGGTTTATCGTCAGCTGCGAACAAATATTGAATATTCGTCCTTCAATAAGGAAATTCAGGTAATTTGTGTAACAAGTTCAAATCCGGCAGAAGGAAAAAGTTCTGTAGCGAGCAATCTGGCAACTGTGGCGATTGCAAACTACGAGAAGGTCCTGTTGATTGACTGTGATTTGCGTAAGCCGGTCCAGCATAAGATTTTTAATGTATCCAATAAGAAGGGCATCAGCAATCTGATGAAGGATAAGTCGGAGGTTGATTTGGAAACCGGCGGTTATTTTCAGAAGTTTAAGGATAACAGTACGGAAGGAAAGCTGTATGTATTAACAAGTGGAAAGTCTGTACCGAATCCGCAGGAGATGCTGGCAAGTGATCGCTTCAAAGAGTTGATTGAGAAGTTCCGGGGAATGTTTGATTACATCATCATAGACTGCCCGCCGTTGAATGCGGTTGCGGATGCTATCCCGGTTTCCAGTATTGTGGATGGTACGCTGTTTGTGGTTTCTGCTATGGATACGGATAAGCGTGAGGCGAAAAATGCGTTGACAATGTTGCAGAGAAATGGTGCGAATGTATTAGGTTGTGTATTGTCGAAGGTGGATATCACATCGAAGTCGTATTACAGCTACTACGGAAATTATAGCTAATAAAGAAATGAAGGGGATTTTTTATTAGTACTTTAACTTTTGATCATTTATAAAGGGGAAAGCTTATGAAATATATACGGTATTCAATTGGTAAGACATATCTTAAAGCCTTAAGTGAAAAGACTAAAAAAATGCCTAAAATATTATTTTATGCATTTGTACGCTGGCGATATCCTAAATCTAAGTATGATTATAAAAATACTATGGGGACTGTTATTATTTCACTGAAGAAGGATTTAACTAAATTTGCATATGACCCTAGTAATTTGCAAGCTTTAACACCAATAGAAACACAAAGTCGTTATGATATGTATATTGAAACATTTGAGGAAATTTATTCAAATGACAATTTTTTGAATATTGGCATATCCGGTATTTACGGTTCAGGGAAAAGTACATTAATTAAAGCAATTCGTTCTAAATCGTTTATAGGAAATAATTTTTCTATATCTTTAGCAGATTTTAAAGATGAAGGAATCTTAAAAAAGGATTTGCCAAAATCTCGTTTGGATATGATTGAGATTAAGATTTTAAGACAATTATATTATCAGTCTAATTTCAAGCAAACAAAGGTGTTGCGGACAACGAACTGGCAGGAAATAACAAAATTTGAGTTAGTCAAGAATTTTTTTCAGTTTAGTATCCTGACAATTATATTCATTTATTACATTGATTTGTGGAAATGGTTATGGCCAGATCAAACTGTTTTTACAATTGATCGCATGCCAGGGCGGTTACTTAATGCTCTGAACAGCGAAGTTTTGCAAGAAGAAGCTATTTTGATTGTCATTTTGACAATACTTGCAATCACATATTGTTGGTATTTGATTCGAAAATATTATCTTAAAATCAGATTTGGTATTAAAGCTGATAAAATAAATATAGAAATGGAAAGTGAAAAAGACAATATTAGTGCTATAAGTGAGGGGAAGTATTTGCATGAGTTAATGTATTTATTAAAGTACAATAACATTGATACTGTATTTATCGAGGATTTGGATAGATTTGATAATACGGATATATTGGCAGGTTTGAAGGAAATAAATTTCTTAATAAACAGCTATAACTATAAACGACATTTTTTTCCAGTTGGGTATACATTAAAAAAAATATTCCGGCGTGTTCCTGTAAAAAATAGGAAAATCAGATTTATTTATGCAATTCGAGATGACGTGTTTATTGATAGCGACCGTTTGAAATTCTTTGACATCATTGTACCCATCATTCCGATAACCAATAGCTCTAATTCATATTTGCGTTTAAATTCAGCTTTGGCACAAAACATGCCTAATGAATTATTGAATAGATTGGATATGGAATTAGTAAAAGATATTTGTAATTCTATTTGGGACATGCGAATGGTTAATGAAATTGCGAATGAGTTTTCAATTTTTTTAGCTGAAAAATTGAAAAATATGAATGCTGAAGAAATAGATATTAACTTAATTTTTTGCTTAATCGTTTTAAAAGTTAAATATCCTTTAGAATATAAACAACTTTCTCAAAACAAGGGACTGTGTTTTGAAAGAATACATAATCCTTCTTTTTCAGCTTTGCAATTTATTCTTACCTGTGATGAAGTCGAGAGAGATAGACTTCATGAAGTAAATGAACTTTTAGAATTGTTTATCAAAAGAGGTTATTTGAATCTGAAATATTTAGAGTATATGACGTATGCAAAAATAGATACTTTGGATGAGAGTGATCAAGCCTTTTATAAAATGAGTCGGGAAGAAGAGCTTAATTTAGAAAATGCAACAGATAAAATGACATATAGCATACATAACGCTAGCAATTTTATATCTTTCATTAAAGAGGAAAATATAGTAGATACTCATTTATGGCATCCAGAACTTATTTTCAAAGTTTCAAAAGAAATTGATTTGGGAAAAGATACTAACAGAAATGAGAAGATTTTAGAAGTTATGATTAAGAATATGCATAAGGATATACCTTACCTATCTGCAAATATGGTCTTTAAATCTTTAATAACTTCATGCTCTGACAAAAACATACTGATAAGTATTTTTCATAGATTAGTGAAAACTGATAGCAGCAAAGAGATATTTTCGGATATATTAGAATACAGTTTGCAAAATGAGGATTTTGAATTACTTGATAGCAAAAAAATAGAATTGTTTGAGACTTTCCTAAAGGAGTTGGATACGACCTCAATAAAATCCTATAAAGAAGAAAGTAAACAAATACTGCAATTTGTATTTGCAACAAGCTGGCAGCATATATTTCCAAATTTAGCTTCAGTGTATCTAGATAAATTATGTGCTTTAACGAAAGAATTAAATATTTTGTATGAGATAAAACATATACCTGATGCTTCTCAGCCAGAATATGAGTTTTTTAAATATATCATTGAGAATTCATACTATGGGCCTAATTTAGTTAATATACAACTAGTTTTACAAAGTATTTTAGGTGATGAGTATAGAGAGAATGAATCTGTGATAACTAATTTCAATAAAAATAAAAATAACCAGGAAGTACGAAAGAGTTATAATTTTGTATTGGATCATGATGATGAATTTATAAAATCAAGTATAGATGTTGAAAAAATCGATGAAGATTATGTAGTATGGCTATTGGAGCATTCCCAGAATCAGGACGATTCTGTAATTGATGAAGTATTGCAAATGTATAATCATCCATTCAGAATTAGAATCAATGACACTAAAATAAATGCAGTCTGGTGTCTGAAATGCATAGAAAATGGTAATTATCCATCTAATATCGATTCTTACTTGGATCTGTTTGATCAACCACGCGGTACGGATGATCCTAATTATTTAGATTCAAAAATAGCACAAAGTATCAATAAATTAGGCCTGGATAAGAATGAAAAGCTTAGTTATGATAATATTGGTTTATTGCTTAGAAACAATGATATTAGAATTGATTTTTACAGAGAAATTGTTGTTAATCTTTCAAGTGATGATCATAAAATAACGATCCTCAAGGGAACGATACTTGATGATGATAAATTAGAGCTTCTCATTCGTAAGAATATGTTGATTTTTGATCGTAATTCTTTGGATATGCTGATCCATAAGAGAAGATTATTGAATATATATTTGATGATAGCTGTAAGAGAGTTTACGGATCAGGAGAAAATGATTATAGAAGAATTACACAATGATTATGTGACGTCTATATGCGAGCAATCATTGAAGTTAAGGATACCGCCAAGTTTTGAGGTTTCAGATGATAGAATAGAGGTGAGAGAGCTTGAGCATAGCTAACTTAAATCGTTATAAAGAAAATGAAGATTTCGCTGCTTTTTCTTGTGAGTTTCAGAAGGATAAAAAGCGGAGTATGAAACGGCTTAATACAGAAAATATTTCACTTTATGAACTCTATTATATTATTGAAAACACCAAAAAAGTGAGTGATATAGTTCAACAACTTTACACATATAACGGTAAGCTTGATCAAAGTATTATTGATTCCGTTGTAGCAGAATGTTTACACGACGAGATTAGTAAAGTAACGGAAGCTTATAAGCAAATACAATCATTTCCATATATCGTACATGAGAAATTCCAAATGCCTCATTTCCTAGCATTTCAAAAGGATTATCTAAAAGGGGAGGAGTATCCTTATTTTGGCTACGGAAAAGAATTTGAATCTATAGTAGTGCATGCAAAGCAACATGACAAATGCCTAGTAGTATGCGGAGAAATTGCAAGTGGAAGAAGAAGATTTATTTACAAGGAATTAGAAAAGTGTTTTGCTAAAGGGGAAAACGAAAGGGCAGAAGAAATAATTGACTTAACAAGTGACAGTGCTTTGGATAAGGTGTTACAGGATTATATAAATATAATCAAAGGATATCATTTTCGAAGCAAACTTTTTTTCATTTTTAAAGACATTGCTTTTGATGAAAGTCGGAAGCCCATATTAGAAACTATTCGGGATTTGAAAATAAATACTGTTTGTTTCTTTATTGAGGATCAGAATTTTGAAGACAATAGAAAGAATAATCCAACTATATTAGATGCAGTATTTAATAGTGTACCGATTATGCACTTAAGCGGGATAGCAATTTCACAGTTGACAGGAGAATCTGAACCTTTTAAAGTGGCATTTAAGAAAATGCAGGAAAATCTACAAAATTCTCCTCTACCTATTTATACAATTATGTTACGTGATCGATATGAATTAAGTGATTTTAATGAAATTGATCTCAAAAGAGAGTATTGTCAACAGTTATACAATCAATATAAGGACAGTGATTTTCATGAACAAATGTTAGATATTATTTCTGAATTCAGTGGAGTGCAGTCGCTATCAAAGATGTATCTTCAAATGTTGTTCGACGTTATAAAAAACTATGGATCCAATGATATGAAATTAAAATTCATATTAAAAAAATTAGAGGAACAGCATGATATAACTGAAAATTCTTTGCTTATAGATGTAAAAAACTATTTATATATGAAGGTAATGCCTGCAAAAGAAGTTTTTCAAAAGTTTCATGATGATAATGGGTATGCTGGCGATAAAGTTCCACTATCCACAGATTTGCTGCAATATGTTTATTTGAACTTTGCAATAGATCTCATCCCTGAACTCAATGATAAAGAAATCAAGGAAGTAAAGGATATTTTTACTAATCTCAATGTTACAAATAGACTAGTTTTTCTTAAATATATAGAATTTTATCGTTTATACTATCTGTTAAGCAAATATGATACGGCAAACGAAAAGGTAGCTGTTCAAAATCATTTAAAGGAGTTAAATAAGGTTTTAAAGGATCCCATTGATGGGGAAGATATATGGATAGCATTTAATTAAGTAAAATCCAGGTACTGCCAAGTCCTCGTATATGTGATATAAGTTAAGTAAACATTTTCAAAAGATACTACAGCAGAGTATATAGCTTTCCTCAAATATATTGAGATTTCTCTAGCTTCAAAAGAATTGTAAATAGTATTGTTACTACTCATAGTCGATTTCAATAGTATGAATAATCTGTTATGATAAAAGCACATATTTTTACTTTGGCTGCAAATTCCTAGTATTGACTTTTCATTAAAAAAATGTTATCGGAAGCGTTTACATAAATATATTATGATGGTATACTAGAACAGAATAGAAAAAGTGAAAATAAAGATTTCATGTTAAAATTGAGAACGTTTAGGTACTTTGTTAATTGTATATAGCACATGAGGCTTTTACTCTGTTATGGTGTTCTCGTGGTCTTCACTTATCTTAAAGAAATGGAGAGGAATGATAATATGGTATCAAAACTAAATCACATACATATTAATGAAATAGGGGGGGACACTAACTAACATGAGAACAGATGATGAAAAAGCAATAGAGTTGTTTATCAAAAGCTTGAAAAACGGTGACATGGTCGTTGAGACTTGTCCAAATACTGGATTGGATTATAATAGCAAAGTGGAGAGGGGAGTACTTGAATTATATAAATCCAGATTTGCTCCTTCACAATTTATGAAAGAGCTTATAAATCCAATCAATATAAATAAGTCAGATAAATTCAACGAATACATTCAAGATGCATTTGAAATTAATACGATTGAAGAACGATTTAAATCGCTCGTACAATATTACAGAAGGTTTATATCTACTTTTGAGGATGAAAGAATCGCAAATTGTATAAGTATAAATAATTTTGCTTTAGAGGAAGCTGTGACGAGTTACTATGTTGATACAAAGCGTTTAAAAGACTTTCACCAAATATATAAAACTAATGTTTCGAAAGTTTACGGATATATGAGTTATTGGCTTCTTAAGTGCAAGCCGCTACAAGTAAATATGAGTGACGAGGATTATCAGACTCTTCGTGACATGAAAGAAAAATTGACATATTTAAATGAAAAATTTTTAACAGGGTATATTATTAATGGTATTCTTGCAGAGCTTGATGTAAATATATATGATGCAGAAAAACTTAAGAGTTTTGAAACATTTGAAAATTTACTTTTATATACACTAAAGTATCGTGATGTAACTGCTAAATGTTTAGAATTGATGATTTCTTCATTTCTAGCTGCTTTTTCTTTACATGGAGAAATAAATAGTTAAAATAATTTTTAATTAAAAAAGGAATCTAAGGATGCCTTTTTTTGTGTTCTTTACTTGAAGGAGGTGATTTTATGGAATATTTTTATTCATACTTAAATGGTGAAGATATTCACAGAAAGCTTCAAGATAAACTTGTTAGAGATTACCCTAAGATTTCTAAAGACTGCATTTATATAGATGTGAATGATTGTGCGCAATGGCTAAATTTAAAAAATATAATCTGCCACGACGACAAGCTCTATATTTATGAAATAAATTATTTAGCTGATGAGCCTAGTTGTTTTAAAAATCGGCTTTTATTTTTGAAAAAGTATAATATTCAATTAAAAATTTTGAATGAAACAATAGTAGATATTGAGCAAATTTTGAAGACAACGGAATTCGTGCAATCAACTATACGTAAAAGTATATATGACAAACAAATGGAAGGAATTCATAAAGCTTTAGAGAAAAAAAGGAATGGGACAGGAGATTACGGCCGACCGAAAATCACGCTGCCTGACGATTTTGAAGCCAATATTAAAAAGATTATGCGAAAAGAAATGAAGCATGAGGATTATCGGGAGAGGTTAGGTTTCAAGCGTTCTACCTATTTTAAATTTGTCAAGGATTTGAAGGATTCCTGGAAGCAGCAGGAGCTGGAGAGGAGTCTGAGAAAAGATGGAAAATATTAAAAAGTATGGGAAGCATATATGCTGGATCGTAATGGTTCTGGCAGCGGCATATTTGTTATGGAGTCTGTACCGGTTCCATATTTTGCCATTGAAATATTATATACCGATTCTTGTTGTAATCTTATTGATCATCGGTGCGGTTATCTATTGTATCCTTGGAAAAAAAGCAAACAGGGTTACAAAGATCCTAGGATGTATTCTTTCCATCGTCCTTTGTGTTTGTATGCTGTTTATGAACGTTAAGGTCATAAATAAGGCACAGGAAACGGTGAAGGCTGTCAGTAACGGCGATATCAAGACGACAGAGATTTCTGTACTGGTGAAAAAGGACAGCAGCTATAAGGATATTAAAGATTTGGATGGAAAGCAGTTTGGTATATTGAAAACAATTGATCGTGAGAATACGGACTTCATGTTGAATCGTTTAAGCTCTCAATTTATAAATGAGATATCCAAAATCGAGTATAAGGAATTCAAGGATGAAATGAAGGGATTGCTGGAAGGCAATACCGATGCCATTATCATGAATGAAGGGATGTGGGATGCATTCAACATCATCGATGGCAGTTTTGAGAAGGAAACAAAGGTTATCTATACGCTGGATCGTAAGGAAGTATTGAAGAACTTAAAAGCGAACAACATCACAAAGGATTCATTCATCGTGTATATTTCAGGTATTGATACGAATGGTTCCATATCGAAAACAAGCCGAAGTGATGTCAATATGCTTGCGGCTGTGAATCCAAAGACGAAGGAATTGTTATTGGTATTTATACCGCGTGATTATTATGTACCGTTGCAGTGCCCAAATGGCAGCTGTGAGACAGGTGCTATGGATAAGCTGACACATGCGGGGTTGTATGGGGTGGAAACTTCGCAGGCTACACTAAGTAAATTGTTTGATATCAAGATCAATTACAATGTGCGACTGAATTTTGATACGCTGACGACCATGGTAGATGCATTAGGAGGAATTGATATTTATTCTGATCAGGATGTGGAACTACTGCATGGCAAGGGATGTAATATCAAAAAGGGCACACAGCATGTAGATGGAAGATGTGCGTTGGGATTTGCCAGAGAGCGCTATGCTTATGAAAGCGGAGATCGCCATCGTGGAGAGAACCAGCAGCAGGTAATTGAAGCAATGTTGAAGAAATTCACTAAGTCAAATGTCATCAGGAATTATGAAAGCATCATGAATGCAGTACAGGGAATGTTTCAGACGAATATGACTACGGATGAAATCACAGCTCTGATTCAGATGCAGATTGATGATATGGCTACATGGAAGGTCACAAGTATCAGTGCGGATGGTACGGGAGATATGTTGCCTACATATTCGTTTGGTAGTCAGCCGTTGTATGTGATGCATCCTAGTAAGAATACAATAAACTCAATAAAAGAGAGTATAAAAGTATTGTATGATCGTAAGGTAGAAAATTAAATCAAGAAAGGATGACAGATTTGCTAAACAAGGTATTGACTATTAAGCAAGAAAAGGTATTTAGCGATAGACCAAGAATCACAATATTAAATATAAATATCGATGTATTAAATGTGAGCGAAACAATAGATGTTGTTGAGAAGTATATTATCCAGAAGGAACCATTACATTTAATGGGTGTAAATGCTGATAAATTGAATGAGTGTAATAAAAATAATAAATTACAAGAAATTGTTAATAGCTGTGGTGTTATAAATGCTGATGGTGCCTCTGTTGTAATGGCTAGTAAGTATTTAGGAAAACCATTACCAGAGCGCGTAGCAGGAATAGACCTTATGCAAGATTTAGTTGGTTTAAGTGAAAAGAAAGGCTATAGTATATACTTGCTTGGAGCAAAACAAGAAATTGTAGAAAAAACAGCCAAAGTGCTTATGACAAGATATCCATCATTAAAAATTGTTGGGGTACATGATGGTTATTTTAATGAAACAGAATGGGAAAACGTATCTAATAAAATTAAACAAGTAACACCAGATATAGTTTTTGTTGGAATAACCTCTCCTATTAAAGAATATCTTATTGAATATCTGCAAAACAAAGGGAATACATCAGTTTTTATGGGAGTTGGTGGAGCATTTGATGTAGTATCTGGACATATACCACGTGCACCAATTTGGATGCAGAATTTGAATCTTGAATGGTTGTTCAGGGTTATGAAAGAACCAAGAAGATTATTTAAAAGATATTTTATTGGCAATTTAAAATTTATAATGGCTGTAATAAAAGAGAAAAAATTATAAATAATCAATGGGACACAAATCAGGATATGAATGAAACATCGCTAAAACGATGAAGAATTATTATGGTAATTTAATAAACAGGGAGGTCTGGTTCATGAAAGTGCTTCATATAACTAGAACAATAGGTCAGGGTGGAGCAGAAAAAATTGTGCTTCAGCTATGTAAGGATGTTGTTGGTTTTGATCATTTTGTAGCCTCATGTGGAGGTATTCATGAGATCAACCTATATAAATTAGAGATTGAACATTTTAAAATACCCGATATAGATAAAAAGAATCCTTTATTAATGTTACAAACACTGACAACTCTAAATAAAGTTATAAGAAAAAATAAGATAAATATCATTCATACACACCATAGAATGGCAGCATTTTATGGTGTCATCCTTCAATTTTTAAATAAAGATTTGAAACACATTTATACAGCACATAATGTATTTCATGATAAACGCTTATTAATGAGAATAGCTCTTTGCAAAGCAAAAACAATAGCTGTAGGAGATGGCGTTAAAAAAAATCTTAAAGAAGAGTATAAAATCAAAAATATTAGTGTCATTTATAATGCGATTGATGTAAAAGTTAATAAAAAGGAGAGTAATGAATTTATTAAAAAAATTATTTCTCAAGGGAAATATATAATTGGGTCAATTGGTAGACTCTCTGAGCAAAAGGGAATGGATATATTTATAAAAGCGATGGCAGAAGTCAAAAAAGATGTACCAGAAATATGTGGTTTAATTATAGGCGATGGAGAATTGCGAAATAAGCTAGAAGATATGGTAAAGCATTTAAAATTAGAGAATACTATTTATTTTCTAGGATATCAACCTAATATTTTAAATATAATTCGACAATTGCAATTTGTAGTCTTATCATCAAGATGGGAAGGTTTACCTTTAACCCCCATAGAAACTTTTTCAATGTCTAAAACAATTATTGCATCAAATATACTTGGGAATAATGAAGTTATTAGTGATAATGAAAATGGACTTTTGTTCGAAAAAGATGATTTTAAAGAATTGTCAAGGAAGATAATTGAATTATATTCAAATAAGTTTAAGCTGAAAAAACTTGAACTGTCTGCTAAAGAAACTTTTATGGATAAATACGAATATAAGAAATTTATTAAAATGTATACAGAAGTATACACAAAAATGGAAGGTTAAAAATATGATAAAGATGTTTTATCTAGTATACGGATTAACAAGTGGTGGAATAGAGCGTATATCAGTAGCTATTTATAAATACTTAGATCATAGTAAAATAAATACTCAAATGGTAACAAAATATGCAGACAAAGAATTTTTTGACTCAGAATTAGAATTATATGGAGGTCATAGGGTACCTATATTAGAAAAAAAGCCAAATAACAAAATAGTATTAAAATTTTTTTATTTGTTTAATCTATATAAACTTCTAAAAAACAAATACGATATTGCATATTTCTGTTTAAGCAAACCAAGGGATGTTTTTAAATACCCAATAATTTGTAAATTTCTTGGAATTAAAACTATTGCAATTCATTCTCATAATTCAATGGAGGATGACAATGTAAAATTGAAAAAGATCCTTAATAAATTAGGAAGAAGGGTAATAGGTAAAATAGCACAAATAAAGATTGCCTGTTCAGAAGAAGCTGCGATGTGGATGTTTCCAGAGAAACATTGTAAATTGAAAGAATACTTATTAATGAAAAACGGGATAGAGATAGAAGAATATAAATTCAATGTTCAAACAAGAGAAAAATTAAGAAAACAATATGAAGTAGAATCTGATTTTATAATTGGACATGTTGGTCGTTTTTCAAAGCAGAAGAATCATAAATTTTTAATAGATATTTTTGAAAAAATTTATGAAACGAAAAGAAATAGTAAATTGTTCCTTCTGGGAATTGGTGAATTGGAAGAAGAGGTTCAAGACTACATAAAGAAAAAAAATTTAGATAGTTCTGTAGTTTTAGTTGGTGAAAGAAATAATGTGTGTGAATTTATGCAAATGTTTGATGTTTTTTTATTTCCCTCTTTATATGAAGGGTTACCTGTAGTAGGTGTAGAGGCACAAGCAGCAGGTCTCAGGTGTTTTTTTTCTGATACTATCACAAAAGATGTAAATATAACAGGTAATATCTTCTATATGAATCTATCTGAGAGTCCAAAAAAATGGGCAGATTTTGTCATTGAAAAAGGTAAAGATTATGAAAGAAAGGATTATTCAGAATTAATTACGGAAAAAGGATTTGATATACAAGACTCTGTAAAAAAATTAGAAAGAAAAATTTTATTAACGAAAAAGGAGAATCATCAATGATAACTAAAAAAATAATGTTGGTATTTGGTACGCGACCAGAAGCGATTAAAATGTGCCCACTCGTAAATGAACTTAAATCACGTAAATCTCTTAAAACAATTGTCTGTGTAACCGGTCAGCATCGAGAAATGCTTGATCAAGTATTAAATGTATTTGATATAATTCCTGAATATGATCTTTCCATAATGAGAAAAAGTCAAACCCTGTTTGATATAACTACAGATATATTAAATAAAATAAAGAAAGTATTAGATAAAGAAAAACCAGATATTGTATTAGTACATGGTGATACTTCTACAACATTTGTTACAGCATTAGCTTGTTTCTATCTACATATTCCTATAGGCCATGTAGAAGCAGGACTTCGAACATATAATATAAATAGTCCATTTCCAGAAGAATTCAATCGACAAGTTGTATCCATAATCAGCCAGTATAATTTCACACCTACTGAACTTTCAAAACAAAATTTGCTTAAGGAAGGAAAAAAAACAGAAGAAATATATGTAACTGGTAATACAGCAATTGATGCTTTAAAAACAACGATTCGCAGTGATTATCATCATCCTGAATTAGAATGGGCAAAGGATTATCGATTGATTATGATTACTGCCCATCGTCGTGAAAATCTTGGAGAACCTATGCGCCACATGTTTAGAGCTATTCGTCGTGTGTTAGATGAACACCTGGATGTTAAGGCAATATACCCTATACATATGAACCCAATTATTAGAGAATCAGCAAATGAAATTTTAGGAAATGATGATCGTATTCATATCATTGAACCATTAGATGTACTAGATTTTCACAATTTCTTAAGGCATAGCTATTTGATTTTAACAGATTCAGGTGGTATACAAGAAGAAGCCCCATCACTTGGTATACCAGTATTGGTAATGCGAGATACTACGGAAAGACCAGAAGGGATTGCTGCAGGTACATTAAAACTCGTAGGTACAAAAGAAGAAACTATTTACACTGAATTTAGTAATCTTCTTTCTAATAAAGACGAGTATGAAAAAATGACTAGATCAAGTAATCCCTATGGCGATGGCTTTGCTTCTAAGCGAATTGCAGATATACTTGAGAAATAGAGGATGGAAGGAAAAAATGAATATATTGTACTTTATAAATTATACTAGGACGATAGTAGTCTATTTGATGATACGTCAATTAGGTATCAAGAATATAATACGAAAAGATATGAAAAAGTATTATTGGTTCATTTCAAATGATGTAGATCATGATTACAAATTTATCGTGATATTAAATATTCTATTGTTAAGAAATTTGTGTTTTAGAAATGTTGTATACTACAGATTGAGTAAAAAAAGTCAAAAATATATCTTTAGAATCTTATTCAAAACAAAAAAGGATTTAGAAATATATGGCGATATAGATGAGGGAATCGCTATATATCATGGTCATGGAACAATAATAGATGCAGTGCGGATTGGTAAAAACTTTTCTGTTTATCAAGGAGTTACGATTGGAAAAAATGTTAAACCAGGTGATATTACTTCAAAACCAATAATTGGCGATAATGTTGCTATTTATGCTAATGCAGTTATAGCTGGAGAAGTAAAGATAGGAAATAATGTTTCAATCGGTGCTGGGACGGTAGTTATGAAAGATATTCCTAATAATTCGTTAGTATATGGTAATCCTTGTATTATAAAGACAAAGAGTCTAAAAAATGTATAAGTAATATCTAAAATACGATTATACTAAACTTATAGTAATTGTATTATTAATGGCTTTGTCTTGATTTTTATTATCTATATTAAATATATTTTTATTGATTTGATTTCAGGAGATAATTTCGTAAGGAGAAATTAATATGTATATATTATTCATATTTTTAGTAACAGAGAATATCATAGAGAGATTTATTCCTTCCATAAGTTGGTTTGATGAAGTAATCACTATAATATTATTTATATTAACGATCATAAATTTTGTTAAGTATCCCATACAAAAAAAAAGTTATTTGAGGATATATATATATTTGATTTTCCTAATAATTATTGGGTTAGCAGGAAATTATATTTATGATATTCAAAAAAGTCCAATTGCTATAATAAAAGATATTGTCGCATTATTAAAGTTTTTTATTGTCTACATTTACGCAGAAAGGTATATCAGTTTGAAGAAATCTCAAAAAATAATTAAAAAAATTCTAAAATTTGTAAGAATATATTTAATCTTTCTGATGATTTTTGCAATTATTAATCAATTCACAAATATAGGTATGGATAGTGGGTATCGTGGTGTGATTAAAACTTACATGTTTATGTATTCTCATTCAACATTTATGGTCGCTTCAGTTATTGCTGTTTCTTCAATTTTAATAGGGGATGGAATAAAAAAAAATTGGTTGTATTTGTGTATGGCTACGATAATATTATGTTTTAGCATGCGTGCAAAAGCATTTATCTATATCATAACTGTAAGTATTTTATATATAGTCGTGAATGGGAAATATCATTTCATAAATCATCATTCAATAAAGAAAACAAGTAACAGATTATTGAAGACAGGGGTACTAATTGCAGTAGTTGGATTGATAATAAATAGAGATAAGATAACAGCATATTGGGATTGGGGGCTCATGGCAGCAAGACCAGCTCTATATATAGTCGGATTTAAGATTATGTTTGATTATTTTCCTTTAGGAAGTGGATTTGGTACTTTTGGCAGTTCAATTTCTGGTGAATTCTATTCATCTTTATATTATAAATATGGAATTCAGAATACATCAGGATTAATAAAATCAGAGGGATATAAGTATATGGCTGATACATATTGGCCATATATCATAGCACAATATGGTTTAGTTGGAATGATACTTTATATGCTTGGGCTTTATGAAATTCTTAAATTGATTATACAGGATACAAAGAGTGATACAGATTGTTTTATAGCATCTATATCTTTATTTATTTATTTAATAATCAGCTGTTTTGTGGAATCAGGCTTTACAAATGCTAGTATTATTTTAATCGCGTTTGTTCTTGGATATTATATGAGAGTTCAAAGTATTATGAAAGGAACTGATAAAATATGAGATTATTATTCATTGTAGGATCGTGTTTGAAAATAAATACATCTGCTAACCTTTGTCATATAGCATATATTGAAGGATGTATAAGGAATAGGCACAGTGTTGATGTACTATCAATGAGTGAATTAGGCTGTGAAATTGATAAATCTATTAAAATGCCGAAAGTAGATAACTGGTATACTTTTGATCCACCTTTATATAATAATTCATCGCAATCTACCATTCAGAAATTGAAAAAGAGAAATAGTGTATTAGATATAGGAGAAAAGAAAATCAAAAAGGCATTTCTTTATTTTTATAATGCATATGGAAGAACGTATTCTATATGGGCAAAAAGAGCAATCAAGTTTTACTCAGAGAATGAATATGATTATGTGATTTCTTTAGCTACACCATATGTTAGTCATTATGTAGGAATGAATTTAAAGCAAAAAGGTAGAATAAAATGTAAAAAATTTATTCAAATATGGGAGGATCCCTGGTCTTTAGATTTATATAATAAGAAAAATAGTAAGAAAATAATGAAAGAAGAGAAAAAACTTTTAGCAAGTGCTGATAAAATTGTTTATGTTAGTCCAATAACACTGAAATATCAAAGTAGACTATATTCTGAATATTCAAAAAAGATGTTGTGGGTCCCTCTTCCATATTATTATAAAAATGAGGAATTAGATTATAAACAGTCAAAAAATTTGAGATTTGGTTATTATGGGGACTATTTTTCATTTAGCAGAGATCTCAGACCATTTTATGAAGCAGCTAAAAATCAACAAATTAATGTGAAAATTTATGGTAATTCTGATTTATTTTTAGAACCATCTAAAAATATTGTAATCAAACCACGTGTAGGTTTAAAAGATCTTTCTGAGGCAGAGCAACAAACAGACGTTCTTGTCTTTTTGTGTAATTTAAAAGGAGGACAAATCCCTGGAAAAATATATCAATATTCAGCAACTAATAAGAAAATTTTGTTTATTTTAGATGGAAGTGAATCGGAGATTTCAGTTTTAGAAAACTATTTTAAAAAATTCAACCGTTATATTTTCTGTAAAAATAATGTTGTAGATATAGAATTTGCTATCAAGGAGATTGAAAAAAGTGGGGGATCAGTAAATAACTCGTGTGTGGAATATTTTAGTCCTGAGAGTATCACATCACAAATACTGAAAAGGTGTAAATATGAATAAATTTAATTTAATCATTGGCTTATATGGAATATATGGTGTATATAATTTCGGATGTGAAGCTATTGTGAGAGGTGCAGTTAAACTTATTCACGAATTGTATACAGATGTTAAAATTGTATACTTTTCATATAATTATGAATTCGATAAGAATGCACTAAAAGATATTGATATCGAGATACGAGAAATAAAAAGAAGGTGTTCTTTTAAAGATAAAATAATTAATAAATTATGTACTATTTTAGGTAGTAAGGAACGTGTCCTTTATTTTGATTACAATGAAATCATAGATAGTGTAGACATAATATTTTCTATTGGGGGTGATATATATACAATTCCTAAAGTATTAAGAGAAAATAAAACATATCCTTATTATAATCCTTTAGTGGATTTCTGTAATAGAGTTAACAAGGCGGGAAAGGAAGTTATCGTTTATGGTGCCTCTGTTGGTCCTTTTGGCGAATATAAAAAAGCAATAGAGTACTATAGAAAGCATCTTAGTAAATATAGAATGATTATCTGTCGCGAACAAATTTCTATTGATTATTTAAATAAAATAGGATTGAATAACACATATTTCTTTCCCGATCCTGCATTTCAGGTTAAGGGAGACGATAAAACAATTGTTAATCCAATGTACATAGGTATAAATTTATCACCGTTATCGGTGCGTGAGATTTATGGAGAATTTGGAGAAAATAATTGTAATAAGCTTGCTAATCTATTGGATAACATTTATGAGGAAACAAAAATAGAGCTTCTTCTTATTCCTCATGTTTTATCCAGTGATCAAGGTGATAATGATTTTGATTTTTTGAAGCATTTATTAGATTTGATGAAGCCTCAAAATAAAACCCATGTTCATTTTGCAAATTGTAAGGGAGGTTTCTTAGGATTAAAATCACAACTGAAAAGCTGTTATCTTGTGGTATCTGCACGAATGCATTGCGCAATCAATGCAATAGATGAAAATATACCAACCATTTTTCTATCATATAGTCAAAAAAGCATTGGAATGTGTGAGTTTGTATATGGAACAAGAGAATGGCTTGTTGATTTAAAAAGTGTTGATCGTGATCTGATTCCTAAAATCCAGAAAATGTTGGTGAACAGATCTATAATCACAGATGTGTTATCTGAACGAAATTTCATGATTGATAATTATTATTTAGAAAATTTAATAGAACTAAAGAATATTTTGAAAGGGAAGAGATAAATGCTTACAGTAAATACTTTATTTATTTTGTTTTTTTTCTTGTGTGTTATAATCGGAAGTTAGGCATTTTCTAATTGCCTTAGATATGACATACTCTTGTCAAAAGGAAATACAAATGCAACTAAAGGTATTGCAATTCTTATGATTATACTTTCTCATATTTCAATATGTTGATGATGCATTTATATGTATGGTGGCGATTAAATAGAAGTGTTGTAAGAAATTTTAGTGCCATTGGAGTAGCAATACTCTGTCTTTATTAGAATATGGAAATTATTTTTTTAAGTAAAATTCAAAAGACGGCTGTTACAAGGACGATGTCGAATTACACAGGTTATTAATGGTTTTTATAGCTAATTTTCTAGTTGTATCCTTAACAAAAGCAGTGGTAAGTGAATTTTTTTCGACGTCTTCTATATCAGTTTAGGATTTCATTTAATTGCTATATAGCCGGTACTTCAACTTGTTTTTTTAATTCAAATTATGTTTCATTTTTTTACACTGATTGCTTTTATGTTTCTTTCTATAGAAAATAGGTACTTGCTTATTGTTTTCCTTAATATAGAAATATATTACTTTCAAAAAGCACATGATTACCAGATTTTTAATGGAAGAAGGCGATGTGTTATTTAACAGGTGGGGGACTAGCAGCTCATAAAATATAGTTTTATATTACATAAGGCATCATAAATTTAAAATATTATTAATCAGTGTAGTTCTTCTGATTATTGCTTATGCTTAGTTTTAAAAGAAGGTCGAAATAATATAATACCTAAATTATTTTAATTATGGTTGGGACCTGTCGTATCAATTTATTTCTATATTTAGTGTTTAGGCCACCTATTAAAATTGGTGAATATTCATTACATCTTTATTTATTTCATATTGGCCTTGCAGCAGTATTATTATCAAAAACTAAAAATAAAAATATTCAAGTCTCTATTTTCAAAGGATTAAAAAATTTTCTTTTATACTAATAAATAAATTTGTAAAATTCAACAGAAAATAGGAATCATGTTGAAAAAAAGTTGAAGGAGTGTGTTTAAATTTGAAACAGATTTTTGAAATGTTCAGAAAGATTCCAATACCTGTTAGAGCTTCATTTGTTTTTCTAATATGTTCTTTCTTACAAAGGGGAATATCTTTTATTACTACGCCAATATTTACAAGAATATTATCAACAACTGAATACGGACAATTCACTATTTTTAATTCATGGATGCAGATTATTACACCTATTATTTCTTTAAATTTATATTCTGGTGTGTACTCTCAAGGCGTCATAAAGTTTGAGAAGGATCGTAATAGATATTCATCTTCATTACAGGGACTAAGCCTATTACTTTGTTTTATTTGGCTTATTATATATTATATTTTTAACGATTGGTTTAATTCACTATTCACACTTTCTACAATTCAGATAATGGCGATGTTCATTATGATATGGTCAAGTGGAGCATTCAATTTTTGGTCAATGGAACAAAGGGCTGATTTTAGATATAAAAAGCTAGCTTTATTGACGATTGCAGTATCTGTCACACAACCTGTTCTAAGCGTCATACTTATTCTAAATAGTAAAAATAAAGTTACAATTCGTATATTAAGTATGGCCTTTGTGCAATTCGCTTTTTATGTTGGTACTTTTATATCTCAAATAAAAAAAGGAAAGACACTATTTTCAAAGGTATATTGGAAATATGCATTGCAATTTAATATACCTTTATTACCACATTATTTATCTCTTACTGTACTGAGCAGTTCAGATAGAATAATGATAAGCAGTATGGTTGGAGCCGATAAAGCAGGAATTTATAATTTAGCATATGCAGTTTCTATGATTATGACTATGTTTAATACTGCTTTATTACAGACTATAGAGCCATGGATATATCGTAAATTAAGAGATAAAGAAATAGATGGTTTATCCAGAGTTGCATATCCATGTTTTTTTCTAATCGCAGCAGTGAACCTCTTGCTAATATTATTTGCCCCTGAATTAATTTCTGCGTTTGCTCCACATGAATATTATGAAGCTATATGGGTTGTCCCGTCTGTTGCATTAAGTGTACTTTTTATGTTTATGTACTCATTTTTTGCTACTTTCGAATTTTATTATGAGAAGACAAATTATGTGGCAATTGCTACTATAGGAGGTGCAATACTTAATATAATATTAAATTATTTTAGCATAAAATGGTTTGGTTATTTAGCTGCAGGATATACTACATTATTTAGTTATATGTTATTTGCGCTTTTACACTATATATTTATGAAAAAAATATGTAGGGAACATCTGAATAATATTAAACCATATAATGGAACAGCAATCTTGATATTTTCTGTTTTAAGTATAGCTCTTGGTTTAGGGTGTTCTTTATTTTATCAACATACATTTATTCGTTATGTACAACTCGCAATTATCTTTTTTGTTATTTTATTGTTTAGAAAAAAGATAAGTAATACTGTGAAAAAGCTGTTTCAGATTAGAAGTCAATCAAATGAATAAAGGAGTGAAAGAATGGATTTACATTATACAGATGAAAAAAACATATTAATACTTATAGGGTTAATGAAAGCCCATAAGGTAAAAAAAGTGATTATTAGTCCAGGTTCGACTAATATCACGTTAGCAGCAAGTCTTAAACAAGATTCTTATTTTGAGCTATATTCAGCTCCAGATGAGCGCTCAGCTGCTTATATGGCATGCGGCCTTGCTGCTGAATCTGGAGAACCTGTCGCATTGAGTTGTACAGGGGCAACAGCTTCGCGTAATTACATTCCTGGTATGACAGAAGCCTTTTATCGAAAACTGCCTATATTAGCTATTACATCTACACAACATTTAGGACAAGTTGGTCATTATGTACCACAGGTTATTGATCGTTCTGAACAGCTAAATGATCTAGTCAATTTATCTGTTCAGATTCCCATAATTCATGATGATATGGACGCTTGGTCGGTTAATGTTACACTGAATAAAGCTTTGCTGGAACTTCGTCACCGTGGTGGAGGCCCTGTACACATTAATCTAACAACTTCTTATCCTTTCTATCCAGTGAGTTTTTCAACAAAAGAATTACCTTCAACAAGAGTGATTCATAGAATTGAATATGGACAAAATTTACCGCAGTTAGATGATGGGAAAATTGCAATATTTGTTGGTAATCATGTTGTGATGGACACCAATTTAACAAATTCTATTGAACAGTTTTGTAAAAAAAATAATGCAGTTGTGTTATGTGATCATACTAGTAACTATACAGGAGAGAGTGGAATTTCTGCAAGTTTAGTAACTTCACAAGACACATATACTCCAACATGTGTAAATATGGATATTCTGATTCATATTGGTCAAATTTCTGGCGCATACATGAATCTTAATCCAGGGCAGGTCTGGCGCGTGAATCCAGATGGAGAAATTCGTGATACTTTTCGAAAATTGAAGTATGTATTTGAAATGAAGGAAGTAGATTTCTTTGATAACTACAATAAATTGAGTACAGTAGATTCTTCTGATACATATTATAAAAATTGGGAATACGAATACAAAAAGCTAGAACAGAAAATAAGTGATTTACCATTCTCTAATATTTGGCTTGCCCAACAAACATTTTCTAAACTTCCTATAAACAGCTATCTGCATTTGGGAATATTAAATTCACTGCGAGCATGGAATTTCTGTCCTTTAAGGAAAGATATAAAATGTTTCTCTAATACAGGAGGATTTGGTATCGATGGTCTGATATCCTCACTAGTAGGAGCTGCATTAGCGGATTCTAAACAGCTACATTATCTGGTTATTGGCGACTTGGCTTTTTTCTATGATATGAATGTATTGGGGAATCGTCATTTTTCTCCAAGTATACGAATTATGCTTGTTAATAATGGCAAAGGGACTGAGTTCCGCAACTATACGAATTTTGCTTCTAAATTTGGTAATGAGGCAGATACTTTCATAGCTGCAGGTGGACATTATGGAAATAAATCATGCAGATTAGTAAAGCATTATGCAGAAGATTTAGGCTTTGAGTATTTAACAGCAAATACAAAAGATGAATATGAAAAAAGCTTAGAGAGATTTTGTTTTTCTAAAATTACTGAGAAACCTATGCTTCTAGAAGTTTTTACCAATAATGAAGATGAGGATGAGGCCCTACATATTATGAGGAATCTAGCTACTACTAAAAGTAGTAGTATAAAGCGAGCAGCAAAGGATGTCATGAAAGAAGTTTTAGGGTCTAATAATGTCCAAACTCTAAAAAAAATAATTAGGAGCTAATCAATATAGAATTAATTCTATATTAATGTAGTATCCTGATTTGCTTATAGGAAGGAGTATTATGAAAGCACTAATATTTGGAGGTACAGGCGCAATTGGAACACCATTAGTAAAAATGCTTGCAGGAAAAGGATATCAAGTATATGTTACAACAAGAAGTGATAGGATTTCAAAAAATCAAAATATTAAGTATTTAAAGGGAAACGCACATGATTTCTATTTTATACAAGAACTTCTAAAAGATAATCGATATGATATAATTGTAGACTTTATGATTTATCGAACAGAGGAGTTTAATCAGAGAATTATGTTATTGCTTACTTCTACTACACATTATATTTTTTTGAGTTCTAGTCGAGTCTATGCAAATTCAACTTCAGTAATTACTGAAGAGTCACCTCGTTTATTAGATATTTGCAAAGATCAAGAATATCTAAAAACTGATGAATATGCATTAGCAAAGGCTAGACAAGAAGATATATTGTTTACATCTGAATATAAAAATTGGACGATATTACGTCCCTATATAACTTATAATGCTGAGAGACTTCAACTCGCAACATTAGAAAAAGATATATGGTTAAAGAGAGCATTACAGGGAATGAGCATTCCCTTACCCAAAGATGTTGCTATGCATCGGACTACTTTGACATTTGGAGATGATGTGGCGAAAGCAATTATATGCTTAATCGGTAATAGTAATGCAATGCATGAAGCAATACATCTTACAGGTGATGAAGCTATAACATGGGAAGAAATACTTAATATATATAGTAATGCATTAGTAAGGAAAACTGGAAAAAAGCCCAAAATATGGATGCCGAAAAATAGTGATTTTATTGCAGATATAATGGGAAACTATTATCAAATATATTATGATAGAAAATTTGATCGTGTATTTGACAATAGTAAAATGCGTGCAATTTGTTGCAAGGATTTTCAATTCACTCCAATACAAAAGGGCTTGACAAACTGTATTGAAAATTTTATTGATAACCCATCTTTTAAAGAATTAGATGCTGCTGTTATAGCTAAATTTGATTACTATAGCAGAGATGTGACAGCATTAAAAAATTTTACAGGAATAGAACAAAAATTGAAATATATTGCTTGGAGATATGCACCAAAAATAATTAAAATGGTTAAGTCTAATTGTTAGTATTAAAAAAGAAATATTAAAATATGAAAAAAACTTTATCATTTACTTAATTCATGAGGGTACTTGGAATGTATTATTTAGATATTCAGATATGAGTCTACCAGCTATTATTTATGCCCCATTTTATGTTGGTCTTGTGTATATAGCATCTTTTTATATATATGAATTTTATGCATTAATAGAATTAAAATAAATATCCATATAAAGATATATTGAAGCATCGTTTTGTTAAAATATTCATTCCATATATTATTATAGTGATTATATCATTTTTAATTCCTTGTATGTATACTGGTTCTCATCGTGTATTTGCCTTATTCAGTCATATATTTCTATTTAAGATGTTTGCAGAACAATTTGTGAGTAGTTTCGGTATTCAATTCTGGTATATTTCTACCTTATTTCAGTTGTATTTAATTTTTATACCACTTTGTAAAATAAAAGAAAACTTGGAAAATAATAAATTTTTTTTATTATGCTTTTGCATAAGCTTAATATGGTGGATATTCACAGTGATAACCTCTTATTATGAAATTAGAATTTGGAGTAGCTATTTCCTGCAATATTTGTGGGAGTTTGATTTAGGAATTCATTTAGCAAGCTTAGTTCATTGGGGGGGATTAAATATATAAGTAGAATAAGGCTTATAATAATCTGCATATTTTGGACTGGCATTAGAAGCTGTTTTAGCCTTAAGAGGTGGCTGGATAAATTCCTTTAATGATATTTTCGCTGTATTTGGTTATGGAAGCTTAGCAGTTTTATTATGTCAAAATAATGTAGTAAGAAATATTGAGATTTATATTTCAAAAAATATCGTATGAATGGTATCTAACACATATACTGATTTTTACGATTATTTATTATCTTGTTCCTTCTAATGATATTATAACTATATTATTAATAGCGCCTATCGCATTTATTATTAGCTTAATTATTGCGAAACTAACTGAAGATCAAAAGAGAATGAATATGAACATTAAAACATTTTTTGTAAATCATAACTACATGAAACGTATACGACTTCCTGCTTGATGTGGAACACGCACCCAGCATAAATACCATCACTACCACCAATTAAAGAAGATATGGATAACTCTGTATCTTCATTTTTTTTATTTTACCATAATATTTACATAAATTACAAATCTCTGAAATCATTACACCTTTTGTATTCATAGCATCCCTCCTCACATTCCTGTATAATATTACCCATGTTCCCTTATAATTCATCCAACTTTAGGATTTCTTTAGAATTCCTGCGATATACTGAACATACAGAAATGAGAGGTAATCAAAAATGTTGCTGCGACTACTAAAAAACGACCTGCTGCATGGCAAGCTGACCAACTTCATGGTAATGATATTCCTTGCCGTATCCACCATGCTGTCCTGTGCCAGTATAACTTTGATCTATTCGTCACAAAACCAGATATCCTACTTCATGGACGATATGGGAAAGGTGGCTGACTATAACTTTTCCATGATGAACATCACCAAAAAAGACATACAGAAAATTACAGCCTTCATGAAAGCAAAAGACATCGATGCATATCAAATCGAGCATGCTATCACCCTGCCGCTGAGTGTTATGCGCTTCAATGGCACCAACGACCTGGAAAGCTCCGGCTGCTTTGCGACGACCTTGCCAAAGACCTATAATTTTCTATTTGATGAAAACAACAATATCCCGGATATCCAACCAGGTGAGGTCGGCATCCCGCTATCTATGAAGCATCAGCTAAACCTACAGCTGCATGACACCTTCCAGATTTTGCGCGGTACCAGGACCTATACCTATAAAATCACCAGCTTTGTACGTGATTCCGTATACGGCTCTGATATGATGGGACAAAAACGCATCATCCTGCACCCTGCAGATTATCAAATTCAATATGATATCACGCAGGACATTGATCATGCTGTGGTACTCTCGGTAAACGATGGGCCAAACACAAAGCAGCTGGAATATGAAATGCAGAAGGCCAGCTTGCCCAATGCGATTCTTGTAGACAAAGAAACAGCAGAGCTCTCCTTTATGGGAGTCAGCCTCGGCACCAGTGCAATGCTTCTCATGAGTGGCATCATTCTGCTATGCATGTCCTTTTTAATCATTCGCTTCACCATCCTCTTTCAGATAGAAAGCAACTATGCGGAAATCGGGATCATGAAAGCAATCGGATTCCAGCACTCTCAAATCAAGCCACTCTATCTGATGAAATATATGGGTATCACACTTATCGGTGTTATTATAGGATTCTTTACCTCCATTCCGTTTGCTGAGCTGCTGGAAAATATGCAGGCCAGCGTCGTTCCAATTATGCCGGGGAACACAGGCACCTATCTGTCCCTGATCATTGTTATCCTAATCCCGGCACTTGTCTATACCGTGACAACTCTGGTACTGCGAAAGCTGAAAAAGCAAAGCACGATGGATGCCATCCGCAAAGGGAACGAGGGAGAGACTTATAAGGAACACACGCACTTCACACTCGCAAAAACCCGCCTTCACCGCCTTCACAGCTTTCTGGCCTTCAACGATCTCATGACACATAGAAAGCACTTCCTTATGATGGTTATCATCTACGCCTTCTGCATGGTATTGATACTCGTTCCGCTAACCCTTAAGGATGCCTTCCAGAAGGATACCTTTCTGCAAATTCTGAAGATATCAATCGGTGATCTCTACTCCCAGCAAAACGGGGGAAACAGCGTAAAGGATTTGGAAGAAAAACGTGCCATGGTACTCCGCGATTTGAAAGTATACGATGAGAATATCCGTGTCGATCTTGAAACCATGACCAGTGCATCCCTCAGCGATGCTGGTCTGAATACCTCGGTATTTCTCATGAAACGCGCCGATGGGAATACAATCGCCTTTGATTATGGCAAGGCTCCCAAGCTGTCCAATGAGCTTGCACTTTCCACTACACTGGCAAAGCGTTATGGAAAAACTGTCGGCGACTCCATCAGCATGGAATACGAAGGAAAGAAAAATACCTACCTCATCAGCGGTATTTACAGCAGTATGATGAATCTGGGAAACAACATTCTTGCAGGTGATCTTGAATATGAATATGCATATACCGGTTATCTGGTGATTCACCTTTCCCAGGACGAGCTAACCAACCATCAGGTTGCAGAAACTATTAAAAAGGAGTATAAGGGTCTGAAGCTGATTGACAGCAAGCAGATGACGAAATCCTTCAGCGGCGATATGCCGCAGCAGATCACCATGATGTCGGATCTGATTATTTCTATCATTCTGATCATTCTATTTGCTTTGACGATTTTATTCTCCAAGCTGCACATGCTGCGTGCAAAAAAAGCAATCGCTCTAATGCGCAGTATGGGCTATGCCAAACGAAATATCCGCAGATGGCTGTTTGTTCGCTGTATGATTCAGGTACTGTGCGGTCTACTACTGGGTATTCTGTTACACACCTTCTGCATGAACGGACTACTGGAGGCCTATCTGGAATCCATGGGAATGGGGAGCGTAGAGCTGAGAAGTGCTCCACTCAACATGTATGTCCTGTATCCGTTACTGTTTATTCTAGCAGCTATGGCAGCACAATGGATTGTCAACCGTACCATACCGGCATGGAATATCAAAGATTTGAGTGAGGAATAAATACACCGCAACCATATCAAAAATTGAAATACATCAGAAAATCAAGGAGGAAAACGAATGGAAGCAATGATAGAGGTCCGAAAGCTGTGCAAAAGCTTTGTTGTAAATAAAAAACAGAATCATGTCCTGCGCAATGTGAATCTTTCCATTTACAAAGGGGAATTCATCGCCGTTATGGGACCAAGCGGCAGCGGTAAATCCACCCTGCTATATACAATCAGCGGTATGGATCATATCAACTCCGGAACCGTGGAATTTGACCATAAAGAAATCAGCAGGTATAATGAAATGGAAATGGCGAAGCTGCGCCTGCATGAAATGGGATTTATCTTCCAGCAGATGCATTTTCTAAATAACCTGAACATCTATGACAATGTGATACTTCCCGGCTATATGGCAAAGAAACGGAAGCATAAGGAAATCAATGCCTATGCGGATGAGCTGCTGCGGAAATTTCAGATTACTTCAATTGCAGGACACAGCATTCAGGAAGTAAGCGGCGGAGAGCTGCAGCGTGCCTGTATCGCCAGAGCAATGATCAATCAGCCGCAGATTCTGTTTGCGGATGAGCCTACGGGAGCGTTAAACAGCTTTCATGCGAGGGAAGTCATGGATATGTTTTCAAAGGTACATGAGCAGGGAACGACGATTCTGATGGTAACGCATGATGTGAAGGTGGCTTCCTATGCACAGCGCATCTGCTATATCAATGATGGAAAAATTGAAAGCAATCTTGATATCGGTGTGCTGAAGCATGCGGATGAGCTGAAGGAACGGGAAAAAAAGGTATACAACTGGCTGATGGAAAAGGGCTGGTAGAAGGGATGCGTGTGTATGATTGATATTCTTGTTGTTGAGGATAATGATGAGCTGCGAGATGTATTAGAGCGGTTTCTGTTACATGAGGGATATCAGACATGCTGTGTACAGCGGGGAAATGACGCACTTACACTCTTACAGCAGGAGAAGGTGCGTCTTCTTCTCGTTGATATCATGCTGCTGGATATGGACGGCTTTCGCATTTGTACCGAGGCCAGGCAAAGCAGCAATCTTCCCATTATCATCATGAGTGCACGAACGCAGACAAGCGATCAGCTGTTGGGCTATGAGCTGGGAGCGGATGATTATGTAGAAAAGCCCTTTGCCATGGCGGTCATGCTGGCTAAAATCAAAGCTCAGCTGAGAAGAGGCTATGAAATGCAGGAGGAGCGCAATGTGCTGAAGGACGATGATCTTCTGGTAGACATCGAGCGGCGAAGTGTGACATTAAAAGGAAAGCAGCTGGCTCTTTCTGTAAAGGAGTTTGAGCTGCTGGTTCTGCTGCTGAGAAAAAAGCATACAACGCTGCGTAAGGACTATATATTTTCCGCAATCTGGACGGATGCCTCTGAAAGTGAGCTGTCCACGCTGACAACGCATGTCAATACGCTGCGTGAAAAAATAGAAACCGATCCACGTCATCCAAAGCGGCTGATCACCGTATGGGGAGTAGGCTACCGCTATGAAGGCATGGAATAGGCTGACCGTGCTTGTTCCGGCACTGCTTCTGCTGCTTTTGCTGGGATTGAATGGCCTTCTTTTACAGCTGCGTGATGAAACAATACCGGATGAAGCTCTGGTAGAAATCAATCGCATGGCGAAAGAGCTGGAAGAGGGAAAGCAGATGAAAGAGCTTGCTTCATCAGAAATTCAAATAGAGCTGCTTGAACTGAAGAAGACCTCCATGCAATCCTATATGGATCGCTCCCGTACAAGAAGTGTGCTTCTTCCGGCAAAGCAGGAGGGCAGCTTCTATCGCTTTACCTATCGTGTACAGCGCATACCGTCTTCGGTCTTCTGGATTATCAATACCACCCTGCTTGGTGTCATATTGTTTGTTATCTATCTTCTATTCTATATCCGTCGCCAGATCATACAGCCCTTTCATAATATGGAGGCGATGGCAACGGCTTTGAAAAACAGAGACTTCACCTATGTGCTGCCCCAGCAGAAACAGCGGTATTTCGGGAAATTTGTCTGGGCAATCGATGTAATGAAGGAGGAGCTGCGTCATCATGAGGAAAAAGAAACAGCGCTGATGAAGGAAAAGCAAACGATGATTGCCTCTCTTTCCCATGATATCAAGACACCGCTTTCCAACATCCGTCTGTATACGGACGCAATGAAGGAGCACCTGTATGCGGAAGAGCTGATCTGTGAGCGCCTGTATGAAAACTGTGATAAAATTGATCAGTATGTAAAGGAAATCATGCATACGAGCAATGAAGATCTGTTTGATTTTGATGTACTAATGGAAGAGGTCTATCTCCATGATGTGGAAGCCTTGCTGAGGCGGGAACAGGAGCGCATTGAACTGGCACTGATATCCTATGAGCAAGCTCCCTGTAAGGACCAGCTGATCTTTACAGATTTGATCAGGTTACGTGAAGTCATTGGGAATGTTGTTGATAATGCGATGAAATACGGAGATGGAAAATGGATTCACATATCCTTTTATGAAGAAGATCATCACAGTATCCTGAAGATAGAAAATTCCGGCTCCTATATTGACCAAAGTGATGCCGGTGCTATCTTTCAAAGCTTTTACCGGGGAAACAATGTTGCCGGTCATGCAGGAAATGGTCTGGGCTTGTATATCTGTAAGCAGCTGATGCAGAAAATGGATGGCGATATTTTTATGACACAGGAACAGGGGAGTGTGAGCTTTCATCTTGTGCTTGGTACAGTATAGGCCAGTAACAGGATTGAGATTTTCCAATCACGTGGTATGATACCACTAAGGAGCTGATGACATGAAGCGTTTACCGATCGGTGTAGAAGACTTTAAAGAATTGATTGATCATCAATATTATTACATAGATAAAACCATGTTTGTTCAGGTTGTGCTGAAAGAAAAAGTTGTTCTGTATACCAGACCGCAAAGATTCGGGAAACTTTGAACATGAGCAGGCGCTGCCCGCCCAGGCGTGCTGTATTATTTTTTCTCAATCAAACAAAAGGAAAACGCGTCCCTTTTTAACGGGTTAAACATTACCAAAAACAAGACTGCATTACAATATCAAAATCAGTATCCGGTTATCCTGATAACACTTAAGGATATGAAGGATATCAGGTTTCAAAATCAGATTGATATTTTCAAAGTGATCATACGGGAGCTGATAGGTAAATATAAGGATTTACTTACAAGTGAGGGACTGGATGAAATTGATAAAAAACTTCTCAAATGCTATCAGGAAGGTAATGTGAACATTGCTGACTTAAAAAACGGATTGCGCTTTTTAAGTCAATGTCTATATAAACATTATCAGAAGAAAGTAATTATTCTGATTGATGAATAGGCACTGCCCGCCCAAGGCGTGATGTTCCTTTGCAAAATGCGTATTTAAATGCTTATTATGAAGAAATGACAGATTTTCTTGGTGGTATCTTCAGTGCAGTATTGAAAACAAATGAAGTTCTGGAAAAAGGAAATCTAACCGGCTGTCTGCGAATCGCGAAGGAATCTATTTTTACAGGTCTTAATAATTTTAAAGTGAATTCTATCTTTGATGAGGTATCAAGCCAACAATTTGGCTTTTCCTCTACGGAAATAAGTTCACTGTTACAGGATTATCATTTGCGTGAATATCAAAGGGACATAAAAGACTGGTAGGCGCTGCCCGCCCATGGCGTGATGGATACCGGTTTGGGAATCAGGATATTTACAATCCATGGAGTGTATTGATGTATATCTGAACACAAGCAGAAAGACGCCGGTATCCTTTTGGGCAAATACGAGTGGTAATGATATTATTTACCGCTATATAAAAGAAGCTGATGCCACTATGCGACAGGAATTTGAGATATTGTCTTCCGGTGATTATATTGAGAAACCAATGAAGGAAAGTCTGACATATAGAGAAATGGATCAGATCAATCATGTATATAGCTTTTTATGATACACAGGGTATTTGAAAGCCATAGATTGCGTTATGAGGAAAACAGCATATATCGCCTCATGATTCCCAATAAAGAGATTAAAAGGATTTATACTACGATTTTTGAAGAATGGTTCCAGGAACAGGTAAAGGAAATACGTACTGATTTTACAGAAGCATTGCGAAGGGAAGATGTGAATCTGGCGAATGAGCTATTAAATACGATCTTATTTGAATCCATCAGCTATTTTGATTACGATGAAAAATTTTATCATGGCATGCTGGTTGGATTGTTTAGCAACTCAGATTCTTTTGAATCAGGAAACCGGGTTGGGAAGGCTCGCACTGCGCACCTTGAGGTGAGATCTTGCGGTGCTTCCATTCTATAAGAAGAAACGGGGGTTCCTGCTGGTATTAAAGGTTGCCTCAAAAGAGGAAGAGATGGAATATGCAGCAGTTCAGGCATGTGAGCAGATAAAGGATAAGCAGTATCTGGAGGGTTTGCAGAAGAAAGGATATACAGATATTGTAGGATATGGAATCGCATTTTATAAGAAATCATGTCTTATTGTAGCACTTCCATAATGTTTATTTACTATGCAATGTGTGAATAATCTGTAGTTTATGAAAACTGTGATATAACGCTGTCGCAGTTTTTTTGTTATGATGGCTTTGTCACAAGCATAACTTGCAGCTATGTGGCAGGAAGGAGAATGCAATGAATCCATACAGACAATGTCCTATATATCAAGATGAAAATTATCGTATTCGATTCGTAAAACAGAGTGATGCGAATGATTTGTTAAAGGTATACAGTGATCCAAAAACGGTTGCTCTTTGCAATTGTGATAATTGTGAAAATGATTTTTATTATACGAGCAGAGTACGGATGGAACAGGCAATCAATTACTGGATCATAGAATACCAAAGAGAAGGGTTTGTTCGCTGGAGTATTCTGGACTGTGCTTCCTCGACTGCAATCGGGACGATGGAGCTTTTTAAACGTTCAGCAAATGATGCCTATGACAATACGGCTCTACTGCGCCTTGATCTTTTAAGCAAATATGAAGAACAATCCTGTCTTCAAGGGATCCTTTCTTTGATTCTGCCGCATATCTGCGATTTATTCCAGTGCCCGCAGGTTATAACCAAATGTGTGCAGGAAGCAGATAAACGCAGGGCTATATTGCTGGATATGGGATTTTGCCCATCCAGGGAGCCGCTGGTCGGCTGGGATGGCACACGTTATCAGGATTATTATCTGCGAAAGCTATAAGCGGTCTAATATAAAAAACGTGTATACTGGAACCGAAGTTCTGATATACACGTTTTTTTGTAGCTCCTTTCATTCCTAATCCTGTGCTCTCCAATACGGATGGGCTGCCGCAAGGATGCATTCTGCACTTCCTGTAAGCTGAATGCATTCCTCTGGCATAACAAGGATACTACCACCCTGTGACACGGGAAAGGTATCTACCTGAAGATTACCGGAAACCACGGATATCACGGATGCGATGGAATACGGATTCGTATAGCTGCCGGATAAGGTGAGGTGCCGCAAAGAGAACTCCCGCTGATCAAAGCTGCTTCCTTCTGAAAAACTCTGTTTTTGAACATGCAGGGAGGAATCCAGATTCGCAAGTGCTTCCTTCACATGGAGTGGTCTTGTATGACCATGCATATCCTTTCGCTCATAATCATATAAGCGGTAGGTAACGTTGGTAGACTGTTGAATCTCATAAATCAAGGACCCTGCGGTAAGGGCATGCATCATGCCGCTTCGGATATACACAAGGTCATTTTCAGAAACGGGAATATGATCGATTACACCATGGAAATCCTTTTTTTGCAGTGCAGCTTCCACAGCTGTTCGATGACCCGCCTTGTTCTCGGCATACACCCAGCCCTCACTTGGCTTCTCTATGAAATACCAGGCCTCGCTTTTTCCATAGGGCAAGTGCAGCTGCTCTTTTGCATAGGTATCGGTTGGATGAATCTGAAAGCTGACATCCTGTGCACAGGAATCAAAAGCGATGATCAAAGGAAATTCCTCGCCCGCTTCAAGACCAAAGGCAGCAGGATTCTCCTTCACTGCCCTGCGAAGGGTTGTTCGTTCCTTTTTATTATAAATTTCACAGTCGATTCCATCGATTCCACTCAGCGTATACACACAGCCAATCATCTGCGCAGCACGATCTCCCTGATAGGCATGCAGACGCGTATCTCCCCAGAGGGTTTCCATCGTAACGGGACGCACAATATACATAACAATAACCTCCTGACTTCTCCATATCTACTGTGATTGTAGCATATCTCACTATCAGAATATAGTGGTTACCGACATAAAGAACGTAATTCCCTTTTATCTGTCACAGCTGCCGTGATATAATGTAGTTACAGGAGCTGATAGCTATGAAGCATATAACGATTGGCATTGAAAATTTTAAAGAATTGATTGTTGGGGATATTATTATGTAGATAAGACACTGTTTATAAAGGAAGTGTGCAAAGGAAAGGTCGCATTATATACAAGACCAAGACGCTTTCACCGAAATAGTGTCGAAACCTTTAGTATCCGACAAGAGGCGCGCTAGTAGCGGGTAAAACTCTGAATATGAATAGACGCTGCCCGCCCATGGCGTGACGGTTATCTGTTTGGAAACAAAGAGATATACAATCCATGGAGTGTACTGAAATATGTGCTGAAAATCCTGCAGGTAAATGATGTATCGGAATCTTTCTGGGCGAATAATACGAGTGGGAATGATAGTATATACCGTTACATTCAGAAAGCCGCGGATTTTGATATGCTGACATCTGGCGGAAGGATTACACAAACGGTAAGATATGAACTTACCTATCGTGAGATGGATCAGATTAACCATATTTACAGTTTTCTGCTGTTCACAGGCTACCTGAAAGCGATAGCGTGTGTCAATAAAGATAAAGCAGTTTATCAGCTTATGATACCGAATAAGGAAATCAACAGAATCTATACCTCGATATTTGAAGAATGGTTTCAGGAGCAGGTAAAAGCAAAGAGCAGAGAATTGGTAGATGCTTTTCTGAAAGAGGACGTGGAAACCGCAAATGAAGTTTTGAATACCATATTGTTTACATCCATAAGCGATTTCGATTATGATGAAAAATTTTATCATTGAGTGTTGGTTGGTATGCTCAGTGATTATCAAATCGTATCCAATCAGGAAACCGGTAATGGCCGCAGTGATATCATTGTCCTACCGGCCTATAAGAAAAAAAGAGGACTTGTGCTTGAGGTAAAGGTTGCAACAAAAGAAAAGGATATAGAAATAACCGCACAAGGAGCATGCCGTCAGATCAGGGAAATGAAATATATCGATGGTTTACAGGAAAGAGGATATCCGGATATTATAGGATATGGGATTGCTTTTTATAAGAAATCCTGCGTAATTATGCTGGCGAAGTAAAACGCTTTGCTTGATCGGAAGGTGAACCGACATAGTCGCATTGAAGTGAGCATTTCATCTATAGGATACCCCATCCTTCTAGGTAACAACAGGGGTGTGATATATCAATAAGAAAAGGCAGGACTTTTCTGGAAAGGAGAATATTTATGAAACGATGGACAGTAGAAGAGCTGGCAGGGATGATTGATCATACCTATGTCAAGGCAGATGCAACACGCAAACAGATGGAAAAGCTATGTAAGGAAGCCAGAGAATATCATTTCGCGATGGCCGCCATCAATTCTTCACAAACCGCCTTATGTGCAGAATACTTACGGGACAGTGATGTTCATGTGGGGGCTGCAATCGGCTTTCCGCTGGGACAGACAACAATTGCTGCCAAGGTGTTTGAAGCAAAGGATGCCATACAAAACGGAGCGGATGAAATTGATTACATGATCAATTTAACAGAAGTAAAGGCCGGAAACTGGGAGTATGTAAAAGAGGAAATGCAGCGTATCGTTACGGTATGCAGAAACAATGGAAAGCTGTGCAAGGTCATTTTGGAAACCTGTTATCTGACAAAGGATGAAATTAGACAGATTTGTAAAATTGCGGTGGCTGTCAAACCGGATTTTGTGAAAACCTCAACCGGCTTTGGAAGCGCAGGAGCTACTGTGGAGGATGTGGCACTGATGCGCAGGTGTGTCGGTACCGCAGTCAAGGTTAAAGCCTCTGGAGGAATACGGGATGCACGTACATTCAAAAACATGGTTGCCAGTGGAGCTTTGCGTATAGGGACAAGTGCCGGGGTATCCATTGTCAAGGAGCTGCAGACGGAGGCCTTCAAGCACAGCGGTTATATCGCAATACCGGAAGAATATTAGTATGCCCTGTGATTCCATAATATGAGCACAGCTGTCTTCTGTTAAAAAACAGGAGACAGTGATGAAAAGGGAATGAAAATATTTTCACAAAATAATGTAACGGAATTACAAAAATGCATTGACAATTTACAAGAAATGCTATATCCTTTTGATAGTGACTACAAAACCAAAGGCAAGGATCGGGACCAGCATAGGAACCTTCTGCTGTAGAGAGCCGCTGGCTGGTGAAAAGCGGCGCAGAAATCTTATCCACTCACCCGTAAGCTGTAACCTGAACACATCGCTGATGTCAGTAAGCGTTACCGTCTGCTCACACGTTATCGTGAGAACATATTCGAAGTCTGGATATGTGAGGGGAATGATGCTTTTCATCATTCAACAAGAGTGGTACCGCGGAATTGGTGATAAGCTTCCGTCTCTTAGGATAGAGATGGAAGCTTTTTTTGTTACAATAAGGAGGACAGGATGATGGAAGGATATCAGAAGTACAAAAGACAGTATTTTTTACCACCGGAGCCATGTATGGACTGGGCAGGAAAGGAATATATCGAATCCGCACCACAATGGTGCAGCGTGGATTTGCGGGATGGCAATCAGGCATTGATCATACCGATGAGTCTGGATGAAAAAATCGAATTTTTCCAGCTGCTTGTAGAGGTTGGCTTTAAGGAAATTGAAATCGGCTTTCCGGCAGCCAGTCAGACGGAATTTGAATTTCTGCGCAAGCTGATCGATGAGAATTTGATTCCGGAGGATGTAACGATTCAGGTGCTGACACAGGCAAGAGAGCATATTATCCGCAGAACCTTTGAAGCTGTCAGGGGTGCGAAAAATGCGGTGATACATTTATACAATTCCACATCTCTGGCACAGCGAGAACAGGTGTTCAAAAAATCAAAGGAAGAAATTCTGAATATCGCTGTGGAGGGTGCCAGGCTGTTAAAGAAGCTGACAGAGGAGGACGGCGGCAATTACCGCTTTGAATACTCACCGGAAAGCTTTACGGGAACAGAAGTGGAGTATGCTCTGGAGGTCTGCAATGCCGTATTGGATATATGGCAGCCAACCGCAGATAACAAGGTCATCATCAATCTGCCGGTGACTGTGGAAATGAGCATGCCGCATATTTATGCACAGCAGATTGAATACATGTGCAAGCATATGAACTATCGTGAGAATGTTATCGTATCCCTGCATCCGCACAATGACCGCGGATGTGGCGTTGCGGATACGGAAATGGGTATTCTGGCAGGTGCTGACCGCATCGAGGGAACGCTGTTTGGCAACGGGGAGCGTACCGGAAATGTGGATATTATTACACTTGCAATGAACATGTATGCGATGGGTGTCGATCCCAAGCTAAACTTCACGGATATGCCGCATATCGTCGAGGTCTATGAGCGCTGTACCCGCATGCAGGTGCACATGCGTCAGCCCTATGCGGGACAGCTGGTATTCGCAGCCTTCTCCGGCTCTCATCAGGATGCCATCGCCAAAGGCATGCATTACCGTGATGCACAGGATCCCGAGCACTGGACTGTACCGTATCTGCCAATCGATCCAAGAGATGTCGGACGTGTATATGAAACAGATGTTATCCGCATCAACTCACAGTCCGGTAAGGGCGGCATCGGCTATATGCTGGAGGAATACTACGGCTATGATCTGCCATCCGATATGCGCGAGCAGGTTGGCTATTTTATGAAGGATGTATCCGACCATGAGCACAAGGAGCTGCTGCCAAATGAGATCAACGATCTGTTCCAGAAGGAATACATGAATGTCAATGCGCCGTATGCGCTGAATGATTATCATTTCGTACGTCAGGGTGATATCGTAACCGTAACGATGAATATCACCTATGAGGGAAAATCGCAGTTCATCACCGCTATGGGAAACGGACGTCTCGATGCTGTCAGCAATGCCCTTCGCGATAATATGAACCTGACCTTCGACATTCTGGATTACAAGGAGCATGCGGTAAGCAAGGGCTCCACATCCAGAGCGGTATCCTATGTAAAAATCATCGACTGCCGCAAAAAGGATCAATGGGGTGTGGGACTGCATGACGATATCATCGCATCCAGTGTACAGGCATTATTTTCTGCCATCAACCGTGCAGTAGCACAGCGCCGTGAGGCAGAAAAAGACGCAGAAGCGTAAACAATAACAGCAGGAGGAAAACCATTATGGGAATGACAATGACACAGAAAATTCTGGCAGCACATGCCGGTCTGGATCACGTAGAGGCAGGACAGCTGATCGAAGTGAATCTGGATATGGTACTGGGAAATGATATCACATCACCAGTCGCTATCAAGGAATTTGAAAAATATGGCTTTACACAGGTATTTGATCCCGGGAAAATCAGCATGGTAATGGATCATTTTGCGCCAAACAAGGATATCAAGGCAGCCCAGCAGTGCAAGGCTTGCCGTACCTTTGCCTATGCAAAGAACATCGAACACTTTTACGATGTCGGAGAAATGGGAATCGAGCATGCTTTGCTTCCGGAAAAGGGAATTGTAGGTCCTGGGGAATGCATCATCGGTGCTGACTCCCATACCTGTACGTATGGAGCGCTGAATGCTTTTTCAACCGGTGTGGGCAGTACGGATATGGCCGCAGGCATGGCTACCGGCAAATGCTGGTTCAAAATCCCGGAAGCTATCAAATTCGATCTGCGTGGAAAGCTTGCTCCGCATGTCAGCGGAAAGGATGTTATTTTACACATCATCGGCATGATCGGTGTGGATGGCGCTTTGTATAAATCCATGGAATTCAGCGGTATCGGTTTACAGAGTCTGAGCATGGATGATCGCTTATGCATGGCAAATATGGCAATCGAAGCCGGTGCGAAAAACGGAATTTTCGCCTTCGATGAGATTACGGAGGCTTATGTCAAGGATCGTGTAAATCGCCCGTATGTTACTTATGAAGCAGATGCGGATGCAGAGTATTGCAATGTTTATCATCTGGATTTAAGCCAGATCACGCATACCGTAGCCTTTCCACATCTGCCGGAAAACACGAGAACGATTGATGAAATCAAAGAGCCTGTGGTGATTGATCAGGTTGTCATCGGCTCCTGTACGAATGGACGTCTGTCTGATATGGCAGAGGCTGCACAGATTCTGAAGGGAAAGCATGTAGCCAAGGGAGTGCGTGCCATCATCATTCCGGCAACACAGGAAATTTACAAGCAGTGCATACAACTCGGCTATACGGAAATCTTCATCGATGCAGGCTGCGTGGTATCCACACCGACCTGTGGACCATGCCTGGGCGGCTATATGGGAATTCTGGCAGAGAATGAACGCTGTGTTGCGACGACCAATCGGAACTTTGTCGGCCGTATGGGGCATGTGGATTCCGAGGTATATCTGGCAAGTCCGGCTGTAGCTGCAGCCAGTGCCATCATGGGCAGAATCGCAGCACCAAAGGAGGTAGCGTAAGCATGAATGCAAATGGAACAGCACATAAATACGGAGATAATGTTGATACTGATGTTATCATTCCCGCAAGATATCTGAATACCAGCGATCCCTTGGAGCTGGCAGAAAAATGCATGTGTGATATCGATGCGGACTTTGTAAAGAAAATCAAACCGGATGATATTATGGTGGCAGGCTTCAATTTCGGTTGCGGAAGCAGTCGTGAGCATGCGCCGATCGCCATCAAGGCAAGCGGCATCTCCTGCGTTATCGCGAAAAGCTTTGCGCGTATCTTCTACCGCAATGCGATCAACATCGGGCTGCCGATTCTGGAATGTGTAGAGGCAAGCGAGCGTATTGATGACAAGGATGAGGTCGAAATCAACTTCGATACCGGAGAAATTATAAATAAGACAAAAAACGAAACCTATCAGGCACAGCCGTTCCCTGCATTTATTCAAAACATCATGCAACATAACGGATTACTGAATGCTATTAAAGAGGGGGGAAAGTAAATGGAGAAGCATATTGCGGTGATACCGGGAGATGGTATCGGTCCGGAAATCGTCAAAGAGGCAGTCAAGGTACTGGATGTGATAGCAAAAACATACGGACACAGCTTTGTATACACAGAAGTGGATGCCGGAGGCTGCGCCATTGATAAATACGGAACCTCTCTGCCACAGGAAAGCCTGGATGCGGCCCTTGCCAGTGACAGTGTGCTGCTGGGGGCAGTTGGCGGACCGAAATGGGATCATGTCGACCCATCCATTCGTCCGGAGAAAGCATTGCTGAGTATTCGCAAGGAGCTTGGCCTGTATGCTAATCTGCGTCCTGCGAAAATCTTTGCGGAATTATCCGATGCCTCTCCGCTGCGCAGGTATATCGTCGCAAACGGAATTGATTTTATGGTGGTTCGGGAATTGATCGGCGGTGTATATTTCGGAGAAAAAAGCACAGTAGAGAAAAACGGAGAGCTGTATGCCAGTGACAACATGTGCTATTATGCGCACGAAATCCGCAGAATTGCCCATACAGCATTTCAGACGGCTCGTAAAAGGGGACGCCGCGTTATTTCCGTAGATAAGGCAAATGTACTTGACACCTCCCGTTTATGGCGTAAAATCGTAAGTGAAGTCGCCATGGAATATCCGGATGTAACCCTTTCTCATATGCTGGTGGATAATGCCGCAATGCAGATTGTGAAGGATCCATCCCAGTTTGATGTCGTGGTGACAGAAAATATGTTCGGAGATATCCTGAGTGATGAGGCCAGCATGATCACCGGCTCCATCGGTCTGATACCGAGTGCATCCCTTGGGGAAACAAAGCGCGGTATGTATGAGCCGATTCACGGCTCTGCTCCGGATATCGCAGGTCAAAACATCGCCAATCCGATCGGTACAATTCTGGCAGCCGGCATGATGCTGAAGTATGCCTTTGATATGGATCAGGAGGCTGCGGTAATCGAGGCAGCTGTGGAAGAGGCACTTCGTCTGGGCTATCGAACAAAGGATATTATGGAGGATGGTAAAACATACCGGACTTGTTCCCAGATGGGAGATACGATTGCAGAACTGATTACGAACGCATAGGAAGTGCAAAGGAGAGCAGACAACATGTTGATTAAGAATGGAAGAATTCATACGATGGCCGCAAGCGGAACTATACAGGCCGATATTCGCGTGCAAAATGGAAAAATTGCGGCAGTGGGTGAAAATCTGAAAGAGGAAATTGGAGAACTGATCATTGACGCATCCGGGAAACAGGTGTTCCCTGGAATGGTGGAAGCACATTGTCATTTGGGGATGGAGGAAAGTGCCATCCGCGGGGAAGGGGACGATGTGAATGAAATGAGTGATCCGATCACGCCGCAGGTGCGAGCAATCGACGGCTGCAACCCGCTGGATGAAACGATCATCAATGCCCGCAATGCAGGTATTACAACCGTAGCCGCAGGTCCGGGAAGCGCCAATGTCATCGGGGGTACCTTTATGGCCTATAAAACACACGGCGTCAGCATTGATGAAATGGTGATACAGAATCCGGTAGCGATGAAATGCGCCTTTGGTGAGAATCCAAAGCGTGTCTATCAGGACAGCCGTATCAAAACCAGAATGAATATCGCGGCACTGCTGCGGGAAACGCTGGCAAAAACGAAGGAATATATCGCAAAAAAGGAAGCCGCTCAGAATGATCCACTGAAACTGCCGGCCTATGATATGAAGCTGGAGGCGATGATTCCGGTCATCAAAAAGGAACTGCCGTTAAAATGCCACGCGCATCGTGCGGATGATATTCTGACGGTGATACGAATCGCAAAGGAATTTGATGTCAACGTGACGCTTGATCATTGTACGGATGGAGAGGTTATCAAGGCACAGGTAAAGGCAAGCGGATATCCGGCCATCGTCGGACCATCCCTGACTCATAAATCGAAATTTGAGCTGGCAAACAAGTCCTTTACGACGCCGGGTGTTCTGTGCAAAGAAGGTGTTCTGATCGCCATTACGACGGATTCACCGGTCGTGCCACAGGAATATCTGCCATTGTGTGCAGCACTAGCTATGAAGGACGGGCTGCCAGAGGAAGAGGCATTAAAAGCAATCACTATCAATCCGGCAAAAATTCTCGGTCTGGAGAAACGCATCGGCAGCATCGAGGAGGGCAAGGATGCCGATCTTATCATCTGTGACAGCTCCTTGCTGGATACACAAAACGTTATCAGCTATACGATTATCAATGGGGAAATCGCCTATCAAAGAGCTTAGGCGGTTACATAAGCTAAAAAATCCGTTTGGTAAAGGAAGGAGTGCTTCCATGGTCATACACAGACCGTAAGCGCTCCTTTTTCAATGATGCTAAAGCGATAATTGCAGCCATACACGATCTGAGATCAGTGCGAATCCGATTGACCGTAACCCTGTGCCACTGTGCTATTTTTTGTACATGCTTGCACCCATCCTTTTTTCCTGACAAGGAACTGAAATGCTGTCAGGTATAGAAAAGCAGCCGGTAATCATCAAGCAGAGAAAAGCCGCTATGGATCAATTCGCCAAATGGATACGGCTGTCGCATAAGACGATCACAGCGTATGGGGTTTTCGATAGTTGATCATGACAGCTTGTGTTGACATGCGGTCAGCAATTCTGAAAAAACTATCGTTTCTATGGCTTTCCTGCTGCCTCTTGCCTCTGCAGGTAATCATGTAATATCAGAAAAAACGCAAATGCGTCTTATGCGAAAGCTAAAATTTCCATTTTTTTCGTAATTTGTAATGGAAATATTGTAAATGACTGGCAATTCTTTTATAATATCAATGGATGTATATAAAAAAGCATACTTTATGAAATAGGCAAGATTTCCGCGAAAAGCGCCGTTTTTTAAACAAAATAAAGGAAAAATCATAAAAAAACACACTGTCTATTTACGTATAATTTTATAGATATACACAAGGAAATGGGGCGAAGCCATGAAGGATGCACTGCTGGATTATATATTTGAAAACTGTGATGCTGCTTATATTTCTGATCTTCGACAGAGGATGATATTTCAGGAATATGCGGACATGATTCTAGGGATAGAGGATTCTAAATTCACAGCCGAGGAATGGAATTATGTGTACCAGTATCTAACAGGAGCAAATGCTGTGTTTTCTACTGTAGCTGAGGTGAAGAAAGCTTTGCAATCCTGGATGCAGGCATGACGGAAAATGCGATAAGCATGCTATCATATTATTCATAATATACAAGAAAGAGGGTTCACGATCAGGTAACGATCAGTTTGAAGTCTCTTTTTTGTATGCCAATACCCCTTTCATGATTGAGCCCTCCCATATGCTATGATTCCTTCGATTGGATTTCAGCACAAACCCGACGGCAGGTGGTGATGAAATCCTGTAAGCCGGCATGCAGATGCTTGTTTGCGTGATAGATGATGTAATAATCCCTTTGAAAGGAAACATCCGATAAATACAAACGGGTGACAATGCCTGTTTCCAGCTCAGCCTTTACCATCTGATAGGGAAGGATGGAGATACCGAAACCAAATTGTACACCCTTAACCAGTGCTCTGGTACTGGCGCTCTCCCATATGGGATGCAGCTGGATGTCATGCACCTTCATGATGGAGTCCAGTATTTCCCTTGTACCGCTGCCTTTTTCCCGCAGTAAAAACGGCTCCTGTGCAATGTCCTGCAGGCACAGCTCCTGTTTTTTTGTCAGGGGATGCTCTCTGGCACAAATAACGGCCAGCTCATCCTTGAAAAACGATATCTTTTGAATATGCTCATGGGTTGGTATACCTTCAATCAATGCCAGATCCAGCTTATTGGAAACGATTGACTCCTCAAGAATCGTGGAATTCTCGATGAGTATCTGCGTCTGTCGCTTTGGATACTGCTGCTTGTAGCTGTACAGGCATTCACAAAGCAGACTGTTGGCAATCGTGATACTGGAGCCGATGGACATGCTTTCCATATCACTCCAGTGCTCCATACTGTTCTCCATTTCATCAAACAAGGAGGTGATGTGGCTGGCGTATTTGAGAAAGCGTTCACCATCATCTGTCAGATATAATTTGCGGGAAATTCTGTCAAACAGCTGCAGCTGATAATATTCCTCCAGCTCCCGTATGGCAAGGGATACCGAGGGCTGTGCGATATGCAGCTTTTCAGCAGCCTTTGTGATACTCCCCCAGGTGCATACCGCAACGAAGATACGTAAATGTCGCAGGGTCATGGAAATCTCCTTTCATAATAATAAATTATAAAATATATATAATAATACTATTTTCATTATGAAATGACAAGGACTATAATAGTAGGGAAGGTGATGAAAATGGAGAAAAATGCAAAAATGTACGGAAAATTATTTTCTTCCGTGTTTATGTTAAGTGCCTGTACCTTTGGTGGAGGCTATGTGATCGTACCATTGATGAGAAAGAAATTTGTTGAGGATCTGCATTGGATCGAAGAGGGAGAGATGATGGATCTGGTGGCCATTGCCCAATCCTCCCCCGGAGCAATCGCTGTCAATGCCTCAATCAGTATCGGCTATCGCTGTGCAGGCATTCTGGGGGCAATCGTTGCGGTAATTGGAACGGTGCTGCCTCCGCTTGTGATTTTAACAGTGATATCCTACTGCTATGAGGCGTTTATTCAGATACGCTGGATACAGCTTATGCTGTTTGGGATGCAGGCAGGAGTGGTTGCGACCATCTGCGATGTGGTATGGACGATGGGCAGGGAGGTCTGGAGTCAGCCGCAGAAGGTGTATGTGCTCATTATGCTGGCAGCGTTTGTTTGCAATGTGATGTTTGATGTCAATCTGCTCATTATCATCCTGGTGTGTGGAGCACTGGGCTATATGATTGAGCGTGCGATGAAAAAGGAGGGTGGTCTGCAATGACGTTGTTACAGCTGCTGCTGAGCTTTCTGCAAATCGGACTTTTGAGTATCGGCGGAGGGTATGCGGCACTTCCGATAATTCAGGATCAGGTCGTTGCCATGCATGGCTGGCTGAGCATGCGGGAGTTTGCGGATATCCTGACCATTTCACAGATGACCCCGGGGCCGATTGCAATCAATGCGGCCAGCTTTGTCGGAACCAAGATTGCCGGCCTTCCCGGGGCTTTGGTAGCATCTCTTGGTGTTGTACTGCCCAGCTTTGTCATTGTCCTGACGCTGTCCTTTCTGTATTATAAATATCGGCAGCTGGATGCTATACAGGCAGTACTGAAGGGACTTCGTCCTGCTGTGGTCGCATTGATTGCCTCTGCGGGCGTGTCGTTGGGAATTGATGCCTTCTGGGGAGGAAAAGCGATTTCTCTTGCTGATTTAAACATAGAAAGCGTGCTGCTGTTTGCACTGGGATTTCTTCTGTTGAGAAAATATAAAAAGAGTCCGATAACCGTAATGCTGCTGTGTGGTGTGCTGGCAGTCGGCTATGGATTCCTGAGTGGAAGTCTTGCTTTTTAGAAATTGTTACATTCATGATGTAACAATATGCAGTACGATAGCATTGTCAGAAAGGATGATGCTATATGAGTTGCGGATTACAGATTCACAAACAGGCCGTTATGATAGAATACTATCTCAATCAGGCAGTAAACAAGGTGCGGGGGCAGAGAAACTGTTCTCTTGCTGATATCACGATGGTATACGACCAGCCGATTCGCCTTACTGCGGATATCCTCAGTGAATTGCAGGATAAGGTGCGAAATGAGACCGAGCTGAAAACCATCCAGGATATCAAAACCAAATACTGTACGTATCAGGGATACATCCTGTCACAGCTGGATGAAGAGGTATGTGAGAATCTGGTGGATGATCTGAAGCGTTTAAGTGAATGAGAGCACCGGAGATGAATACCTGTCAGGCTTGCAAAAGGAGGCTTTCCAATAGGGGCGCCTCCTTTTTGGTACAGCAAGCGGATCATAGCGTTAGCTGGTGAACGTTGAAAACGCCATATGCTATCCGTTATCGCAATACTGTATAGGAGCTCTCCTGTTTCTTTAATCAGAGCTGTCAAGTGTGCAGGCTTCTGCATTTCTTTTCAATTCTTCAAGCAGCTGTTCTTTGGTATTTCGGGAAGGATCCTGCATCGCGTAGTCCAGAAGCATATGCAGTGCGGTTTTGATCTGTTTGCCGCGCAGACCGCAATCCATCATGTCTCTGCCATTCACCGCAAGTGTCTGTAGGCTGAGAAGCTCCTCTTCAGCGTGCATCTTCAGCAGCAGCTCCTTGCATTGCCGGATGAGCTGGACCCCGTTTGCGGCCAGCTCCGGATTTTTCGCCAGCTGGTCTGCGAGCTGTACATCCAATGCCAGTAAGGCATCCGGCAGCTGATTATCAAATTTTGACAGATATCTGCGCAGGGTGCTTTTTTTCGGTGTGAGATTGTAATCATGATATGCAATGCAGCGCAAAACACGATGTATGGTTTTGTTGTCATAGCGAAGCTCCTTCAGCCAATGTTTTGCAAGCTCAACGGATTTCTGCGCATGACCGTAATAGTGAGAGATGCCATCGGCATCAAAAGCTTCACATGCCGGTTTGCCTACGTCATGAAAAATGATGGCTAGCTTGCCCTCCAATGGCATTCCTGCCGTGTGGTTCAGTGCCACGTCGGTATGCGTGAATACATCATATATATGCCAGGGATTGTTCTGTTCTTTATTCATCAACCTCGTATAGCCTGCCGCAATCGCATCCAATACCCGCATATCCTTTAACAGCTGTAATGTATCCGGATAATCCTGCAGCAGGATACGGTTGAATTCCTCACGAATACGTTCTCTGGATATATAGGAGAGCAGATGGGCATGGGTGCGTATTGCCTGCGCGGTTTCTTCCTCGATTGCAAAGTGCAGCGTACAGTGAAAGCGCAGTGCACGAAGAATGCGCAGGGCATCCTCCTGCATTCTTTCAGAAGCATTCCCCACACAGCGAATGATTTTTCTGGCGATGTCTGCCTGACCATGATAAGGGTCATGAAAGCCCCGCTTCGGATGCCAGGCGATTGCATTCATTGTGAAATCACGCCGTTTTAAATCCTCATCGAGATCTGAGGTGAAGCGGACTGCTTTTGGACTGCGGTGATCTGTATAAGCACTTTCTGTACGATAGGTAGTGATTTCAACCGGCTCATCCTGTACAAGGACTGTTACAGTACCATGCTTCAAGCCGCTTGGTATGACACGGTAGCCGTATTTCCTGAACAGCGCCATCACCTCATACGGCGTAGCATCCGTTGTGATATCATAATCATGCAGCTCTCGTTCCATCAGCATATCACGTACACAGCCTCCCACCAGCCAGGCTTCCTTATGGATGGTAGGAAAGAGCTGTAACACCATTTGAATATGGGAATCGTTTATTGTTTTCATAGCATTCTCCTTACTGCTATTATATAATGAATACAGTGGTGAAAAAAGGAGATTACATGAAAAAAGTTGTTGAAATCGTTCATGATATCATGAACAGCCAGTTAACAGAAAATAGCATCTGTGCTGATTTTACCATGGGGCAGGGATATGATACGCTGTTTCTTGCACGGCAGAAGAACTGTTCTCATGTCTATGCGTTTGATATTCAGCCACAGGCGTATGCGCAGACCAAAGAAAAGCTGAAGGCTGAACAGCTGGAGGAAAAGGCTACCCTGATTTTGGATTCACATGAAAGCTGTGATGCCTATATCCGGGAGCCGCTGGATCTGGGTGTGTTTAATTTCGGATATCTGCCGCATGGGGATCCTGAAATCATGACAAGGCGGGAAACGTCTCTTTGTGCTGTCACAAAAGCATTGCATCTGTTGAGAAAGCATGGTATTCTGATTCTGGTATTGTATTGGGGACAGGCCTGTAACAGAGAAGAAAGTGAAGCTCTGCTGGCATGGAGTGCTGGATTGCAGAGCCGCTTTTATAGCGTATGTAGAATTACGATGCAGAACAAGCAGAATTGTCCCGATATACTGGTAATAAGCAAGGAAAAGGAGAAAGTAGAGTATGATCAAAGCCGTAATATTTGATATGGATGGGGTGCTGGTGGATAGCGAACCAAAAAATTTGGAGCAGCTGAGGGGATTTTATAAAAGCTATGGAACTGAGGTGGATGATGCTTTTATGCATTCTCTGGTCGGCAGCTCCTATACGTATACATATACAGAAAGCATGCGGGTCATGCATATGGACTGGCCAATGGAAAAGTTTAAGGAAAAGCTGGATGATTACTGTAAGCTTCATGCGTTTGGATATGATGAGGTATTGAATCCCGGCGTTAAGGAAACTTTGATCTGGCTGCGTGAGCATGGCTATAAAACGGCTGTTGCATCCAGCTCAGCCATGCATCAGATTCAGACCATGGAAAATGTCTGTGATCTGGTTGGCTGCTTTGACGAGCTGCTGAGTGGTGAGATGTTCCATGAAAGCAAGCCCAATCCCGAAATTTATCTGACAGCCGCAAAAAAGCTGAATGTGAAGCCGGAGGAATGTATCGCGGTGGAGGATAGCAAATATGGTATAGCGGCAGGAAATGCTGCGGGTATGCGCGTGCTTGCCTATGCGGACGATCGTTATGGAGTAGATCAGAGCAAGGCTTATGCAAGAATTCATAATATGCAGGAAATCAAAGCTTATCTGAACGATTAAGAAATAATTGAGGAGACAGCTTGTCAGTTTGATAAAGGGATGCTGCGTGACAGCTGCCATATTGACACGTACTTATAGGATCAGCAGGTGTGAGACCACCTGCTTTTTTACGGCTCCAGCTTCTCTTTTTTCGTAAGAAGGAGGGCGGAGTTTCAGGAGTGTGAAGCATACGGATAAATTTTGTAAACGATATTGCAGATAGGAGGATATCTTTCATAAAGCATGCAGTTTCCGTAATGAGAATATGCAACACAGGGAATGCTGTGCTTGATGATAGCTGGACTGAAAAATTCAATCACTTCTGCAGGCAATTCTGGTTTCTCTATCCTTGATTGGTTTCAATCAGAAGAATAAATGCCATAGGTGGTCTATTCCTACTTTTTCACTATACTTTTTCTCTTTTTTAGCACTCAGGTGTTGACAGTGCTAAAAACTGTGCTATAATAGCATTAGCAATCAAAGAGTGAGAGTGCTAAAAAGGAGCGTGATCGTATGAACTTTGATAAAATGAGTGAAAAGCTGCAGGAGATTATCATGCAGGCAGTGGAAATCTGCAAATCGTATCAGCATACAACCGTTGACACCATCCAGATGCTGAAGGCCATCTTTGAACATGATGTGCTGGATGGCTTATTCAAGCGCCTGAATATAGATAAGACAAGAGCCCTGACGCTGATTGATCAGGAAATGAATAGAGTGGCAACCAGCAGCAATGTCAATCCGCAGCTGTCAAATGAGGTAGCTCAGTCTTTTTCCAAGGCGGAGCAGTGGAGTGCGGGAATTCAGGAAACCTATCTGAGTGTTGCCAGTGTCTGGATTGCCCTGATGTTCAACAAATCCTATATATCCAAGCAGTTGGTTAAGGAATTTCATCTTAACGAAAATACCTGCAAGGATGAGGAGCTGAAGCGCAGAGGCGGTAAGCGGATGGATTCACCGAATGCGGAATCCAATCTGGAGGCGTTGAGTAAATACGGACGTGATCTGGTGGAGGATGTAAAGAATGGAAAAATCGATCCGATTATCGGACGGGATGATGAAATCCGCCGTGTTATACAGATTTTATCCCGGAAGACAAAAAACAATCCGGTGCTCATCGGTGAACCCGGCGTTGGAAAAACCGCTGTTGTGGAAGGAATCGCCTGGCGGATTATGAAGGGAGATGTACCGCAGTCCCTGAAGGAAAAGAAACTGATTGAGCTGGATATGGGGTCTCTGATTGCGGGCGCGAAATATCGCGGTGAGTTTGAGGAGCGTCTAAAATCCATTCTGGAGGAAGTGAAGCAGGCAGAAGGAAATATCATTCTGTTTATTGATGAAATTCACAATCTGGTTGGTGCAGGCAAAACGGAGGGCAGTATGGATGCCGGCAATATGCTGAAGCCGATGCTGGCACGTGGTGAGCTGCGCTGTATCGGGGCAACTACCTTCAATGAATATCGACAGTATATCGAAAAGGATGCGGCCCTGGAACGACGGTTCCAGCGAGTTATGGTGCAGGAGCCAAGCGTAGAGGATACCATTTCCATCCTGCGTGGGTTGAAGGACCGCTTTGAATCCTATCACGGTGTTAAGATTTTGGATGAGGCTATCCTTGCTGCAGCTACGATGTCCAACCGCTACATCACTGACCGGTTCCTGCCGGATAAGGCGATCGATCTGATTGATGAAGCATGTGCCACTCTGCGGGTGGAAATGGAGTCTATGCCGCAGGAGCTTGATGAGCTGCAAAGAAAGATCATGCAGCTGCAGATTGAGGAAACCGCACTGAAGAAAGAGGAAGATAAAAAGGCGAAGGAGCGTCTGGAGGATATTCGCACAGAGCTTGCGCAGCTGCAGGCGGAAAAGGACTCCCTGTATACAAAATGGGAGGATGAGAAAGCAGAGCTGGAGGAAAGCAAGGATGCCAAGGTTCGTCTGGAGAAGGCAAAGTTGGATCTGGAGCAGGCACAGAATGAAGCACGATACGAGGATGCTGCCAAGCTGCAATATGCAACAATACCACATCTGGAAAAGCTGATTCGTGAACAATCGGATAAGCAGAAGGAGGACGCCCTCATTCAGGAAACTGTGAATGAAGAGCTGATCGCAAAAATCGTATCCCGCTGGACTGGCGTGGAGGTCAGCCGTCTTGTGGAAAGCGAACGTCAAAAGCTCTTGCATTTAAAGGAAGCATTGCAGAAACGTGTCATCGGACAGGATAATGCATTGGAGCTTGTCAGTGATGCCATTCTGCGCAGTAAGGCACAGATACAGGATGAGCATCGTCCAATTGGAAGCTTCCTGTTTTTGGGGCCGACCGGTGTTGGTAAGACGGAGGTTGCCAAGGCATTGGCAGAGCAGCTGTTTGACAGTGAGTCTCATATCGTCCGCATTGATATGAGTGAATATATGGAAAAGCACAGTGTTTCCCGTTTGATTGGTGCACCTCCAGGATATGTCGGCTACGATGAAGGCGGACAGCTGAGCGAGGCCGTGCGCCGCAATCCATATTCTATCATTCTATTCGATGAGGTAGAAAAGGCGCATCCGGATGTATTCAATGTACTTCTGCAAATTCTGGATGATGGAAGAATTACCGATTCCAAGGGTGTGACTGTGGATTTCAAAAACACGCTGCTGATTATGACCAGCAATCTGGGAAGTCAGTTTGCCTTTGATGGTGTTGATCGTGATGCAAATTATATGAACGAAGTGAAGAAGTACTTTAAGCCGGAGTTTATTAACCGAATCGATGAAATTGTTGTTTTCAATGCATTGAATGATGATATGCTTGGTAAAATCGCACATAAATTCATGAGAGAGCTTACCCAGCGTCTTGCGCATAAGGATATTACGCTGCAGGTCAGTGATGCTGTATACAAAGCCATTGCTACACAGGGTGTGGATCCATTGTATGGTGCGCGTCCAATGAAGCGTTATATCCAGAGAAATATTGAAACTTTGATTGCTCGCAGGATGATTGAAGGCAATGCAGGTAAGGATGATAAAATCAGTGTAGATGTCAGAGATGGGGAGTATACGGTTGAGATAACCCATTTTGATAATTAAAAAAAGTTGCGCATACCCGTTACAGGGATGTGCAGCTTTTTTATGTTTCGTAGCCGGAGCTTGTTGAAAAGAAAAGCAATCTGTATAGCGGACAGTTTTTGACGTGAGCATACGGTCAGCGGATAAATAAATGAAATTTTCTTAGATTCAGGCTTGCTTTATCATCTGATTTTTTTATGTACAGATAAAGGTTTTTAATTTTTTTTTCATAAAATTTAGGAGTTTTGCCCTTTTCCTACGTATATAAGAGTGTATAAGAAAAAAAGGAGGGCTCCACCTATGGAAAAAGGGAAGGAAAGGGAGTATCCGATCCCCTTTCACAATGATGTTTTTTTCAAGTATATGCTGATTGGAGAGGA
>QULU01000090.1:0-718 GCA_003481775.1 Clostridiaceae bacterium OM02-2AC
TAAACGCTCGTTAAAAGCGTCATTCTATATCGCCATACAAGACGATTATGTAAGGAAAAATCCTTTTGATTTCAAGTTAAGTGAAGTCTTAGAAAATGATACAAAAGAGAAAGTCGCATTGACAGAGGAACAAGAACAATCCCTACTGTCATTCATCAAGACGGACAATGTGTATCATAAGTATTTTGATGATGTGCTGATACTGTTAAAGACTGGACTTCGTATCTCGGAACTGTGCGGATTGACAATCATGGACGTTGATTTTAACCATGAGGTTGTGATTATCGACCACCAGTTATTAAAGAGCAAGGAACAAGGCTATTATATTGAAACGCCTAAAACAAAGAGCGGAACAAGGCAAGTACCGTTGAGTGAGGAAACAATCAAAGCATTTCAACGATTGATGAAGAAACGCCCAAAGGCAGAACCATTTGTGATAGACGGACGGGGCAACTTCCTATTTGTCAATCAGAAAGGCAAGCCCAAAGTTGCCATTGATTACAACGCCTTATTTGTCCGTATGGTAAAGAAATACAACAAGCACCATAAGGATAACCCCTTGCCACATATCACACCGCACACGCTACGCCATACGTTCTGTACAAGACTGGCAAGCAAGAACATGAACCCGAAAGATTTACAGTATATCATGGGGCATTCAAATATCAGTATCACAATGAACTGGTACGCTCATGCGTCCATAGATACCGCAAAATCA
>QULU01000090.1:728-4820 GCA_003481775.1 Clostridiaceae bacterium OM02-2AC
CGCAAAATCAGAGGTTCAGCGTCTAATTGCATAGAAGTATTTACCACGATTTTAACCACGTTTGATAGCGAAAATATAAGAAGATAGACCTAGATATGTGAGGTTTACCATAAAAGAAAATGCCCGTAGAGCCTATAAAATAAGGCTTTGCGGACATTTAAGAAGATATAAAAAGATAGTCAAAAAGACATATATAATTTATATCCAAATTTATTAAAGTCTTATCAAGCTTAGTTAATGATATGTGTATATTTACCATAATAATACTTATCACTAAAATTTGAGGCAATTGGTGATTTTTCTGCAGCGGTTAGTATTGATCGCATTGTTTTGGGATATGCATAACAATGTACTTTCTTACTTAATATTTCTATATCTTTTATGAAATCAACTAGAATAGTGTTCAATTTATCATAATTGTCCATCTGATGAAATCTCACTCGAATAATTATCTATAAAGTTTAATAATACATTAGCTAGTCTCTCATATGTAGTACAGTTTTTAAACCATTCATCAATTATTTCCAATCCCGCACAGCAATATGCCATTAATTCTTTTTCTAATTCTATATCTGAAGAATCTCTTAATCTAAAGGCATCTTTAATTTTCTTATCAGTACTTCCATCTTCAGTGCTCAAGACCATATATTGAACAATTCTATTCAAATTATTTTTATTTTTTTGGACTTGCTCCGTCATTATATTTGCATAAATATTTCTATTTTCATTAGAACTATCTACTTTTTTACCTTCAATTACTCCTATCATACCTGCACACATGTATAATCCAATCATTGTTTCAAAAATATAACATATATGTTTTACACCAGAGTTATCTAACAAATCAAACTTATATTCACTTTCACTAGAATTATCTTTTGAGTATTTTTTTAAGATTTCTGCGTACTTTCCGAAAAGTCGAATATCTTTATCAAACATTATTCTCCCTCCTTAATTATTGAGTATGTTTCAGACTCCTTACCTGTAGATGGATCTTTATATTTTTCTATATGATATATCTTTCCAATTTTACCTGATAATCCATCTTTAGCAGTATCATAATCTTTTCGAATTAAACCCATAATAATTTGGTCACAATATTCTGGTAATACTTCACATAGTTTTATAATATGAGATCCATCAACATCAGAGAATGGAGCATCCATAACTAGAGGGAATATTTCATCGCTATTTTCAGATTTATGCAGTTCCTCAACTAAACTGTTTTTTACTGAGGTTAATAATCCTGCAACAAATGAGAAGTTTTTTACTGTTTCAGTACCAGTTGAGTTATCTAAAATTCCAGAATTTGTATTAGTGATAATTTCAAAATTATCATCTATTTCAATTGTTTTTTCACCATGATAAACCTTTTTGAATACTTCATTTACTTCTTTTTCAATTAATACTCTTGTCTTCTTTTGAGCTTCAACAACTTTTTTATTTGATGCTTTATAAATAGCATCTGCATACTCTAAACAAATTTTTAGGATTTCGTTTTCTTGAGTTTTACTTGCTGAACTCTCTATTTTATCAATTACTTCTTTTAACTGACTTTCGATATCTGGAATTTGAGTTTCCAGAATATAATTTTTCGCACCTTCTGCATGATCAATTTGACTTTTAATATTGTTTGCTTCAATTTGTAGTTGACCTACATCTGGTCTACCTGCTATATCTTTTTTTTACAATATCTAATAGCTCTTTATCTTTTTCAATAAGTTCAATATTATCTAATAAAACTTCAATTTTTGTTCTACTATTTTGAATGTAATCATAAGCATACGTTACATTACTTTGTTCTGATTCGTTAAAATCGGATAAATACTTTCCAAAATCATGTGGCTCCATATGCTCTTTCGCTTCTTGAAGATGTTTGTAAGCATCATTTCCACCCTTAATTATTGCTCCACATAAGCAAGTTCCTCTTTGAATCAGTTGATCTACCGCTTCCTCAGAAATATGGGACAACGAATTTTCAGAACCAAAGTTTGAGCTCAAAGCTAGATTTTCAATATTTTTTTGTTTGAAACATTGTGCATATAATATTTTCAAAAAAGGAAGTGAGTTCTTATTTTGAGATGTGGACTTCGGTTGAATTGTTGAGATCATATTAGAAAAATCATCATCTAAACCCAATTGAATTTCATTAATTTCCTTTTGTAGACGTTCTTTTTCAATTTGTTTTTCTTTTACTTGATCGTTTACCTTTATAAGACTTTCTTTTTCATTATATTGTTGCGTTAGTTTTAATACTTCGTCATCATACCCTTTTACATCTGATAAAAGATCACTCTTTTTTTGTAATAGTTCATCTTTTTCTTTCATTAATGGATTTAATTCTAAAGCATCTCCCTTCATCTTGTTGGTCAAACTATTAGTAACAGTGTAAGTACCTACTGGTTTAAAGTATTCTCTAAGTGATTCAATACGTTTAATACCCATCATTTGCGAAATTGTATCCTTAATAGATCGTCTATCAACTGAAGCTTCGATTCTATTATGTTCTCCATCATAGAAAAAATAATCCTTTAGATCCTGTTTTAAAATTTTATTTATTTCAATTTGTGCTTTGTCATAAGAAATAGGTTTTCCATCTCTTTGTACGCTTAATGTAGATGATGCTTCTTTAACTACATTAGATCCATTATGTTTATAATTTTCATAACGAGAAATACGATATCTACAATCATTATGTTTTAGATCAATTCTAACTTCTACTTTTTGAATATCATTTTCATTCATTGAAATAGCAACATCTTTATTTAATAGAATTTGGTCTTTAAAAGTATTTTCCCCATATAAGCACCATACAAAAGCACGTATTAAAGTTGTTTTACCATAACCATTTTCTCCTAAAATCACAGTAAGTTTATTCCCTTCACCATAAGCTAATTCTAGATCGACATCTTTATATTGTCTGAAATTTCGGATTTTAATATTAAGCAGTTGCATCTTTTAAAACCTCCTTCATTTTTTCAACAATGTTTTCAATAGCTTGTGTTTTGGTAATAACACCATTATCCTTGTCATCAATTTGATTATAGGCCTCAGTAATTATTTCTTCAACTTTTTCCTTTTCAATAAATAAATCACTCATACTCATTTACCTCCGTATCATTAATTGTATTTATATCGTAAGCCGATTTGATCTTATCTATTAACTCATTACTATATGATGGATTCTTTGATAAATTTGAAAAATCTATCAATCTAATTAATTCTCTTTTAACTAATCCTACTTCCATTTCTTTTAAACTACTAGTAATATTTTTCACTTCATCCAATCTACGTGGAATTGTAATAAAATCATATATAGTTGCAAATTTCTTACCTTCTGATCTTCGTAATACTCTTCCTCTTCGTTGGATATATTCTTTTGGATTTGTACTACTCGCCAAAATAAACGCAGTTTTAATAGCAGGAATATTCATTCCTTCATCTAAACACTTTATTGCCACAAGTGCCTGTATTTCCTCAAGCTTAAATGAATTTATAATTGCCTGCCGCTCTACTACATCTTCCTCTGCTGTAAATTTAGTAGCTACCATATTGAACTTTTTATTCATAGAGTCTTTAATTATCTCAATTTGTTTTTTATCTTCATTACAATCATCAAAATCATGTTCATCGTACTTAACTGCTCCACAATACACAATAATATTGCTATCGTTTTTATAGTTTAATATCTTATTTTCAAATTCAAATACTTTATTTTTTGCTTTTGCAATAAGTCGAGCACGTTTAATTAACAATTTTTTCAACCCGTCTGGCATATCATTACCATTATCTTGATAATGAAACTTTCGGATTTTCTCTGTTAATTGTTGATAATCAATTAATTCGTCGTCATCAAGTGTTACAAGTATAGGATAATAATAATATGGTGTCAGTTTTCTTTCAATAATAGCTCGCCCCAAATCATATGTAATGCATTTCTTTCCAAAAAAATCATATAATTTTTTCGTGCCCGATTCATCTCCATGGCGATCCAAAGTTGCTGAAAGTGCTAATCTATATTCATAATTTACTTTTAGCATTTCACTTAAATTATATATGTCTTTTTGACTATCTTTTTATATCTTCTTAAAT
>QULU01000091.1 GCA_003481775.1 Clostridiaceae bacterium OM02-2AC
AGCTTGGCATCATAGCGAAGGACGATCTTCTGTCCATAGATGTTCTCCTTGTCTTTGTTCATGCCTTCCGGAAACTCGCGGTCTACGATCTTCTTCAGGTCTTCGATCTCTATCTTGAATGTCGTTCCTCCTACATTTTCCAATATGTTGTATTCGCTGGGATCGACATCATAGGTCTTCTTTCCATCCATAATCCGGATCTTCACGGTATCCGGATCAAAGGTCAGTGCTTTATCCATCTTGTCATGGAAAGCGAAGTAATAGCTGTGATATCCATTCATATCCGGTACAGCTGTATCATAACGATACGGAACGGTCTGACCGATCTCATAATCTGCGATATCGTTCCATCCATCTGCACCGATCTCTTCTTTGTGGTCATCCTCCAGGATCTTCTTCGTGATCGAAGGATAGTCGGAGTTGATTTTTACAGCAGCATTCGGATTAGCCGTATTCACCATACACAGAGAGCTTGCGGAGTGCGTCCCTGCATTATCAGATATCTCATCGGTGATGTAGTATCCGAAATCCAGACCGTCGAAACGGATATTGCCGTTATCCATCGTTTGCGTGACATGGATATCGGTCCCTTGTTTCTTCTGGGCACGCAGCTCTGTCGTGATCTCTTCGATGAAATAGCGGAATTCGCTGTATCTTCCTTCCAACTTCTGTTCTGTCGCAGCGCCTTCTACCTTGTGGTGATTCAAGGACTGGATGTAATCCACTGCTTCATATTCCGTTACATCCTTTGCCGGTTTGTTCAGGCGTTTCCCGATGACCTTCTGCAGGACATCCTGATAGGCAGGTGTCCAGGTATAGTTCACACTTTCCAGATGCGCTGCATTCTTTACAGAGAACAGCTGATACAGACGAAACTTCTTTCCTATGAGCGATTGTCCTTCATTCGCTTCGATGGTGATGGCGGCACCGCCTTGTTTCAGATCCACGATACCACCCGGCGTCGTGATCTCCTGAGCTGCATGGATCACTAGACTAGTGATGGTCAATGCCGGAAGTGCACCGGATAACAGCATCCCTGTCGCCAGAGCAGGGATCCCCAGATATTTCATTACGTTCTTTTTATTCATTCTCTAACTCCTCCTCGTAAGCTTTTTCTCCCTAAGAACATCAAACCCATACCTATGATAAACATCGGGAACATGAGATCACTGCCTGTTTCCGGCAATTTGATACCTACCATATTCACGATCTCCATATGTACGACTCTTGTTTTCTTCGTACCCTCGATGCGGATAGCACCTGTCGTGACCGTATCTTTCGGTGTATATTTCTTACCGTCTACCCATAACTCGAACAGGTCATTGACCGGGGAAGAGACGGTCTCGATCTCATAGATATGCGGCTGTTTCGTATCCGGATCTAGTGGGATACGGTATCCATCCGGTGCTTTCGTTTCTTTGAGGTAATACTTCGTTCGATCCTTCAGTCCGGCAAAGCTCAATACACCGTTATATGAGGTCCTCTTTGCGACTACCTTCGTACAGGCTTTATCGCTGTATAGCGTAAATTCCGCACCGTCCAGCAGCTGCTTGTGGTCGTTGAGCTTCGTGATCTTCAACGTAAACGGAGATACCTTATCACGCACGGTTATGATGCCATCGAATGCATCTGTCTTCTGGAAGGTGATGCCTGTATTCGTCAGGTCTGTCAGTACCTTGACGCCCCCACCGGATACCACTTCAAAACGTACTTCGGTAGGATTGATATCATAGCCATCCATGACAGCTTTTTCCTTCAATTTATAGACGCCTGGACGAAGACCTACGAACTGGATGGAGCCGTTCTTATCTGTTTTTACTTCTGAGGTAGTTCCATTCGGTTTTGTGAAGGTGAAGATCGTATTTGGGATATTCAGCTTCGGTTCTTCCTGGACCTTATGGATCCGCAGCTTGATGATATCCTCAAGGACATTTTTTGAAACTGTGATGACGCTGGTCGTTTGTGCTGCAGGATTGATCGTCACATCATATGACTTAGGATCCAGGCGGTATCCCGGACTGGCCTTCGTCTCTTTCAGGGTATATTTTCCCAGATAGAGACCTGTTTTCGTGGCATTACCATTCTTATCCGTGGTCAGCGTTGCGACCAAAGCGCCCTTTTTGTATTTTACGGATCTGTCAGCAGGATCCAGGATATTCTCTTTCGCCCGCAACTCATAGACAGCACCCTGCAGCGTTGCGTCTCCCTGTGGTTTTTTATTCGTCTTACTATCTGCCTTGGATAGTTTCAATGTGCCGGACTGGCGCTTATCTGTGCCTGTCACGGTAATGGTCTGGTTATTATTGGAGATCGTGACAGGGTATTTCGTCTTATTGAGCGTATATCCTTTCGGAGCAATGACCTCTTTTACATAATACTCGCCAACACGCAGATACCCGGACAGAGAATAACCGGATGCCTTCGTAACGAGTCGCTGGAGCTCCTGACCTTGTTGGTTGAAGATCGCATACGTCGCACCTGCGACTTGTTTCTTGGAATCCGTATCGACCTTACGGATCTGGACACGCCCTTTCTTCCAATTATTACGAGCAATGAAAGAGGCCGTCTTATTGGCAGATACACTTACCTTATGGATCGTCTTGTCCAGAATCAGATGATTCGGAACAGCGCTCTCCTGCACATAGTAAGTCGCAGGTGCAAGGTCATTTACTGTAACAGTACCATCAGAGCCTGTTTGGTAGGTTCCGATCGGGGAAGACATATCGGCATTTTTAGATACCTTGAAGGAAGTATTAGGAACCATATTCCCATCTTCATCCTGTTTCGTGATCTTTAGTGCACCATACTTGTTTGCACGAATATTCAATTTAAATCTTCCAGGATCTAAAATCATAGGCTTGATAATATCTTGTCCGCCTGATTTTCGATGAACGATAGATTGACCAATCATTTCTGGGCGTATTTTATTTAGAATATATGTGCTATTCTCAGCTGCAGTAGTTGATGCTGTTACTGTCAGTTTATTGCCGTTCCGCTTCACACTGATTCCTTTTGGAATACTTTCTTTACCTTTGAAATCGGAAAGAACACCGTTTGTGTCAGTTAAAGTTTTACTTTCCCCAACATTTAAAGTTATTTTTTGACCGCTGAAGCTTGGCATTACTTTCATCTTTGCGATGGCAGCATTGACTTCAGCTTTTCTTTTTCCATAATTGGGGACATTATGATCTGTAGGTTTATATCCTAGATATTCCCATACCATCAGCTGACCAACTGCATAATTCCATTTCGATTGATTCGTATTGACATATGCATAATACCAAATTTTAGATATTTGCTCTTTATCATATCTAGATACAGCATAGCCATTCCAGCCATTGATTACTTCCCAAGGCTCACTGCATACACCGACACCTTGTTCGACATGGATCTTTTCAATCTTTTGATGATCGAACCATGCGGTCTGTACAGGATTGTCAGGATTGTGTGCTTGTCCGCTATGCCAGTATCCGGTATCTTCCAGCTTTGTGACATTGGCTTTGATCGTTATCGTGGATAACATATTAGATCCACATAGCAAGATCGAAGCGAATATCATGATGATACTTTTTAATTTCTTCCGCATCTCGTTTTCCTCCATAAATTTTCACTTATTTTTTTATAGGTATACTCATACAATGACATATATGAAACCTTTTCCTGTATTCGCCTTACGCTGCGAGCAGCTGCGAGTCATATCTTACCTTGTAGTAATTCATATGGTCACCTCCAACAAAAAAAAAGACGAACCTCTGTCCGTCTTGATTTTCTATTAACAAAAAAGAAGCGATACTTTCGCTTCTACATTTTTTAATACCAATAAATGCTATATTTTGTTGAGCCATCACTAAATTCCACATACGTACTACTCCAACCATTACAATTATAATAAGGGTGATTTTGGTCAGTCATAGATTGATCAAATATTTCATCAGCCCATGCTTCTGCAGCTCTTGGATCATCAAACAATGGAGACTGCATAGAAATCGGTAATCCTTGTTTCCTTCCATCATCTACGATATATGGCTCAGAAGGTGCTGGAGTAGGTGTTGACGGCTTTGCCTGTGAAGGAGCGGAACTCTGTGCTCCATTGGAACCGGAGGAGCTTCCAGTATTCGCAGTGCTGCTTCCTTGTCCTCCACTTGTCCCTGCATTTTGATTACCTGTAGATGGAGAGGATGTCTCTGATCGTTGTCCTGCATTATTGTTATTCTGGGCTGCTTCAGATTTCTGTCCTTCAGTAGTTGCTTTTGCCTTTTCTTTTTCCTTTACGATGACTTTGAATTTCTTCTCCGTCTTGTTTCCGTTTGCATCAAATGCTTTTACAATGACTTCATAAGTTCCGGCTTTCTTTGTGTTTAATTTTCCTTTATCAATGTAGTAGCCGGATTTTTTAGTTTCTTTATCACTGTATTTCAAAGCACCATCTACGGGATCCTTTACTGATTTTACATTGTCTTTCAGATTAAGTTTATCACCTGCAGTGATTGTGACTTTATCCTTCTTCAGTACAATTTCAGGTCTCTTTGTATCTTTAACTATGATCTTCACATCTTTCTGGATAGTCTTGTCCCCATCAGTAAATGTGACCTTCAAGGTCTGATTTCCAACTTTCTTTGCATTGAA
>QULU01000092.1 GCA_003481775.1 Clostridiaceae bacterium OM02-2AC
TTATTTAGAGCGTTTTTTTTCACAACCCTACGTTAATTTAGAGACCCCATATAACGGGTATCGCCTGTGCTTTTATGTCTTTTTGATCTGCTCATCACTGCTTCCTATATAGGAGCTTATTGTTGTCCAAATTACGAACCGCAGCTGTGCAATTATTTTGCCAGTGTCTTATCAATATCTGCCAGCTCTTCTTCCAACTCACGGATAAATTCCTTTTTATCCTCGATTGCATCTTCCATATCATCAATCGCACGCTGTCCGATCAAGCCGACAATTTCATCCTGCATATGCTTGATCTGTCGCTGCTGATCCAAAATCAGCTCCTGCTTGCGTGCGCGCGCTTCCTGCATTCTCTGACGCCACTGTGCATGACGCTGCTCATTCCAATTGCGCAATCCATCGAAATAGGCATCCATCGCAGCACGGAATTCCTTCCAGATCTCATCTTCCCGTTCCTTACCACAGGAGCCGATGCTTTTCCATTCCTTGCTCAAGTTTTTCATGACATCGGTATGCTCTCTGGTATATTCCTTACGCTGTGCAATTTCCTTTGCCTGCTCTACCAGCTTACGCTTTTCTTCATATTTACCATCCTGCTGTTCATGCAGCTGATCGTAATATTCGCCTCGTCTGTCGTAGAATTTCTGACGGCTTTCATTAAATGCCTTCCACAGGCGATCCTCATGCTCTCTGCCGGCACTTCCTGCCGCCTTCCACTGGTCCATCATCGCACGGAATTTTTCCCCTGTCTTGTTCCATTCTACAGAATTCGCCAGTGCTGCCGCCTGTACTATCAGTGCTTCCTTTACCTCTTTTGCATTGGAGAACTTTGTCTGCAGATTTTCCCAATGCTCATGCTTGCGGTCAAAGAACGTCTGACGAGCCGCATTAAACGCATCCCATAGCTCATCATCTGTTTCCTTTCCTGCACTTCCGGAAGCCTTCCACTGCTGCATCAGCTCATTCATTTCTTCAGTTGCCTGGTTCCAGTCATTGGATGCCGATACCGTACGTGCACGTTCAATCAGCTCCTGCTTAATGGCCTGATTGCTTTGATAGCCTTCTCTTCGTTTTGCATAAAACGCATCCATGTATCCGTCAAATTCCTCCATCAGGGTTTCTTCATAGGCAGAATCCCAATACGGAATCCGTTTCCATTTTCTCTTCAAATCTGAAATTTCACGGAACACCGTATTCCAGTCTGAAGATATTTCAATGCTCTTCGCCTCTTCAATCAACGCTTCTCTGCGCCGAATATCTTCATCATAGTCATTTACTTCAAATTCATCATGATCATTGTACATATGTATTCCTCCAGTTCGGGTGATTCCACCACAATCACCTGTTTCAACTTAAATTCTATCTCAAATACGCTAAAAAGTCATTCATTTCTTCAAGTTTTATGTAGAAATTCCGTTTTTTTCTTACATCCGGTACCTATTCCTCATAGATTTTGCATATTGTCCGGAACCAGTGAAACATTATTTCCCATAGTTTGCGTTATGGGCATGCAGGATAAGCGTACCGCCTGCCTCCTTTGTTCCTCTATTTCATTGCGTTTTTTCACGAAAAAAAAATCACCTGTTTTTTTCACGCTGAAATTTGACACTATAAAAGGCAGTGCATGTTCATACTCTGACATTTGCACTGCCTTTTTGAAACCCTATAATACTTTAGAGCACACCTCAATCATCATAAAACCCTACGTTTATTTAGAGACCCAAGAAAAGTGCTGCTGTCTTCCAAAATACTCCCATATGAAAGTGTCACAGAAATCTCATTTTAAAATGGAGCATGCTGAAAGGACAAAAAGCGTGAGGAAAAGCATAGCAGCCGAAAACGTAGCACAAGCCGTTTGTATGTATCATCTGCAACAGATGGAGTCGAAACAATACAGAGCATTGCAGTTTACGTGCCGGTATCCAGCATATGAAAGAAAGACGAAAATTTTACAGCGTGTTCATCTATAAGCCTAACAGCCTGATTCTTTTTAAAAGCTGCCATTGACCTTATATATCCAAATATATCAATAAATATAGCAAATCAAGGGTATGCTGAAAACATAGAAATTCATAGGCATATGAAAAAAATAAAGACCACCAGCTCGGTGATCCTGTACATATAAAAGAAAATCTTTTTCCCATGGTGAATGCAAGCAACTATTGATGATGCGGCCTGTTTTGCATCTCCTGCTTATTCCTCAGATATGACACGGGAGCATAGATAGCGTACCTTCCCCTGACTGCTCTTCCCATATTCGATTGCCTCCTTCGGACAGGTACAGATACAGGCCATACAGTGCGTACATGCATTTCCCCATACCGGCTTTCCCTGCTTCAGCTGAATATTTCCCATTGGACACACGCGCTCGCAGGTATGACAAGCAATGCAGACATCTGTCGCATAAAATCTTCGTGCATGGACAATGAGGGGATAAAACAGCGGATTGATCAGTGTGCTATTCACCCTATCCCTGATTTGAAGACTGGCATGAGGAAAACATTTTCCTTCCTGAATATATCGGGCTGCCTCTTTCATGGCGGGCTGTGCAGCTGCTATGATCTGCCGTGCCTGCATATCTTCTGGCGCATCATACAGTGCAATGTAATTTTCCGGCATTTTTACCGCAAAGCAGCCCTTATACTCCAGCTGCTTTTCATGACACAGCGCTTCCAGATACGCTCCTGCATTTCCTATGGAGCCTCCGCAGGTCATCACAAAATAAATGCTTTGATTTCCCGTAAGCGTAGTACGGCGCAGCCATTCCTCAACAACACGGGGGATACGCCATGCATAGGTAGGGGTAACGATGACCCATGGACGATGGGAATGCAGAACCTCAAAGGATTTGTGGCGGATACTGTCAAACAGATTTCTGACTTCATCCTGCAGCTCTGCCTTTATGCAGTCTGCCGTATACGCACTGTTCCCTGTACCTGTGAAATATAATATCATATCGCATTCTCCTCCGCTACTTGAATTACGCTGTCATATATGAGATCAACAAGGCTCTTAATCTGTTTCCACCGGGTATTATCTGCACGGATATAGTAATAATTTTTCGTGCCCTCCTTACGCATATCGACGATTCCTGCTTCCTTTAAAATCTGCAGGTGATGGGATACAGAGGGTCTGCTCAGATGAACTTTTTCGGAAATTTCCTGCACACGAATCCCTGTGAGATCACTTTGTATCAGAAGTAGAAGAATGTCCTGCCTTGTTTCATCACCGATTGCCGTAAATGCTGTTCTACAGGTATGAAAGCCTGTTGTTATTGCGTCAATTTGTTTCTGACATTCCTGTTTCATGTAAGCTCCTCCTTATAGCACCGATTGTATGCCTTGCACTGAGCGATTCCTCCCTCAAAACCAGCGGATCACGACCTTCCTTTCGAGTATCAACGGGATTTCTTCGCCATTTGCGGAAATGCTTCCCTTATGACTTCATAGCCCTTTAGCGCTGTTTCCCTCTGCAGCAAATCCCATAGGAAAGGCAGTCGGACACTTTTTTCGTTAACAATCCGTAACCATTATAGCAGAAATGAAGAGAATTGCAGTATCGGTAAAGAAAATCGTTACCAATCACGAACAGCGGTTGGAAAATCTTGCAAAAACTTGTATCCAGAACACGTCCTCCTATGCGGCATCGAATATATGAAAAAAACTCCCGAGCCCCTAAAAGGGCGCTTTAAATTTGTGTGTGGTTGTGGCATACCTTTAAACTTGTGT
>QULU01000093.1 GCA_003481775.1 Clostridiaceae bacterium OM02-2AC
GGCGAAGGCGCAACGGATAAGATCCTGCAGAAGCTGGAGGCAACTGCTCATTTTAAAGAATTCTATGATGGTGCATCTTCCGAAAAAGATAATAAGCTGGAGACAGATGCGACGCAAGGTTCCATGAATCTAACGGTAGTAAACAAAGTAGGAAGCAAGCTGCCGGTCACAGGATCACAGCTGACGATCGTCATGGTCGCTCTTGGGGCAGGGCTGATGATCGCCGGTTATGGTATCCACAGAAAGAGAAGCCATGTGGATGATGGGAAATGAAGCGTGAAAAAAGATCCGGAAGACGATGGTGGAGCATAGCGATCATCCTCGTCGGCTTTCTGATCTGCAGCTATCCCATAGTGAGTGGTCTGTATCAGCGAAGTGTACAGTCCGATTCCCTGAAGACATATTCCAGAGCGCTGCGACGCAATGAAGATCAGGTGGAAGGTCTGTCGAAGGCGGCAGATACCTATAACGATATGTTGTTTCAAACGCAAGGGAACTATATCCAAGGGATCAGTGACAAATATCTGACAGAGAAGGCTTATGAAAAACAGCTGCGATTGAAGGGCAGCGATGTCATGGCACGCATCGAGATACCGAAGATCAGTGTCGATCTTCCTATCTATCACGGTGTGAGTGAGAGTGTCCTATCAAAAGGTGTGGGACATCTTCGATCCAGCAGTCTTCCTGTCGGTGGTGAGAGTACGCATGCGGCATTGAGCGGACATCGTGGTCTTCCATCATCAAAGCTATTTACCAGATTAGATGAATTGGAAAAAGGCGATCTCTTCTACATCGATGTGCTCGGCAGGACGCTGGCCTATCGGATCTGTGATATCCAAACGACAGATCCGGAGGATACCGATCTGTTGGAGATACAAGAAGGAAGAGACCTCGTGACGCTCATCACCTGTACGCCGTATGGGATCAATACGAAAAGGCTGCTCATAACAGGAGAACGGGCAGCTTATGAGAAACAGGAAAAGGAATCGATCCAGGGATCGATGATGTCGATACGAGAACTTATCTTTACGGCAGCACCCTTTGTGATCGTCACGCTCCTGTTGGGAAAAGAAATCTATCATCATAGAAAAAGAAGGAGGTCAAAAGAACATGAAGAAGCGTAATAAGATAGTTCGCATCATGACATTATTGCTGTTGTCATTATGTTATATCAAGCCGATACAAGCACAAGAAATCGAACTTAAACCCGATCCCTCTGTTCAGGAGAAGGGCAGCATACACGTGGAACTTGAAGAAACGAAAGATCGACTATCCAGAGAAGGGGTGGAACTCTCATTGGCACGTGTCGCAGATATAAAGGGCGGAAGTTATGTACTTGATGATCTGTATCGTTCTGCAGGTGTGGATATGAACGACATAAAAACAGCGCAAGGGTTACAGGAGGCCGCAGATACATTGCGTCCATTGGTCAAGAGCCCATTACAGGCAAAGCGGACAGATGCACAGGGGATCGTCGATTTCACAGATCTAAAGGTAGGCGTATATCTGTTGTATGTGAGTGATCAGGCGGGCTATGAAACGATACAGCCGACACTGATCAGCGTACCGATGTGGGATGAGACCGCCAAACAGATGAACTACCATATCGAAGTATTCCCAAAACATGCGCCTTTACCGGCATTGCATGTGCGGAAAGTCGATTATTATGATCATAAGAGCATTTTAAAAGAAGCTGAGTTTACTCTGTATTCCGATGCAGCTTGCACGAAGATCATCAAAGCGGAGAAGACAGATCCAAAGAGTGGTATAGCAGTGTTCGATGGTCTGATCTATGGGACAGTGTATGTAAAAGAGACGAAAGCTCCTGCCGGATATCAGTTATCTAAGGAAGTCATCAAGGTAACGATCGATGATAATTGGGTCAACGGTGACGATAAGCTGCGTACGATCATCTTCCCTGACAGACCGCTCCCGACGTCTGGCGGTCCAAATACCGGCGACCATACGGATATAGTCGGATGGATCTTCCTGATCGGCATATCCGCATGTGCCACTGTCTTCTTCCTTCATAGAAAGCATGAGGCACAGTGAGAAAAAGTCAGTATATGACATTCATCCTTTGTGTCTTACTGATCTGTCTGGGGTGTTGGTATTTCTTATTTCCGAAACCGGCAGATAAAGATGACCTGTCGATCACATTCAAGGATACGGAAAAGGTGAAACTGAACGAGAAGATCGAACCTGTCGATCTGATTCGCTCCACGACATCTGTGAAGATCCTATATCCGACGATCGACACCTCATCCCCGGGGGTAAAGAAGCTCTTATATATCGCTGTAGGAGAGGATGGAGAACAAAAAGAGTTCATGAAGGAGATCCGGGTGGTGGCACCGACACCACCTGTCCTTCAACTCAAGAAGGATAAGGTCGAGATCTGTGTGAAGGAAGCATTCGATGCAAGAGCATACGTAAAGAAAGCCTATAGTGACTATGACGGTGATCTGGACGTATCGATCCGTGGGAGCTTCGATGTGAAGAAAGCCGGTACGTATACGATCACGTATCAGGTCAAAGATTCCAGCGGCCATACTGCCACGAAGGAGCTGCGGCTCATCGTCAAAGAAAAAGAAGAAGCGCCGAAGGAAAAGGAGCCACAGCATCCACAGAAGACAGAACGGTCATCCACTGCACAGCCGCCGAAAGAACAAGATACGACGACAGGCTCTGCATCGTCTCCGAAAGCAGAGAAGCCGCAGGAACCGGCCCCATCGATCTGCGTACAGACATGGCTGTTCGCCGATGGAGAGAGCTTTTCTTCCGCACTGGAGAAATGTAATGCCGCAGGAGCGGCAAGTGGAAGGAGGTATCAGTGTGATGTGTTACAGGATGATGCCGGTATCTATACAGGCTATCGGCTCGACCTACGATGATGTACCAGTGACTGGTACATCTGCCAATAGAAACGATGTAAGGATGATAGAAAGGAGTGAGGAGGATGCTGTTCAAACGGCTACATAAACACCTGGATCAAGACATAGAAGAGCACACAGAAGGAAGTGAGGGAAAACAGGTAGAACATACAGAGGAGGAACTGGAAGCACATCTACAGAAGCTGATGAAGCGACAACGGCGTATCGTGCGATTGAAGAAAGCAGTTCTGTATCTGATCGTAGGCATCGGTCTGCTGGGAGGATTCCGTTCCCTTGCTCAGGAACGACCGGACATAACGCCTGCAGTAGCGGTGAACGACTATAGTTTCCTGGAGGATTATATAAAAAACTATTATAAATATCCCAAGGATGAAGAAAGTCAACAGTTCTTACAGGAATTCACGACCGGAGGAAGCTGGAACGTATCCTATGATCAAAAGATCAAGAGTGCCGAGGTAGAAACCGTAGATGTATATCAGGTGGAGCCATCCGATACAGAGGAAGGCCGGCTCACATCCTATGCCAGCGTATCTCTCGATCTGAAAGACGACGAAGGCAAGAGGAAACGACAAACGGCATATATCGCGATACGTTCTATTCAAAAAGATGGTCACTATATCGTGGATCGTCCGATCTCGATGATATCAACTGCGCCAGCTGCTATGAAGGAAGATATGAAAAAAGGACTGGAGACAGAAAAAGAAGATATCAAGGGAACGGACTGTACGGAACAGGAGAAGCAGGAGATCACGAATACGATCCAGT
>QULU01000094.1 GCA_003481775.1 Clostridiaceae bacterium OM02-2AC
ATGCACTGGTCTTATAACCTTGGTACAAAGGCTGTCACAATGCTGACTAGCAATGCTAAGGAATTCACTCGTGCTGCATCTATCTTAGGTATCTTCGTTGTTGGTGGTCTGATTGCTAACTACGGTGCTACTTCTCTGCGTATTACTGTTGGTTCTCCTACAATCAACATTCAGAGTCTGATTGATGGAATTCTGCCTAAGCTGATTCCATTACTGATTACTCTTGGTATCTATACGCTGATCAAAAAAGGCTGGACACCTGTTAAATGTATCCTTCTGATCCTGGTTACAGGTATCGTTGGTTGTGCATTCGGTATCTGGTCTGGTGATTCCAAAGCTATGGATAACGATGGTAACACAATCGCTGGTGGATACAACCCATTGGTTGAATGGTACACTTACGATGGCGGTGAAAAAGAACCATCTGCTATCGAGCAGAAACATGCAACTCAGGAAATCGTTAAGCAGCTGCAGGATCTGGGTATTAAGATTGATGGTACAGCTAAAGCTATCGGTGACTTAGGTTACGGTGGTTCTGGTTACGAACAGAAATAATAGTACTTCGCTATTATAGATAAATAGTAAAAAGCTCTCTCTACTTTAACGTACAGTTCATACGTGGAAAAGGTTTCTTCGGAAACCTTTTTTCTAAATGCTGAACGCTGTACGTAATGTATCTGTATTCCATTGCAGAATCAGATGTATATTCTTGTACCGTTTTCAATGAAGGAATGAGGTATTTTATGAACCCTATTTTATTAGCTATTATCGTAATTGGCGGTGTACTTATCCTCGCCTACCAGATTTTAAAAAACAAACTGCTAAATAGTTTGAACAAAGCTCTGGCAGCGAATGATAAGACTGCAATAAGCAGTATTACCAGTAAGTCTTTGAATCAGCGAATTCTGACTCCTTATGTGTGTGATTTATATATGCTGCGTGTTCTTTTCAAAGCCGGGCAGTTTGAGGAGCTAAAGGAGTATCTGGACCTCGTGCTGGATAAACCATATTCTCTGGAGAAAAGAAAAGATATTCTGGATATTTATTATTATCAGTTTTTATTTAAAGAGGATGCGGAGTACGCTGAAAAACTGTTGGAGCGAATCAAAGAAACCAATGATGCAGCATATATCGCATACAACACCAATGCATATAAGGTCATGATTTTGAAACAAACTGACTTACTTGAGGATATGATTCAGGGAATTGATGATAAAAAATATCATGGACTTGCCTTGGGAATCACTTTATATCTGGCAGCATTGCAGTATTATTACTTGAATGATCTGAAGAATGCACGTATTTTCTTCTACAATAGTCTGAGCTGTTTCCATGCGAAGTCGATCTATGCCGCGCATGCAAAAGCATGGGTGGATAAACTGACAGAGGATATGGATGAATCGGATTTGGATTATTGATATTTTCTCATAGAATTCTCAGTAATAAAATATGAAAAGAAAGCGAAAATCGTAAGATGCGATACCTGGTTTTTGCTTTTTTTGTGAAAAAAGGGAAGGAAGACTTTATTATTTAAAAGCTCTCCCGCGATCTCGGGTAATGGAGGAAGCTGTAAAAAAGAAGAAACAAAGCTCCAAAATCTTTACAGGAGGGATGTATTTCTTCTTTTTCAATTTCCCATACATTTATTTCTTAATGTGAGTAAGAATCTGTTTCAAATATTGTCTTATTAGCACTCTATTTACAGGTTTTTTTACTATTTTGTATTTACAGATTTTTTATTAGGAAGCGCTGAATTTTATCTTATATGAATATACTGAGAGGTTTATCATTTGGCAAGTAATATAAGCAAATGCTGTATCAACCTCTGCTTTTATATTTTATGATTTAGAATGAAATAATGATTATGCATGAACTAACAGCTTATATGATTAAGTAAAATTCTTTCACCTCTCTAGGATTAAGTATGCGTTGCATAACCATAAGTATATAGCTTTCATCATACTTTGGTTTACCTAAATACGGTAGAATGGAAGCATTGGATGCTCTTCAATACCTATTACAGCAAAACGCGTATATCCAAAATTATCAGCATATTTTATGAATTCAAAAAGTATACCGGGTATAGCAAAAAAAGCAGATGAAGTGTTGTTACACCTGCTGAGATAAAACTGATCAAGAATCGTGACAAAAAGCTTACATAAAAAACGAACCCTTCCATGCTTTTAATAATTCAGAGAATCTGCTCCCAGCTCATCTGTCAACTGATCCACATAGCTTTTAGCCTTTGCATAATAAAACGATTTTTCACTAAAGCAGCTGAGACTATTATAAAAATATGTTCTTGCATTCTCTTTATCGTCAAGAAGTAAATACTGCATTCCAATCATAAACACGGCAATACCAAGACCTAGCCCTGAATATTTTTTATTTTCTATACCGGCAATCATATCGTCCAGTAAATCAGTTTTTTCTTCAATCATTACTTCATATGCTTCAGTATTGTATTCTATGTATTTCAAATCGTTTGTTTCCTGAATTTTTTTCAATAGCTTTGCTGACCACTTCTGATCCTTTTTGAAAATAAAATGATAATAATATATATCAAGAATCTCCTTACGCTGTTCAAGCGTATAAGGCTTATCAAGCACTACCATGAGATATTCTTTAAATCCATCACCGTCATCTTCATTTAAAAGAGCCCGTAATAAATACAAATCACAGACATATGCACCCATCAATTTCTGATAAAGCTTCTTTTCCGAAAGCTGCCTTACCTGTTGATAATCCTGCTTCTGCATAGCCCTGCTGATATTGCTAAGAACATGGCTTTTCATAAACTGATAGAAGAGAAAACACATAATGAAACCAGCTGCTAGAATTACTGCTAATATATTCATAGGACTACCTCGCTTTTCATATTTAGAAAAAGACCATAGAACCGAAGCACTATGATCTTTTTCCTTCGATACACATTCATGTATCTTAAAGTAGGATGAGAGAGTTTTTTGCTAATCGTTTAACTATTCAGGCATTGTTACGTTGACACCAGCTTTGTTCAGCTGATCAACAACGCTCTGAATTGCATCGTATGCCTGCTGTCCAGTCTTTTCAGCAGGTGCAGGTGCTGGGTATTCATACCATTTAACAGCAGCATTATAGCCACCAGGAATTGTATTACCATCAGCGTCCATTGCTTTAGAGTCACCGGCAAAGATACCGAATGCACAACCAACGATACCTGTAACCAGGATCAGAAGGATACATTTAACAGGTGTCCAGCCCTTTTTAATCAATGTGTAAATACCAAGAGTAATCAGTAATGGAAGCAGCTTAGGCAGAATTCCATCTAAAAGTCCCTGAATATTGATTGCAGGATCTCCAACGTAAATACGCAGTGAAGTTGTACCGTAAGCGGCAATCAATCCACCAACAACGAAGATACCTAGGATAGATGCAGCACGAGTGAATTCCTTAGCATTGCTCGTCAGCATTGTGACAGCCTTTGTACCAAGGTTATAAGACCAGTGCAT
>QULU01000095.1 GCA_003481775.1 Clostridiaceae bacterium OM02-2AC
CCTTTAGTAGTCTTTTTCTGGTGTCCGTTTTACAGGGTACATTTTAAGGGAAACGGGTTGCATTTGTTTGTCAGATATAATGCTCTTACAAGGAATACAGATTGCATTTGCTCATCAGGAATTATATAAATGAAGAATTCCGTTATCGTTTAGATTCTGAAGAATCAGGATGAGAATCGGAAGAATGAAAATGCCCAGAAAGCCAAACAGCTTGGCTCCCAGATACATGCACAAAAGCATGAGCAGAGGATGCAACCCAATCTGCTTCCCGACGATTTTCGGCTCGATGATGTTGCGTATCACGGTGATGACAAGATACAGAATGAGAAGTCCCACACAGGTTTTCATCTGCTTGTTCAAAAAACAGATCAGAATCCAGGGAATCATGATTCCACCGGTTCCAAGTACCGGCAGCACATCGAATATGGCAATCAGAAAGGCGATGACGAGTGCATTTTCAATTCCCAGGATATGCAGGCCGATGGTCAGCTCGAAAAAGGTCAGCAGCATGATCTTACCATAAGCGATCGCGAAGCGGGCAATGGTGTCGGTGAAATAGTGTCGGGCAGTAAAGACGATCTGAGCACCTTTGTCCGGAAGCTGCCGAATAAAAAAGGAAATAATGCGTTGATAATCGGCATTAAAGAAAAACGAAGATATAATGGCGAAAAAGAACGCGATGACCAGATTTGGCAGAGAGGACGCAAACCCGGTGAACATGGATACCAGATGTTTGGATAGTGAGGATATGATGCTATATAAAGAATTTTGCAGTCCGTCCAGAAAGGATTGCAGGGCTTGTGCACTCGTGATATCCACCTCTTTCCAGGCACTTTCCACATTCCCCAGAGTATCGTTGAGAAACGGCTCCAAATTTTGCTGATACAGCCTTGGAATGTCCTCTACAAAATCCTTCAGGAACGCAAAGCCCTTCATAAACAGCAGCGTCACAAAGGCGCCGATGGTCGCATAAAAGAGCAGAATCACAAGCGAAGACCAAAGACGTTCATGACCACCGCTCAGCGCAGTCAGCTTTTTGATCAGTGGCCGGAGCATGAAGGCAATCAGAAAGCCAATCAGAAACGGCATGATGGCATACATCACATAGCGAAGAAACAAATACAGCAGTGTAAGAATAATGCAGATGTAAACAAAACGGATGATAAAGGCTCTTTGTTTTTCAGTGTTCATCCTAATCCCTCCTTTGCGCTCACTTTGAGAGTCGCATGTAGTTTTTTATAATATATGAAGCCCATTGTCAGTCGTTTATCCGTGGTAAGGCAGCTGCGCTTATCCGGGAGGAAAATGTAAAAAGTGGTCCTTTCAATTTTTCAGCAAAGCCCCTTTAGCATGAAAGCATGTTGCGTAGTATACAGATGCTGTAAATACAGTATAGAAAAAAAGAACGGAGAAGTCTGCAAATTCCTGTCATATACTCAGGAATACGGACACAGCTTTTTACTTCCCGTCCTCTTTTTTTCTGCGTTCATTGATAATGGAAAACAGCCGTTCTGCATTGATCCGTGAGATTGCCTCGATTCTTGTCGGAAATGCCTTTTGTAATCGAATATGGGTGCGTTTTCGTCTGTCATGAAAGGATGTGATACGTTGCCGCAGCCTTTCGATACGCTCCAACAGAATCTCATCCGCATTGGTGGAGTCCAGAACCCGTGCAACCGCATCACTTAAACTCTCCTGAAGCGGAAAGATACTGGCATTTGCAAAATCCTGCCGCAGCTCGCGGATGCTTTCCTCGATTTCCTGAAAATCCTTGTTCTTGCGCAGCAGTGCAAGGGCAGTGGTAAACAGGTCATAGCCAAACCCGAGAAGAGCAGCTGTACATAGCATGCTTTGAACGCCGGGAGAAAACAGATTCACAAGCTCTCTAATTGCCGGGTGGACAAGATAATAGACAACCAGTACCATACAGCCAAACAGCAGAGAATTTTTCAGGCAGACACGGCCATTGATGTTGAAGGGATAGGTGGAGTAATCCCACCACTTTGTATGAAAGAGAACCTCCATCCCCCAGCTGGTAACATACTCCAATGCACTTGTTACGACAATGCCCATAAGGAACATGAGGGGAATGCTGTAGCCGAACGGATCAAGTATATGCAGCACCGCCAGAGCTCCGCATCCATAGATGGGGCAGTAAGGCCCGGCGAGAAATCCGCGGTTGATGAATGTATGTGCAGGGATGCTACAGTAGATGCATTCGCAGAGCCAGCCGAAAAAGCTGTACAGGAAGAAATATAAGATAAGCTCCATACTACCTTCTTAAAACTCCTGATACAGACGATGATCTCCGAAGTCTCGTATCGTCATACGGGCATCGCTGTACTTGCGTTTTTCCTTATCATTCACTACGATGACATCAATCCCTGCATTGCGCGCTGCCATAACACCGTTTTCAGTGTCTTCAAACACAATGCATTCCTCCGCTGTCAAATCAATATTTTGCAATGCCTCCAGATACATCTGCGGGTCCGGCTTGGAGCGGGTTACCTGCTGAGAGGTTACTACATAATCAAAATAAGGCTCCATGTGCTTTTCCCGTAATATATGAGAAACGATTTCTGTCGCATTATTGGTACACAGACAGATTTTGTAGTTTTTTTGCTTTAAATATTGCAGGAACATGAGGGCATCCTTTTTCAACGGGGCGTTGTCGTAATGCTCCAGCAGAAAATCACTCACGCGGCGTACGAGCTCCTTCCCCTCCGCAGGGTCCTCCACCTCCTGTAGGATGCGGGTTTCCATTTCCGCAAAGCTGCGTACTCTGGATTTCAGTATTTTCAATATCAGCGTTTTCTGAACGGTTTTCAATTCACTCAGTGCCTGCTTGAAGTTGATATTCTCATAGGTATTGATGAGCGTTCCATCCATATCAAACAGAATTCCTTTTTTTGTCATCGAAGGTCACTCTCCTTTCGCATAATCGTATCCAGAAACTGATTCAGCTTCTCCAGTCCCTTCACGATGAGTTCCTTATCCTTATAATTGTACTGCCTCCACTGCTCCTCATAGTGCTGTTGCATCTTATGAGAGATCTCCTGTACGCAGAGTGCTCCGCTTTCACTTGTGCAAAGCTCTACAATGCGCTCATCCTGTTCGCTTTTTTTGCGGATCAGATAGCCGCCTTGCTCCAGCTTTTTACAAAGTGCTGACATGTTGCCTGCATCGGTATGCAGTGCCCTTGCGACAGAGCCGATTGTGGTGCAGGGGTGCTGCTGTATATAGGAGAGCACGGAATACTGCATGTCGGTTATGCGATAGTGCTCGTATGCTTCCTTCAGGTAACGGGAACGCTGAAATGTCAGCTTGCGGTTTAATTCCTCAACCTGCTGCTCATATAATAGAAGATCCATACGCATCGCTTCCTTTCCTTATTATATGTGATTTACATATTTTACAACTGCACGTC
>QULU01000096.1 GCA_003481775.1 Clostridiaceae bacterium OM02-2AC
GACCAGAGTTTTTGATGCATCCGGGCAGTAGGGCGGAGCTGCTTAGGGATCTCTTGAATCTTTGTCTTTCCTAATACGACACTGAATAGATGTGTATGTATGATAGAATCGATCTCTGTATATATGACGGCTTCTTTATAAAAATGTTTGGCTATATGATCCAATGCCATCTTGATCGCATAGGCTTCTCCTTTCTGAATATTCTTTTCATTCTTTGGTATTTAGTTTTGGTATGTATGCGGATATGATCATCGATATAGATCGCACTGACGAGGACACCATCCTTTAAGCTGGCATCACAGAATATCTTTACTGCATAAGAACCTTCCTGAAGCAGTTCATGCTTCGTTCTATAATACTTATCGACGGCGTTCATATAGTTCCTTCATCATGGCAGTTGCCCCATGAGTTTATATGTTTCCTCTACATGTAAAGGCATCTCGTATATATCGTTCAAAGGTTCTTTTGTGACATTTTCATATCCTGCCACCAACAGATTAAAATCGATCTTACCTTTATATTCCTGTATCTTACGGATCAGGAGCTGTCGGTCATTCCTTACCTTACTGACAAATAAGACACGATGATCTATGACAGTCAGAGATAATGCGTTTGCGTATAACTCCTCATTGACCAAGCGGTTGTACGCTCTGATTTTTCTTTCCAGTCGCTCCTGCTTTGGATACGATCTTTCCAACTCTAAATACACCAATACCGCAGATGTCTTTGTCCTATCCTTGTGTTTGAATATCAAGACAGCATCCGGCCGGTTGGAAGCCTCTTCCAGATATGCTTCCTTTTCATTAAGTATTTCATCCACATACCAGTTCGATACACCTTGTTCGTATGCCTGTTGTAAGATGTCACAAACAGTGGCCACTTGCACTTGATGATACATGTAATAAGGACTGTAGTTTAAAAATGCTTTTGTATTGTCCTTTGTCTCATATCCCATATCTTCCATGTACTGGAGACCTCGTTTCCCTAAAGTAACGATCTTGTATCCGGTCCGGAAACTTGCTGTATGGTTCGCAGGTATGAATGTCCTCTCTATGATCAAGAAGTCGTGCAGAGCCAGTTGTAGGATACGTCTGTCGATCGTCTCTTTTTTTCTCCCCTCATACGCAAATAACTGTATATAGTCCATATCCACGAATCCGTGTCTAGCGATCCGGATCATCAGTTCAATATCGTCGTCCAATATTCTCGGTTTATTCTTATGTCCCATCACTAATTCCTCCTTTAGTTATCATAATAAATAGTTTATATTAAAGTAATAGTTACTATATCTATACAGTAGTATCAAGTAGTATATATAGTTATATCATGAGATAGATATATATGAGGATAAGGGGGGCAAGGTTCTGATTTAAGGCATAAAGCAGCGTTCCGTAAGGTTGTTATAGTTTATATTATTTTATAAGGTAAAATAAGGTAATTGTCCAGAATTTTGAAGTCTGAATTAGCCTTTAAATAAAGGATTTCATGGCGAAAAAGTGTGACATATATCGTACAGTATTCGGCACATATGTCGGCACAGCTCTAGGCACAGTAACCGGCACAGCAAATTCCATAGATCTTCGTCCTACTTCGACATGATGAACGGCAAGATGGCGAGGAGGAAGATGATCGCATAACAGACCGTGATGGCCGTCTGTATCCTGCCGTAATATCGATATCCACCATATCCCAAGATAGCACAGATGAATACGATCGTAAGTCCTCCGACTTGCTCATCCTGCAATGCTTTCCATGTATCCCGGAATACCTGCTGCACACTCAACAGCAGGTAGGAATCACTGATCCTTGTCATGAACTGAAAGAAGATGAACAACCCAAGAATCGATGAGATCAGGATCACCGGTCGGCGTTGTCCCTTTGGGAGGAGCTGCGATATCTTATACAGTAGAAATCTTATCCGTCCCATTCTCCATCACCTTTCTTTCGTCTTTTTATTTTACGGAATACGATCTTTTCTGCCTCTTCTTTCGACAGGAAGTCACGCCGCATCAAGCTGCGTGCTTCGTTACGGTTCTTCTCTGTATTCATTTCCGCCTGCACATTCTCTCCTTCCTTGTGTGGTACTACTTTTCCGGCATTATACCGATATGGCGGATCCACTTCTACGAGTACCGTTTTGGCGATACGGTTGTCCTCTGTAGATACATATCCGATTCGGTCGGGAAGTCCCTGCAGACCATCGATATCCGGATGGCCGGGAAGGTTTGCGGACATACGCACGGCTCCATCACGCCCCTGTCGGAAGGTCACCTTCGTACCAGCATTCCCAAGGACGGCCTTCAGGAAGCCTTGCTGGAACTGTTCCAGATATTGCGTCATCGGGATCAGTGCCATACCGCCTTTCCTCAGCTCCGCCAACCAGCGCTCGTAGATATCGAACTGCACCTTGTGACATTCATCGATGAAGGTCAGATGTAGCCGTGAATTATCCGGACGCTTCAGACCGATCAGATAATATTTTAAAGAGATATATCCGACGATGATCCGTAGGTCATTGTCATTGAGACCTTTCAGATTGAATAAGATGATGTCACCTTTTTCGATCCACTCTGAAATCTTCCGCAACCCATCATACTTACTATGCATACCGAACATGAGCTTCTTCTTCGGCGTATTGATGAAAGGATCGGTACGGTTCAGGATCGGATCTACCTGTTGTTTATCGAAACGCCCTTTTAGGAAGGCACATGCATCATCCGCATATACATTATCCTTCAGTCGCTCATACAGTCGCTCACGCATCGTTTCATCCTGAAACATCTTTGGGATATCCATGATCGTATGCTCATCTTCATCCAGTAGGATCGTATTGATTGCACTGGTGATCATACGGTCTACCTGTACAGTGACTGCGGAACCGAACAACATCCGGAAATAGTCCAGGATCTCGGTAGAGGGGACATCCTTATTCAATAAGGAGATAGGAAAGATACAATCCTCATACCCAAAATCGATATAATGGATCTTTTCACGCAGCTTCATGATATCATGACCATCCGCCTGCAGCTTCAGCATCATATCGATGACCCCCAGCACACTGGTCTCTGCAGGATCGAAGAACGTGAAGCCCGGTATGTTCTT
>QULU01000097.1 GCA_003481775.1 Clostridiaceae bacterium OM02-2AC
TTTTCGGTCTGATAGTCCATGCTTATTCATGCTATCAAAGTGAAAATATGTATTTTATATGCTTACTCAAGCGTGTGATTGACCCTAGCGTGCTTAATCACTCTGTCTAATACGATAATAACTCCATTAGAATTACTTGTCAAGAAGTTTTTGTTGACTTTTAGATATAGATTAAGTATGATATGCTTATAAATACCAAGAAAAGCAACGAAAGGAGCGGTTATACTAAGTTATGGAGCATTATGAAAAGAAAATCAGTTTCTTAGGAGAAAACATACAGACCATAAGAAAACACAGAGGAATGAAACAACAGGAACTTGCGGACAAAATCGGTATCAATATGCAGAGCCTTTCCAAGATTGAACGTGGCGTGAATTATCCTACCTTTGATACGTTAGAGAAGATAATGGACGTGCTGGGTGTAACGCCCAATGAATTATTGTCGGGAGAATGGAAGTATATTGACCACACCGAGCCCTATATCATGGATATTATCAAACGGGAACAAGACTTCAATGTTTCCTTAGATTACCTGTCTGAAAATGAATTTTTCGATGATGAAAAAGAATGCACATTTTACAAGGCATATAAACTCATACAGTATATCCATAACTACATTACCAATGAGGTTACGGAGTTGGAAGAACTTATGGAAATCAAGCAGTTGATACAGCGTCAAAAACTGGAACGCATGATAAAAGTGCATAAGGAAATGCGAGGGTTAGACCGATACAGAGAACAGCCCAAAGAGTATAAATACCATGACCCTTATGATGATTGGATATTTCGTCAGCTTGCGGATATAGACAACAGAAACAACATTCCCGACACTTCTCCACAAGTAGACTTCAATGAAGCAGACTATGAAGATTATCTAAAGGCGAAATGGAACAGAGGTCTTTAATTTCCTCTTGCATGGAAGATACAGCAAACAAAAAGCCCAGTAAAGAGTGCAAAGCACCACCAATGGTGGCAAGGCTCTTGACAGGGCTTTTTCTTTTCTGTTGTGGGGTAATCAAGAGGAAGAAAGAAAAAGTGTGCATTTTTGTTCCATAAATGCTAAGGGTATGCTGATTTTTATTGTGGCGGATATATGGAACTGTTATAATATGGATATGAAGAAAGCGACAAATTTGAAAGTGTTAATAATTTTCAAACAGCCTCATTGCATGGAAATAAGAAACAGACTATCCTTAAAGTAGGAGGTGGCACAAATGGCAAATGAAGATAAAAAAGATTTTAATGCTATGTTGCATGATAGTAAGGATATGCCAAAATTTCAAATTATCATAGACCAGAAAAGTATTGAGAAATATGGTGGAAACAAAATGTATTTTGCTCCCCCGATTGACTATGACAAAGTAATGAAAAAAGTTCCGTATGGTAAAGTGATTACGGTTGGAAAAATACGAGAACACTTTGCAAAATTGAGTGGTGCAGATTTTACAGAGCCGATTACAGCGGGTATATTTGTTTCTATTGTAGCGTGGGCGAGTTATCAGCGTTCCGAAGATGAAACACCCTATTGGAGAACATTAAAAGCAAACGGAGAATTAAATGCTAAATATCCAAATGGTATTGAAGCACAGAAAGAAAAATTAGAAGCAGAGGGACATACCATTATTCAAAAGGGGCGTAAAAATATACGATACTATGTAAAGGACTATGAAAATTCTCTTTTTGATTTGAAATAGGCAAATTCTATTTCACAATTTCATATCTCTATACACAAAGCAGTTAGTCTTAGGATTGACTGCTTTTTTCATACCTAAATTTCAGATTGGAGTGATGAAATGGTGTTTGTTAGAGCTGTTCAATAAGATTATCGGTGCATAAAATTTTATTGTGGTGCAGATATGAAAATGATATAATGTGGATATGAAGAAACGGACAAATTAGAATTTGGAGTGAAACAGAATGATTATAATAATCGAAACCGTAATTTTATGTATCGCGTTTTTTCTAATATGTTTTTGGGGAACAGGTACAGATAACAAAAATTTAAAAAGCTATTCATCTTATCCAGATGAAGTGCAAAATCGAATAAAGAGTATTGCAGAATATCAAGGAAAATTTAAGGAAAGCAATAAAGTGGTTACATTTATATCCAATTTTCTGTTATTTCTGTTCGTACTATTTATATTAGGGTTGTTTATCAAAGAAAATGGCTTCACACATAATTTTCTTTGTTTAAGTATTATAGGACAGGGATTGAATATCTTTGACTTATTTATTGTAGACCTTTTATGGTGGCGGAATACAAAGCGTGTTCGTTTAAGAAAAATGCCAGAAAAGGAATTGTATCAAAATCCGAAAAAGCATATAGAAGCGTTTATCAGAGCCTTTATTATGTATCTGCTAATTGCTCTGATAGACGGATATATATTGACACTTTTATAGGAATAGATATAAGTAAATCCCAGTTTGACAATTTCATATCCATACACACAAAGCAGTTAGTCTTAGGATTGACTGCTTTTTAAAAAGACACCATTTAGGTGTAATGATGTCTTTTGGGTGTTATTTTATAGGTCATATCAAGGCTCATTCAATCGTGGTAAATTCGTGGTAAAATGAGTTTTTTCTATACTTCAAAATACTTGAAAGTATAGTGTTTATGCGGATAATCGAAAATTAGATATAAAATTTATGTAAAAATAATTATCTAACTTATGATGAAAAGAATGGTAAAAAGAGATACAAATCTATTAGTGATAATTCCTCTATGAACAGTACTAAATCTGAAAATGTTGATAAACAATTGTCAGAAGAAGAAATAGATGAAATTATAAGCATACTTGATTATTTATAATTGATAATATTATTGTGGCAATTTTAATTATGATAAAAAATGCTTAATTTTGATACCACATTGTGATACCAATTTGATACCAATAGTTTGTATAATATAAAAAATAGGAATAAAATAATACAGAAAAAGGAAGAGAATGTGTAAGATATTAAATAAAAAAGTTTAATAATATAATTGCAATGAATAGTTTGAATAGTAAACAACAATGAAAAAGGGTCTCTAAATTAACGTAGGGTTGTGAAAAAAACGCTCTAAATAAACGTAGGGTTTTATGATGATTGAGGTGT
>QULU01000098.1 GCA_003481775.1 Clostridiaceae bacterium OM02-2AC
CCTGTTTATCAAATCATCTTTCTCGATTCCTACGCCGAACATACCAGGAAATTGATTGATGCCTATCAGATGAGAAATGAGGAAGGCGAAGTAGAAAGTAAGCGAAGCTTGATGAGGAGAATTTACATCTATCTGCCAGAAATAAATGCAATCGTCAAGCGTAAAGGTTTTGAGAAACTGAATGACTTTGAACAATTATGCTACCTGTTTAAAAATAATGATGAAGATGGTATACTAAAAACAGAGGAAAGGCTGGTGAAGAAGGTTATAGAAAAGTACAGGAAATTTCATGATGCGGAAGACCTCTGGTCGATAGCAATGGCAACGCAGATACAGGAACAGCGCGAAAAAAATGCTATTTTGGATAGCTTTGAAGATGGTGTTGAAGAAGGAATCAAGCAAGGACTTGAACAGGGAATCAAACAGGGGGTTGAACAGGGAATAAAGCAGGGAATTGAACAGGGACAAAAAGAAGGTGAGCGATTGCTGTTAAATCGACTAATGGAAAGTAAATATCATGAAGACTGCTCAATATGGCTATGCTCTTTGACAATGGAACAGCTCGACCTTGTTTCCAGTCTGTTATTTACCTGTGATACCTTACAGGAACTGAAGAATCAGCTTGCAGTCAACAAATAATACATACAAAGCAACAAACAAACTGTTTTTGTTTATGAAAACAGTTTTTTCATAGCAGCTGTATACGAAATATCACCTCAAAACAGGCCGATTTTATCAAAGTGTAAAGCTAATATTCATGAAAAGAGAGTTGGTCGTCAAGAAACGTGTGTAAATTTTTTATTCAATGAAAAGAAGCTACAGGAAATAAGCCTGTAGCTTCCCTTTTTTCTTAGACGTGTATAATGAAAAAAGTGCATCAATATTACGTAAACAAAAAAAGCCGGCAGATACTACCGGTCTTACACATCACTGCTTTATCGACTTGGTTTTTCACTTCCCTCTTGCCTGATCGATCTTTTGCTTTTTATCCTCCAGAAGCATCCAGCGTTCCATCTTCTCTTCCATTTTCGCTTCCAGCGCATCTCGCTGATCTGCCAGCTCCTGTAGTTTCTTAAAGTCATCACCTGCAGTATTCATTTCCGTATTCAGTTGATCCAGCTGTTCCTGAAGTACCGCAATATCCTCCTCCATATGCTCCAGCTCCTGCTTTTCCTTACTGCTCATACGCGGGAGCTGCTGTATACGCTCCACCTTTTTCTTTTCCCGTTTCTCTTTAGCTGCCGTTCCCAACTCCATATAGGCACTGTAGCCGCCGATAAACTGCTGTATACCACCGTTGCTGAATACAAACATTTTATCACAAATACGATCCAGGAAATAACGGTCATGAGAAACAACGATCACAGCCCCGTTGAAATTATCCAGATAGTCCTCAAGAATCTGCAATGTCTGGATATCCAAATCATTGGTCGGCTCATCCAGGAACAGGATATTCGGTGCCTGCATCAGAATTTTTAACAGATACAGCCGACGGCGCTCTCCACCGGATAGTCTACCGATGGGTGTATGCTGCATTCTGGAGTCAAACAGAAATCGCTCCAGCATCTGGGATGCACTATAGGTTCCCTCCAATGTTCGGATTTCATTTCCACTGTCACGAATATATTCAATCACCTTCTGTGACATATCCATTTCCTCACAGCCCTGACGAAAATATGCAAGCTTCACCGTTTCACCAAACACAACGCTGCCATGATCCGGTTCCATATCCTTAGCCAGTATATGAAGCAACGTACTCTTTCCGCAGCCATTTGGTCCAAGGATTCCGATTCGATCATTTCTCGTCAGCGTATAGCTCAGATTCTGAAAGAGTACATGATTTCCGTAAGCTTTTGAAATATCATTGATTTCAATCGTTTTTTTGCCGAGCCGTGATGTCATAGTATCCAGTACGACCTGTCCCTGTTCTTTTACAGACTCCATGTCATTCAGCTTGTGAAACCGTTCCATGCGTTCTCTGCTTTTCGTTCCTCTTGCCTGCACGCCGGCACGCATCCATGCCAGCTCCTTACGAAGAATGTTCTGACGTTTCTTCTCCTGTGCGGCCTGTATGCTTTCACGCTCTGCCTTTTCCTGCAGATAGGTAGAGTAATTTGCATGATAGGTATAGATACTGCCGCGGTCAATTTCCATCATGGAATTGCATACACGCTCAAGAAAATAACGATCATGCGTTACCATGATCAATGCATGGGCATAGCGAATCAGATAGGTTTCCAGCCATTCGATCATTTCATTATCCAGATGATTGGTCGGCTCATCCAGAATCAGCAGATCGCAGGGCTTCAGCAATGCTCTTGCAAGAGCAACCCGCTTTCTCTGTCCTCCGCTTAGATGTGAAATGTTCAAAGAGCTGTCTGAAACCCCCAGCTTTCCAAGTATTGATTTTGCTTCAAATTCCTGTATTTCCTTATCCATCGACAGAATCTGATGAAGAATGGTATCGTCTTCATCAAAGACAGGATCCTGTGGCAGATAGGATACGCGCAGTCCGCTTTTCTTGGTAATTGTTCCTTCTTCATAGGTTTCCAGACCTGCTAAAATACGCAGCAGGGTTGTTTTCCCTGTTCCGTTTACTCCAATCAATGCAATTTTATCACGGTCCTCGATTGCAAAGCTTACATCGTTGACAATTTCTTTTATATTCTGGCGCTTGCTCAGATGCTCTACTGATATCAGCATATTCTCACCACTTTCCTGCCTTATTTTATCACATCCATCAAAAATAAAAAAGGCGAAGTACCTATCGTATGCAATTTGTTTTATCGTCAAAAAACCATATCCGCTGCCATATAAAAACAGGAAGCAAACAGCACCTGCTCATTTCCTGTCGTATGTATCTAGCAATCTGCGTCCTGCAGCACCTTCACATATTTATAGAAGGTCGCCTTTTTCAGTGAGG
>QULU01000099.1 GCA_003481775.1 Clostridiaceae bacterium OM02-2AC
ATTTAAGAAGATATAAAAAGATAGTCAAAAAGACATATATAATTTAAATGAAATATAGCAAAATTATTTCCTGAAAAAGACAAAATTGGAGATGTTATTAAACAAAAATTCAAAGAGGATGAGTATACACGTGAAAAATTATCAATTCGTTCAGAAATACAATCTTGCTTCAAAAGAATAAGTTATGAAATTAATATGATCCCCCAAATAGATAAAGCTGATATACTTCGATATTTAAGAAAAGAAAAAGAAGATTTGCTTATGTTTCTATATAACCAATATCCTGAAATAAGGCTTTCAGATAAAGTAAGTGAAACGATTAATATTGAGTACTTGGAACTGCAAGCTCTAATATTAGAAACATTTGAATTTTATGCCAAAATGATATGATGATGTGCCGTAGGAGGAATTGAAATGGATGAGTTGAAGAAAATTATTAACAGGATTATTACTGAAAGAAAATTAGACAGCAATACCACTGTATATAAAAAAAATTATAATGGAAAAAATTTTTATTCTATAGAAGGGATAAATATACAATCAGGAGATGAAGAGAAATATCTAATTTATGATTGTAGTCGAAATGATATAAGCTTTAACTATAATGAATATGCTTCTATAATATCTAAAGACGATGCTAATGCAATCCCTATTCTTGTTTTCAAAAACTGGGATGATGAAATGCAACAATATTTTACATGCAGAGAAAATTTAAATGGATTAGATAAAAAACAGCTTACAGACTTTTTCAGATATAAATCTACTATTTATACTGACATGGAAGATAAAATAATGTTATCTATTAAAAATCCAGAAAATTTTAATGAACATATTGTACATACTGATGGTAAAACTGAAACATTAGAAGGATATATATATAATTTGTCTCTTTATGAGTTAAAGAAACTCTATAACATAACGGGAGATGAATTATTCAAAAAAAATGTAAGAAAAGGATTAAGAAAAAGTATAACTATAGATAACATAATCAAAAGTTTTAATGACTATATAAAAGCCTTTATCAAAATGCAATTAGATAATAGCAAAGATACATTAAACAGCTGTGACATAGATACCATTAAACAAAATCTAGAAATCACTGATATTGAAAAATACTCTGATCCAAAGTATTTTTGGTTTTGTCATAACGGTATCACTATTTATTCTTTTAATGATGAGAAATTAGATAGAAGTGGAGCATCCATTGTTTTAAATCCAAGCAAAGTCAGTGTTATCAATGGTGCACAAACTCTTACAAATTTTTTCAGAGAATTAGAGAATACAAAACATAAATTATCAGATTCATCTTCAAATCTATCTGAAAATTTAAAAGAATTTGTTAATTCGATCAATTTGGACGATATACTTAAAGATATATTTGTAAAAACCATCTTCATATCAGGTAGTGAAGATTTTGTAAAACCTATTACATACGGATTGAATAAACAGGTTCCTGTATTAAACGAACATATTCTTGCTGATTCTGAAACTGTATATGATATAAATTTAATATTAAAGAAAAAGCATATAGAAATATTAAGAGAAGGTGATGGGAAAACTAATGTAGATGGCTTAAATGTAATTGATTTCGCAAAAAAACATTTAATTATTGTAGATCACCCTGGTACTAGTAAAAATTTACGTAAATCTGAATTAGAGGATATTTTGACAAAGGCATTAAAAATAATTCAAAAAGATGAAAATCATTATCTAAATTCATTAAAGTTATTGATTGACCTGGATGATTTGTGGAAAGAAAGTAAGAAAAAAAGAGATTTACTAAATTCTGATAATGATAACTATTCAATATTAAATAGTTTTGGTAAGAACTATTTTGGCAGTTACCTTGTTAGAAAGGCTAATAAATATCCACAAATTTATGATATAGATGAAGCTATCTTTGACATTCAATATAGTGAATTTCTTAAAATTTTCATGCAGATTAAACAGCCACTTTCTCTAACTGACTTTAAAAGTGACAATTTATATTCTAAATTTTTAGAAATATATAATACAAATATTTCTGAATCAAAAGAAAAAATAAATTGCGAAGATTTAAAAGAATACCTTACAACTCATATAAAGTCACAGTATTCAGTAAATAAAACCATAGTTGATTATTTAACTAATGTTAATATCAATCTTCAATATTTCAGAGTTATAACACGTGTAAAAAACAAATGTAAAGAGGCATTCCCGTTTCCAAACAGCACATTTACTGAACTTTATTCTTATGAAGAAAGCAATAGTCAAAAATTAAATTTTGATAACTCAAAATTTAAAAGTGAAATTGAAAAAGTATATCCAATATTTATTATAGAAAGAGATGCAATTAAAACCGAGATCGTTTCTGTTTCGTTTATGAGTGATTTTTCTTTCAAAGATTATATTAATGAAGCAAGAGAAGTCTTCAATATTACATTAAAAGCTTTTGAATCTGGCAATACATCTGATTTTCCTAAAGCAAGCTTAAATAAAAAATTTCATATACGCCCAAAAGCTATTAACAGTAATGATACATTTGAATTTACTAATGGTGAATTGATAACCAAAAGAACTTTTTGGGCAAACAAAGATACAGTAGATGAAATTATAAATAAGAATAAAAACTAATAATATTATAATATTAAAAAGGTACGTAAGATAATCTTAATTTGGCGCTTTAAATTTGTGTGTGGTTGTGGCATACCTTTAAACTTG